>CAYYTC010000001.1:0-185416 GCA_964474425.1 uncultured Acidobacteriota bacterium
GCCGCGCCTTTGGCGCTCATTTCCTATTCACCCATAAGCCCGGCCTGCCGGCCCTACGGGCCTAAATACTGAGTTTCGCGACAGTAACTAATTAGCTTGTAAATTCACTGTGCTTCCCCTCATGCAGCAGGCAACCGGATTATGCGGTCTTTTGGATAATCGAGAGCCAGCATGAGAAGCATATAGTCTTTAACATGGCGCGTTATCAGGAAGTTTTGTTTGACGTGCCAATGTCCGTTCTCTCCCAGACGCCGCCTCATATCCGCATCGGCAAGCAGCTGCAGGGCTCGATTCGCTGCTCCTTCCGGCGAGTGCACAAGAAATCCCGTAAATCCGTTTATGATTTGAAGCTTGATGCCTCCAACCGCCCCGCCGATAACGGGTTTCCTTTTCCAGAGCGCCTCGCTCACGGTAAGACCAAAACCTTCTTTGATGGATTTCTGGAAGACGATGGTAGATCCCCGCACAATGGCATTGATCTCAAGGTCGCTGAACGGCGGCAGCAGAATCACATGTATATCCGGATCATTTTCAGCCGCTTCTTCGACTTCGCGCAAAACCTGTTTCCCTTCCGGATCGTCGGTAGCTCCGCCGCCGGCAAGCACGAGCTGGCAATTATGGTGTTTTTTGACTATGCGATAGGCGCGGATAACCCCCAAGGGATCTTTAAGCCGATCAAAGCGGGAAATTTGCGTCAGGATAGGGCGCTCGCGGTCGAGCCCGTAAGAGTCGAGAACTTTTTCAATGTAACTCCTGTCCAGCTCTTTGTTCTTGTCGCTAAGAGGATCAATGGATGGAGCAATCATAAATTGGGGAACCGGCAGTTGCTGCGAGAAATCAGGCATGGAGAAGATTGCGGCATCATACTTCTCAATATAGGGCTTAAGAAAATTCCACACAGCCGGCACCGGATTGGAAACATCTATGTGGCAGCGCCAGATCCACTGCCGCCCGATTTCAGGCTTGCGCAATATGAGGCCCGCCGGCTGCAGATCGTGGACCAGCACCACGTCGCCGGAAATATCCATATGCTGAAGGTTCATCGCGGTGGTTTCGCGGAAAACGTCCAGCATATTTTGGGTGATTTCCTCTTTCTTTCCGTGAAGTGCATTATGAAAGGACTTGGTCACACTGAAAAACGCATCGTTGCCTTTTATGACATCCCATGTCGCGTTCACGCCGAGTTCCTGCAGGAGGGGTATCATCCGGGTCAGGATTTCCGCCACGCCGCCTCCGACCGCCGTCGAATTAATGTTCTGAAGCCTTTTGTGACGCACGTGACCGGCGACAACCCGCATTTCTTCAACGACCTCCCGCCCCACGACTTCCTCGTAATCACGCAACGTGTTCGGCATGATTCACCCCTTCCGATTTCCCGAGCCCAATGATTTCCTCCCTCAGCTCATCCATGGTCATTTGATAAGGATTGATATTATCAATCGCCTGTGCAAGCTTGCCCGCGCCCCGGTAACTCAACCATGTCGAGAAATCGTTCGTCGGGCGCTCCAGGCGAAGGCGCGCTTCGAAGAAATGAAAATAGAGGGAAGTGTTGGCAACCTTTGGCAATTTGGCAAAAAAGTCCGGGATATCCCGAGCCTCAATTCCGCTGGGCATTATGAAGCTTTTGGATTCGCAAAAGTGAAACTCGCTTCCCGGGAGGCAGTCCCGCATGCGTCCGCCAATATCAGCCAGGTAATTCTCCACGGTTGTCAGGATAGACTCCCTGAGCTGGCGGATCGAGCCGAATGTCAGAAGATCGATTGCCGCAAGTTTTTCCGAAAGCGGTTCTTCGAGCAAAGCCGCGGACACCCAGATCGAGAAGTCATTGTGAAACACAGGCTTCTCGAAATGATGCGATAGGTACTGGTGGTGCGTATGATAGAAAATGGATGAACCGGAAACCTGCCGGATATGGGTCAACAGCTCATTCAGGTTACAAGCCTTTTTCCCGGTAAGCATGACCAATCGGCGTTCGGTCTGAAACACAAAGGGTTCTTGATGACACATGATATTTCTCCATCAACAAGTTCGCGGATGGATCCAATAAGCTTTCTACAGTAAAAATAATGCATATTTCCGCAGGAACAAGAGGAAACGGACGTATCCAGGATGGACAGAGATGGTTGTAAAAAAGCTCGCCAGGCTGAGCCATCATTTTTTCGGGCTTTCGACGCAAGACGGCACAGCCGCCAGCCATTGCAGGAATCGCCGGACTTCATCCGAGTCCGCCACACTATATTCCGCCAGGCTCGCGCTGTTTTCTCCAACGCGAACCGTTATTCCGCGGGGGAGCACAGAAAATGCATCCTCATCCGTGCTGTCGTCTCCGATGTAGATGGGCAAGAACGAACCCTCCGTGCGTTTCTGAATCCAAAGAACGGCCTTGCCCTTATCCCAATCGACCGATGGGCGGACCTCGAGGACCTTCTTGCCTTCGGTTAAACGGAATTCTCCATCGGTCGGCACCAGTTTCCGAACCAGTTCCACAACTTTCGGCTGAAGGCCGGCGGGAACCCGGCGAAAGTGGATGCTGAGGGTCCATCCCTTGTTTTCAACCTGCACGCCCGGGATGTGATGAAGGTTGCGGGCTAGAGTTTCAGCCTGGACAGCCAGCAGCGGCTTCATTCGGCCGGCGGCAGGCTCGAGAAAATGCATCGTCTCGCCCCGAATCTCGAAGCCATGGTTCGCGGCATATATAATTCCAGGTATGCCCACATACGCCGTCAAGTCATCCAGAGAGCGGCCGCTGATGACGGAAACCCTAAAGCGCCTGTTTCTCGCGAGTTCGCCCAGGATCTGTTTCGTTTCCGGAGGCAACCCGGCTGCAGCCGGATCGGGTACAATGGGTGCCAGCGTGCCATCGAAATCCAGGAAAAGAAGGATGCCCTCCGCGCGGTCAATTCTCGATCGGACACTATGAAGGTTTGCAAAAAGGCATTGGTTCATCAGAAGGAGCGACTCCCTTCAGGGAGATTCAACGCACGGCACTCCGTGCGTGCAATTGTGGCGGAGGTTTTACGCTTCCCGGCAGCACCCCGTCTCCGAATGCCGTGAGGAATTCTCTTAATCCTCCCTCATGCCGTGCTTTTCAGATTCACCCCAGGCGTTCTGGACATCGTGGAAGTCGACAAGTTCAGAGATAAGTTTTGCGGCCCACCGGTACACATTGTTCTTGGCAACGACCGCACGCATTCTTTGCATGCGCCGTTTCCTCTCTAAAGCCGGCATCTGCAAAGCATGATGGATCGCGGATGCGCATTGCTCCAGATCGAAAGGATTGACCAGCAATGCATCCAACAGTTCCCGCGCGCTGCCCGTGAACCGGCTAAGAATCAGCACTCCTTCCTCGTCGAACCGGCTGGAAACGAATTCCTTCGCTACGAGATTCATGCCGTCATGCAGTGAAGTGACCATGCAGAAATCAGCCGTCCTGTGCAGAGCTATCATTGCAGTAGGATTCAAGTGTCCCTTCAAAAGATGGATCGGCTTCCATGTTCCATCCCCCCAGCGGGAATTAATCTGGCCCACAAGAGTTTCTATTTCGGCATCCAAACGCCGGTATTCCGTAATCTGAGTCCTGCTGGGCACGGCAATCTGTATGAAACAGATTTTTTTCCGGTACTCCGGGTGATGTTCCAGAAACAGCTCCAGCGCGAGCAGCCTCTCCGGAATTCCTTTGGTATAATCGATCCGGTCGATTCCTAGTCCAACGAATAACCCCTCCAGCCGCAGTCGTTCGTTCCACTGCCTGATTTCAGATTCCATCCGAGCGCTGCACGCCTCGGATGAATAGGCTTCAAAATCCATGCTTATGGGGAATGCACGGACCGCCGTCATTCTGCCCGCCCGGATAATTTCCGCCCTTTCCAGGTCGACTTTTGCCTCAATGCAGCGGTCGACCGTATCCAGAAAATTCTGGCAATGATATCTGAGGTGAAATCCAAGCAGGTCGTTCCCGAGCATCCCGTCCAGCAATTCCTCCTGCCAGGGGAAGGCGCGGAAAATCTCCCGGTTCGGCCAGGGAATGTGCCAGAATTGAGCCACGATGAGTTTCGGATTCCGGCTCTTGAGAATTCGTGGCAGAAGCGCAAAATGATAGTCCTGTATAAAAACAAAGGCGGGACCGTCTGCCGCCTCTTCAAGCACCGCTTCGGAAAATATCCGGTTCACCTGCCGATAATGCCGCCAATCAGCCGGCTTGAAAATCGGTCGTCGGAAAACAACGTGGCAGAGCGGCCATAATCCGCGGTTGGCAAGACCGTAGTAGTAGCCTCTTTCCTGATCCTTGGTAATCCAGACCCTGCGCAAGGAGTACATCGGATTTTCGGGCGGGACCGGAAGCCTCCCCTTTGAATCGGCACACTCCCGATCAGCGTCGCCGCTGCCGTGAGCAATCCATATGCCGCCGCAGGCGCGCATCATCGGATCAATAGCCGTGGCCATTCCGCTCGCAGGCTTCACACATTCGATGCCATTTTCTTTGCGGCGATGGATGTAAGGTTCCCGGTTCGATACCACAATAAACTTGTGGTCGGTCAGGGTCTCCCGGGCCAAATCATGCAGAGATTTTTTCGACCATACCATTGAAAGGATTGTTAACAAATCCGTTCCGCATTTCAACCCTCAATTTGTATCCTGGCATCACCCGGCGCTCCACTATGTTTTCTTGTCCTCTATGGAGGTGATTGTTTTTTTCAACAGCTCCCCTCCGCCGAGCGCAAAGACAAGAACCGTAATCACCGCCAGCGTGATAATGATGACTGAAAAACCTATGATCACGATCTCCCGGGCAATGTTCAGTTCCACCAGAGCCATGGCGGAAAAAAATATCAGGACGACGGCGTTGGAGAATCGCGCGATCAGCGTTGCTCTGGGCATGCCTTCTCTGCCCAGAGAACGCCGGACGGTCAGCGCCACCCAGCGAGCAATGAACCAGCCGATTCCGAAGATCAGAAGAGAGGTGAGCAGCCGCGGAACAATGGCAACGCTTTTTTCAATCAGGTTGGAAAGAATCAGCAGCTGCATGGCGGCAAATGCCGAATTCAGGAAAACAAGGAAGACCAGGATGTACGCCACATTGCTGATGGCATGGAACAGGGCATGCCGGATATCGGCTTTGGAAAACTCCTCCCCCCAGCGGAATGAGCGCAGGAGCCGGTCAAGCCTGAGGACAACGCAGAGCTGATACACGATGCGTTTGATAAGCCACCCTGCCAGCAATCCCAGGAGGATCAATACCAGGCCGGCCACAAGATTGGGGAAATAATTCATGACGCTTTGGGCAAGTTTTGAAAAAGGGTCACCGCTCATGATGCTCGACCTCCTTCGGACTGGGTGTCAATACAGCCTGCCAGAATGGTTTTGTCTCCTCGTATTCCCGTATCCAGAGTACTGGGCAATCCGTCTCCTCTGTGATCTCCTGGATGAGGGACCTGCGAAGCAGCAACTCCAGGAAATCTCCCGTTCTTCCCGCCATCACTATCAGGTCGGCCGATCGGGACATACCGACCACGCCCCGCAGAACTCCCTCGTCGAGGGTTACGTCGATCTTTGCGGATAGCTTGAACTCCCCCAGGCGTTCGCGGATCCTTTGCAGACTTTCGCTTCGGGCGGCGGCGGTCGTCTCAGGATTCATGACTACTCCGATAGTGACCTCGGCTGCAAAAAAATCCTCAAGCGCGGGCGCGACCTCGAGCGCCAGGCGAGTGTGGATATCTTCCGCGTAAGGAATGAGAATCTTTTTTACAGGCCGCGAGTTCAATTCCCCATGGAGCACGGCGACTTCGCATGGAGATTTATGGAGAACACTGTCGATGACGGATGAAAACAGCCTTTCCAGAAACGTCGGATCCTTCTTCCGGCCAAGGATGATGAAATTGCATTGTTCCTCATCGGCGACGTCGACGATCCCCTGCGAAATGCTGCGCGCCACCTTCACAATGGACCGGATTTTCAAACCGGTATCGGGCAGGGATTCCATAATTTTTTCCATGAACGCCGACGACGATTGACGGTTCTCCAGCCCGGCCCCAAGACGCTGAATCCCAGGGACCTCGATCACATGAACGAAAAGGATCTCCGCGTTGTTTTTTTGCGCGATTGCCATGGCGACCGCAGAGAGGCGTTTCACCGTAGCCCTATCCGTCACGGCGACAAGCACGCGGATCTCCTTTCGGCCCAGGCGCTCCAATGCCCTGGTTTTCTGAACATGCAGGATCTCGCGTTTGGAGGCGTAAAATTTATAAATGACCAGCCCCGTCCCGATCCATCCTGCGGTCACCAGCCAGCCGAGGGGACTGTAAGTGAACATGTACACCGCAAGCAGCAAAAGAAGAATCATGGCAATGATGGGGATGCCGGGAAAAAGAGGCGTCCGGAATCCGCGGTCGAGATCCGGTCTTTTTTTCCTCAGCCGGATCAGCGCGGCGTTGACCTGCAAAAAGAGCAGAAGAAACATGATGTCCGCAGCCGATGCCACATCCTCGATGTGCAAGGTGACCGACATGACAACCACAATGATCATGGAAAGAACGATCGACACGTGCGGCGTAAAATTTTTCGCATGAACGCGGCTGAAGAATGCAGGGAAGTTACGGTCGCGCCCCATGGCGAACGCCACACGGGAAGCAGAATAGACCGTGGCGTTCAAAGCCGACATGGTGGAAATGATGCCTCCGAAGAGGAGCATGATTCCGCCGCCCGAGAAAAATGTTTTCGAAACTTCCACAAGTGCGGTTTCCTTTTTTTCGGCAAGATAATCCCATGCAGTCATTCCTTCCGGGACGATGGATCCCAGGGATGCGACAGCAACCAGGAGGTAGATGGGAACGACGATCCCGAGGGAAAGAAATACCGCCTTTGGGATATTGGCCTTCGGATTGCGGATCTCCTCGGATGCCTGGGAGATGACTTCGAAACCTTGAAAAGCGATGAAAGTCAGCCCCATCGCCCGCACCACACCGGTCCAGCCGTTGGGGAGAAAGGGATAAAACGCACCGGCCCAGCCGCTGCGCCCGAAGGTGACCTGCAGCCCGAAGAGTACGAAGATGCCGAGGATGAAAATCTTCGTCAATGTGACTACGTTCCCGATCTTGCCGGTTTCGGAGGCGCCCCGGAAATTCACATATGCAAAAACTAGGGCGATGGACGCAGCCAGCATTTTCTGTGGCGTAAGCGGTCCGAAGCTCGGAAGCGTCATGCCGAAGTCCTTCAAAACATGATGCAGGTAGGCTCCGAAGCCAAGTGCGTAGAGGCTGCATGCGACCGCATGGGCAAACCAGCTCATCCATCCCGAGAGAAATCCGTTCCACTTGGGCAACCCCTCTTTGACCCAGAGATAGCCTCCGCCCGCGTCGTGGTAACAGGACCCGAGTTCCGCGTAGGCCATCGCCGTCAGGAGCGCGATGACACCATTGAGGCAAAAGGCAAGGAGGAGGCCCGGCCCGGCGACGCCTGCGGCAATCCCGGTCAGGACGAAGATTCCAGCGCCGATCATGGCTCCCACGCCGATCATGGTGGCATCGAGAAGCGTCATTTCGCGGCTGAGTTGGACTTCTGTGGAAAATTTTTTCACCTGGGAATCCCCCGCGCGTATCGATCGGTGATAACACTTGAGGCCGTCTGAACCGGGCTTTCGAGATGCATCGCGTGTTGGTTTCCGGTGCGGCCTTCACCCCAAATACCCGGCTATTATATATCCGGATCTAGGGCGCGCGGGATAGGCAATGCCGGCAGGAGATTTCGAAAACAGGAAGGATCTCGCTTCCGAGGACTCGGCACAAACCAGAGCTACTGCCTTTTTCTCCCTTTAATCCCCCTCTCTGGGGATGCCACGCGGCAGTTATTCCTGATAAAAGCGATATGGAGGTGTGCCATGGCCGATTTTTATCAGACGGGAATGGTTGCGACGCTGCACCGCTTGAAGCAAAACGGCACAGCCCGGCTGGAAAAGGGCCTGAACGAAATATCCAGGCGCAGGGGGATTGCTCTGGTTCTGCCCGCGCTTTACCGCGAGTTTGAATCGCCTGCCATGAAGCGCATCACTGAGGAACTGGCCCAGGTAAATTACCTCCGCCGTATCGTGGTCGCGCTGGGCGGGGCGGGTCCGTTGGAATATGAAAAGGCTCAGACCTTTTTCACCAATTTCCATTGCCCCGTCAGCGTCTTGTGGATAAACAGCGAACCGGTGCAGGCGCTGCTGCAGATGCTGGAAGACAAAGGCCTCTCGGCAGGCGCCGACGGAAAGGGGCGCAGCTGCTGGATCGCTTACGGCTACATCCTGGCGAAGGCCGACTGCAGCGTTATCGCCCTGCACGACTGCGACATCGTGAACTACGACCACAGGCTCCTGGCCCGGCTCGTCTATCCGGTCGCGCATCCGAACCTCGGCTTCGAATTCTGCAAGGGTTACTACGCGCGCGTCACGGACCGCATGCACGGCCGGGTCACGCGCCTTTTTATGACGCCCCTGATCCGCGCCATGGAAAACATGGCGCCCAGCACGCCTTTTCTCCGGTTCGTGGACAGTTTCCGATATCCCCTCGCGGGCGAATTCGCCATGCATATTAACCTGGCCCGGATAAACCGCATCCCATGGGACTGGGGGCTGGAGGTCGGCGTGCTTGCCGAGGTTTACCGGAACTGCTCGCTGGCGCGTATCTGCCAGGTGGATCTGGCGGACAATTACGAACACAAGCACCAGGAACTGTCTGAAGAGGACCCTACCAAAGGGCTGAGGAGGATGTCCTGCGAAGTTGCCAAGTCGCTGATGCGCACGCTTGCCGCCGAAGGGATCATCTTCACCAAGGACCACTTCCGGAGCCTCGAAGTGCGCTACGTACGCATGGCGGAGGACACCATCGACCGGTATTGCGCGGATGCCATGATCAACGGCCTGGAATTCGACCGGCACGCGGAGGAGCTTGCCGTTGCCACCTTTGCTCAGAGTCTTCATCAGGCGGCGCAGGAATTCATAGAAAATCCGCTGGGCTTGCCGCTGATGCCGAGTTGGAACCGCGTGCAAGCGGCTATTCCCGATTTCTTCGACCTCTTGCTGAATGCTGTGGAACCGGGCGTTGAATCCATTCAAGGACGTGCATCATGAAGGTTCGGTCATGATCGAGCGGCTATTTTCCGAGGAGGCTCATAAAGCGTTGGAGGGAATCGACAGAGCAGACATTGTGATCGGCGTACCCAGCTACAACAACGGCAGAACGATCGGTCATGTGATCGCCGCTGCGCAGGCCGGCGTGGAAAAGTACTTCCCGCAGTTCCGGGCAGTGATTGTCAACTCCGACGGGGGCTCAACCGACGGCACGCGCGAATCGGTCCTGGGAACGGGCCTTGACAAGGACCGGCTCCTGCTGATGACGACACCGCTGTTCCCGGTGCACAGGCTGTCGTTCCCATATCACGGCATTCCGGGCAAAGGGAGCGCGTTCCGCCTTATTTTCCAGATCGCCCAGCATCTTGACGCGCGCGCATGCGCGGTGGTGGATTCCGATTTGAGATCGATCACGCCCGAGTGGATCGACCTTCTTTTGCGGCCCATCCTTCATACGGGCTTCGACTTTGTCGGGCCCTACTACCACCGTCACAAGTATGACGGCACCATCACCAACAGCATCGTCTACCCCCTGACGCGAGCGCTCTACGGCATGCGGTTGCGCCAGCCGATCGGGGGTGATTTCGGAATCTCGCGGCGGTTGATCGGGCGATACCTGACCAGGAACGACTGGGAGACCGACACCGCCCGCTTCGGCGTCGATATATGGATGTCCACGATTGCGATTGCGGAGGGGTACAAGGTATGTCAAAGCTTTCTCGGCGCCAAGCTGCACGATGCCAAGGATCCCGGACTCCATTTGAGCGACATGCTGCACCAGGTTGTCGGCAGCGTATTTCGGCTGATGCAGGAATATGAGCCGGTATGGACCTCGAGCACGGGCAGCCAGGAAGTGGATCTGTTCGGGTTCCGTTACGGAGTCGGCCTGGATCCGATCGACGTCAATACAGATAGGATGATTGCGGCCTTCAAGCGGGGATGCGAGGAGCTGGGCGAAATCTGGTCTGCAGCGCTTTCCCCGGAGGCCTATGCGGCCATCCGCAGAATCGGGGCCCGGAATCCCGGTGTGAAGGATTTCGGCCTGGACGACGATCTCTGGTCCCAGGTCGTTCTCGACTTCGCGATCGCCTATAAAAAACAGCCCGTGGAACGCGGACACCTGCTCCGCTCCCTGACGCCCCTGTACCTGGCGCGCATCGCATCCTTTGTCGGCGAAACCAGGCTGCTGGGTTCCAGCGAAGTGGATGACAGAATTGAACGCCTGTGCCTGGCCTTCGAAAAGAAAAAGCCCGAACTGATAAGGCGCTGGCGCAACGAACCGGAATCCGTTTCCCATCAACCCGCCCGGGTGAAAAGCATCGCGGATTCAAAGCTGAGTATGGAGGTGTAGGCCTATGCTTGGTCTCCTGGAACAGATTTTAAAGCAGGCGGTTGAGCGGATTTCTTCCCAGATCCTGACCTATGTGCCCGGATTGCTCGCCGCCATTTTCATATTGGCAGTCGCCTGGATTTTGGCAAAGGCTGTTCGATGGCTGATCCTCAAGATCTTCAAAGGAATCACCTTCGACCGGTTTCTGAAGCGCAGCGGTTTGTCGGCGATCATCGACCATGCCGGCCGGCTGCAAACCTCCCAGGTAGTGGCAAAAACAGCGTACTGGGTCATTCTTGCGGCGGGAATGCTTGCGGCCCTGAACTCCTTCAACTCGGACCTTTCCTCGCGCTTGACGGAAACGGCCGTATTTCTCTTTCCCAAGCTTGTGGCCGCCACCGCCATCATTGTCGCCGGAACATGGATCGGGAGGTATTTCGGACGGACTACGCTGATATGGGCGGTCAACGAGGGAATGCCCTGGCCGCGAAAGCTGGCTGCATTTGTCCGGGCTCTTTTCACCTTTGGCGGAATCGTCGCCGCCGCAGACCATCTCGATTTCGCCCGGAATGTGTTCCTGGCAGCGTTCATCCTGATCGTAGGAGGTATCGTCCTGGCAGCCAGTCTGGCCCTTGGCCTCAGCGGACGGGAGTCTGTGCGTCATTACCTGCATGAAGGAAAGGGGACCTCTGAAGAAAGCCCGGATGACAGGCCGCTATGGAGGCATCTGTGAGGCTTACCCTCAAACGACGGCCTCCTTGGCCTTGTTCAAGGTCGGAGACGTCATCTCGGCCGCCGGCTGTTCGCCAGGCAGGTGTTTGACAAGAGCAGACAGAACGGCTGCATTCCAAGCCGCCGGCCCTCCGTCGCCCGGGCATAGCTCCGCATGCGGGACAGCGGCTAACACCTCCTCGCTTGCAGGGGATTTCACGACAAGAGGGACGTCGACCAGCTTCAGGAATCCGGCATCGTTCGGCCCGTCGCCCAGACCGATGGTCGTGATGAAACCATAAGCCCTCTGATAATAGTGGATCAGGAGATTTACACAGTGGGATTTGTCATTGGCGCCCAGGATGTGGTAAAAACGGCCTCCGCGCGTACAGCGTTTTTTCCGCTTCTCGATCGCGGCAATCAGTCTCCGGGGATCGCCGCTCAGGATTTCAAACGGCTCATCGTATTCGCGTTTCTTGGCAAGACAGGCCGCCTCCAGCGTCATTCCGCAGGCCAGGCTGATCTCTTCAGCGGTCATTTGATGGAAACCGCGCACCGCACAGCCGCTCTCACTGGAAGCCTGGTGCAGGCTTGCAATGAGTTCCGGATAGGTATGTCCCAGTTCGATGACGGTACAGCCTCCGCGGCGTATTGGAGAATTCAGTTCCAGCGGCAAGCAGCCTTCAGGGATATATAGCGCTCCGCCATTTTCGACAATGAAAGGGTCGCGGTTGCCGATCCGACGGCGGAGGGCTTTTACTTCGGCGCAGGTCTTGCTGGTGCACAGCACCAGCGGGATGTGCAGGCGCTTCATCTCCTCCAGGGCGGGAAGCGCGGCATCAAAAGAGTAGTCGTCGCCAAGAAGCGTGCCGTCCAGATCTGTGATAAATATCAGCATGCCCTTATAATTAAGGCAAAACTGCTTTTATGGGTATCCCCTAAAGGCGGGAGATTTTTCCGGAAAAGGCATGAAAGACCGAGGAAGGCCATGAAATACGGAAAATACAGGACAGGCATCATCCTTTTGATCGGATTTGGCAGCCTGGTTGTGCTCATCGGCGTTCTTGGATTTGAAGGCTTTCGGATGGCTGAGCGGATTTCCCTTGAAGTGGCTTCGATCCACGAAACTTACCGGCAGACCGCTTCCATGCTCAACGATATAGAAAGCGACAATTATTTGTCGGGCATACTGGTGCGCGATTATCTCCTGGATCCGACCCCTGGGACGGCGCTCATGTACCGCAAAGAGCTGCTGGCAATACGATCTGCGCTGTCGGAAGATCTGGCGTCCTTGAATCTCCTCATCAGCCACGACGAGGGAAAAATACTGGAGCGTCTTCGAAATGAGATAAACATTTACTGGGACTCTCTGGACCCTGTCTTCGAGTGGACTCCTCAGGAAAAGGCCGCGCGCGGTTCGGCGTTTCTCAGGAGGCAGGTGATTCCGCGCAGGCACGCCATTGTTTCCGTCACGAGCGAAATCGACGATCTGAATGCGCGAAATCTTATCAGGGAGCAGGAAAGGATCAAAAAAAACCGCCTCGATTTCCAGGCCTACCTGCTCAAAATGTTCGCCTTCTCGGTAGTCCTTGCAATTGTCGTGGCCGGATTGAGCATTTTTCGAGTTTCGCGCCTGGAACAACGGTTGTTGGAGCAGCGAAACAGGGCGGAGCGCGCAGAGCAGGAGCTTCGATACCTCTCTCAAAAGCTTGTACAAACGCAGGAAGAGGAGCGAAAATCGATTTCGAGGGAATTGCACGATGAGGTAGGCCAGCTCCTGACCGCGCTCAAAATGGAGCTGGGTAACCTGGAGCATCTCCGCAACGCCCCGGGAGACGAATTTCGGGAACACCTGGCCGAGGCGAAAGAGATCACCAGGCGGACGATGCAATCGGTGCGCGATCTTGCCATGGGATTACGCCCTTCCATGCTCGACGATCTGGGTCTTGGCCCGGCTCTTCAGTGGCAAGTCCGGGAATTCTCGAGCCGCAGCGGGATACCGGTATCGATAGAGGTCGACGGGGACCTGGGAAATGTTCCCGAGACGGTCAGCACCTGTATCTATCGTGTGACACAGGAGTCCCTGACCAACTGCGCGCGCCATGCCCGAGCTCAAAATGTCAGGATCACGGTTTATGGAGGCAAAGACCGCATCTATGTTACCGTAACCGACGATGGAATCGGATTCGATTCCCGGGAGTCCGTGGGACGCGGGCTAGGCTTGATCGGAATGGAGGAAAGAGTGAAGAAGCTGGGCGGAACGCTTTCAATTTCCTCCCAGGCTCAAAGGGGCACTATACTGGAGGTCCAGTTGCCGCTCGCCGGCGCGGAGGCAGAAGCATGAGTGAGATTCGCATACTCCTGGCGGATGACCACGGCATCGTGAGAAAAGGGCTCCGCTTCCTGCTGGAGCGCCAGCCCGGTATGGAGGTGGTCGGCGAAGCCTCCGAAGGCCGCGAGGCAGTTAAGCTCGCGGAAGAGCTCGCCCCCAACGTCGTCATCATGGATGTCGCCATGCCGCAACTCAACGGTATCGACGCAACCGCAAAGATCATGAAGAGCAATCCCAGGATCGGTGTGATCATGCTCAGCATGTATCCGGATGAAGCGTATCTCGTCCGGGCCCTGAGCGCCGGCGCGAAGGGATATCTGCTGAAAGACTCCGCGGAAGTGGACCTGGTGCGGGCTGTGCAGGTGGTTGCGCAGGGACGCCCCTTCTTCAGTCCGCAGATCGCCCAGACCCTGCTCGAGGATTATATGAAGGCGCTTCAGCAGCGGGGGATGGACGATTCCTACGACATATTGACGGACCGGGAAAAGGAGGTGCTGCAACTGCTGGCGGAGGGGAAATCCAACAAGGAAGTAGCCGCAATCCTCGAACTAAGCACCTATACCGTCGAGACCCACCGGACCAATCTCATGCAGAAACTGAACCTGCATAATACCGCCGAGATTGTGCTCTACGCGGTGCGCAAGAAGATCATCAGCTGACCGTATGCTTCTCCCGTGATTTCAGCCTCGGAAGCAGATTCAGGCGGATCCATCGCGCCCGCGGGTTAACCCAACTTCCACGGTCTTCGGATTCACACTGGGGTCATACTGGGATCATACTGGAGATCATACTGGACACCCATCTTTCCAATATCCACCATCCAATATGAGGATCATACTGGACACCCATCTTTCCAATATCCACCATCCAATATGACCGAGATTCCGCCCATTTTTTTCGGCTCATTTCATGGGTTCGCCATTAGTAAAAGAAACAGGGGGTGAACCATGACCATGCCGCGAAGCAAATATGTCCGAGAAGGGCAGGATGGCGTCTATCACTGCTTCAGCCGCTGCGTTCGCAGGGCATTCCTATGCGGATTCGACGCACACACCGGCCGCGACTTCTCCCACCGCAAAGCATTGCTGGTTGACAGGTTACGGCAGCTCGCCGACATTTTCGCAATCGAGGTCTGTGCGTACGCCGTCTTGGATGACCATTACCACGCCATTCTTCGTATCTGCCTCGAAATCGCGGCCGGCTGGTCCGATCGAGAGGTGGCCATCCGCTGGCTTACTCTCTTCCCTAAACGGGGCGGTCCGCCTCTTGAAATCCAAATCTCCGCCCTGGCCAATTGCCCCGATCGTATTGCGGTGCTGCGCAAACGACTGTGCAGCCTCAGCTGGTTCATGGGCCGCCTAAACGAATTCATCGCTCGAGCTGCCAACAAAGAGGATCAGGTTAAGGGCCGTTTCTGGGAATCACGGTTCAAATGCCAGGCCCTGCTCGACGAGGCTGCTACTGCCGCATGCATGGTTTATGTAGATTTGAATCCCTTACGCGCCGGTCTGGCGCCGACTCCGGAGGAGTGCGACTTCACCAGCATTCAGGAACGGCTTCGCGCCTGGCAGAGCGAAATGGCCAGCAAAGCTTTGGTACCAGGCGAGTTAACTCAACATGCCCCAAGCGGGTCTTCCGCGGGGAACATGCTGATGTTGAAAGATAAAAGTGGCAATTCCGGTTCCATTCCCGAGCCTATCCCTGTTGGTTCTCTCGACGCCCCATCCCTTTGGCTGTGTCCCATTCAATCGGATGCCCGCCGACGTGGCATCCTTCAGATGACTGCCGCCGACTACTTTGATCTGGTAGATCAATCCGGGCGCATCCTGCGGGCTGACAAACGCGGCGCCCTTGATCCCCGGCTTGCACCGATTCTGTTGCGGATTGGCGCTAAGCCTCAAGCCTGGATAGATACCATTTCCAGCTTCGGCCCGAAATTCCGCCTTGCAGCCGGTCTTATTTCCAGTCTGCGTGAATTTGCGGATCAGCTGGGCCGAAGGTGGCTCGTTGGCATATCCGCAGCCCAAGCTGCCTTTACATTTCCCTCGGCGCAGTCGGCCTGAACCACGCTCCTCTGCAAGGTTTTCGTCACCTATAGGACAGCCTCTTCCCAATCGCGAAGATAGCTTCCAGCAATCCTTGATCTTCATCTCGCCAAATACTGCAGGGCTGCCCTTTTCGATATGCAATATCCCCCAGTGATTATTGATATCAGGCAAAACCATAAACGAGTGATGGGGGCGACCTTCTCTATCTACTCTCGTTAAATATTGTGTGTCCACGCTCTTCTTCTTCTTCCCGTTCTTGGGTGTCCCCGCTTTTTCCTGCTGCTTTACCTGCTGCTGTCATGTACTGCGGGATTTTGGGGGAATCGCGGATTATGTGCGGGAGGAATTTTCTAATCGGCCGAAAGTGGCATCCGGGCGGACATCCTCGATGCGGACATTCACAAGGCGGTTGGGAATTACATTGAGACCGGGAATCCGCACGTGAATGTAGTTTCCGGTCAGGGCGACGGAAGCCCCCAGTTCCTCCTCCCGGGCCAGCGTGATCGCAGCAAGCACTTGTCCGGCAAATCGGCTCCGGAACTCCAGGCTTTTGGCGCGGGATAGTGCAAGCAACAGATTGAGCCGTTCTTTCATCACTTTCGAGGGGATTCTGCCGGGCAGGGAAAAAGCCTCCGTTCCTTCCCGGGGCGAGAAGGGAAATACGTGCAGGTAAGCTAACGGCGACTCCTGGATGAGCGTGTAAGTTTCTGAGAAGTCTTCATCCGTTTCTCCCGGAAATCCGACCAGAACATCCGTGCCTATTCCGGCGTCCGGCATCGCCTCCCGGATGCGGCGCAGCAGGTTTCTAAAGCGGGAGGCAGTATATGGACGCCGCATGCGGCGCAGGATACGGTCGCTGCCGCTCTGCAAGGGAATGTGGAAGTGGTGCGCGAATATGGGGCTTCCGGCTGCCAGGTCGATGAGGGCGCGGTCAAAATGCATCGGCTCGATGCTGCTCAGCCGGATCCGGCCAAGATCGGGTATCTCCACGATTCGACGAAGCAGATCGATGAGGCGTGGGTGTCCTTGAATCTTGAGGCGCGGGTTTCCTTGAATCTTCCCCGGGTGTCCTTGAATCTCTCCTTGAATCTCTCCTTGAATCTCGTCCGGGTGTCCTTGAATCTTGAGCCCGAAGGCGCCCAGGTGAACTCCGGTAAGAACAATTTCCTGGAAACCCCGCGCGGCAAGAGACCGGACCTCGGCAACGACGTCTTCGGGCTGCGCGCTTCGTCCGGGCCCGCGCACATAGGGGACGATGCAGTAGGCGCAACGGGCGTCGCATCCATCCTGCAGTTTGACAAGCGGGCGGGTCTTGCCTCCGGTTTGCGACATCGCCGGCAGCAGACAGCAGCATGCTTCACCTATAGGGGCGTGAAAGATTTTTCCCGGCGACTCCTGCCGCCGGCTTTGCACTATTTCCGGCAACCGTTCTTTGTCGGCGTTGCCCACAACGTAATTTACACCGGGAATTGCAGCCAGGGTCTCCGGATCACGCTCGGCGTAACATCCCGTCACGACCAGGCACGCCGCGGGATTCTCGCGGTGCAGACGCCGGATTGCCTGGCGGACCTGCTGATCCGACCGGTGCGTGACCGTGCACGTGTTTATAACAATGAGGTCGGCATCGAGGGGATCTTCGCTTTCGGTCAGGGAGCGGCGGCAGAGACCTTCGCGGATCGCCGCGCTGTCTGCCTGGTTGCAGCGGCAACCGAATGTCCGGACTGAGAATTTAGACATCCCGGGCCTTCTTCAATTCGGCGTCCCGCTGCTCGACCTTTTGCGCCAGTTTCTTTTTGTAGTCGTGCAGGCGGCCGGCCAATGCGGGATCGTTCCTTGCCAGGATCTGCACCGCCAGGACGGCAGCATTTGCGGCGCCCATTTTCCCTATGCCCATGGTTGCCACGGGAACGCCCGCCGGCATCATCGAAGTGGACAGGAGCGCATCCAGACCGTTCAGCGGCGAGGAATCGACCGGAACGCCTATCACAGGCAGAATCGTCTGTGCGGCAATTACCCCGGCAAGGTGCGCGGCGGCGCCCGCACAGGCAATAACTACCTGTATACCGCGCTCCTCGAGTTTCGCGGCATATTTGCGAGTCCGGTCCGGCGAGCGATGGGCGCTCGATACCGTCAGTTCATGCGCAACGCCGAAATCTTTCAGGATCTGTATCATGTCCTGAATCACGGGATAGTCCGAATCACTTCCAAGAACGATGGATACCTGGGGTTGGATCACTGCCGCCTCCATTCATCAAAGAAAAATCGGCCGCGCCATTCAGTGCTGTACCGTCATTTCACTCGCCGGGAGTTTAAACAAGGCCCTTGGCCCCGATGTCCCGGCGATAATGCATCCCTTCGAAATGTATTTTGTTGACGGCTTCATACGCCGCCATCATGGCGGAGGCCAGATCTCTGTCGGTTGCCGTCACTCCAAGCACACGGCCCCCATCGGTATAAAAGGCCCCATTATCCTGCCGCGTCCCCGCGTGGAAAACAGCAACCCGGGTGTCCTCTTCGGCCATAGCAAGGCCTGCGATCGCCTTCCCTTTGGAATACGACCCCGGATAGCCGCCGGAGGCCAGCACCACGCAAACCGCCGCATCCTTATGCCAGGCGGCCTTATAGTCCTTCAGCCGGCCGCTGCAGAGCGCCTCGCACAATTCGGGGAAATCGCTCTTGAGCCGCGGCAGGATTACCTGACCTTCCGGATCGCCCATGCGGACGTTGAATTCCAGGACCTGAACTCCGCGGGCGGTCAGCATCAATCCCGCATACAGGATTCCCTGAAACGGCATGCCCTCAGCCTTCATCCCGCGAATGACGGGGTGAATGACCCGCTGCAGAACCTCTTTTTCGAGTTCCGGGCCAAGAATGTCGTCCGTGGAATAGGCGCCCATGCCCCCGGTGTTCGGCCCCTGGTCCTCATCGTAGACCGCTTTGTGGTCTCTCGCAGCCACCGCGGGAAGAACCGTTTCCCCATCCGTAAAAACAATGTAGGACGCCTCGACACCCTCCAGGCACTCCTCCAGGATGATGAAATCCCCGGCGGAACCGAATTCCCGCTCGACCATGATGCGCCGGACCGCCGCGCTCGCCTCGAGCGCATTTTGGGCGACCACAACGCCTTTGCCGGCAGCAAGCCCGTCGGCTTTGACGACGATGGGGTACCGGGCAGTCCTGGAATCCAGAAACTCCAGCGCCAATTGCGGGTCGCGGAAGGTCGTATAAGGAGCGGTCGGAACTGCGTGCCGGCTCATGAAATCTTTGGCGAAGACTTTGCTTGACTCCAGTTGCGCGGCTTTGCGGCTTGGCCCCAGGACGCCGACGCCGGAGGGTTTCAGGTGATCCACCAGGCCCGAAGCCAGGGGAGCTTCCGGCCCGACGACAACGATATCGATTTTCTCCTTGCGGACAAGCTCGTCGATTGCCCCAAAGTCGTTCGGCTGCACAGGCACGCAACGGGCCGTTCCCGCAATTCCTCCATTGCCGGGCGCGCAAAATATCGCGCCGACGCGGGGACTCTGGCGAAGTTTCCATACGAGCGCGTGTTCTCTACCACCGGAACCTATTACCAGTATTCTCATGGGGCCTCTCGAGTTTATTCGGAAGGCTGCTTGATTCAGCCTTCGAGGGAATTTAAAAATGATCCTTATTGTTTGTCCGGGCGCCGGAAAAAAGTAATTATCATCCCGGCAAAGCCGGGAATCCGGCTGCCAGTGCCCGCGGCATATACCTTCCCGGGCTAGTCGAGATCCAGCGATTTCAGATACGCGCGGAATGCGGGTCCCAATTCATCGCTGGCCAGCGCAAAATCAACCGTTGCCTGCAAAAAACCGAGCTTGTCGCCCGCATCGTGCCGCTTGCCCTGAAATTTATAGGCCAGTACCTTTTCCCGGCTCAACAGGCGGCGGAGCCCGTCGGTCAACTGAATTTCTCCCCCGCTGCCCCTTCCGGTTTCCTCCAGCGCTTCAAAGATGGCGGGCGTGAGTATATACCTTCCGATAATGGCGAGGTTGGACGGGGCCTTCTTTGCCTTCGGCTTTTCAACCATGTCCAGCACTTCAAAAAGCTTTCCGTCGGTTCCGGATACAGCCTGTCCTTGGATGATCCCATACCGGCCCGTCTCCTGCAGGGGGACTTCCATAATCGCCACCACGCTGCATTCATATTGCTCATATATGTCCATCATCTGACGAATGCATGGCACGTCGCCCACTATGACGTCGTCTCCGAGCAGAACGGCGAAGGGTTCATGGTTCGTGAGCTCTCTGGCCACAAGAATGGCGTGGCCCAGTCCCAGAGCCTCTTTTTGCCGGACATAAGCGATGTGCACCATCTCGGAAACGGAACGCACCCGGCTCAGCATCTCCGAGTTTCCGCGCTGCTCCAGAATCTTTTCCAGTTCATAGGAAACATCGAAGTGGTCCTCGATTGCATTCTTCCCCCGCCCGGTGATAATCACCAGGTTCTCGAGTCCGGAGGCGACGGCTTCCTCCACGGCATACTGGATAATGGGTTTGTCAACCAGGGGAAGCATCTCTTTGGGCTGAGCTTTGGTCGCCGGAAGAAAGCGTGTGCCCAAACCTGCGGCAGGGAAAACGGCTCTTCGGATTTTGGCCATTTTGTTCTTCTTTCTCTAAAAGGGAGTCTGCGCCCTATTGTATCCGGTAAACGTCCCCTGAAGCCAAAAATGATTGAAACAACGGCACCCGACATTGTCAATGATAGAATGCGCAAACCGTCGATCTACAGATCGTCGCCTTGCCTCCATCTCTTCAAAGTTCCTTAATCCGCAGTCCTCACAGGATCGCTGGTGCCGTTGCCTATCGATGCAGATCCGTTCGGCCTGCAGGTCGCAATGTGCTTTGAAATCCCGTCAGGAAGCGTGTGCTTGAATGGTAGAATGCGGAATGGGAGGATCCCATATGCTGGATAAAAACTTTATTCGGGAAAACATCGACAGCGTTCGGGAAAGGCTGGCTGCGCGCGGAGGGCAATACCCCCTCGATGAGCTGATCGCCGCGGATACGGAATGGAAGAGCATCATGTTGCGCTGCGAGGAACTCCGGCGGCAGCGCAACATGGCTTCCGAAGCCATCGGAAAGCTGAAGAGGTCGGGAAGCGATACCGCGGCGCAGCAGGCGAAAGTAAAAGAGATTTCGGGCGAAATCAAGTCGCTTGAAGAAGCGGCAAGCCTGGCGGAAGAGCGGCTGAATTCCTTTCTGCACAGCATCCCCAATCTGCCTAACCCTTCGGTCCCGACCGGTTGCGACGAAACAACGAACCGCGAAGTCCGCCGATGGGGCAGCGCCCCGAAATTCGATTTTGCTCCCCTCGATCATGTGGATCTGGGAACCTCCCTGGGAATCCTGGACATGGATCGGGCCGTCAAGATCGCCAGCGCACGTTTTTCACTGCTGAGCGGAACGGGAGCTCTGCTGGAAAGAGCCCTGATCAATTTTATGCTGGACATCCACACAAAGCACCACGGCTACCGGGAGGTCCTGCCCCCCTTCATGGCAAATTCCCGAAGCCTCTTCGGAACCGGCAATCTGCCAAAGTTTTCCCAGGACCTGTTCAAGGTTGAGGGAATGGATTACTATCTGATACCCACCGCGGAAGTGCCCGTTACCAATATTTACCAGGACGAAATTCTGGAAAAAGCCGAGCTGCCGAAGAAATTCGTGGCATTCACCCCCTGCTTCCGAAGCGAAGCCGGTTCCTATGGAAAGGACGTGAAGGGACTGATCCGCCTGCACCAATTCAACAAGGTGGAGCTGGTGAAATTCGCCGATCCCGCGAACTCCTACGAGGAACTGGAATCGCTGACCCGCGATGCCGAAGACATCCTGCAGCGCCTGGGACTCCACTACCGGGTAGTGGTTCTCTGTACTGGAGATATGGGATTCTCGAGCGCCAAAACCTACGATCTGGAGGTTTGGCTGCCGAGCCAGAACCGTTTCCGGGAAATATCATCCTGCAGCAACTTCGAGGCATTCCAGGCCAGGCGCGCCAACATACGGTTCAGGAATGAGGACGGCAAGCGGCAATACCTCCATACGCTGAATGGCTCGGGCCTCGCAATCGGCAGGACCTGGCTTGCCATAATTGAAAACTATCAGCAGAAAGATGGATCGGTGATTATCCCGGAAGCCTTGAGGCCCTATATGGAAGGCAGGGAGATCATTCAAAAGGGGGAATAGGCATCCTCCGGAGGCTTTGAAAGATTTGAGCCGCTCAACGCGGTTGGAGGAGTTACGCCGGTCTTGAACGATGACTTACGCCGATCCTCGCCGAACCAATAGACGTTTGTCAGCGCTTTTATCAGCCTTTCTCAGCGTTTCAAAATACAGAGCCGTCAAACTCTTTGAGTCCGCCGGCAAATCCGGGGATTTACCAATGCAATTATGGAGTCCGGCCCAAGCTTCTGCGGTGCGGCATTTTGATATTTGGCTGCGCCGGGAAGAGAAGAAAGGTGGCTTTTTGCCTGCACTATCGGCTTTTAGCGGTTGTGCCCTCTCCCTCGGGCGGAATTGAAAGAGGCCTGTCGAGCGCGATATCCATGGTTGCTCCCCTGCGGACCTGAATGTCCTTGCCTCGCGTCGCAAACACAGTCGCCAGACCGACTGCAGCACCGACTCCGGCACCGATGGCAGCGCCTTTCCCTCCGCCGGCCAGGGTCCCGATTCCGGCTCCGGCCAGCCCGGGAACCACAACTCTGCCGGCATCACCTCGACCGGAGCTTTCTCCTTCAACCGTACTTTCCGTGCGCACTCCTGCGTTTCCTTCGGAATCCACGCTTACCAGAGACGCCGCAATCGGCAACTGCCCACGCCCGGGGATGTTTATGGACTGAAAGAGAAGGTTCATAACCGCTTTCCCCCTGAACCTGCCGGGACGGATAATGCGCGAAATGCTGCCCGCCACAAGGCTCCCCTTGGGAATAACGATCCTGTCCCCGAGATATACAGGCGTGATGACAACCGCGGTGAAAGAATCGCCCTCGTTGTTCACCTTTGTGCTCAGGTGATCATTCAGCTGCAAAGAGATCCGCGTGCCGTCGGGCAGAATCGCGTCGCTTGCAGCCCGGATCCCGGGCGGAGGCAATATAAAGGCCAAAGCTATCAAAATGCTGCAGATCCTCTTCATACTGTCATTTTTGCACGGCAACATATTTGATTCCAATCACTAAGATTGATGAAGCATCCGCCCGAAGGGTTCAACCGCATTTGAAAAAATCCCCGGCCGCCGGCTGCTATCGCACGGATTCCAAAAGCTTTCGTTCCACTATGCGGTGGTAAGTCACTGAAAATAAATGACCTCTATACCAGTTGGCTTGACTCTGCCGGCGCATGCTGCTAGGGTCTAAAAATGGATAATGCCCCATTGGCGGAAGCCGCTCCTCGAAAGCCCTGGGCGGATCGTATTCAGGCCCTATTTGAAGTTTTTCTGCTCTCCGGCCTCATTTCGAGTTTTCTGGCGGCCCTTCCTTTCGCGGCCCTGGGCAGCAACAGGTCCGGACTGCTGATGAGCGACGTCCGTTTTATGGCGGTTTTCCTCCTGCTGGAATCCTGTATCACTTTTTCCCTTCTGGCCCTGATACTGAAATATCATAAGGAATCCATCCGAAGCATCGGATGGAAATGGAATCGATGGAAGCCCAATATGTTTTTGGGGCTTGCGCTGGTCCCTGTCCTTTTCATGATCAACGCGATTGTGTCCTTTGCCCTTCGGACCTACCTGCCGCAGTTTTATACCGAACGCAATCCACTCACTGAAATCATACACACGCCTCAGCAACTGGCCCTTTTGATTTTTTCGGCGCTTGTTGCCGGTGGAATTAAGGAAGAATTGCAGCGCGCTTTCATTCTCAACCAGTTTCGCCGGTACCTCGGGGGGGCGGGCGCAGGTCTGATCCTATGGAGTCTCGCGTTTGGCGCGGGACATTACGTGCAGGGGGTTCAGGGCATATTCATCGCCACGGTCTACGGCCTGATATTCGGCATTATCTATCTGATAAGCGGGAACCTGATTGCGCCCATCGTTGCCCACTGCGCTTACGACACGCTGGCTCTTCTCGGCTACTGGCTGTTTTCGGGCCGCTTTAAATAGGTAAAAGGCGCGCGCATCTCGTAAATCCATGCCCCGGCATCCGTAAAATCGTGATAATTCGCGCCGCGGCTGCGCCGATAATTACCATATCCGTAGAAATGCCATGCGATATAACCGGCCATTGATCGATAAAATACTCGAGCTGCACGAAAGCGGCAAAAGCGGCATTTTTCGCGTCCAGAAAGAATCAGTCAAAAAACAGCTGGTTCTGAAACAGGGGAGGCTCGCCTTTGCCGAAAGCAGTCTGCCGGAGGAACACCTCGCGCGCATCGCAGTCCTGAAGAACCTCCTGCCCCGCGCGGCAGTCCCTGAAGTTGCCTCTTTGATGGAAACCGGAAAAACCAGCGAGGAAGCCATCCTGAAAACATCCAATGGTGATGAACAAATTCTCCAGGAGGCGAGGCGCGAGCAGGCGACTGCCATTCTGGCCTCGATGTTGAAATGGGCCGCGTGTGAAATGCGCTTTTATCCCGGGGAAAACCTGGTCCATTACCGGTTGAACCTCGATCTTGCCCTACCGGAAATACTCGTCATCTCCGCCCGGCGCGCGGCTTCCGATTCCGTGGCCTCGATTCCTCCGGATTTCTGCCAGGGAATGTTCTCCATCCCGCAGAACTCCCCGCGGAACGCAGAGAATTTGCCGCTGGATAGCGCCGAGTATTACTGTTTTTCACTGGCAGGCGAAAAAATGCCGATCAGGGACCTGCTCAATCTTATTCCCGCGGGTACTGTCAAGCCGGAGGAACTCCTGCTGCGTCTTGAGTTTCTCGGGCTGATAGAGCCGGATGCAGCGCCGGAGGCTCATGACGCCCGTAGGACCGCTGCAACCGATGGGACCGATTCCGCAATTCAGAATCTCGAGGCTATGCTCCAGCGGTTTGAAGCCGCCGACCCCTACGAAATTCTGGGTGTGGGGACCGGCGCAAGCGCCGAGGAGATACAGCGCGCCTATCATGAACTGGCGCGGCAATATCATCCGGATCGTTTTCAGTCCGGGCAATTCCCAGCCGAGGCGCAGGCTAGAGCCGAACAGGCATTCACATACATTAATGAAGCCTACGGAACGCTCAGAAATCCCTCCTCGCGCGCGCTCTACGATGACAACCGGCGAAAAAAGGAAAGCCCGGTTGAAAACCGGAGCAGCGCCGGCTCTGCGGAAAAAGACCAGGCTGAAGTGATCTTCCGGGAAGGGCGGGCTTGCCTGGCGCGTGGCGACTTTGAGAAGGCGATCGAGCATCTGAAAAACTGTGTTTGGCTCAGTCCCGAGAACGCCCGATACCACCGCTATCTTGGAATCGCACAGTCGGAATCGCCCAAACATAGAAAAAGCGCGGAACAGCATCTGGTGAAGTCCAGCGAGCTGGAGCCGTTTTCGATTGAAAGCCGCCTGGCGCTGGCAAAGCTGTATTTAAAGGTATCGTTGCCCAGGAAAGCGGAAATGCAGTTGCGCGAGGTCCTGAGCCTGGATCCTGAAAACAGGGAAGCGCACAGGCTTTCCGAGGAGCTTAAGAAACCGGATAAAACCTCGACCCGGCGCATCGGCAACTTCTTCTCACGCTGACCTTCTCCTAATAATAACGAAGCCCATGAGCGCTTTTGTCAGTGTCCGCGTTGCCTGATCCCGCGGTCAGCTGCTGGTGGTGGGGAGTTGAGAATCGGGCGGGGAAGCGGATTCGGCGTCCGAAGGGAGATGGGCGACGGCAAGGCTCTCGAGGGCCAGACGGGCAGCGGATTGCTGCGCCTCCTTTTTGGTTGTGCCTGAGGATTCCGCAACTACCTCTCCGTGAATAACGACCTGAACCACAAAAGTCTTTTTATGGTCCGGGCCGATCTCGTTCACAACACGGTAAACGGGCTCAGGACGGCCAAGATTGTGCAGCTGTTCCTGCAGCGCAGACTTGAAATCCCCGTAGGTCAGCTGTTTGAGGTCCAGTCCCTCAAAAAACTCATCCATCTGGCGCTCCACGAAATCCGATGCGGCTTCCACTCCGCCATCCAGGTAAATTGCCCCGATGATCGCTTCGTAGGCATCCACCATGATTGCCCGCTTCGTCCGGCCGCCTGTCTTCTCTTCGCCTCTGCTCAAACGAACAAATTCGCCCAGATGAATTTTCTCTGCCAGACGAACCAGGTTGGCTGCGCTGACCAGGTACGCCTTGATCTTGCTGAGCCCTCCCTCCGTAAGATCGGGATGGAGCCGGAAGATTCTGGAGCTGATCAGAAAACCGAGGACGGCATCCCCGAGAAATTCCAGGGATTCATTGTTCCGGAGATTTTGTCCTTCATGCTCATTGACGAAGGATCGATGGGTCAGGGCCTGATAAAGCAGGTCGTGGTTGGCAAAGCTATACCCCAGCAGTATCTCGAGGCCGTGAAGGGAATATTCCTGAATCCTCTCTTCTGCCTTTTCACTCATGGGCGCCCCGTTCCAAATGCCGCCATTTGCATCGGGCCTGTGCCTCTTTGCCTATATTAAGAGTACGACGAGACAGCACCGGGCTCAACCTCCCGCATAATTTCAATCATTCGCAGCCTTTCGCCGGCGAAAATGGTCATAGCCGCCTTCTCTCAAGCGGCTTCGTTTCTTCCCCGGTTCGCGTATCCAGACCGCCCCGGCTTCTCCGGTCAGATTCCCTATGCAGGTGATTTTGGGGAAACGCACAGGATAGGATCGCTCCAGCAGGTCAGCCCTGGAGCCTGGAACGGCAAAAAGCAGCTCGAAATCCTCTCCCCCGTGCAGGGCAAGCTTTATGGGGTCCAATCCCCAGAGCGCGGACTCCCGGAATACGGGCAGCTTTGCGGGATCAATTTCGGCTCCAACGTTGCTGGCCGCGCACATCCGAGGCAGGTCCATGGACAGGCCGTCGCTCAGGTCCATCATGCAGCGGACCAGGCCGGACTGAGCCAGCCATAGCCCGGCCTCGCAGCGCGCCTCCGGCCTTTGATGCGCTCGAACGGCCGCTTTTTGCGGCCCCGTGCGCACCCGTCCGAGGCCTTTCTCCAGCAGCTTAAAGCCTGCAGCCGACTGACCGAGGGTTCCGGTCACATACAGAAGGTCCCCCGCCTGCCCTCCTGAGCGATAGAGAATCCTCCGCCGCAGGGATTCTCCCAGGGCGGCAATGGAAATTGCTATGCCGCTTTCAGAGCGCGAAAAATCTCCCCCGATCAGCGTTGCCCCCATGGAACCGCCCAGTTCCGTCAAACCGTCATAGAAATCCAGGATCCATTTCCGCGATATTTCCCCGGGAAGCGCCAGCGAAACGGTATAGAAACGCGGCCTTGCGCCCATGGCGGCCAGATCGCTGAGGTTCACGGCGATCGATTTGCGACCCAGGTCTCCCGGAGTCGTCCACCCGCGGCGGAAGTCGATATCTTCCAGCAGCATATCCGTGGTGATCAGCCAGTACTCCTCCGCATGCCTGGGACAAATTACGGCGGCGTCGTCTCCGATCCCTTTCTTTACCAAAGGGTTTTTAGTCCGGTAGCGATCCTGCAGGAGGCGGATGAGCTCGTTTTCACTGTCGAGTTGCACTGGATTCCTTGACATTGGGACAATATAAATAAAGGGTCAGATTGCGGGCCGCGATGCCGGGGGACAAAAAAGCAGACACGAAATAGACGAAATCATTTGCTGCGCATTTCGTGCATTTCGTGTTTGCTTTTTAAATCCGGCTGCCGCGCCGGGGCACACCCGCTGCTACTGTTTTTTTTCGAAAAGCTCATTGATCTCGGTCATGAATTCACTCACATCCTCGAATTCGAGATAAACAGAAGCGAAACGGAGATAAGCGACCTTGTCGATGCGTCTGAGTTCGGACAGAAGGATTTTCCCTATGTTCACCGATTCCAGCTCGCGCTCAGGGCTTTCCTGAACGGTTTGTTCCACCTTGTCGACGATCTTCTCAAGCTGGGTGAGGCTGACCGGCCTCTTTTCGCATGCTTTGAGAAGCCCGTTGAGGATTTTATTGCGGTCGAACCTTTCCCTGCCGCCGTCCTTTTTCACCACCATATAGGGTATTTCATCGCTGCGCTCATAGCTGGTGAAACGACGCCCGCAGTTCAGGCACTGGCGCCTGCGCCGGATCGAATCTCCGTCGCGGCTCTCGCGCGAATCCACCACCCGGTCTTTTAAAAATCCACAAAAAGGGCATTTCATGGTGCGGGCCCTGGATTGAAGGTTCGGAAGCCGCCCTCTTTACTTCACGCCTGTTGCGGCACAAATTCTAGAATACAAAGATCTTGGAAGAATTCATAGGAAATTGTTTCAAAGGTCAAGAATAAACAAAGGCCCGGAGGTGCGGCGGCTGGAGACCGGGAGCCTGAATCCGTAACTCATCAAACTTCGAAGGTCCGGCAATCCGGTTGCTCAGGAATTATATGCACAAAGATTGCCGGCCATTCTGGCCATGTTCCTGCACTGCGGGCAAAATATGCCGGCAGGCCGGAAAATCCGTGCAGGCATAAATGCTGATTTTGTGCTATTTATTCATTAAACGATCCGGCTATGCAACACCGGGTACCCGGGACAAAGGCTTTTTGGGAACTTTGATACATTCGATTTCGTTTCCATGATTGAGAACAAGATAGTGGCCAAGGAGTTGCGAGTGCTCTCAGGCGATCACAAACTTGTAGAGCGCTGTATCCAAGGAGACGATGACGCCTGGGAAAGCCTGGTCAACTACTACGGGAAGCGTATCTATAACCTGAGCTACCGCTATACGAGCCGCAGAGATGAGGCCGAGGATTTGACTCAGGAGGTGCTGATTCGAGTCTATCAAAACCTCCAGAGCTATCGTTCGGAGGCGGGAAGTTTTCAGAACTGGATTTTGAGAGTGGCGAGAAACCTGGTCATCGATCACTACAGGCAAGGCCGCAGATATCCGCAGACGGCAGGGAGCGAAGAATTGGAAACCATGAATCTGAAGGATGAACGGACTCCAAATCCCCATCGCGCCGCAGAACAGTTGGAGGCGGCGAGTTTCCTTCAGGAAGGATTGCAGGCCCTCTCTCCCGAACTCAAAGAAGCCATTATACTTAGAGACCTGGAGGGGATGGCTTACCAGGAGATTGCCGACATGCTCGGTGTACCCGAAGGTACGGTTAAAAGCCGCATCAACCGCGGGCGTATCGAGTTGGCCAGGCTTTTGATGAAACGGCGCGCCCAACAGCAGGGCAGCCCCGTCTAGGAGTCGTCATGGATTGCCCAAGGGTTCAGGAACGGTTGAGCGAGTACATGGAATCCGGCCTCGCGGCTGAGCAAATGGATCAGGTTGGCGAGCATCTCAAAACCTGCCCTCAGTGCTCGGACCTGCTGGATGAAATGCGGGCCGTTGTCAAGCTGTGCCACAGCTTTCCATCCCTTGAAATAAACCTTGATGTTGTGGACAGAATCCTGCTTCGTACATCCGGACGTCCAAGGCGCCGATCCTTCCGTGAACAGCTGAAGCGCTATCTGGCGGGCCCGTTGCTCACCCCGCGGTTTGCGGTCGGCGCCGGTCTGGCGACCCTCTTCGTGGTTCTCCTGGCAAATTTCGCGGTTCCCCGCATTCCGGTGGCCTTATCGGGCATTTCCCCTGGGGAGGTGTTTCAGGTGATGGATCGGGGCGTACAGCGGCTATACGGCCAGGGGCTCAAGGCCTACGACAAGACCAACGAATGGCAAGCCCAGTTCAACTATTTCAAAAACAATACGGTCAACAAACTGCGCTTCCTGATCGAGCGGATGGATGTGCCCATGGAGGGAAGAAAGAAATCGGAGGAGCCCGGACAGAGGAAAGAGCGGGCTCCGGCAGAAAAGAGGAGCGGTCTGCCGCTGTTGCCGGCATGACCGACACCCTATTGCCCGCGACTTCGAGCATTCCAGCAAGTCGCCCGCATTTTTCGAAGCGAAGATGCCCGGAGGAAAGACAGCGAGAAACAGAATCTCGGAGAGGAGATTGGATATGAAATGCTCATTTCACCCTGCAGCGGATTCCCAGGATTTTTGCAGCCTCTGCAACAAAGCCCTGTGCACTGAATGTGCGCACAGAGTGAAGAACAAGGTCTACTGCCAGAACTGCCTGACGGAAGGAGCCGAGTGGGCGGCTTCCATGAAGAATCTCCGGCTGCCGGCCGATGCTCCCAAAAGGGCCGCGCTCTGCGCCCTGATTCCCGGAATGGGCGCTGTCTACAACAGCGAATATATGAAAGGCCTCACCTATTTTGCCGTCTGGATCGGTCTGGTGATGATGGGCGACAAGGTGAACGGAGTATTCGGTTTCGGCGCTTTTGCCTTCATTGTTTTTACCATGTTTGACGCCTATCGAACGGCCGAAACCAACGCCCGCAAACGACTGGAAGCCGGTTTCGCCTCCGCGAAGCTGCCGGGCCAGGACAAAACCAGCATCGGCTGGGGTGTCTTTCTGATAATTCTCGGCATCCTGTTCCTTCTGCAGAACCTCATTCCCTTTTACTTCCTGAACCGGTTGTGGCCCCTGATCTTCATCGCAATGGGCGCTTATCTGGTTTACCGGGCCATGAAGGAGCGGGAGAAGCGGAGCCGCGATTCCGCCGGTCCGCTCACAATCCCCAAGGATTTCGGGCCGAAGGAGGATATCTGAAATGTCCATTCGCACTCATAGCGGCGCACTCACTGCGGGCCTAATATTGATCGCCCTCGGAATAATTTTCCTGGCTGAAAATTTTTATGCGCCCTTCTCGGCGCTGCGGCTGATTTCCAAATACTGGCCGGTCATTTTCATCCTGATCGGGGTGAAGAAGCTTGTGGAATATTTCACGTGGCCGGAAATCCCTCCCGCGCCTGATGAAGCGCCATAGGAGCGAACCATGTCAAAGAGGCATCGTCCATCGCTGCTGGGAGCCCTGCTCTGGATCAGCTTCGGGGTTCTGTTCCTGCTGATGAATCTGGGAATCGGGCTCAACTTCTGGTCGGTTGCCAGCCGCTACTGGCCGGTCCTGCTGATCCTGCTGGGCCTGGGAAAAGTGATCGATTACTACCTCAATAAGGACGCATTCTCGATCCGGATCGGGGAGATTTTGGGAATTCTCCTGCTGCTCCTTATCGGGTCGGCCATGACAAGAATGTCGGAAAGTCATTTCGTCCGCTTCGTCCGGGAGTTGCCCATAGAAATCGGCGGTACCTCCGTCCGGCCTGGCCAGTGGATAGGGGATTCCCACGCTTACACCGAGGAAGCCACATATCCGCTGGAACCTGCAAGGCCTATCCGCATCGAAAATTCCTACGGCCTGGTTGCCATAACCCCGGGAAACGACCGGGAGGTTCGCGTTCGTTTAAAAAAGGTCATTTATGCGGACGAGTCGCGCGCGAAAGACATTGCTTCGGAGATCCGCCTGGAAACCGGAACGGAGGGTCAGGGCGGGCTTTCCGCAGACGCGAAGCCTGAAGCGAAGCCTGAAGCGGAGCCGGCTGCGAAACCGGATGCCGGCGTGTTCGTGTTGAGGACAAACCGTGAATCCCTAAGCTCGAAGCAATATGTTTTCAACACCGACATGGAAGTGCTGATCCCAAAAAACTCCGTGGTGGAAGTCAGAAATTCCTTCGGCGAGGTGCGGGCGGCAAATATCGACGGATCCATGAATCTCAGCACCACGCATCGCTCCCTTGAGATCCGCGACTGCATCGGCCAGTTCACCGTGTCCAACCGGTATGGGGAATCGCGTCTCACGAACCTGAAGGGGAACGTAGTCCTCGACAGCCGCGGCAGGGCTCAGCTCGAAGATATCAAGGGCGACGTAACCGTGACCAACGAATATTCGCCCCTGCAACTGCTCAACATCGAGGGAAAAGTTTCGATATCGATCACTGAAAACAATGTCCGGCTCGAAAAGGCGGCCGGACCCGTCACCATCGATGCCCGGGGCGCGGACGTCTATGTCGATGATTTGAAGGACAGCCTGAAAATCAATGCCAGCCACAGGAACGTCGAGATCTCCAATGTCGCCTCCAATGTCACCGCCGAGACGAGTTACGTCGCGCTCGTTTTGAAAAGCATACGGGGGAATGTCGAGATCCGCTCCAATTCCGACAGCATCAGCGCCGCCGATATCGGCGGCTCCCTCAAACTGAAAGCCCGCGCCAGCGCCGTAAACGTCCATGAAATCCACGGGCCGCTCGACATCCAGACCACGCTCAAAGACGTCGTCGTGACCGACGCATCCGATAACTGCGATATTACGAATGAATACGCCGATGTCAGCCTGACGGCGCGGAGCCTCGGCAAGAGCGGCATTCGTGTCGTAAACCGCAACGGCGCCATTGACCTGTCTCTTCCCGAAGGAGCTTCCTTCGTCATGGATGCCGTCTCCCGGAATGGGGACATCGAATCCGGCTATTCGGGATTGGCTCCCGCCAGGAAGGAAGGAAATTCCTCGGTGCTCAAATCTACCGTGAAGTCGGGAGGGCCGAGGATCCTGCTGGAGACCGAACACGACACCATCCAGATTACGCCTGCCACCGGTGATGAGGAGGATCGTGACGATCCGGAGGAGGAAACCAAAACCGTGCTGGAGTTGAGGCTGGGACACGGTGAGAACTGGCCCGCAATTTTCGGGGCAATCCGCCGCACTGCGGACCGAATCCAGAAAGGAGTCGCGCGATGAAAAGAGCAACCTGGATGATATGCAGCCTGCTGGTGCTTTCCGGATGCGGCTTTGACGAGCGTGTACCCATTGAAATGACATCGCTGAACCAGGCTCAACCTCTCGATAAGGAAAAAAGCCTGAATTCAACGATCCGCTTTGGAATCGGTTCCCTGGAAATCACAGCCGGGGATAAAGAGTCCGAGCTGTATTCCTTCGACCTGGAATACGACAAGGCGAGCTATGCCCCGGATTTCCGCTTTGATACCGCCCTCGCGGGGGAGGAGGGCCGGTTTTCCTTTGACCTCCCAAGCACGCGACGATCAGGCGTGCGGAGGCAGAGTCAGAGCAACAGGCTTCGTCTGGAATTCAATGAATCCGTCCCCCTGGATCTGACCGTAAACGCCGGAGTGGGAGACGCCCGCCTTTCTCTGTCGGGGATGAAGCTGACCCGCCTCAATTTCGAGGCCGGCGTGGGAGGCGCAAAACTATCTGTTTACAAACCGAATCCGGTTCCCTGTGAACATATCAGCGTAAAGAACGGCGTCGGCAGCATTGAGGCGGTCGGCCTGGGAAATCTCAATTTTCGAGAGTTTGAATACGAGGGGGGCGTCGGCGGCGCGGATCTGGATTTCACGGGCGAATGGAGCCGCGATGCCGACATCCGCATCCAGGTCGGGGTGGGCGGAGTCAATATCAAGATGCCGCGGGGAATCGGAGTCAAGGTTGAAGCCGAAAAAAATTTCCTGAGCGGCGTGCACCTCGACGGCTTCAATCAGCGGAATTCCTCTTACTACAGCGCAAATTACGACACCGCGGCGATCAAGGTTTCCATTCGCGTCCAAACCGGCATCGGCGGCCTGAAGATCAGCTGGCTCTAGCATCAGTCCCAAACTCTTGCCTTCAGACAGGCAACGATCCCGCATTTTTTAGTGAGGACGCCTCTCCGTTTTTTTTGTGAGGGCGGCTCTCCAGAGCCGTCCGAAGGGCGACTGACTGGTTATGGGCTTAGCCGGACCGGTCTGGAGACCGGTCCTCACCATTTATTATTACTGGACGGGTCCCGGCGAACGGCCCTCGCCAAAACCTGGTGAAGGGTCGTAGCTGCCTGTTATTTTTGTGGGATAATACTATGTAAATGAAAATCTACGGTTGGGCCGGCCTGCTGCTCCTGATTGTCTCCGAATACTGCCTCATCCGCAAAATTGAACCTGTCTCCACATGGTTCTACTGTTTCGCCTGGTGGTCCTATATCCTGCTGGCTGATAACCTGCTTCTGAAGCTGCGTGGCCGATCGCTTCTTACCAACAGACGGCGCGAACTATGGTATATGCTGCCGCTCTCCGTTTTCATCTGGCTGCTTTTTGAAGCCTATAATTTCCGCATTCAGAACTGGTCCTACAATGTCGTCCCCATGCACCTTTGGCTGCGCTGGTTTGCCTATGCGCTGTCGTTCGCAACCGTGCTCCCTGCCCTCTTCATCACTTCGGATCTCGTGGAGCCGCTCTTCGGTACCTCGTCTCAATCCATGGCCTCGGAGTGCCGTCCGGCCCTTCCCGGCAACACGACGCGTTCGTCCGCCGTGTTTATTGCGCTCGGCCTGATAATGACGACCGCCCCCCTCGTGTGGCCGCGTTATTTTTTCGCTTCTGTCTGGCTGGGGCCCATTTTGCTTTTCGATCCTCTGCTGGAGAGGTCGGGGATGCAAAGCCTCTCGCAAAGCATAGTTTCCGGAGACCGCCGGCGCGTGTGGAGTCTGATGCTGGGAGGGCTTATTTGCGGCCTGATCTGGGAATTGTTTAATTTCTGGGCGGGCTCCAAGTGGATCTACACGGTACCGTTTTTCGGCAAATGGAAAGTGTTTGAGATGCCGGTCCTGGGATTTTTAGGATTTCCTCCTTTCGCCCTGGAATGCTGGATGCTGTATCATTGGATGCGGATCCTCCCGAGGCGCATGAACTCGCCGGCGGCACGCACGGCGTGGTGGATTTGCCTTGGGATTTTGTCCCTGGCGATATTTCGCGGGATAGACATCCACACCGTGGGCCGTCTCCCGGGGATTGCAGCGCCGGGTCTCTTCAAATAAAGGAGCGGTTGCCGATGCGGTTCTTCATGATTTTGATGGGCTCCCTGTTGCTTCCGATGGTGCGGTCCCAGGAACCTGCCAAAACGCAGGTCCCCGAAGCACCCTATGTCGAACGCGAAGAAAAGCAATTCAATTTTTTCCCTGGCGGCAAGCTCGAGATCACATCCGGGGTGCCGGGCAACATCACGATTGTGGGCTGGCAGAAGGGATCCATCCGCATGGAGGCGGAAAAAATCGTTTATTACCATTCCGCGGAGCGGGCCGTGCTCCTGCTCAAGGCTCATCCCATCAGGGTGCGCTGGAATCAGACCGGTTCCACGATCCGCATCGCGGAGCCGACGCAGCCGGACGCGACCATGGAATACAACCTTACCCTGTATGTCCCGAAGGAGAAGACGGACATCCGCAGCAGGATGAAGCGGGGTGATTTTTCCATCGAATCGGTGAACGGCTGGATTGAAATTTCGACCAGCGAAGGCAGTCTGGAAGCCAAATCGATGGAGGGATACTTTTCCGGCGAGACTTTAAGGGGAGATATTTCCGTCGAGATGTCCGGCAAGAACTGGCGAGGACTGGAATTTGCCGGACTGACCCAGCTCGGTTCGGTGGACGTGAAACTCCCTCCCGACTACTCCGCAGCCCTTCAGCTGGAGACGCGCGACGGTACCATCACCATCGACTACCCTCCCCAAGTCGTCGAGGGCGAGCCCGAACCGCCGCAAATCGTCGTCCGGAAGAACTCGCAATCCTTGAAGGGCGCTGTAGGCAACGGCGGCGCGCCCATAAAGCTGGTTACCTATGCGGGAGATATCAGGCTGTCCCGGAATGAATAGCATGCACAGGATACCGGTAGACGGCGAATCACTGACTCTCGAGACGCTAGCGCGCGTGGCGCTCGACTTCGCAGAGGTGGAATTGAACGCCGAAGCCCGCCGGAGAGTCCTCGCAAGCCGGGCGGTCATAGACCGCGCGCTGGACAGCAACCTCCCGGTCTATGGTGTGACTACGGGATTCGGCAAGCTCAGCGATGTCCGTATACCTCACGATGAAATCCGTCAGCTGCAGCTGAACCTGCTGCGCAGTCACGCATGCGGCGCGGGGGAGCCCCTATCGGAGCCCGAGGTCCGGGCGGCGATCCTGCTACGCGCCAATTCGCTCGCCAAGGGCTTCTCCGGCGTCCGGCCCGAAATCATCGAAATGTTGCTCGCCGTCCTGAACAACAGGCTTTGCCCGGTCGTCCCTTCGCGCGGATCCGTGGGCGCCAGCGGAGATCTCGTGCCGTCCGCCCACATGGCGCTGGCGTTGATCGGAGAAGGGGAATCTTTTTACCGCGGGGAACGGCTCCCCGGATCCGCAGCTTTGCAGCGCTCAAGGCTTTCCCCGCTCGAGCTGCAGGCAAAAGAAGGGCTTTCATTGCTCAACGGCACTCAGTTCATGACAGCCGTGGGCGGGCTGGTGATCGAGCGCGCGCGCAGCCTCATGGACACGGCAGATGTAGCGGCGTCTCTTACACTGGAGGTTCTGCTTGGCAGCGTGGTCGCCGACGACTCGCGTATCCACCAGGTGCGGCCGCACCCCGGCCAGCGCAAGACCGCAGCCAACATCACCCGTATGCTGCGCAACAGCGCCATCGTGGAATCACACCACGATTGCGGGCGCATCCAGGATGCCTACTCGCTGCGCTGCGTCCCCCAGGTTCACGGCGCCGTGCGGGACGCGCTGGGCCATATCCGGGAGATACTCACCCGGGAGATGAACAGCGCGACCGATAATCCGCTGGTTTTCGCGGACGGAGGGGCGATCCTTGCGGGCGGCAATTTTCACGGCGCACCCGTGGGCTATGCGCTCGACTACGCGGCGCTGGTTCTGGCCGACCTGGCAAGCATCTCCGAACGGCGCCTGGAACGCCTGGTCAATCCCGATTTGAGCGGCATGCCCGCCTTCCTGAGCCCGAGCCCCGGATTATCCTCGGGTTACATGATGCTTCAGGTCATGGTCGCTTCCCTGGTGTCGGAGAACAAAATCCTGGCGCACCCCGCCTCTGTGGACAGCATCCCCACATCGGGCAACAAAGAGGATCACGTGAGCATGGGCATGACGGCGGCATTGAAACTGCGGTCCGTGGCCGACAACCTGGAAACCGTGCTGGCCGCGGAAATTCTCGCTGCCTGCCAGGGGGTGGAATTTCGCAAACCGCTGGAGCCGGGCGAAGGGACCCGGAAGGCCTATGCCCTCGTCCGCAAGGCTATAGAGCCCCTTGCGAATGACAGGGATTCCTCGGCCGACATCGAAATCCTGCGCCGGCTGATCCGCCGGGGCAGTTTTGCGGAATTGCTTGCCTGAAACAACCCGTCCTTTTTACAATCTCGACGATTCCAGGCCGCTGAGGCCAATTTTTTTCTCTAAGAAAATCTGCGCTGAAACGTTGTTGCGTATAGGGAAGCCGGAAAAGCGAATGAGGGCCGCATGAAGACTCCTGACTCAAGCTGGATTCCATCCGTTCTGGCCGAATTCGAAAAACCGCTGATACGCTATGCGGCTCACATCACCGGAGACAGGGAAAAGGCGCGCGAAGTCGTACAGGACACCTTCCTGAAGCTTTGTCTCCAGAAGCCGGCTGAAATCCGGGATCATCTGACGCAATGGCTTTATACCGTCTGCCGCAACCGCGCGTTGGATGTGCTTCGAAAGGAAAGAAAGATGACCGCAATCAGCGATGCGCAGATGCACTCCCGCTCCGGACCGGAGTTCCCCTCCGCCCTGGAGAAAGAGGAGCAGCTCACAGAAGTGCTGAAGGTGCTCGACACTCTCCCCCCAAACCAGCAGGAGGTCCTGAGGTTGAAGTTCCAGGGCGACCTGAGTTATCTGGAGATCAGCCGGATCACGAATCTTTCGGTAAGCAATGTCGGCTTTCTTATCCACACCGGACTCAAAAGCATTCGGGAGAGAGTCCGGAACCGGCCGGCCATAAGGAGGGTGAAATGAAGATGGACGCCAATGATCCGCGATGGACCGCCTACGCTCTCGGCGAAATTGCGGACGAGAAGGAAAGGGCCGAAATCGAGGGCATCCTGGCAGAATCCCCTGAAATGCGCCGGCTCGTGGAAGAGATCCGCGAGACTGCCGGATTGTTGAGGGAGGATCTGCGGGCAGAGCCCGTCCTTCCGCTGACCCAAGCCCAGCATGAAAAGATCGAATCCCGCGCGGGCGCCGGCAGAAGCTGGCTCATGCGGAAGCCGGTATGGATTTTGGCCGGCGCCGCTGCTGCTCTGTTGCTGGCTTTTTCAGTGATTGTCCGCCACCCGGGACGCCAGGAAACAGCTGAGCTGCGGCAGAAAAGTAATCCGGTGATGACGGCTGAAGTAAAAGAACCTGCCCGAATCCAGGATCTTTCCGGGCAACTCAGAGAAAAAGCGCCTTCGTCCGAGCCCGCACAGAGTGCAAGCGCCTCCATGGATGTCAAAACCAACGAGCGGCATACGCCGGATCCCGCAGTCTCCAAAGACCGAAACGAAACATCCGTTGCCCCGCAAGGGACAGGTGCCTCCGCAGAGATAGGCCGTAGGGCCGAAGCGGAGCGGGCGAAGGGTGAAGAATATAAAGCCAAAGCGGACGCCATGCTGGCAGCCGCGGTTCCGGCGCCTGAAGGGCAGAAGAAACAGCCCGAGAATGTCATAGCGGGTGAACTGTCTGAAGAACGGAAATCGCTCCCGGAAGCCTTGACGGCGGCTGCGCAGACCTCGTCCGCGCAGCGGCAGCCTCCAGGTCCAAATGCTCCTTCCCAAACGCGCGTAAAAGGGCTTGCCGCGGGCGTCGTCGCCGGGTCCCTGATGAGCAGCGTCGGCGGGGCATCGGCGGGCGAATCGATGCCGCCGAGACCGCGAAGGCGTCCGTGGGACGGACCGCCTCCAACCCCTCGTCAGCGGGGTTCGTTTAACACCGAAACCTATGACTACATCAGTGACAATCCTTTCCTGGATGCGGCGCAGAATCCGCTGTCCACTTTCTCCATCGACGTGGACACCGCATCGTATTCGAACGTGCGCCGCTTCCTGGAAAGCGGAAAACTGCCTCCAAAGGACGCGGTTCGCGTTGAGGAGCTCGTGAACTATTTTGATTACGACTACAAAGGTCCCAAGGACGAGAAACCATTTGCGGTCGATTTTGAACTCACCGAAGCTCCCTGGAAACCGGAGCACAAGCTTCTGCGCATCGGATTGAAAGGGCGCGAAATAAGCCCCGGCAAGCGTCCGGCGGGCAACCTGGTATTCCTGCTCGACGTATCCGGATCGATGGCCGACGAAAACAAGCTTCCGCTCGTGAAGGAATCGATGCGCCTGCTCGTGGACCAGCTGACGGAATCGGACCGCGTGGCGATTGTCGTCTATGCCGGAGACACGAGCCTTATTCTGCCCTCCACCAGCGGCGACCAGAAGGAGAAGATTCGCCGGGCCATCGACTGCCTGCGGGCCGGCGGCAGCACCAACGGCGCCTCCGGCATCCAGCTTGCCTACAAAACTGCCAGGGAAAATTTCATGAAAGGCGGAACAAACCGCGTGATACTGGCGACCGACGGCGATTTCAATGTCGGCGTCTCCAACCGCGGAGATTTGACGCGCCTGATCGAGGACCAGACGAAAAGCGGAATCTATCTCAGCGCCCTGGGATTCGGGATGGGCAACTATAAGGACGCGACCCTGGAATTGCTGGCAAACAAGGGCCGCGGCAACTATGCCTACATCGACACTCTGCGCGAGGCAAAGAAGGTCCTGGTCGAGCAGATGAACGCAACCCTGATCACGATTGCCAAAGACGTTAAAATACAGGTCGAATTCAACCCGCGACGCGTGAGTTCCTACCGTCTGATTGGTTACGAAGACAGGATGATGCCCAAGGAGGATTTCAACGACGACGACAAAACAGCAGGCGCGGTAGGGGCCGGTCATTCGGTGACGGCCCTTTACGAGCTTGTTCCCGCAGCTGCGGCGGCTTCCGCGCCGAGCGTGGATCCTCTGAAGTATCAAAAGCCGGCCCAGCCCTCCGCCTCCGCGGAAAGTAACGAAATCCTGACGGTAAAAATCCGCAGCAAGGAGCCGGAGAAAGACAAGAGTATTCTCTCCGAGTTCGCGGTCAAGGATTCGGCGGAGAAATTCAGCAGGGCTTCGCAGGATTTTAAATTTGCCGCGGCTGTGGCCGCTTTCGGAATGGTGCTGCGCGACTCCCCGCACAAAGGGAGCTCCAACCTGGAAAGCGTGCTGGAATGGGCAAAGGAAGGGCGGGGAACCGACAGCCAGGGTTACCGCCAGGAATTCATCCGGCTGGTACACCGCGCCATTTCAATCTCTTTCTGAAACAAAAAACAGCCACGAATAAAAGCGAAGGGGATTCGCCATTTTCGTGGCTGTTGTATTTTATTCCACTATTTTTATGTGGAGCTCGCGCAGATGTTTGGTCGCAAGATCCGACGGCGCATCGAACATGAGATCGGTGGCGCTGGCTGTTTTGGGGAACGCGATGACCTCGCGAATGTTCAGCTCGTCGGCCAGCAGCATTATCAGCCGGTCGAGTCCGGGAGCCATTCCGCCATGGGGCGGGGCGCCAAACTCGAAAGCGTCCAGCATGTGGCCGAAACGGCGCTGGATCTCCTCGTCGCCGTAGCCCAGGCACCTGAAAATTCTGGCCTGGACATCCCGGCGATGGATACGGATGCTGCCGCTGGCCAGCTCGTACCCGTTGCACACAAGATCGTAGGCATTGCTCATGACGGATCCGGGATCGCTCTCGAGCCTGTCCAGGTCTTCTTCCTTGGGGCTGGTAAAGGGATGGTGCGCCGAATCCCAGGACTTCTCTTCCTCGTTCCACTCGAACATGGGAAAATCGACAACCCATCCGAAGGCCAGCAGGTCCGGCGGGGCCAGTTTCAGACGGTCCCGGAATTCCAGGCGCAGCGCGCCCAGCGCTTTGCAGGCCGCGGCCGCCTTATCCGCGATGATGCAGGCAAGATCGCCCTCTTTCGCCTGCGTGAGACGCGATATTTCGGACGCCTCCTCCGGTTTGAGCGATTTCGCCACAGTCCCTTTGAGTCCCTCCGCGGTCCACGCCAGCGTCGCAAGATTTCTGGCGCCCGCCGCCCTCACAAATTCGGTCAGTATGTCCAGGTCCTTGCGTGAGTAAGAAGCGCAGCCGGGCGCGAGGATGCATTTGACGGCGCCGCCCGATTGAATCGTCTCGGCAAACAGCCTGAGATCGGACGCCCGCACGGCATCGGTCAGATCGACGATGCCCATGCCGAAGCGCAGGTCCGGCTTGTCCGTTCCATAGCGGGCCATGGCTTCCTTATAGCTCATCCTGGGAAACGGGCTGAAAATGCGCTTGTGGGGCGTCACGACGGGAATCAGGCCTGTTACCAAGCCTTCGACCAGGTCCAGGACGTCGTCCCGCTCGACAAACGACATCTCGAGGTCCAGCTGGGTGAATTCAGGCTGGCGGTCTCCGCGCAGATCTTCGTCGCGCATGCAGCGGGCAATCTGAAAATATTTCTCATAGCCGGCCACCATCAGAAGCTGCTTGAGCTGCTGAGGGCTTTGCGGCAGTGCATAAAACTTGCCCTGCTGCACCCTGCTCGGAACCACATAATCGCGGGCACCTTCCGGGGTGGACTTGATCAGCATCGGCGTCTCGATTTCCACAAACCCCTGTTGATCCAGATAATCGCGTATGAACTTGATCGTTTTGTGGCGCAGCATGAGGTTTTTCTGAAGCCGTGTCCGACGGAGATCCAGGTACCGGTATTTCAGCCGCGTCGTTTCATCTGTCTTATATCCGTCGTCGTCAATTGGCATCGGGACCGTTTTGGCGGTATTGAGGATGGTGATCGCCTGCGCCAGGACCTCTATCTCGCCGCTCGCCAGGTTGGGATTGGTCTTTCCCTCAAGCCTCGGACGGACCGTCCCGGATACCTGGAGCACATATTCGCTCCTGGCTTTCTCGGCGACCGCAAAAGCTTCCCCCACCGTCGGATCTGCCGTTACCTGGATCAGGCCGGAGCGGTCGCGCAGGTCCATGAATATCAAATTGCCGTGGTCCCTTCTTCCCTGCAGCCAGCCGGCGAGGTTCACGCTCTTTCCGGCATCCGCCAATCGCAAATCCCCACAATTATGCGTTTTCAACATATGCATGAATTCCGTTCCAAAGGTTGTTTCTCCGAAAAATTATTAGGATACATCAGAAACCGGCCGTTAACGGCACGAATTATGAATTTCTAAGGGAGCCGGTAGCGGGAAGCGACGTACTCTTCGAGCATTTCGATGAATTGCGGAATAATGTCATCCCCTTGCAGAATTGCCGCCAGCCGGCCGTCCGCATAAACGGGCGCTTTTGGATCTTCTCCGGCTCCCGGAAGAGAGATGCCCAGGTTTGCATGCCTGGATTCGCCGGGACCGTTTACCACGCAACCCATGACGGCAATTTTGAGCTCTTCAATCCCCTTGAGGCGGACTCTCCAAACCGGCATCCGGTTCCTGATGTGGTTCTGGATCCGGTCCGCCATCTCCTGAAAAAAAGAGGATGAAGTGCGTCCGCAGCCCGGGCAGGCGGAAACCTGGGGCATAAAGCTCCGGATCTCGAGGGACTGAAGAATCTGCTGCGCTACAAGAACTTCCTCGGCGCGATCGCCTTTGGGCGCAGGAGTCAGCGAAACACGGATCGTGTCGCCTATCCCTTCCTGCAGCAATACGGCCAGCGCCGCCGTGGATGCGACGATGCCCTTTGCCCCCATACCGGCTTCGGTCAGACCCAGGTGCAGCGGATAGGAGCAGCGTTTCGCGAGTGCGCGGTAAACTTCGATCAGGTCCTGGACGCCGGAGAGTTTTGCGCTCAGGATTATGTGATCGGCGCGCAAACCGTATTCCTCGGCCATGGCAGCCGATTCCAGGGCGCTCAGGCACATGGCCTCAATCATCAAATCCCGGGCATCTTTGGGAGCCGCGCTCTTATTGTTGGCATCCATCAGGCGCGCGACAAGCTCCGGGTCGAGGGACCCCCAGTTCACGCCGATACGGACGGGCTTGTCCTGCCCGACGGCAATATCGATAATCCGCCTGAAGTTTTCATCGCGCTTTTTGCCGACGCCCACGTTCCCCGGATTGATGCGGTATTTTGCCAGAATGCGCGCGCATTCCGGATATTTCGCCAGGAGAATGTGTCCGTTGTAGTGGAAATCCCCGATGATGGGGATGCGTATCCCCCGGTCCTCGACCCTTCGGGCTATCTCAGGAACAGCCTTTGCCGCTTCCGGGGTATTGACGGTGATGCGCACCAGTTCCGACCCGGCGGCGGCAAGCGCGGCAACCTGGCTCGCCGTGGCGGCGGCATCTTCGGTGTCGGTGTTGGTCATCGATTGCACGACGACCGGGGCGCCGGCTCCCACCGGAGTGCTGCCGACATTCACGCCCAGTGACATTCGTCTCGGAAGAATCATTCCTCGCGTCCTTTCGCTTAGCGGGCACAAGGCGTGAATTATACCAACAAACCGGGAGCCGGGATAACTCTGTCCGGCGGCAATATCTCCGGCTTTCCCGGAAACGCCGCCTCCGTTCCCGGCGCGGTTTGTTTTCAGGCTCTTTCCTATTCACAGATCCTATGGTAAAGATGAATCACTCATCTAAAGGAAACAGCCATGGAAGTCCAATGGGATAATCCAATGGATGCTTCGATCGAATCCATTCTGCTGGATTCCCGGACCATCCGAAGGCGCGTGCGCGAGTTGGGCGTTCAAATCACGCAGGACTACGGCGGGAAGACGCCGCACCTGGTCGCCGTCCTGAAAGGCGCCAGCATCTTTCACGCGGACCTCGTGCGGTCCATCGAGCTGGAGCTGTCCTACGATTTTATTGCGGCGGGCAGCTACGGGAACCAGACCCAGAGCAGCGGCGAGATTCATCTTCTGAAGGACGTGGACGAAAGGGTGGAAGGAAGGGATGTGATCCTGGTCGAGGATATCATCGACACCGGCCTGACGCTCCACTACATCGTGCAGAGCCTTCGGGCGCTCGGACCGACGTCTCTAAAAGTTGCGGCGTTGCTCAACAAGCCCTCGAGACGCAAGATCCATGTGCCCGTGGAGTATATCGGATTCGACATCCCTGATGAATTCGTGGTCGGCTACGGCCTGGACTACGGCCAGCGCTATCGCAACCTTCCCGACATCTGTATCCTGCGCACGGGCGAAAACGCCTGAAAAACCGGGCATATTCCTTCTAATGAATCAGCGCAGTTCGTTGAGGAATGACGTTCCGGCCGGCAGCCGCAGGCCGAAGTTTTCCGCGACGGTCTGCCCCATGTCCGCCAGTGAAGCCCGTGTCCCCAGATTCACGCCTCCGCGGAGCCGCTTGCCATAGACAAGAATGGGAACATACTCGCGGGTGTGGTCGGTCCCGCGAGCCGTGGGATCGCAGCCGTGGTCGGCGGTGAGTATGAGACAGTCGCCTTCGCGCATGCAGTTCTGGATCTCCGGAATCCGGCTGTCGCAGTATTCCATCGCAAGCGCATAGCCATGGCTGTCCCTGCGGTGGCCCCACAACATGTCGAAATCTCCCAAATTGACGAAGATGAGCCCCTCTGGAGCCGTTTCGAGGGCATGGATCGTCTGAGAAAGGGTCTCCGCATTATCATGAGATTCAAGATTTGCAGTTATGCCCCTGAAGTCAAAAATCGAGGCTATTTTGCCGACGCCGATCGAGGCCAAACCCCTATCCTTGAGGAGGTCCAGCAATGTCCTGGCGGGCGGAGGGACGGCGAAATCTTTCCGGTTTCCTGTGCGTGTGAAGCTTCCCGGCCGGCCGATAAAGGGCCGCGCAATGACGCGTGCCGCACGGTCCGGACCGTCGAGCAGTTCGCGGGCAATTTTGCATATGCGGTAGAGTTCAGGGAGCGCAATAACCTGTTCGTGCGCGGCCACCTGGAATACGGAATCAGCCGAGGTGTATACGATGGGCTTCCCCGTCCGCATATGTTCCGCGCCCAGCTCCTGGATGATTTCCGTTCCCGAGGCCGGCATGTTGCCCAGCACATCCCGCCCGATGGAGCGCTTAAACGGCTCCAGGATATGGGATGGAAAACCTTCCGGGTAGGTGGGAAAGGGCTCCGGGGTGATCAGGCCTGCCAATTCCCAGTGCCCCACGGTAGTATCCTTGCCCCGTGAGGCTATGGCTGCTTTGCCGAAGGATCCCGCAGGTTCGGGGGAAGGCGGAAGGTTGGGCAATGTACGTATATTGCCCAGGCCCAGTTTTTCGAGATTCGGGAGGCGCGGTTTTTCCGCAGCCAGCACATGGCCGAGCGTATCCACGCCGGCGTCCCCCCAATCCGCAGCGTCGGGCATCTCCCCGATCCCTGCGCTGTCCAGCACCATCAGTATCATCCGCCCGAATTTTTCCATAAGGCACCCGCTGTAGTGTAGCAGGGATTAGGGATTAGACCATAACGATACACAAAACGTGTCGTGAGGATCTTGGCTCCCGTGCCAATGAATCCTTTTTCTATCTTGATCCCAATAATGGCGGTTCGGCCGCAGTTCCGCCCTGACGAGTGAAATTCGCAAAGAATTGCTTATAAAAATCCGCTACAATAGGCGCATCTTCTTGGCAACTTGATTAACGCACTTCACGGATGGCGATGGTGGAAGGCGCGGGATGTACGTTTTCGCCGCATCTTAGCGATCAAGAAGGCAAAGAAGCCTGGAGCCGTGATCTTCTCTGCAATCCCGATTTGTTCAAAACCTGAAAGGTTTTCTTACAAGCTATCGTCAGGATTCGGCGAGCTCCTCCAAGGCTTCGAGGTATGGAAGGGCTTGGACTCCGTTGTCAAATAATTGCCGCCGGTCTCCGGCATACGCAATCCACTTCTTCAACGGCTTGTAGCACCCGATGATTTGTTCCAATGAAATCAGCCCGCGGCCATCCGTCCTCGATACGTTTCGCCCCGATTTGATTTCAAGGCCCAGAATGTCTTGTTCCCTCTCAACGACAAGGTCGACCTCAGCGCCCGCATTGGTGCGATAGCTTGAAAAATCCCATCCTTTGCGCAATGCCCGATTCAAATAAATGATCTGCAGAATCAGCCATTGCTCGAAGGCGGGTCCTTTCCGGTCTGGGGTAAGCGGGCGGCGGTGGATTCCCAGCAATGCATTGCGGACGCCTATGTCAAAGAAAAGAAATTTGTCCCGTTGGGCAACGCGTCGCGTGATTTTTCGGCGGGGGGCAAAGGGGGGTAACCGGAATATGAGAAGCGTGTCTTCAAGCACTGCTGTATATCTGCGGATTGTCTCTTTGGGAATTTCGGTTTCAGAGCTTATTTTCGAATAATTGAGCCACTGTCCACTGAGAACTGCCGCCATATCCAGAAACCGGGCGTAATGCCCCATGTTCCTGACCAGGGCTTCGGTGCGGATCTCTTCTCGAAGATAGACTTCTACATAAGTATCCAGCACGGAGATGGCCTCATCTCCGCCCAAATATATCCCGGGCAACATCCCTGTCTGCAAAGCGCGCGGCAAATCGAATGAATCCTTTACCTCCGCATGGGTCAGCGGATCCATGTATTCCAGAATTATTCGCCCCGGCAGGAGATTTGCTCCTCCGCGTTTGAGCTTGCGCGCACTGGAGCCGGTAAGGATGAAGCGGAAGGGATTGCAGGGATCATCGACCAGCGACTGGACGGTATTCAGCATGGAAGGGAGCCGCTGCACCTCATCTATGACGATAAGGCCCATGCCTTGGGCTGCCGCGAGCTCCCGCCGCAGCAGACCTGCATCTTTTGCGTGAGAGAGAAACACCTGCTCGTCCGCCAGATCGACAATGCGGAGCGGGGCCATGGACCGGCATAGTGTGGATTTGCCCACTTGGCGGGGCCCCAGGAGCAGGACGTTTTTTTTCGACCGGCGAATTCTGCCTGATAACAGCCTGTCTCGCATGCAGGTATTTTACATTGCATTTGACCTATATGCAAGACGTTTAGCTACCCTCAGAGCCGGGGCCATTCGGGTGAGAGATCCTATGTAGAATAGGCTGTTGAAGCCTGGATTATTTAAACACTCCAATATAGAGTATTAGCATGACAGCCAAAGAACAGATAATGCACACTTTGCGAGAACAGCGGGAGCGATTAAGTCGCCGTTATCCAATCCGGCGCCTGGCTCTTTTCGGATCGTGGGCTCGTGGTGATGCTCAGGAAAAGAGCGACGTTGATATCCTGGTTGAAGTGGATCCGTCGATCGGCATTCGATTCGTAGAACTCGCCGAGGAACTTGAGCGAGCGCTGGGGAGACGTGTGGACCTGGTATCCAGCCGTGCCATTAAGCCTGCCTATTGGAAGCGGATCGAGCCGGAGTTGATTGATGCCTAAGCGAGATCCGGATTTATTGGTACGAGATATGCTCGAAGCAATTCGAAAGATCGAGCTATATATTGCAGGCTTGGACCGGTCTTCATTCCTTGGCGATGAAAAGACAACCGACGCTGTGGTTCGGAATCTCGAAGTGCTGGGTGAGGCGGCAAGGCAATTGCCAGGCGATTTCACATCTCGACACTCCTACATTCCATGGAATGAGATCGCGGGATTGCGTAATCGAATCGTTCATGATTATTTTGGCCTGGATCTGGAGATCATATGGCAAGTTATCGATAATGATTTGCCTTCGCTTAAGGCCGAGCTGGAGAAACTGGTATAGGTGGGTCTCCGGTTGATCAAAAAATGAGTGAAGCTGCGGGCGGCATTTTCCCTCTTTCAGCGTGCTCCTTCTATGCAGCCGCGAGTCTCGGGATAATGCCGTCGAGGAGCGACGCGAAGCTTTCCTTCGACCGCTCGGTGGTGTCGATCACTTCCTGATGCGTGAGTTTTCGCGGAAGGATGCCGGCGGCCATGTTCGTGATGCATGAGATGCCGAGCACCGGTATTCCCATGTGGCCGGCTATGATGACTTCCGGAATGGTGGACATGCCCACGGCGTCGGCGCCGAGCATGCGCAACATGCGGATTTCGGCGGGCGTCTCGTAGCTGGGGCCGCATAATCCTGCGTATACGCCTTGCCGCAGGGACATCTGCCTTTCACGGGCAACCTCCAGCGCGATTTTGCGCAGATGCGGGTCATAGGCTTCGCTCATGTCCGGGAACCGCGGACCGAACTCATCCGGGTTGGCTCCCGTCAGAGGATTCGCCCCCATCAGGTTGATATGATCGGTGATAAGCATCCAATCGCCCGGCCGGAAATCCTCATGGATGCCGCCGGCTGCATTCGTGACGATCAGCCTGCGGATGCCCAGGCAGCCGAGGACTCTGGCGGGGAAAGCGACGTCCGCTATGGAATACCCCTCATAAAGGTGGATTCTTCCCTGTAAAGCAACCACCGGGACGCCTTCCACGTCGGCGCTGATCAGGTTGCCGGAATGACCCGAAACCGTAGATACGGCGAAATGAGGGATTTCATCAAAGGGCAGGGCCGTCCGCTCCTGGAGCGAGTCGGCATAGGAGCCGAGCCCGGAGCCGAGGATCAGGCCCACAGACGGCTGCACTTTGCAGCGGGTACGGATAAAGGCGACACTCTCGGCAATTCTCGAGTACACAGGCAGATTTTGAGGTTGCGGCAGAGGACTTCAGTTCTCTGGAAAAACAAAGAACATCATGGCAACTGCCGCGGGACAGGAAAGATCTCCCAGGCCGGATGGGATTATGGCCAACATCAGGCCTGGGATAGGCTGTTGTGCGGTCTAGAATCGCACCCCGCGCATTTTTTTGCGCAGACGCTTGCGGGCCAGGGCCTGTTTGATACGTTTCTTCTCGCCAGGCTTGAGGTAGAAGGAATGCTTTTTGACATCCTTGATGATGTCTTCCTGCTGAACCTTGCGTTTGAAGCGCCGGAGGGCGCTTTCAAGGGACTCGCCTTCGTTTAAAATGACTTCCGCCAAATCCAAACACCTCCTTTGCGGACGAGGGAGAAAGTTACTCTTGGTCCGGACCCCTGTCAAGGTCCTTTTTATCAAACATTTAACCTCGCTTCCCAAATATCATGAGTCAGGTACCTTCGGCAAAGCCGGGGGTTTGCCAATGTAATTGTCGGCGTGCGTCAGCGTCCATTGAGATTGAGCCGGAATCGCGAATCCCAGGAAACTTAATCTTCGGTCTTTTCGCCGTCTTCTTCGCCGGCGACGACAGTGACGCTGGCTACGTAGTCGCCCTCTTCGAGATCGATGCACTTGACGCCCACGGCGGCGCGGCTCTGGGTGTTGCGGATATCCTCGGCATTGAGCTGGATCAGTTTGCCCTGCGCCGTAATCAGCATGACCGACGAATCTTCCTGCACGTGACAGGTGTTCACCACGCTGCCGTTTTTCTCGCCTACCTTGACGTTGATGACGCCGGATCCGCCGCGCCCCTGACAGGGATACTCTTCCACATCCGTCCGCTTGCCAAATCCTTTTTCCGTAACGGTCAGGAACTGGCCGGGGCCTTTGAAGGCGGACATGGCTACCACCTTATCGTCTCCGGCCAGGCGGATGCCGATGACGCCCCGCGCCGTGCGGCCCATTTCGCGCGCGTTCTTTTCCGAAAAGCGGATCGCTTTTCCCATGCGCGTGGCCAGAAGGACATCGTAGTTGCCGTCCGTCAGCTGGCATCCGATAAGTTCATCATCGTCGGGTATGTAAATGGCGATGATACCCGAGCTGCGCGGATTGGCATATTCGCGCAGGGCGGTTTTCTTCACAATCCCGTTGCGTGTGGCCATCACCACGTTTTCGCTGGTTTCGAAGTCCTTCACGGCGATGATATCGGCGATTTTTTCGTCCGTGCCCAGGTTGACGAGGTTCACAATGGCCTTCCCTTTGCCCGCGGTGCCGACATCGGGAATCTCATAGACCTTGAGCCAATATACCTGGCCCCGGTTGGTAAAAACGAGCAGGTAGCTGTGGGTGGAGGCGACGAACACGTGATCGATAAAATCCTCGTCCCGCGTCGTCATCCCGATGCGTCCCTTGCCGCCCCGCCCCTGCGGACGGTAGAGAGAAGCCGCCGTTCGCTTGATGTAGCCGGAGTGCGTGACGGTGATGACCACATCTTCGTCGGCGATGAGGTCCTCGAGCGTAATTTCCACTTCCTCGTCCACAATCTGGGTCCGGCGGGCGTCGCCGTATTTTTCCTGCACTTCCTTCAACTCCCCGACCACCACCCCTTCCAGCGCTTTCTCGCTGGCCAGGATTTCCTTGAGGCGGGCGATGAGCTTCAGCGTCTCTTCGTACTCGGCGAGGATTTTTTCGCGCTCGAGCCCGGTCAGCCGCTGCAGGCGCATATCCAGGATCGCCTGGGCCTGCTCCGTGCTGAACTGGAACCGCGTCATCAGGCCTTCTTTGGCCACGGCAGGCTCCTTCGACGCGCGGATCAGGGCGATGATTTCATCCAGCATATCCAGCGCGCGCTTGAGTCCTTCGAGGATATGAGCCCTGGCCTCCGCTTTGCCCAGTTCAAAGACGGTTCTCCGGCGGACGACCTCCTTCCGGTACTCGACGAAGCACAGAAGGCATTCGCGCAGGGTCAGCACTTTGGGCTGGCTGTTCACGATGGCCAGCAGAATGATGCCGAAACTGGCCTGCATCGGCGTCATCTTGTAAAGATTGTTCAGAACAACCTGCGCCGGCTCCTCTTTCTTGAGCTCGATGACGATGCGCATGCCTTCCCGATCGGACTCGTCGCGCAGGTCGGAGATGCCCTCGATCTTTTTGTCCCTCACGAGCTCGGCGATGCGCTCGATCAGTTTTGCCTTGTTGACCTGGTAGGGAATTTCGGTCACCACGATCGCTTCCCGTTCCCGCGATATTTTTTCGATCGCCGCCCGGGCGCGCATGACGATGATCCCCCGCCCGGTCTCATAGGCTGTCCTGATGCCGCTTCGCCCGTAGATGAAGCCCGCCGTCGGGAAATCAGGGCCCGGAACCCGTGCCATGATTTCTTCCAGCGTAGCGCCGGGGTTCTCGATCAGAAGGATGGTCGCCCCGATGATTTCGGTAAGGTTGTGAGGCGGCACATTGGTCGCCATGCCGACCGCAATGCCCGAAGAGCCGTTGACGAGCAGATTGGGAAATTTGGCCGGGAGAACCAGGGGCTCGGTTAGCGATTCGTCGTAGTTGGGGCCGAAATCCACCGTGTTCTTTTCGATATCGGCCAGCAGCTCCTCAGAAATGCGAGCCATGCGTACTTCGGTATATCGCATGGCGGCCGCATTGTCGCCGTCCACGGAGCCGAAATTCCCCTGGCCGTCAATCAGCGGGTAGCGGACCGAAAAGTCCTGGACCAGCCGAACGATGGTGTCGTAGACCGCGACGTCGCCGTGCGGGTGGTATTTGCCGATCACATCGCCGACGATGCGCGCCGATTTTTTGTAAGGCTTGTTATACGCGTTCCCCAGGTCATTCATCGCGTACAGGACGCGCCGGTGCACGGGTTTGAGCCCGTCGCGCACATCCGGCAGCGCCCGGCCGATGATGACGCTCATGGCATAATCCAGGTAGGACTTGCGCATCTCATCGATGATATTGACCGGGATCTGTTCGAGAGCTTCATTCATGGCAAAGGCTTTTGTCTAGATGTCGAGGTTGCGGACGTTGAGGGCGTTGTCCTCGATGAAGCGCCGCCTGGGCTCGACGGCATCCCCCATGAGGATTGTGAAGATGGCATCCGTCTGGACCGCATCGTCAATCGATACCTTCAAAAGAGTCCGTGTTTCGGGATTCATGGTCGTGTCCCACAGCTGCCCGGCGTTCATTTCCCCCAGCCCCTTGTAGCGCTGCATCGTCAGGTCCTTTTTCCCGAGCGCCAGGAGGTGGTTCAGCAACTCTTCGCGGGAATTCACGGCGACGGAGCTCCCGTTCTCTTTCACGGTCAGCGGAGGTTTTTCGAGCGGCGCCATTTCCGAGAACAGTTCGAACAGCCGCTGCCATTCCGCCGAAGACATGAATTCCCAGTTCAACGAGACCTTGTTGCCGGTGCCGGGATTTTCCGCCGCCAGCGAATGCAGCCCGTGCTCCTCATCCAGCAGGATGCCGGATTGGTAGCCGATCAGTTCGATCACCCGCCCGAGTTCCGCGAGAATTTCCCTTTCCTTGAAAAGCTGTTTGAGGGTAAACCCGTTGCTAAAAAGCCCCCCTTCCCCCGCCACAAAATGAAGCAGCCGGTCGAGCAGGTTTTTGTCGTGGAGGCGCCGGTTCAGTTTTTCATAAACGGTCGCGTGTTCGTGGACTCCCCGCATCAGCTTGACCAGCTGCGCGCCGCTGTATTGCATCCCGGTCTTTTCAACCGTGACCGCTACGCCTTCCGTGGCTCTCCGGACCAGGAAATCCTCCATCTCGCGCTCATTTTTCAGATATTTGAGCGATTTCCCATGCTTGATGCCGTACAGCGGAGGCTGGGCGATGTACACGTGGCCCCCTTCCAACAGCTCGGGCATCTGCCGGTAGAAGAAGGTCAGAAGCAGCGTCCGGATGTGTGATCCGTCCACATCCGCATCGGTCATGATGATGATGCGGTTGTAGCGCAATTTGTCGGCGGCGAAATCTTCCTTTCCGATCCCGGTCCCGAATGCCGAAATCATGGTGGCGATCTCCGCGTTGCCCAGCATCCGGTCGAATCGGGCTTTTTCGACATTCAGGATCTTTCCCCTCAAGGGAAGAATGGCCTGGAACTTGCGGTCCCGCCCCTGCTTGGCCGAGCCTCCGGCGCTGTCTCCCTCGACGATAAAAATTTCACAGAACGCCGGGTCCCGCTCCTGGCAATCGGCGAGCTTCCCGGGGAGCAGCGCCGTGTCCAGGGCGCCTTTGCGGCGCGTCAAATCCCTCGCCTTGCGCGCCGCTTCACGGGCCCGCGCCGCTTCAATGGCTTTGGTCAGGATCCTGCGCGACAGCGACGGATTCTCTTCCAGGAAGGCCCCGAGATTTTCGTTGACCGCAGCTTCCACGATCCCCTTGATCTCGCTGTTGCCGAGCTTGGTCTTGGTCTGGCCTTCAAACTGCGGATTTCTGAGCTTGACGCTGACCACCGCCACCAGGCCTTCGCGGACATCCTCCCCGGTCGGATTGTCCTTCAGGTCCTTCAGCAGATCGGCGGCTTGCGCATACGCGTTGACCGAGCGCGTCAGCGCGGCTTTGAATCCGGAAAGGTGGCTCCCGCCTTCGTGCGTATTGATATTGTTGGCGAATGAAAAGATCGTTTCGCTGTACCCGTCGTTGTATTGCATCGACACTTCGACGGTGACGTCTTCTTTCCTGGCCTCGAAATAAATGGGCTTGGGGTGAAGGACGTTTTTATTTTTGTTCAGATATTCGATAAAGGACGATATCCCGCCTTCATATTTGAATACTTCCCGGCGGTCGGAGCGCAGGTCTTCAAGAATTATCTCGAGGCCTTTATTGAGAAAGGAGAGCTCCCTCAACCTGGCAGCGACCGTATCGTAGCTGAATTCGAGGGATTCGAAGATTTCGTCGTCCGGAACGAAGGTAACCTTGGTTCCGCGCCGTTTCGTCGTGCCGGTCTGCCGGAAATCCGTAACCGGTTTTCCTCGCTCGTAGCTCTGTTCGTAAACGTTGCCCCCGCGCCAAATCTCCAGATCGAGACGCTTGCTCAACGCGTTCACCACCGATACGCCGACGCCGTGCAACCCGCCCGAAACCTTGTACGAATTGTTGTCGAACTTTCCCCCTGCATGCAAAACCGTCATGACCACTTCGGCCGCCGACTTGCCGGTCTGCTCGTGCATGTCCGTCGGTATCCCGCGTCCGTTGTCAATCACCGTGACGCTGTTGTTGATGTGAATGGTGACTTCCACCGTGCTGCAGTAGCCGTTGAGCGCCTCATCAACGGAATTGTCGACAACTTCGTAAATCAGATGGTGCAGCCCATCGACGCTGGTCGAGCCGATGTACATGGCCGGGCGCATGCGAACCGCCTCCAGCCCTTCGAGCACCTTGATTTTGTCCGCGCCATAGTCCTCTTCCATGGGCGGTTTTACATCAGAAATCGGCAGGCCCGTATCACCGGGTGAAAGAACATTTTCATTCATTGCGGGGCTTCTTCATTGTTTCAAAGACTGGGCGATAAAAAATGCTGCAAGCTTTTTATTTACAATAAATTATTTGATTAGTCCCAAAGTCAGAAGTATAGCACAAGCTGCCCTCAAAATGGAGCAAAAATAAGCGATTTAATTTAATATTAAGGTATTGATATTATTGAACTTACATCGATGCTTCGGACGTCCCGGAACCGGCCGCCGTCGCCGTCTATTCGGCCGCCGTCGCCGGAGGGAAAACCACCCCGTTTTTTACCTCAAAATGACATGCGTTTTCGACGGCTCCGTCCATAAGAAAATCCTTGGCGGAGGTTAAAAACGTCTGGGTTCTCTGCGACAGATAATCCAGGAATGTTTGAAATCGATACCTGTCCAATTCGGCCTCGGCGTCGTCAACGAGGAAAACCGGATAGAAGCCATGGAGTTTTTTATGGATTTCCATTTGCGAAAAATACAGCGCCAGAAGAGCGGAGCGCTGCTGTCCGGCGGATCCGAAATCGGCGATGGATCTGCCGTCGACATACAGCCTGAGATCATCACGGTGCGGTCCGACTGAGGTTGCTCCCGTTTTCAGGTCACGGTCCCGCGCCTGCAGAAGGCGCTGACGGAAAACCTTCTCGATTTGAGGCGCGTCCGCGTCCTCGGCATGAATGGAAGAAACATAGTGCATTTTCAAAACTTCGTCGTCGAACAGTCCCAGGGGCAGTTCCCGTTTCATATTCTCGACGTAGCGCAGGCGGTTCCACAGGATGCGCGCCCCGGGCCCGATAAGCGCTTCATCCCAGCTTTCCAGCAGCCTCTCATCGATATTGCCGGCTCCCTCGCGCCCGGACGACAGGATCCTGTTTCTTTGTTTGAGGGACCGTCCATAGGCGGCAAGGCAGTTCAGGTGGCCGGGATAGAGCGTGACCATCGCCCGATCCAGAAATGCCCTCCGATCTGCCGGCGCCCCCCGAACAACACGGAGGTGCTCCTGCGTGAACGCCAGCAAATGGAAATTCCCGACGAAGCCGTCCAGCGTCACGGGTTTGCCGAGCGCAAAAAGTTTTTTTTCATTTTTTGTAATCGATATTTGAAGATCGCGCGTCAGAGTCCCGTGCTCCACGGTTCCCTCGACGCGGCACTCGCTCAGGCCCTGCTGAATGCAATCCGCAGGCGTTGCAGTGCGAAAGCTCCTGCCGTAGGCCAAAAAGTAGATGGATTCGAGAAGATTTGTTTTGCCCTGGCCGTTCCGTCCCACAAACAGGCTTGTCCCGGCGGATGGAAAAATCTCCATTTCACGGATATTGCGGTACTGAAAGAGACGCAGTCTTTTGAGCTGCACACCTAGAGCTTCATCGGCATGACAACATAACGGTAATCCAGTTCGGATCCGCCGACGGGCCGGAACAGGCCCTGTGTCTCCGAATCCTTGATGGCGATAGAGACAGTATCCGAACCGCAGGCGCCGACAAAATCGAGAAGGTAGAGAGGATTGAAACCTATATCGACTTCATCGCCTTCAAAGTCCACCGGAACCACCTCGTGCGCTTCCCCGGCTTCCGCGCAACTGGCCGTCAGCTCCAAAGCCGCTTTTTTAAAAGAGAGACGGATTGCCCGGAGCTTCTCATCCGACATGACGGCTGCCCTGCGGATTCCGTCGCCCAGATTCCTTGTCGAGGCCACGATAAATTTGTCGTTATCCCGCGGGATCACCAGTTCATAGTTGGGGAACTGCCCGGCCAGGATGCGGGAAACAAGCCGTTTTCCGCCGGCAGAGAAGAACAGGTGGTTTTCATCGCGCCCGAATTCCAGCAGCACATCCTGATCCCCTATGAGCTTTTGGATTTCCACCAGTGTCTTGCGGGGAATGAGGGCCCGGACCTCCATATCCAGTCCGGGCATTTCCAAGCTCTTGCTCACCAGGGCCAACCGATGCCCGTCCGTGGCCACCATGCGGATTTCCCCAGGCAGCAGCGCCAGGAGAGCTCCGTTGAGCGAGTAGCGGGATTCTTCCTGCGTGATCGCGAACATGGTGCGCTGAATCATGCTTCTCAAAAGCCCTCCCGGGATCTGGGCCGTGGCGGGAGCGGATTCGGGAATGGATGGGAAATTTTCCTTGGGCAGAGCCACAATCTTGTATTTCGAGTTTCCGGACCGCAGTTCGACCCAGTCGTTTTCAAGCAGGGAAAACGAGATATCCGCCCCATCCGGCAGAAGCCGAACGATATCAAAGAGGCGCCGCGCCGAAAGAGTGGTCGTCCCCTCGGCCGAAACCGATGCCTCGCAACCGCAGCGGATGGTCACATCAAGGTCCGTGGCCGCAATGTCGACATGTTCGCCGGCGCATTCCAGGAGAATATTGGAGAGAATGGGAATGGTGCTTTTTTTCTCTATCACGCCCTGCACAAGGTTAAGCTCGTTCAGCAGCGAGTTCCTCTTAACAGTAAATTTCATGAAGGACGCTCCTTGGAGGAAATAAGAGAGAACATTTGAAGTGAGGATTATACAGCTTTTCCCGCTTCCTGTTTCAAGCTCAATTCGGGGCTGCTGATGTTTTTATATGATTTATTTTAATAAAATATATCTAGTAGAAGTAGAAGGTCCTGTGAATATGTGGAAAATCCGGTCAATCCCCAATAGCTACAATGAATAGACGGTGCAAGAGGATAAAAGGGCCCTGTTCAAAGAAGGGACTTTTTGTGGAAAACTCCGGCTTCGAGAATATCCACAGCGAACGCAAACCGGCACGGTGTGGACAACTCCGATAATGCTATCCATTGCTTCACATTGCATTGTGCAGAAGACAGTGGAAATCGGACCGCTCATGGAGTTCGGCTGTAACGCCGATGTGCGCTGACAAAAGCGCGGATATACGCTGGGAATCATTGCGGAAGTTTTTATATAAGGGTTAGCGCAGGGATTTTACGATTGCGGCCACGGCGGCGGAAATCTCGGCATCCTTTTTGCGCAGCGCATCAATTTTGCGGACGGAATGCAGGACGGTGGTGTGGTGCTTGCCGCCGAAATCCTTGCCGATCTGGGGCAGGGACTGTTTCGTGAGCTCCTTGCAGATATACATGGCGATCTGACGGGGCACCGCGATGGGCCGGGAGTTGCTTTTTGCTTTAAGCTGCGCCGGCTTCAGGGAGAAGAAAGTGGCCACGGCGCGCATCACCTTGTCGGTGGAAACGGGCGGCTCTTCATTGAGGGTGAAGCCTTTCAGGACATCCTTGGCATAACCGATGTCTATATCGGCTGAGTCCAGGCCGTCCAGAGAAGCGCGGGCACTGAGCCGATTCAGAGCCCCTTCCAGTTCGCGTATGTTGGAGCGGATGCCGCCGGCGATGTAAATGGCTACGTCGTTGCGAAGGCCAAAAGCGTCCGATTCCGCCTTTTTGCGGAGAATCGCGAGTTTGGTTTCAAGATCGGGCGGCTGTATATCGGCGATCAGTCCCCATTCAAAACGGGAATGAAGCCTTTCCTCCAGCGTGGGAATCTGCTTGGGAGGACAGTCGCTTGTAATCACGATTTGCTTCTGGGCGTCATACAAGGCATTGAAGGTATGGAAAAACTCCTCCTGGGTGCGTTCCTTGCCCGCGATGAATTGGATGTCGTCCATGAGAAGTACATCGATATTCCTGTACTTCTGGCGGAACTGAATCGTGCGGTCAAAACGGATGGCATTGACCAGTTCGTTCATGAATTTTTCCGAAGACATGTACGCCAGGCGGACGCTTCGGTTCCGCTTCTGGATGTGATTGCCGACCGCGTGCATCAGGTGGGTTTTGCCCAGCCCCACGCCGCCATATAGGTACAGGGGATTGTATGCCTTGGCCGGACGTTCGGCGACGGCCAGGGCCGCAGCGTGGGCCAGCTGGTTGCTGCTGCCCACAACGAAGGAATCAAAAGTATATTTCGGTATCAGGACCGGAGGCGAATCCGGGGAGTCCGGGGAAATCGGAGAAAGAGGTTCTCGGGAGGGTGTATTTTCCACGGAAACGCTGAGCTCAAAGGAGGTTTTGCCGATTTCGGCGGCGGCGGTCAGCAAAAGGTCGGAGTAATTCTCGAGCAGGCACTTTTTGAAACTGTCCGTTGGGACCGTCAGGTGCAGGATCCCGTTCTCGCGGCCCTGATAAGCGATCGGCCTGAACCAGGTATCGAGGCATTGCCTGTTTACACGCTTCTCGACAAGCGAGAGTACATGATGCCAGAAATTCATGGATCCATACCTGGCGGCGACTGGAAAGAGATATGATTGCCTGTATCGGAGTTTTCCACAGCCCTTCCACAACTGTGGAAAACGAGAGGACCCACTTGAGCAGCCATTCCCGGACCTTGTATGCTGCCCTCCGAAATTCTAAATGTCAGGATTTCGCGTGCCCCCGCGTTTAGTATTTTTTAAACAACGCGGCGGAAAGTTAGCACATGGAGTTTCAAACATTCAACAAAAAAATAGAAAAAGGGCTATTTTGTTGAATAGTGAAAATTTCCAGTAATGGCGCGGGTTTGACGGCATGCAATGCAGGAAAACGCCCAAGAATAAAGGGGAAAAAAAGTATGGTAAAATATAAAAAGTCCTATCGTGATTGGTATAGGATATTTGATAAAATTATCACCCGAAAACCCGAGCGGAAGCGAAACAGCCAGCACCCAAGAGCGTGTCCCGAGGCCGGGCCCGGGCAACCTAAAAACTAAATCATATGTAGCCCGTTTGGCCGGCGGCGTGGCGAGGCCGCAATCGCTGTAATTTCGCGGAAAAACGCGTCAAAAATCCCTGAAATAGGGTTTTAATCGCTGATAGGTGGCGGGCAATTCCTCAGGCAGGACGCGGGTTTCACCGACAACGGAAACAAAATTCGAATCTCCAATCCACCGGGGAAGGATGTGCATGTGCAGATGGTGTTCCACCCCCGCGCCGGCCGCCCGGCCGAGATTCAATCCCATGTTGTATCCGTCGGGGTGATATTCCTGCCGGAGCGCGAGCTCGCATCGGCGGGCAAGTTCAAGCATTTCATGCAGTTCTTCGGGCTGCGCATCGCTCAGGGAAGCGATATGGCGGTTGGCCACGATCAGCAGGTGGCCGGAAGTGTAGGGATACAGGTTTAGGATGATAAACGTGTTGCGTCCGCGGCAAAGCACGAAGTTTGCGGGATCCTCGGCCTGCTGCAGGATCCCGCAAAAAACACACGAAGGCTCAAGATCGGCCTTTCGGAGATATTCGAAACGCCAGGGGGTCCAGAGACGGTCCATTACAGGTTGACGAGGTCCTTGATTTCTTTGCCGGGCTTGAAATACGGGACCTTCTTGGCCGGAACGCTGACGCCGGATCCCGTTTTGGGGTTTCGGCCCTGGCGGGACGAGCGGTTGCGGATCCGGAAAGACCCGAAGCCCCGCAGCTCAATTTTTTCGCCGCGCTGGAGAGATTCGGTGATGCTGTCCAGCACGGTCTGGACGATGACCTCCGCGTCCTTCTTGGTCAGTTCCGACTCATTGGCGACTTCTTCCACTAATTCAGCTTTTGTCATGGCTTTCTATCTCCAGAGGTATGCAAACCGTATATGAGATTCCGAACGGTCCCGCTTCAGGGAAAGAACGGACCGGGAATCCCCGAGTACGAGGTCGAGAATAGAAATGCTTTTCTTCGAGGGGCTCACGACCCTGGGCGTGCCTGAAATTCCGGCCATTCTGGCCGCCGCCGCGACTGCGTCCTGATAAGTCCCGATTTCGTCCACGAGCCCGTCGCTCTTTGCCTGCTGGCCCGTATACACGCGGCCGTCGGCCAGCCTGCGCACGGTCTCTTCGTTCATATTGCGGCTTTTTGCGACCGTGGAAACGAACTGGCCGTACATGCTGTCGATGAGAGATTGAAAATAGGCCCGTTCCTCGGCCGTCAGCGGCCGGGTTGACGAACCGGCGTCCTTGAAAACCCCGCTCTTAATGACCACGTCTTCCATCTTTGCCCACCGCAGCAGGTCCCCGTAGTTGTACCATTCCGCGATGACGCCGATGCTTCCCGTAATGGTTCCCGGGTTGGCAAAAATCCTGTCCGCGCCGCAGGCGACGTAATACCCGCCCGAGGCGGCCACGGAGGCCATGCTCACCACTACTTTCTTTTTCGTCTCGGCGCGGAATTTTTTTATAGCTTCGAATATTTCCTGCGACGCCGCAACCCCGCCGCCGGGGCTGTTGATGCGGACGACGACGGAGCGGACGTTGGACCGGTTGCCGAAATCCTTGAGCTCGTCCACGAAATCCTTCGAGTCGGAGATGACACCCTCGATGTCCAGCGATGCTATCTGGGCGCCGGACAGGGAGAGGCCGGGGGAGCCTTCGCCGGAAAATTGAGCGGCCAGGACCAGAAGACAAAGGATGAAAAACAGAAAGGCTCCCCCGCCCAGGATAAGAACGAGCAACAAACTGGTTCGTTTCTGTGCCATCTCTGACCTCGCGGGCTGCGCCGGCCGGCTATTCGTTTTCGGTTTTCTTGAAACGCTGAAGCTGGTCCCCCAGGCGCTCGCCCATTGAGGCGTTCCCCGAGTCGGCGGAAGCCAGGTAAGATGTGAATTCGAGCCTGGGCTCATCCTCTTTCATCGCCTTCAGGCTCAGGCCGATCTTTTTCTCCTGAAGGTTCAGCTTGATGACCTTCATCTCGATTTCCTGGCCGATGTTGAGAAACTCGGTAGGTTTCTCCACGTGCTTTTCGTCGAGTTCCGAGACGTGGCACAGGCCTTCGATTCCCTCTTCCAGCTCGACGAAGGCGCCGAAGTTTGTCATCCGCACCACCCTGCCGCGGACGGTTTCGCCCAGGTTATGACGGCTGAACCAGTCCTCCCAGCGGTCCGGCTCGAGCTGCTTGATGCCGAGCGAGAGTTTCTGGTTGGCGGCGTCGATGCTCAGTATGACCGCCTGCACCTCGTCGCCTTTCTTCAGAACCTCCGACGGGTGTTTCATACGTTTCGTCCAGGAGATATCCGAGACGTGCACCAGTCCGTCGATTCCCTCCTCCACCTCGACAAAGGCCCCGAAATCGGTGATATTGCGCACCTTGCCCGTTATGACGGTTCCGGGAGCGTACCGCGTCTCGATAACGTCCCACGGATTCGGTTCGGTCTGCTTCAGCCCGAGGGAGATGCGCCGGGACTCCACGTCAATGTCCAGGACGACGGCCTCGACGGTATCGCCGACGTTAAGAATTTTCGACGGGTGTTTTACCCTCTTGTTCCATGTCATTTCCGAAATGTGGATCAATCCCTCGACCCCGGGCTCCAGTTCCACGAAAGCGCCGTAGTCCGTCAGGCTGACAACTTTTCCCTGGACCCTCATGTTCTTGGGATATCGCATGTCGGCGTGAAGCCAAGGGTCTTCCGTCATCTGCTTGTATCCGAGGGAAACGCGGCCGTCTTCCTTGGTGAACTTGATGACTTTGACCGTGAGCTTGTCGCCTACGGAGAAGAGCTCGGACGGATGGTTCACCCGGCCCCACGACATGTCCGTTATGTGCAGCAGGCCGTCCACCCCGCCCAGGTCGATGAAAGCGCCGTAGTCGGTGATGTTCTTGACGACGCCTTCCATGACTTTGCCGCTCTCCAGGACCTCCATGGTCTTGGCTTTTTCCTCTTTCATCGATTCTTCGAGGACCGCCTTGCGGGACAGCACGATGTTGCCGCGCTTTTTGTTCACCTTGATGACGCGCATTTCAAATTCTTCACCGCGCAGGCTGTCGAGATTGCGCACGGGGCGAACGTCAATCTGGGACCCGGGCAGGAACGCGCGCACCCCGATGTCCACGGCCAGGCCGCCCTTGATGCGCTCGATGACGCGGCCCTTGACAACCGTCCCTTCCCTGTAAGCGCGCTCAATTTCGTCCCAGATCTTCATCCTCTCGGCCTTTTCCCTGGACAGGACGACGTAGCCGTTGGCGTCTTCCGTCTGCTCGAGGAAGACGTCGATAGAATCGCCCTCCTTGATGGTTATCTGGCCGCGGTCGTTCATGAACTGCTCGACCGGGATGATCCCCTCGGACTTGAAGCCGACATCGACAATCACGCCGCTGCCTTGGATGGCGATGACTCTACCCCGGATCACCTCGCCTTCCGAGAAACTCTGGGTTCTGCCTTCGTACGCCGCAAGGAGATTCTCGAAACTGTTTTCATCCTCCCGGGACTGGGCTCCGGCAGCCGGAACATTTTCCTGACCGGAACCGGCGTCCGGCTGAACGGATTTATCGGCTGCGGGATTTGTTTCGTTTACGTCCACTGACATGCATTCCTCCTGAATGAGATCCGGGCACGCCGGAGGCGCGCCGAGGACCGTATTATTTTCGAAGCTATGATTGCGTATGGGTATGAAACAGGGAGAGAACTATCCGCGTTCTTTTGACTGATTCGGTGGGGCAACTCCAAAGGTCCACATCCCTATATTCACGAGAGATATAAACAAGTACTTATAGCCTTTTGGACCCTGAATGTCAAGGGATTCACCGATGAACGCGCCTCCTCAAAACGGGGGCGCGGCCGCGAAAAAGCGGATACGCTGCGGGGAACTTCCGGCTGCTTTTTGTTTGATCCCGGACACGGCCGGAGATATCTTCGCTCTGAAGGAACGGGAGACGGCCATGAAACGATACCAGTACCCATTTTCGGCCATGGTGGATCAGGAGGGATTGAAAACGGCGCTTTTGCTGAACGCGGTGGACCCGTCGATCGGGGGATTGCTGATACGCGGGCACAAGGGGACCGGCAAATCAACGGCGGCGCGAGCCCTGGCTCAGCTCCTGCCCTTGCTTGAAGTCTGGGAGGACAGCCCGTTCAATTCGGACCCAAAGGGTCCCGTAAGTGATGCAGATGCGGATTATATGGGTGGACCGGAGAAGCCCCGGCGGGCGGTTTCGCGGCCCATGCCCTTTGTCGAACTTCCCTTGAACGCGACCGAGGACAGGCTGGTCGGCAGCCTCCACATTGAGAGGGCGCTGCAGGCCGGAGAGCGCCGTTTCGAGCCCGGACTGCTCGCCCGGGCCAACCGGGGGATCCTCTACGTGGATGAGGTGAACCTCCTTGCCGATCATCTTGTGGATATGCTTCTGGACGCGGCAGCCTCGGGAGTCAACACAGTGGAGCGCGAAGGCATCTCATTTGTCCATCCTGCCCGTTTCATCCTGATCGGCACCATGAATCCCGAGGAAGGGGAACTCCGGCCTCAATTTTTGGACCGTTTCGGCCTGTCTGTAACGGTGGAAAGCGTGCTGGACCTGGCGTCGAGGAAAGCGATTGTGCAGCGGCGCCTGGCTTTCGAGCGCGACCCGGAAGGTTTTTGGGATGCCTGGGCATCCGCGGACCGGATCGTTTCGGATCAGATAGCCTATGCGCGCGGGCATCTGAACCAGGTAAGCATCCCCGGCGAATTGATGACAGCCGTGGTCGGGATGACGCGCGAACTCCAGCTTCAGGGGCACCGCGCCGATGTCACCATCCTCAAGGCTGCGCGCGCTCATGCAGCCCTGATGGAAAAAAGCAGGATCGACGCTCCGGATATATCCGAATCGGCCCAGCTTGCGATCCGGCACCGCATGAAATCCTTTTCTCTGGAAGCGCCGGAGACGCTGCGCGGGAAAATTGCGGATGCGTGCGAAAGTGCTTTTGGATCGGGCGCAAAGTCGGATCCCGGGCGGAGAAGGGAAATCAGCCTCGAGGAAATGGCGGAAAGCATGCAGGTCCCCGGTTCCATGGCTGCGGGCAGCGTTCTGTTTTCGTTTCTCGGCAAAAAACATGCGGAGACGGTGCACGAACCGGACAGGGAGTATGGAGGGACCGCCGAAACTATTGAGAAGCTGCTGTCCGGGGGAGAACACGGGAAGAGGAAAGCCAGGACCGCGGCGGTCAGCGGTGGAGGCCGCTACCTGAGGGCCGAACGCATCCGGGCCGGCGACCGCGATTTCAGCCTTGCCGTTGACGCCACGCTGCGCCAGGCGGCCCTCCGGTCGGGCTTCGCAGGCGGCGGCAGCGAAGGAAGATTTGGCGTAAAAGAGGAAGACTTACGGAAAAAGCGGCGCGCCAAACCGTGTGAGAACCTGGTTGTCTTCGTGGTGGACTCCTCGGGGTCCATGGGCTCCGGACCCCTGGTCCGGATGAAAGCCGCCAAAGGAGCGGCCCTGGCGATGCTTCGCAATGCGAAGCAGGAAAGAAGCGAAGTCGCCCTGGTTGCGTTCGGGGGGCAGAGCGCCTCGGTGCTCCTGCCGCCCACCTCGAGCGTGGCCGTCGCCGAGTCGGCCCTCGAGAGCCTGCCGTCCGGCGGAGGAACCCCCTTCAGCGACGGATTGTTTCGGGCCTGGCAGCTCATACGTTCCGAGCGTTTGAAGAATGCAGGCGTGCGTCCGGTCCTCGTCATTATCTCCGACGGCGAGGCCAACGTGCCGATTTCCCCTGGAGCCGACCCGCTGGAAGAGGTTTCGCTGCTGGCGGAAAAGATCGCAGCCGACCGGATAGATGCGGTCTTCATCGATGCCGCGGGCGGGAAAAAGGGCAGGAGCGGGATGCAGCACCTCGCCGGCCGGATGCACGCCGCCTACGTCGCCCTGAGCGATCTCTCGGCTCCCTCCATCCTGAAAGCGGTTTTGGACCGCGGCGAGCCGGAGTGAGCGCCTTCCTTCGGGGCACTGCAGCGCGAGACCGGGATCAACAAAGGCACGCTTTCCAGCCACCTGTCCCGCCTGGAGGAAGCAGGGTATGTGGAAATCATCAAAACCTACCGCGGTAAAGTGCCTCAGACGCTCCTGAAACTCACGCCTGCGGGCCGCAAGTCTTTCGGCCAATACCGCAGGGGACTGAAGTCGCTTCTGGGAGGGGCGCACTAAAGACTATGCGGGCATACTGCCTTCCGGGAAAGAAGCTATTGTCGGGAGGCAGCCTCAGTTTGACAAATACCAATATTGAATATCGAAGGTCGAACCGCCCGACTTCGAAATTCATCATTCTATATTCCTACTATATTCCTATATTCGACATTCTGCGGTTCAAAAAGTTTTACAGAGGGTTATTGCGCGTGAAACCGGTTTTATATTTTATCGGTTGCGACCAGGCCCCTTTGAGGGACCCGCAACCGTCAAGCCGGCTCTGCCGGAGGATACTTGCTTTGTGCCTCCTGCAATGGATTGTCGCCCATCACTACAAAGGTTTTTAATTCGTCAATCGTCATTCGTAATTGCTCAGGGGACCCACAGGACCATGCGGGGCTTCTTCCCCAGTTCGGCGGCGAGATCCTCGACGCGACCGTATTTCATGCAGGCAGCCATGCAGTGCTTCACGCATGCCGGTTCAAGGTCCTCCCGGGTGAGATGCGGGCAAAGGACGCAGGTTTCGGTGGGAAACGGGAAATAGGACAGGTAGAGGCGGCCGTTGGGCAGCTTCTGTTCCGCCTCGAAGACCTTGATGCCGCGCACGCCGGGCGGATGGTTGTATTCCTGGGCACAGGCGATTTCGCAGCTGTGGCATCCTGTGCAGTATTCGTAATCGATCAGCAATCCGAATTCGGGCTTCTTTTCCATCCTATTCATCCCGCCCCCGGGCTTTGTAAACCTTGCACAGCAGATTTTTGATGGGCGCGCCCAGCCCGTCTTTTCCCTGGCTCCCCATCGGGATCAGCTGGTTGATGTTCGACTTCCACGCGCCGAACAGAGACGGCTCCGCGCCGTCCTCTTCGGGGAACCACCATCCGTGCGCCGCCATGACCATCTGCGGAAGGACCGCAAGAGTCACTTTGGCTTTAAACGTCTGCCTGCCCAGCCAGTTTTCAATCCACGCCCAGTCCCCGTCGGCGATACCAAGCGCCTTGGCGGTGTCGGGGTGAATCTCGACGGTCGGGTCCGGATCGAGCTCCCGCAGCCATGGGATCATGCGGTGCTCCGCGTTGAAATACGCGAACGAGCGCCGGCCGGTTGAAAGAATCAGGGGATACTCCTTTGCCAGGTCGGGCCTGCTTACGGGCGTAAACGGAGGCTCCTCGTAGTGAGGCAGCGGCTCCAGGCCCCACTCCTCGCGAAGCGCGGAATACAGCTCCATTTTTCCCGAAGAAGTGGCGAAGCCCGGCTGCCCGTCCTGGCGCAGCAGTCCCTTTTCGTGTCGGCGGTAGGGAGCGCTTGAATTCCCTTCAGGCGGCAGGGCCCACTCTTTTTCCTGCAGTTCCTTGAAAGTCATTCCGGAATTTTTCAGGATTTCGTCGAACAGTTCCTCCACGGATTTCCAGCGCAGGTTTGGATCGAACCTGCGGGCGAGCTCAAAATTGATTTCGACGTCCGATTTGCAGCCCTCGACCGAAATCGCCTTGTTGATGGTCTGTAGCGGTACCCACCAGCTGCGGACGCCGTCCTTTTCAAGAAACGTGGCGGCGGGAAGAACAATGTCCGCAAACTGGGTTGTGGGGGTCATAAACAGGTCGACCGCCGCTACAAAATCGAGCTTCCTGAGAGCTTCGCGCCACTTTTTCGGCTCAAAACCAATGCCGGCGATCAGGTTGCCGGTTTGCATCCAGAGGGCTTGAATCGGGTACGGTTTTCCGCTGAAAATCTGATCCAGGACCGTGTCCGTCTGAGTTCGCCAGATGAACTTTCTGAACGGGCCGTATTTGTCGGTGCCGATCCGTGGCTGATCCGCCTCTTTGGAGGACAGGCGTATGATCCCTTGGGCGCCCGGCAAAGCGTACGATACGCATTCGAACGCGTTGCGGGCGATTACGTTGCCGCCGGGGACTTCCAGGTTGCCCGTGAGGCACCAGAGAGCCGTAATCGCCTGGGCTGCCGGCGTAATGCCCGGGGTGGAATCTATCGGCAGGCCCCAATGAATCGACGCAGGTTTGCTTTCGGCGAAGAAGCGCGCGGCGGCCTGGATTTCCTTTTTGGGCACCCAGGTGATTTCCGATACCCGGTCGAGGGTGTACCGGTCGACCTCAGCGCAAAACGCATCCCACGCAGTTCCGCATTCGGCCTCGGAGCCGTCCTCCAGCTCGATTGAATAAGCGCCGCGAAGAGCCGGCCTGGGATTCCCGGATGCGTATCGTGCTTTTCCGGATTCCCAAACAGCCGCCTGCCCTGCTTCGCGGTCCCATACCACAAAGTTATCCCGTGAACCGTTTTTCCGCACATCGGCTTCACGCAGCAGCTTGCCGGTATCCTTTCTGATGAGGAACGGGGCGTTCGTCCATTTTTCCACGAAGTCGTGGTCGTAGAGGTCCTCGGCGAGGATCGTGTTCAGGAAACCCATGGCCAGGGCTCCATCGGTGCCGGGACGGAGTCTGAGCCAATGCTTTGCGCGCGACGAAAACCACGTCAGGCGTGGATCCACGCAAACAATTTCGGTCCCGCGCTTCATCAGATCGATGAACCAGTGGCCGAAAATGTTGTCGGGGCACGTGTTGGGAATGTTGTAACCCCAGATCACGATGCACTGCGGCGCCCGGTAGCGCGGGTCCTCGTAACGAGTCTCAAACCATTGCGCGGCATCCGGCACGCAGTAGTCGCCCATCACCGTTTCCACCGCGGCAATCCTCGGGCTGTAACAGGCGTTTCCGCTCAATGCAAACATGACGTTCGGGCTGCCGTAAGCGTAGGCCAGCATGCAAAGCCACGGGCTGATGTCGCGGCCCGTCCCCATGCTGAAAACGACGCTCTCAGGACCGTATTGCTTCCGGATGGCGACCAGCTTTTCTTCGATCAGGTCGAAGGCTTCTTCCCAGGATATCTCCTCCCATTTCCCTTCGCCCCGTTCGCCGGCACGCTTCAAGGGACGGGTCAGGCGGTCGGGGTGATATACGTACTGGGTCATCGCCAGGCAGCGGGCGCAAAGCCGCCCCTGGTTCCACGGATGATCCGGATCGCCTTCTATCTTGACGAGTTTGCCCTTGCGCACGTGGGCGAACACGCCGCAAGTCCCGTGGCATCCGGGTCCGGCGGACCACACGGTAGTCCGCAGGATCTCAGTGTCTTTTGTTTTTGGCTTGATTTTCAAGCCGGCCAATCCATCACCTCCCAGATAGAATTTTCAGAATAGATGATCGGGGGGATAATTGAAACGGCAAACATATCGATAATCTCAGAGCTCTGCCGGGGGACTCAAAGAGTTTGACAGCTCCGTATTTTATAACGCTGTAAAAACGCGGAGTAACGCTGGTTCTTGAGGCGCTGGTTCCTGAGGCAGAGGTCGAGTTCAGCGCTTTTGTTTTTCCAGAAGAGCGCGGGCGATAGACACCGCGGAGCCGGCGTTTTCCCCATACCCGTCGGCCCCGATTTCATCCGCATAAGCCTGGGTGACGGGCGCTCCGCCCACCAGGATCCTTACCCGGTGGCGAAGGCCTGCGCGGCTGAGCGCCTCGATGGTCCTTTTCATTTCCGGCAGTGTGACCGTTAGAAGAGCCGAGAGCGCGAGTATGTTCGCGTTGCTGTTCCCGACCGCCTCGACGAACTTCTCGGCCGGTACATCGATCCCAAGATCGGTGACTTGAAAGCCTGCGCCTTCCAGCATGGAGCCGACCATGTTTTTGCCGATATCGTGCAGGTCCCCTTTCACGGTCCCGAGGACTACCCGCCCGGTCGGCTGCTCTCCGCGCGCCGCGAGCAGAGGGCGCAAAGGCTCCATCGCTGTTTTCATTGCGCGGGCGGCCAGCAGGATTTCCGGGATGAAGTATTCCTGGGCTTCAAAGCGCCTGCCGACCTCATCCATGGCCGGGATCATCCACCGGCCGATCAGCTCGGTGGGATTGGCGGATTCCTGCAGAGCTTCCTGGACAAGCTGCAGCGCCAGTTTGTCCTCGCCGTTAAGGATCGCATCATAAAGCCGGGACCTATCGGGCATAATTTGTCGACTCCTTTGCGCATCCGGGCTTTGGCCGGACCGCGGAAGAGTCTAGCACGCCGGGGAAACCAGGGGCAAACAGACTTGCCTGCTTTTCTCACAGTCGCCCTGCAGCAAATGAAGTCCGAACATCATGGCGGTTTTATGCGCATCCGTGCTATATAGACATATCTTTTTCGCATGGGAGTGTCGGATGAGCGGAATACCTGTTTTGCACGTTGAGGCGGACTGCATCGCGCGCGGCTGGGAGGACTCCCTGGTGGAACTGTATCGGCGCGGTTGCGACATCCGCACGCAATATGACAAGGACGGAGATCCGCCGAGCAAGGACTGCACCATGATCCTGACCATCGCCGATCCGCTCCGGGAACCCATGATCCACAAAGACTTTCCGGGCGGGCCGGTGGAGCTCCAGGAATATGTCCTGGAGGTGTGCGAAGGCATCAAGGACCACCTGGTGCGCGATCCCGGCGACCCGGCGGATACGCGCTGGGAGTACACCTATCACCGCCGGCTTTTCGCCTACGACGTGCCGGGCTTACGGCCTTTCGACCAGATCAATTTAATGTGCCGGAAACTGGCTGAAATCCCGCACACGCGGCGCGCTCAGGCGATAACCTGGAAAGTCTGGGAGGACAACGACTGCTTCGATCCCGCCTGTCTTCAAAGCCTGTGGGGCCGCATCATCGAGGAAAACGGCGAATGGTTCCTCAGCTTCAACACTCGTTTCCGCTCCAACGATGCCTACAAGGCCGCTTTTATGAACATATTCGCCCTGGTGCAGCTGCAGAAGCTGATGGCCGGCCGTATTGCCGAGATGTCGGGCAAAGAGATAAAAGTCGGGCGATATTGCCACATTGCGGACAGCTATCACCTTTACGGGTCGTATTTCAAAGATTTCGAAGGCCGGTTCCTCGGCGCTCTCGCGAAGCGCACCTTCGAGCAGCGCACCCTGCGGTACGAAGCGCTGCGCGGCATGATGGAGGAATCGCGGCCCTCGATCCTGGATAAGGCCAGGCGCATGGGAAGGTAAGGATTAAGAGCATCGGCGGGAGGTCGATCTTCTTGACTGGCCTTTTCCCGCCGACTATAGTAGCGGTTTTTTCAAAAGGAGGATTTCAGATGTCCGGGCCACTGACAGGCGTTCGCGTAGTGGAAATAACCATGTTTCAGCAGGGGCCGGTCGCCGGAACAAAACTGGCGGACCTCGGCGCCGACGTCATCAAAGTCGAACCCAAGGAGGGAGATCCTGCCCGCGGCTTTATGCGCCTGATCGGAGCCACGGTGGGCCTGAGAGGCGAAAACTATTACTTTGAAAGCAACAACCGCAACAAGCGCAGCATCGCGCTGGACCTCAAGTCGCCCCAGGGGAAAGAAATCTTCCTGAAGCTGATAGACAAGGCCGATGTCTTCCTGACGAATATGAGCATCGACGCGCCGATCAAAATCGGCCTCGGTCCCGAAGACCTGATCAAGCGGAACCCGCGCCTCATCTACGGCCATTCCTCGGGATGGGGAAGGAAGGGTCCTGCGGCCGGCGATCTATCTTTTGACTACACCGGCATTGCCCGTTCCGGTCTGATGATGTGCGCCGGCGAAAAGGGGAGCCCTCCGGGGCAAATGCTGCCCGGCCTGGGCGACCAGATCGGCGCCTTAATGCTTGCCTGGGCAATCACGGCGGCTCTGTACGCCCGCGAGAAGACCGGCAAAGGCCAGTTGATCGATACATCGCTGATGGGCAGCATTATCGCCCTGGAAGGCCTCATCCTCGATGCTCCTGCGATGCTGGGACAGGAATACCCCAGGGAATGCCGGAACGAGGCGGGCAATCCGATGTATAACCATTATCCGTGCCGCGACGGCAAATGGATTGCGGTCGCGCACCTGCAGCCGGACCGGTATTGGCCGGCCTTCTGCAAGGCCATGGGCCTTGAGCATCTGGAACACGATCCCAGGTTCCACACCATGGAAGCGCGCGGCCAGAATTCAAAGGAGCTTATCCGCGTTCTGGACGAGAAGTTTGCCGCCAAAACGCGCGATGAGTGGCTTGAGCAGCTGAAGAAAGGAGGCTGCATCTGCACTCCTGTCCAGTCTCTTGCGGAAGTCTGCCAGGATCCCCAGGCAATGGCCAACCAATACATCATAGAAGTCGATCATCCTGTCTGGGGACGGCGGGTTCGGGAAGTCGGCTTTCCGTGGGACTTCAGTGAGACCCCTGCATCCTGGAGAAAGCCGGCGCCTCAACTGGGCGAGCACACGGAAGAGATTTTGCTGGAACTGGGATACAACAGGGAAGAAATCGGCCGCCTGAAAAGCTCCGGCGCAACCGTGTAGGAGCTTATAAGCGAACCACGAAATACACTAAATACTCAAAATTTACATTCGTGTAATTGGTGTATTTCGTGGTTTGTTCGTCTTTCCGCAATCGCCTATTTCACGGATGGGATGATAATGCCGCCTGAGGGGAGAATCGTTACATCGGCCCGGGGCATTTTCTTCTGAGCTTCGCGGATCGCATCGTCGAGCGAGGAGGCATATCCGAAATTCATCAGCTCCACCTGCTCCCGTGTTAATCCTTCCGTCACGTGGACCACGTCGTACTGCTCCGACATTTCCTTGAACGGAACACCGAGCATGAAGAACGAAATACCGTAAGGTTTGATGCTGTCCGGGATATCGCCGTTCAGAAGTCGGCGATGGTATTCGTTGGCGCTTTTGGCGGCCGCCATCTGCTCGATGAGGGCCATCAGCGGGCCCGCCTGCTTTTGCCCAGCCACCCAGATGATCGTGGAGTCTGTCCTGGCGGCGCTCTTGGCGTTGAGCAGCGATTTCGTCGCCTGGACGCCGACTTCAAGAGGCGATGCGGACGTGATCACGACATCCGCCGGTTTCGGCAGGGAAACCACGTAGAGGGAGGCGGCGTGATCGCAGGCTTGCCGGTGCTCCTCGACGGGGTCTCCCGCAAAGACCCTGATGACCTGGTTGGTTTCGTTCAGGAGGAAATCGATTTTGAAGGCCAGACAGCCCAGGCGGGCTATTTCCACGATTTCTTCGTAATAGGGATTCCCTTCCAGGACATTCAGTTTGCAGCTTTTGTTGCGAAGCCAGTTGTAGTGGTGATCCCCGATGGTGCGGTAAGAGGCAACTCCAGGCATGATGATCTTGCAGCCGCCCCCGAATCCGGCATTGGGATGGGGCATGCAAGCCCCGATGCCCAGAACCAGATCGGCTTCGGCCACATGCCTGTTGATCTCGACCACCGTTCCGCGGCGGGTTTTGCCTATCCACACGTTTTCCGGCGACTGGGATTCGTGGATGTGGATACGGCCCGCGAGCCGGCGCACGGCTTCCGTCCCGATTTTCTTTTCAACCTGCTCCGGCGTCGGCGCGGGATGAGTTCCCCGGGCGCAGATGGCCGTAATCCGTTCGTCCGGCACCCCGGCCTTGTTCAGGCGGTTCAGGACCGCCGGGAGAGCCAGATAGGCGGGAGTCGGCCTCTGCATGTCATCGAAAAGCACCACCGTTCTCATTCCCGGACGGGCGAGCTTTTCAAGGGGCGCAGTCCCGATAGGGTTGTCGAGAGCGCGCTCGACCTCTTTGACGGGGTCCTCAACCAAAGGCGCAGGCGCGCAATCCCGGGAGCTGATCACGTTCCATTCCGCCGGCAGGGAGAAATTCATTCTACCGCCGCCGTAGTTCAAATAGTAGTTCATGGTTCCTCTTCCTGAAATTGATATCGTCTTACAACTATGCCACGAATCCGCGCAAATTTCACGGGAATCCGGCCGGAAATCCCGGTTGGCGGGACGTCTATCCCAGGATTGCCGCTCCGACTGCGGCAGAAACCTGAGGCTCCTCGGGAACCAGTATTTTTGCGCCCAGCTCTGTTTCCAGCGTCCGCACGAGGCCGATGTCTTTGGCGCCCCCGCCGGTGACGGCGCAGTCGGGAGCCAGACCGAGGCGGACGATGAGGTTGACGATTTTTGCCGCCATCGCTTTGTGCACTCCCGCCAGGATATCCGCCGGGCCGGCGCCTTCGGCAATCCGCGAAACCGCTTCAGACTCGGCAAAGACCGCACATCCTGTGGTGAATTCGACCGGATTTGCAGACTCCAGGGACAGGGCGCCGATATCCGCGACATTCATATGGAGAATCCGCGCGATGACCTGGAGAAACTTGCCGCTTCCGCCCGCGCACTTCTCGTTCTGAACAAAATTCATCACCTTGCCGTCGTTCCCCAGCTTAATCGCCCGGCTGAACTGGCTGCCGATGTCCACCACGGTCCGGGCCGAAGGGAAGAAATGAAAAATCCCGGCAGCGTGACAGGAGATGTCGGCAACGGTCCGGTCGGCAAAATCAACCGCCCCGGCTCCCCAGCCTGTCGCCACCGTCGTTGAAATTTCCGCGCGGGAGAGGTTTGCCTTTTCGAGTGCGGCATCCGAGACTTTCCGGGCCGATTCCGCGTAGTTACCGCCCGAAGGCACTGTGGCATGCGACATTAGGCCGGCATCTCCCACGACGGCCGCCTTCGCGAAACTGGAGCCTACATCGATGCCCAGGTTGTATTTCATGCCGCGGTTCCTATCCCCTATCTATATCTATACCGGCGAAAAACATCAAACGCAAGCATATGGGACCGGGATTGGCGGCCATGATCCTGCGGGAGGTCGATCCCGAATGGGTCCCGGATCATTGGAAAAAGCTTGCTTCGCCCAGCTGCCGGGGCTTTGTGGCGAGTTTGCCGCCGGTCTTTACGGCCTTTTCGTACATCTCCTGCCCTATGAGTGCCGCTCCGAGAGCGCCCGTGATGAGCGGCTCGCGGGGAACCTTAACAGGGCAGCCGAATTTTGCCTCCAGCGCTTTCACCAGCCCGATATTTTTCGCTCCGCCGCCCGTTATGGCTACATCGGGCCTGATTTTGAGCTTGCTGACGAGAGCGAATATGCGCGTCGCGATAGCCTGGTGAATGCCCGCCACAAGGTTGGGGATGGACTCGCCGTCCGCCAGCTGCGAGATAACCTCCTGTTCGGCGAAAACAGTGCACGTGTTGCCGATAACGGCCGGTTTCTCGGCGGCCAGGGACAGTTCCCCGAGTTTTTCCAGGGGAATGCCGAGAGCTTCCGCAATGATTTCCAAAAAGCGACCCGTGCCGGCGGCGCATTTGTCATTCATGACGAAATCGACAACCTTGCCGTTTTCCAGGCGAATCCCTTTGCTGTCCTGGCCCCCGATGTCCACTACGGTGTGCGCCGAGGGGAGGAGGCTCGACAGGCCCTTTGCGTGACAGGTGATCTCCGTAACCTGCCGGTCGGCAAACGGCACATTTATTCTTCCGTAACCGGTTGAAACAACATAGGTTACATCGTCGAAAGATATCCCCGCCCGGAGCAGGGCTTCCTCCATCACCCGGTTGGCCAGTTTCCTGTGCTCGGGCCCCGTAGGTCCAATGATTGAGGACTCCTCGCCGCCGCCCAGGATGACGACCTTGGTCATCGTCGATCCGATATCCACGCCGGCGAAGTAACTGTTGGCAACCTGCATCATAAATACATTGGTAAATCCCCGGCTCTGCCGGGGGACTCAAAGAGTTTGACAGCTCCGTATTTCGAAACGCTGATAAAAACGCTGACAACCGATTTGTTCGGCGAGGATCGGAAGCGCCCCATCGGCTTTTGCCCGCGTAGGTCAGCGTTCAAGACCGGCGTAACTCCTCCAACCGCTTTGAGGGGTTCAAATCTTTCAAGCCTCCGGCTTTGCCGGAAGTACCTGACCCGACACGGAGCTGCTATTACTTCCCTTTCCTGGCCGCCAGGGTCTCGATGAACGCGTCGATCCTGTTATGCGTATCGGCCTCATTGTAGGAGCTGATGTCGACGATGTCCCCCTCCATGATAAGAGTGGGAACGTCGCCGTAGACCTTGTTCAGCACCTGGGCCTGCTGGACGATGCCCGCGTGCCAGCTGCGGCAGGAATATGCGGAGTGGAATACCACTCCGTCGCACCGGTAGTCTTCCATATATTCGATGATGCGCTCGACCTTCGGCAGCGAACCCGGCCGCTTGCGCGCCTTGTCGAACCAGCGGGTCCAGAGACGCACCCATCTCCATGCGAGGTGTTCGAGGGGATCGCTGGTTTTGGGCAGGTCGAGGCGTTCAATCTTCTCGGCGTTGCGATAGGTGACTTCAACCGGGAAAACGGCTCCCTTATCGTTGAAGTACTGGAAATCGCCCAGAGCAAACCAGGAAGGCAGGCCGGCGCCCCAGACGAGCCGGTATTTCTCGTCCTCGGCCACGCCTTTTTTCTGAGCAATCTTTTCCTGGAGCTCGCTATAGAGTTCTTTATAAAAATCGAGGGCTTCCTGGGTGCCCAGATTGAAAGTCAGCGGCACCATCGTGTTCATGGCGTCGCCCGTATCCATAGGGGTCGGAATGGCTTTCCGCAGCTCATAGCTGTCGATAAACATGTCCCAGGTCCGGTCGGTCAAATCGACCAGCGCGGCGAGCCGGTCCCAGTCCATTTTTTTCCCCGTGTGCTTTTCACAGAATCGCACCAGGCTCCGGAGTTCTTCGGTGGCGTACTTTACGTAAAGCTTCTCCTGCTCCTTGTGATCGATGGCCGGATCCCAGGGAGGATAGTACATGGTCCCCATCCAGACAGGGACGTCCTGGAGATAGTGCTGGGTTGCCTGGGGCCACTTTATCCTCGGGTCGCACAACTGCTGGGCGCTGCCGATAATCATATCGGGCCTTCCCATCCCCCCCCACGGAGTATTCGGGGGAATCTCCCCTCCCAGTTCCTCGCGCCACATGTCGAAGCCGATGGTGCATGTCGCATAGGTGCACAGCGAGCGGGAGAAATTTTCAGCCTCCGCCTTCTGGAGAAATTTCTCCGCGTCTCTCTTGGCGGAACAAACGCCGGCGAAATTCTCGCCCCAGGCCGGGACGATATCCATGGCGCGGACGATTTCGTCCTGAGCGTTGTTGATATAGGTGTAGGCTACCTTCTTGCCTTCTTCCCTGGCTTTCAAAGTTGCGGCCATGTTGGTCCTGCCGAATTTCCCTGCTTTCCCCGCCGCCTGTGTCGCCAGTGGTCTTGGTTTTCTGATTTCAGCCATGTATCTCTCCCGTTACGCAATCATTTCCAGGAATGCTTCTATCCGGGTTTTCACCCGGCCGAGGCTGGACGTGTTGTATTCATCCTCAATATAGAGGACCGGCGTCCCGGCGGTTTCAATGAAGCTTTTTATCGCGGGGACTTCAAAGCCGTATGGATCGCAATATTTGTAGATGAAAAGGATCGCCCCGTTCACCCGGAAGTCTTTGATGTACTGCCTCATGTGGCCGAAGCGCGCTTCGAGATTTTCCGAATAGGTGTTTCCCCCGGAGACGAACGTCGTGGGGAATTTCAATTTTTTGAGGTACCTCTCGGTGATGCCCCGGACCGGATCGTCTGTCGGATCCACGTCGCCCCAGTACATTTTGCTGCCTGTCGAAAGGTCGTCCATGACCATGCACGCACCGGCATCTTCTATGGCCCTGACGATCGCCACGTCGTCGATCTGGTCCCCCACGAGCATGATCCGCGCCGTTGGACTGCCGTTTGCGCGAACCCGATTTTTTGCTTCTTGGGTAACGCTTTTTATCAGGGCGGTGGACTCGTCGACGGGGAGGCTCATGGAGGCTATGAGGACCTTCATCATTTCGGCGCCGGAGATGCGGGGCGCATCTTCTTTCCGAAGCTCGTAAAGCTCTCTCATGGCCCGCCGGTTTTCGTTATGAGCGCGGACGGCTTCCGTGAGTGCCTGATCGGTGATGCTTTTCCCCGTGAACTTTTCCAGAGTCCTCAGGAAAATTCTCAGGATCTCGTCCGTAAACTCGATCGATGGATCGTCCGTGACATGAGGGTAGTTGATAAAATGCCAGTACGGGAGTTCCAGTTTTTCACTCCACACATCAAAGGTTCTTTCGACGCTGTCGCATTGATGCGGCAATACCATGCCGTCCAGGTAAGCGTATCTCCCCTTGAGAGCCGCATCGAAGGCATTCCGGACAAAGGGGCATATCATCGTCTCCATATAGGCATCGGCCTTCGTCACCGGTTCCGATACGTAGCCCTTCAGCCGGACCGGCACGACGCCCGCCGCCGTGAGGATCTCCACGGGGCAGAGAGCGGACATATACCCGATGACTTTTCTGCCCGAGCTCCTCAGTTCCCGGGCTCTCGACCCATAGTCGGAATAGTATTTTTCAACCGTTGCCAATCCGCCCGATTGCGCTTCTCCCATCTTTTCACCTCCCCGGCTGGCCGCCGATATGAAACTGCGCATGCCGAAAAAGACTAAGTGTAACATTGGAAGCAGCAAGCCAAAAGCCAGAAGACAGCATGAAGAAATTTGACATTCGGGCTCGAGGCAAGCCATATTTGGGATTGAGGACAGGTGTGTCCGATGAACAGCAACCCCATAGATACAGGAGCGAGGGAGTGAAAACGGAACAAAGCAAGCCGCAGGCATTCAAGAAAATCCAAGCAACCAACAAGATGAAAGAAATCATGGAGCAGCATTTCCGCGAGCTGGATGAAGCCGCCAGGACCCAAAGCAGCAAGATCGCCTGGTGCACCAGCGTCGGGCCCGCCGAACTGTTGCGCGCAGCGGGATTCCTGGTTTTCTTTCCGGAAAATCACGGCGCCATGCTCGGATCGACCCGCATGGCTACGGATCTTATTCCTTTAGCCAATGCCCTGGGCTACTCTCCCGACATCTGTTCGTATCTGACCAGCGATATCGGGTCCTACATCAAGGGCGAAAGCCCCATAAGCAAGGCGTACCCCGGCATCAGCGGCCCGCCCCGGCCCGACGTGCTGGTTTACAACACCAACCAGTGCCGCGATGTGCAGGACTGGTACAACTTCTATGCGCGGGAATTCAAGGTGCCCGTTATCGGCGTTGAGACGCACCGCGGCGTCGGCGACATTACCAAGGCGCATGTGGATTCCATCTCAGCGCAGATCCAGGGGCTTGTGCCGAAGCTGGAGGAGATCTCCGGCCGGAAACTCGATTACGAGGAATTCAGGCGCGTGGTCGGCCTTTCCCGTCAATGCACGGACCTGTGGAAACAGGTGCTGCAGATCGCCTCGAACGTTCCGTCGCCCTTGACATTCTTTGACGGCACGATCCAGATGGGACCCGCGGTGGTTCTCCGCGGCGAGCAGAGGGCGGTCGATTATTACAAACTCCTTCTTGCGGAACTGCAGCAGCGGGTCAAGGACGGGGTTGCCGCCATCGACAATGAGAGGTTCCGCCTATACTGGGAAGGCATGCCGATCTGGGGCAAGCTGCGGGAACTGTCCACTCAGTTTGCGAGCCTGGATACCTGCGTTCTGGCTTCGACCTACTGCAGCAGCTGGGTTTTCCCCGCTCTGGACCCGGACGATCCCTTCGACAGCATGGCGCGCGCTTACATCGAGCTGTTCATCGTTCGCAATGAAGCGTACAAGGAGAACTATTTCGAGAGAGAGATCGATCTGTACAAGATCGACGGCATGATTTTTCACGATGCAAAAACCTGCCCCAACAATTCCAACAACCGTTACGGCCTGCCGGAACGTCTCTCCCAAAACTACAGCATGCCGATGCTCGTGCTGCACGGGGACCTGAACGACCTGCGCTGCTACTCGGAAGAACAGGCCCGCACCAACATCGAGGCGTTCATCGAGCAGCTGGCGGAGAGGAAGGGCCGTTGATTTCCGACGCGATTTACGGCGGTGTGGATGTCGGGGCTTCGGCGACCAAGGTCGCCATCATCGACTCCCGGAAAGAGCTCCTGGCTTCCGACGTGAGGAAGACCGGGGTCAATTTTGAAACCTGCGCGCAGGAGGCCATGGATGCGGCTTTGGCCTCCTGCGGCAAAAGCCTGTCCGATCTCGCGCGCATCCTCTCGACCGGCTACGGCCGCCACAACGTCGCTTTCGCGCAGGCAACCCGGACCGAGATCGCCTGCCACTCCCGCGCCGCACACCACTTCTTCCCGCGCAAAATTGCGGTCGTTGATGTCGGAGGCCAGGATAATAAGGTCATTCATGTGGACGCCGAAGGCAGGCGCATCAATTTCAAGATGAACCGCAAATGCGCTGCGGGAACGGGCGCCTTCCTCGAAGAGGTTGCCCAGCGCATGGACGTGCCGATGGACCAGATTGAACCCCTGGCGCGCCAGGCCCAACACATCGTCCACATGGGAAGCTTTTGCACCGTATTTACCAAAACGGAAATTTTGGCCCATTTGCGCGCGGGCGAGAAGGTGCCTGAGATCGTGGCCGGGCTCATCGAATCGGTCGTGAAGCGGATTATAGAAATGGATCCGCTCTCGGGCGATGTCGTCATCAGCGGCGGGGTGGTGGCCCACAATCCGGTGCTCGCGGAAATGCTGTCCCAGCGTTTGGGCCGCCCGGTAAACATTTTGCCTCACGCGCAGCTGGCAGGCGCTTTTGGAGCCGCCCTGCTTGCCGCCGATGATCGGGAGAATGAACCGTAGGGGCGGCCTTTATGCAGTAAGTTTGGGAAGCGCGCTCGAACCTTGAGGCATGAGGTAGATTTTCTTCCCTCCCCTGGCGAGGGCCATCTCCAGAGCTTCCTCCACGGTCCTGGCGGTCTTCAGCGCAGTCCGCTTCAGCAGCGAAGGATCCCCGCCGCCCACAATGATGATGTTCCACTTTTCTGCGGCGGTGCACATGTAATAGCTCACGTATTTGGCCACCGTGAAGAGACTGCGGACCTCTTTTTCCCTCTCCGCGTTCGTGCCGCATCCCAGGAATATCGTGTTTGCGTCCGGCGGCCCGATGCCTTCCGAGCAGTCGCTCAGGATGATCATGGTGCCGCCCGGCTTCGTCGCTTCCTGCGTATGGTAGATGCCCTTGCCGGTCTGGCAGACGTCGATATCCTTCGGGTACCCGCCCTGCGACGAGATCGTGATGTCGGCAAGCTCTTGGATCGGCACGGCATAGAGATCGTCCACGATTTTTCGTCCCACGGCGTGCGCCTGCTCATAGTGCCCGCAAACGGCCTGCGCGATTTTTCCGTCGTGTCCCATGATCACGTTGAACATGAACGAAGGATTCACAATCGAGGCGACTTCGAGCATGTCCAGGTGCATCGGGTTATCCTGGATATTCCCGCTCCTGACTTCAGGACGTTGTTGTCCCCTTTCATCCATCACCATCAGGTGATTGTGCTGGATGGATTCGATGGAGGAAATCCCGGGCAGAATCGACTTCTTCCCTCCTCCCCAGCCGACCCACGGGTGATAGGTGCAGCAGCCGGTCAGGATCAGGTGGTCGGCCTCCGCCGCAATTCTGTTGATGGTCACGGGTGTTCCGCGGCTGGTTTTGCCCAGAGGGACCAGGTTGGCCTTATCCATGCAGTCATGGTCAATGATTCCAAAACGCTCCAATAGCGCCTTACCCAGCTGCTTTTCGTGCTCCTCCGGAGTCTGACCGCGGTGGTAGCCGAGAGCGCACAGGAAGCGTATATCCTTGTCCCTGACACCCGCTTCATTCAGTTCGTTCACGATATGCGGCAGATAGACGTGCATTCTCTGCCAGGCGCGGGTCACGTCGGATACGACAACGCAGACGGTCTGACCGGGCTTGACGATCTCCTTCAGCCTTGGAGCGCCGATCGGTCTGGCGAGCGCGGCCAGGATCGCTTCATCTTCGGTCATTGTGGAGGGGGGCACCTCCTTGAGGATCACGCCCAGCAGGTTTTCCTCCGGGACGGATACATCTACGTAGCCATGGCCGAGCTTCATTTTTATGGTCTTCATGCATGGGCTCCTTCTGTGACCGGCATATGGGAAGGGGGAAAATGCCACGCATGGACGCGAATGTGAGAACTTCCCGGAAGAGAACCCATGAAATCCGTGGCGGTCGCCTGCATTGCATCGGAGACCTCAGAGCCTGTCACATCTGGAATTTTACACTGAAAACAGGGAATCGGGGCCATAAAATCGGGCCTCTCCCTGCGCGGTGTGAAGCCCGTTTAATATTTTGCAGCGGGCACCGTCACCGAAGCACGATGCTGCCGGACCCGGTGCGCACCTCCACCAGGTTGCCGCCGCCGCGAAACTTGCCGCTGGCCACCTTCGAGCTCAGCGCGCCGTTAAAATCCGATGCTCTTTCGAAATTTATCCGGCCCGAGGCTGTGCGGGCATTGAGATCAAAAGCCGCGTCCGGCGGCACATCGAGCGCGACGCTTCCGGATGAGGCATGGATGCTCCAATTGCCCGCGGGATTTCCGCCGGCCTTGATGCTTCCGCTTCCCGTGCTTGCGCGAAGGGATCCTGAGATTCCGGAAATTTCGATGCTGCCCGAACCGGTGCGGGCAGCCACGTCCATGGCCGAACCCTGTTCAGCGGCCGTCAGGTCCAGCGTTATGGCGCCGCTACCGGTGCTTGCGCTGACGGATCCGGCAATCCCCATAGCCTTGATGGAACCGCTGCCGGTTCTCACCTCGAGCCTTCCGGTCAAACTGCGGGCTTCGATGCCGCCCGAGCCGGCCTGTGCGTTCACATCACCCCGGATATTGTCTATGTTGATGGATCCGGAGCCGGTAGCAAGTTCCACGCGTCCCTGCAATCCATAAATCCGCTGGCTTCCGGACCCGGCACGGCTGCTCAAGCTCGTTTCGGGAGGCGTTTCGATCTCGTATCTGATTGAGACATTGTTCCTGTAGTCGTCCTCCTCGATCCGGCCGACGCGGATCACATTGCCGTTCTGTTCGATCGGCGGCTGCGATTCCAGGTACTTGATCTTCTCTTCCGCGGTCGCGTGCCGGTCATCCCGGGCTTTGATTATGCCCCGAATCCTGAGGAAGCCGAAATTTCCGGCCTTTACATCAACACTCCCGGATCCGGTTATGACATCCAGGGTGACCGGGCCGGCCACAGTCAGAGTGCGCTCAAATGTTCCTTCCACGGCCGGGAATGCCGCCAGGCATCCCGTAAGGCTGGTCAAAGCTATAATTGTTGAGATGCGCAACAGGTAGTGTCTCATGGCGAATAGCCTCCCTGCCCGTTAAAACGAAATAGCCGGCCCGGATGTTCCATCCCGTTTTGCAATTGTTTCAGGATCGGCCCGGCCGGCCACCGTTAGCGTGGCGGTCCGGCGGATCCCTGTGATATATTGGCCATCGGGTTGCCGGGGGCCAGGTTCCATACAGGCATCCCCAGTTGAAAGATTTTTGGAAATTAATTCATCGGGAGGAATGCAATGTCAGAAGGACCGCTCTCAGGGATCAGGGTCATAGAGATTTCCACATTTCAGCAGGGACCGGTGGCCGGCATGAGGCTGGGGGACCTGGGGGCCGACGTGATCAAGATCGAAACGAAGGACGGGGATCCCGCAAGGCGCCACTTCCGGACGATCGAGGCCGAATTCAACGTCAAGGGTTATAACTATTACTTCGAACATGCCAACCGCAACAAGCGGGGCATCGTCCTGGACATGAAAAAGAAGGAGGGCATGGATGTCTTCCTCAAGCTCATCGATACGGCGGACGTTTTCCTGAACAACATGAGCATTGCGGCCCCAATCCGTCTCGGGATCGGTCCTGAGGCGCTTCTTGCACGCAATCCGCGGCTCATCTACGCGCAGGCATCCGGCTGGGGACGCAAAGGTCCGTCCGCCAACAGCCTTTCCTTCGACTACACCGGCATCGCGCGGTCCGGCCTGATGATGGCGGCCGGAGAAGACCAGACGCCGCCCTGCATGATGCTTCCCGGCCTCGGCGACGAGATGGGCGGGCTCGTAAGCGCCTGGGGCGTAAGCCTGGCGCTCTTCGCGCGCGAGCGGACGGGCAAAGGCCAGGTGGTCGACACCTCGCTGATGGGCAGCGTCGTCGCCCTGATCGGGCACCTCATGTCCGGCACGGCAATGCTGAAGCAGGAATTTCACAGATTTGTGAGAACAAAAATGGGAAATCCCATGTACAACCACTATCGCTGCAAAGACGACAAGTGGATTGCCATCGCCCACCTGGACCCCGACCGGTGGTGGGCAAAGGTTTGCGGCGCCCTGGGAGTCGAGAATTTGATTAATGACCCGAGATTCAGCACTTTTGCCGCCCGTTCCGCCAACCGCGAAGAACTGATTGCCATTTTTGACGGGCTTTTTGCCAGCAAGACCCGGGACGAATGGATGAAGATCCTGGAAGAACACGGCTGCATCTATACTCCGGTTCAAAACATCCCCGACGTTGTGGAGGACCCGCAGGTGCTGGCGAACAATTACATGATCAACATCGATCACCCTGTTCACGGGCCCACAAAAACCATGGGTTTCCCCTGGGACCTCAGCGAAACGCCGGCGTCCTGGAGAAGGAAAGCGCCGAATCTGGGCGAGCACACGGAAGAGGTGCTGCTCGAAATCGGCTACAGCAGGGAGGGAATCGCAAAGCTCAGAGAAGCCGGGGCAATCCAGTAGATCGGGCTGCCCGTTCGCGAGCCGCTATTTCCACAGAACACCCACTTTTCCTTTTAAGGAGCTATTATGCTTGATTCACTGTTCCGGCCCCGCGGCGTCGCCGTCATAGGGGCTTCCAACAATACTTTTTCGATCGGAAACCGCGTCGTTAAGAACCTGCTGGACCACGGCTTCAAGGGCCCGATTTTTCCGGTTCATCCGAAGGAGCCCGAAATCCTTGGCCTGAAGGCATACCCGAGCATCCTGGATGTGCCCGGACCGGTGGATATCGCGAGCATAGTGGTCAAGAACACCATGGTTCCTCAGGTGGTCGAGGATTGCGGCAAAATGGGCGTCAAGTTCGTCATCATCCACACTGCCGGGTTCCGCGAGATGGGAGAGGAAGGCGCAAAACTCGAAGATGCCCTGCTCGACGCGGCCCGCCGATACGGCGTGCGTGTTTATGGCCCGAATTCCCAGGGAGTCATGAATTCGGATCCGGAAATTTCCGTCTACGCCAACTTCACCTTTACGCCGATGCGTCCCGGCAAGGCCTCGATCCTGGCCCAGAGCGGCGGCGTGGCGGAGATGCTCAACCTGAACCTGCGCAGGATGGGCTCGGGTTTCCGCATCTATGCATCGCACGGCAATGCCACCGATGTGAATACCAACGAACTGCTGGACTATCTCGGCAATGATCCGGAGACGCGGACCATCATCATGCATATCGAGAGCATGAAAGATACCCCGGGATTCATCGAGCGCTGCAGGCGCATTGCCCGCGAGAAATCCATACTGGCGATCCGGACCGGGCGCACCGCCGCCGCCGCCAAAGCGGTCAGCTCCCATACGGGATCGCTCATGCAGAAGGATTCCCTCACGGACACGATATTCGAGCACGCCGGCGTGATGCGGTTCAACACGACGGAAGAGATGATTTCCGCGGCATACGCGTTCGCCACCCAGCCGGTGCCCGCCGGTCCGAACGTTGGCATCATCGCGAACGCCGGCGGTCCCGGCATCATGGCCGTGGATGAGTGCGTAGGCCGCGGGCTCTCGCTGGCCAGGTTTACCGAGGAAACGAAGAGCAGGCTGCGCGCCGGGCTGATTGCGGAATCCTACGTGGAAAACCCCGTCGATGTGGCTGCAACGGCCAACGCCGACCATTTCGCCTTGGCTCTGTCCTGCCTGAACGATGACCCGGGCGTCGACTCCATACTCATTCCTATGGTTACTCCGTTTTTCGTGGATTGCGAAGCCATTGCCCGCAGCATCGCCGAGACGGCGCGCAAAGCGACCAAGCCCATCATCGCCGTCGTCATGACCAACGAGAATTGGGCAAAAACAGTCGAGACCATCAAGAGCGCGGGAATCCCGGTCTTCGACTTCCCGGAGACAGGCGCGCGCGTCCTGGCTGCCATGGTGCGTTACGGTGAGATCCGGAAACGCCTTGCCGAACAGCCTGCTATAGTTTCGGGAAACAAGACCGAGGCGCAGGAGATACTGGCCGGACAGCCTTCCGGATTCGTTTCGCAAACTGCTGCCTTCAAAGTGCTGGATGCCTATAAGATTCCCAGCGCCCGCACGGTTCCGCTGACCGGGACGCAGCTGCCCCCCGGGTTAAAATTCCCCGTGGCTGTGAAAGTCGACAGCGCCGAGGTCGTTCACAAGAGCGATGCGGGGGGAGTTGCTCTGAACATCGCCCGCAAGGCAACGCTTCAGAAGGCAGTCGAAGAAATGTCCGGCCGGTTTCCGGGCGCGAATCTGGTCGTGCAGGAGCAATGTCCGCAGGGAATGGAATTCATCATAGGCCTCAGACGCGAACCGGGCGTCGGCCCGGTTGTCATGTTCGGAATGGGCGGCGTTCATGTGGAATCGCTCAAGGATGTCTCGTTCCGGATGGCGCCGCTCTCCGAGGCAGGCGCCGCGCGCATGGTCCGGGAAATCCGGTCGCTCCCGCTGCTCAAGGGCGGGCGGGGACTCCCTGCCGCCGATCTGGCTGCTGTGGAGCGCCTGTTGATCACTGTATCTCAGATAGCCGTCGATCTGCCCGAAATCACGGAAATGGACCTGAATCCCGTTATCGTTTATCCGGAGGGACAGGGAGCCAAAGTAGCAGACGTCCGCATCAAAAAGTAAAAAAGATGGGGACAGTCACCTGTGTCCCCATTCCTACAAAAAGCAGGGACGATTTACCAATCGTGGAATGGGGACACAGGTGACTGTCCCCATCTTTGTCCCCATCTTTCAACTTATTCCCTTCAATTCTCTTATTGAACGCCTGGGATTGAACGCGGTTCGGGCGATGGGGGACAAGCTGTCAAGCGAGATATAGCAGGAAGAGCTGCTGGCGATATTTGGACACCCGCAACACCGCATCAATTCCCCGTGGCATAAGGATATAGATTTCGCTGAATGAAACCGCAAAACCCCCGGTCGGCCAGGAGGATTTCCACACGAACCATTACCCGACGCAGTCCCGAGGACAAGAGGAAGAAGAAAACCTACGGGCCCCATTATCAATGGACTTATAGGATTCAAGGGAAAGCAGTCACCGTGAATCTGACAAAGAACCAGGCCGTGGAGTTAAAAAAGGCAATCGATAACAATCGAAGACTCGAGTCTATCCTCAGCGATAATTATTTGGAGGGTGGAACAATCGGCGGCGAAGCTTGCGGTACACTTCCAGTCTCCAGCAATTTTCCACACACAGCTTTTAATCCGAGTTAGTGATTTGAGAGTATGTGGAGCAAGCGGCTGCCGAACTGCGGAACCAGGGCGAGCATGCCGAAGTGTAGCAATCGCCCGAACGTTCCCACCGCGATGAACCGACTGAAGCGCAAGCGGAATGCTCCCGAGAGAATTGTAATGACATAAAAGGGAGGGATGCCGAAAACGGCGCTGACAAATACGAGGCTCAAAGATTTTTTTGGGGATTGCTCAAAGCGCGCCCGCCAGAGGGTCAATGCCTTGCCGATGCGTCCTTCTCTGATCGGGACAGCTCCACGGCCCACCCAATACAGAATGCACTTTCCAATCATCTGCCCTGCGCTTGCCAGGATAACGAATCCCGCGAGGTAAATAGGAGAAGGTGCAAACGCAGAATGCGTCAGAAGCAATAACTCTCCGTTTACCCATGGGCACAGCGCACTCACAATGGATGATAAAAAACACGTGACCAGTAATGCCGGCCCACTCATTTGTCGCCTGCTTTCCTGGCCAGGTGCTCTACATCGGCCCCTTCATCCAGCAGTAGTTCTGCCTGAAACCACCAACGGGGCTGATACGTGATGCGAACGGGTATCTTCGAGAGTTCATCGTCGGTTCCATAGGTGACGGTGAAACGACTTGCCTTGCCGGTTTCAGTGTTGAGCGCCTCAAACTGGCTCTCGATGAGTTCATGGTATTCCCGGCCATTTACGGATATTTTTTTTCAAATGCCGCGAGGATTGCAGCGACAGAGTGAAAAGAGAAGCGTTATAAACATACTTTCGAGGTTTTATACGGCTCAGATTGCCGGACGCGCGGTACTGGGAGACGCTCTCGCAAATCAGCGCCTTCACTGCATAAAGAAAACCGGGATCCGTGCCTGGGGAAATCCGCAATTTTCGTGTGAAGGATGCAGTTTCCGGGATTTGTCCCAGCAGCAGCGAAGCATCCCTGTAAGTGAAATTCGGATCGGATTGCAGTGGGAATACAAATACGGCGGCATCCGGTTCCATAGATTGAAATGGCGACAGAATCGCCTTATAAATCCATACTGTGCAGCCGCCAAAACAGTATGTGTAAACGGGCGTATAACTGCACAATAAGTGCGTCCAATAAAGATTTGGCGCTTGCCATTGGCTTCGAGCGCCCTATATTGGGTCCTAGTAGAGGAGTCAGAACTCTTCAAACTGTGAAGAGCTCCAAATGGACTGCGGCGAGGCCATTTCTCGGACCCGTAGATGGACACCGTCGGCGGCGGTGCTTCCGCACGATCGATCTGGCTCCTGCATGTCATGGCCTCATGACGGCCGGCAATGCGCCCATAGGCCACATATTTTCTCCCGCCGATTTTTTCGCTGGTTGTGTTTCAGGCAAAACGGGGTCGTAGCTTCGCCAGCCATCTTTTCGCGAAGCCTGGGTTCAGGCGGCAAGCAGCAGGGAGAGATTCAATGAATGCGAAGACCCAAAACGATAATTTAGTCAGCGAGTCAAACAAAGGGATGATTTTTCTCGACAAGGCTCAGATATGCTTTGAAAAAGTGCAGCATGGCATCGCCACGGGCGGACTCCCGGACTTTCATGCAACCATGCGGCCGCACCAGCGGGAACAGGTTTGTCGGTTTCAAGTATCCTTTAAGGATGATGGATACGCGATAATATCTGCCGATGAGCTGAATCCGCTTGAAGCTACGCCGGTCCTGGGGAAACTGGCTCATTATCTCGCCTCCGAAGCAGGCCGCGTCAAACGGGACAAAGAGGACGATCCTTTTGTGCCGTTTAAGGACACCGAGGAGATCATTGCCTACATGACAAGTTCCGAAAAGGAATTCACCCGGCGAGCGCTCAAACAGGCAATCCATCGGCTGCGTCGTCTTCTGGCGTTCAATGGCTGCCGGGATATACTTCAAAGCCACCGCCCGAGGAGGGCGTACCGAATCCGACTGCGTCAAAAAAAATTTTGTGATCTGGCCAAACCGAATGCGGCTTTATTGGGCGTATCCGCGAGTACCAATCCGCCGTCTCCAACTCAAGGGCGGGGTTACGAAAGGTAGGGATGGGGCAGATCCATCAACAAAGAGGAAGCAGAATGGGGACACTGGTGACTGTCCCCCATCTTTCCTCGCAAAATTCCGCAAACTTATTCCTCCCGATTTTCGTATGGGAAATTAGCGATGGAGGAATCATGGCCAAAAAGCGTCTATTTACCTTTTCCTTCCTGTCGATTGTCGGGCTCCTGCTTCTGTTTGGCGGATATTGGCTGTTTGGCGCCCTGTTCGAAGTCGACAAAACCATTCCGCCGGAAAAGCTGGCGAAAGTCGAATCGGGTTCCATCGCCCGATCGGTCGTGGCCACAGGGAAAGTCGAACCGCTCTCCAAAGTGGATATCAAGTCGAAGGCAAGCGGACTCATCAAATACCTCTATGTCAACGCAGGAGATCGCGTTCGCGAAGGGCAGCTTCTGGTCGAACTCGACAAGGAGACGCTGGAAGCGGAGCTGAAAGAGGCGGAGGCGGTTTTGAGGTCCGCTGAAAGCAATCTTCAGGAAATGGAATCCCAGGGCAAAACACTGCGAGCCAACCTGAAGAAGTCGCAGCTTGAAGCCGAAAACAGGGACTTTGAGTTCATGAGCGCGGAATACCGGCGCCAGCAGCAGCTCTTCGGCCAGGGTTTGATCTCGAAATCCGACTTCGACAGCATGGAGCAGAAAATGATATCGGCGGAGGTGACCCAGAAAACCCTGAATGCCGCGGTGGGAGTGCGGGAGGCGGAAATAGAGCAGAACAGCCGGACGATCGAGAAAGCCAGGTCGGCGGTGATCCAGGCGCAGGCGCAGCATGAAAGGGCCGTGGAAAACCTGAAATACGCCTCCATCCGCTCCCCCATAGATGGCTTGGTTTTGAGCCGCGAAGTGGAAGTGGGCGACGCCGTTTCGTCGATTCTCCAGCTGGGATCCAACGCGACATTGATAATGACGCTGGGCGATGTGCGGGAGCTTTATATAAAAGGCAAGGTCGACGAGACGGACATCGGGCTGGTGAAAGTGGGCCAGCTCGTGCGCGTGACGGTCGACGCATATAAAAACCGCTCTTTCCAGGGGAAAGTATTCCGGATAGCTCCCATGGGAGTCGAGAAGGACAACGTCACGCGCTTCGAAGTGCGCGTGTCGATCCTGAATGACCTCGATCTCCTGAAAGTCAACATGAGCGCCAACGCCGAGATTATCCTTGAGGAGCATCACAACGTGCTTCTCATCCCGGAGAGTGCCCTGATCTACAACGAAAAGCGCGAGACTTTTGTGGAGGTGCCGGACGTCTCCGCAAAAACAGGCCGGCGCCAGGTTTCCGTAAAAACGGGACTGGGCAACGGCTCGCGCGCCGAGCTTCTTTCAGGATTGAAACCCGGAGACTCTTTGATCCTCCAATGACTATTTTCGATTTACGATTGACGATTGGCAACAAACGGTGAGGGTCATGAGTATTCCCATGCCTGAACGCATGTTTCAAATCGTCAATCGTCAATTGTAAATCGTCAATTTGCACCATGGCTCTACTGAAACAGACGCTTTTGAATCTGGCCGCCAACAAGACCCGGTCGTTCCTGACCATGTTCGGAATCGCCTGGGGCCTGGTCTGCCTCATTCTCATGACGTCGATGGGCGAGGGGATGTGGGTCGCGCAGAGGCAGAAGGCGCGCGCCCTCGGCCAGAATATCCTGATTGTCTGGGGCGGGATAACGAGCAAATCCGCCGGGGGAATCCGGGCCGGAAAGACCGTCAGGCTCATGCTCGACGATTACTTTCTGCTCAAGGAAAAGGCCACGTACCTCCAGCGCTCCAGCCCCGAGATCCGGAGATCGCTGGCAGCGCGTTCCAGCATCAACAACGGCACGTTCAGCACTCATGGCGTATTTCCCGACTATATGCAGATGCGGACCATTGAGTTGAAACCGGGGGGCAGGCCCATCAATCATGGCGACAACCAAAACGCCCTTCGCGTCTGCATCCTGGGCGATGAGGTCAAAGACCAGCTGTTCAGCAAAGAAAATCCCCTCGGCCGGACAATCATGATCGGGGAATTTCCCTACCTCATCATCGGGGACCTGATCCCCAAGGATCAGAACTCCAACTACAGCGGTCCGGACAAGAAGAAGATTTTTGTCCCTTTCTATTCGATGTCGCGGGATTTTCCGCTGCCCAAAGCCGCCGGCGGCAAATTCGAGCTTACCAACATGATTCTGCAGCCGCGGAGCGCCGATCTGGGAGAGGCGGCCGAACTGCAGGTGCGCCGGATCCTCGCCGGCGAAAAGAATTTCGACTATCTGGATGAAGACGCCGTGGGCATCTGGAACACTGTGCAGCAGGCCAAATTTATCAAGAAGGTGTTTGATTCGCTCCGGATTTTTCTCGGGGCGGTTGCCGCCGTAACCCTGATCCTGGGCGGAGTCGGGGTTATGAACATCATGCTCCTCTCCATCGGCGAACGGACACGGGAGATCGGCGTCTGCAAAGCCGTCGGGGCCACGACGCGCAGGATCCTGCTGCAGTTTTTTGCCGAATCGATGGTGCTGACAATGTCCGCCGGCCTGGCCGGCATTGCCTTCGGCTGGGGGATTTGCGCCCTGATCAACCAGCTGCCGAAGATCGACTTCTTCGCGGGCATGATCGTGACCCCCGGAATCGGGCTGTTCGCTTTCGGATTCCTGACGGTGGTGGGCGTGCTCTCGAGCATTTACCCGGCCTTTATGGCGGCCGTGGTGGATCCGATAGAAGCCCTCAGACATGAATGACGAATTACGATTTACGATTGACGATTGGAAACAAAAGGCCTGGAAAGAGGATGCAGCATCGCCTTGACCGGCAAATTTCTTTTGGCCTTATAGGATATTTTTTGGAGCGGGGATCAATCGGATTTGGATCTATGGGAATGAATGTCGACTGGAAGACGATGGTTCGGCCAATGAAGATGCCCCTATCGGGGCGTATGTTTCCAATCGTCAATCGTAATTCGTCAATGAGTTCATCATGGTTCTCGAAATAGTTCGGCGGGTCATCGAAAATCTGGCGGCGTACGGGAAGCGCTCCGTCATGACGGTGCTGGGCATCGCCTGGGGGATCGCGTCGTTCATCCTGCTGATCGCCTATGGCGAGGATTTCCAGAGAGCCCTGCTGCTGGGCATGAAATATTTTGGAGATAACGTCGTGGTCGTCTGGAACGGCCAGACCTCCATGCAGGCGGGCGGCTCGAGATCGGGCCGGGTCATTCGAACGCAGCCGGACGACGTGGAAGCGATCCGGCAGCGTTGCACGCTGGTGAAGCGCGTGAGCCCGGAGGTTTACGACGAATTACAGTTGCGCTGGGGCGACCGGATCACGACCGTCGGCATTCGCGCGGTGAATGATGAATACGGCGCCATGCGGGGCATGTATATACAGCAAGGGCGCTTCCTCAGCGCGGAAGACGTGTCCACCATGCGCCGGGTTGTCGTGCTGGGAAGCGGCGTGAAGAAAAAGCTGTTCAGCCAGGCGCCTGCGCTGGACCAGGATGTCTTCATCAACGGCATACGCTTTACGGTCGTGGGTGTGCTGCGAAAGAAGATCTCGCTTTCCAGCTATTTCTCCGACGATGATTTTTGCGCCATGATCCCGATTGATGTGATGGGCATCCTGAGGGACATACGCTATAACAGCGTCCTTGTCTTCCAGCCGGTGAGCGGCGGGATGGAAGAGCCGGCCGTAAGGCAGGTCCTGCAGGTCCTGGGAGAAATCCACAAATTCAACCCCGCGGATAGCAAAGCCCTCATCCTGGACAAGTACAGCGAGGGGATCAAGATCGTCAACGGCCTTGCTCTGGCTACCAAGGGGCTGCTCAAGGCTATCGGCCTGCTGACCCTGGCCGTCGCCGGGATCGGCATCATGAATATCATGCTTTTCTGCGTTCAGGAACGGACCCAGGAAATCGGCGTGCTCCGGGCTCTGGGAGCCCGCAAGCGGCACATTCGGATGCAGTTCCTGGGCGAAGCCTTGGCTCTGGCGCTGATGGGAGGGGTGCTGGGCTACCTTCTGGCAATCCTGCTTGCACACTGGATCGGGGTCATTCCGTTCCTGGGCGCAGTTTTCGAGGACACCAGCGGGCAGGGCGATATACGCCTGATTGTCGATACGAAAGTCTTCTTCACGTCGTTCCTCACCATCGCAATCATAGGGCTTATTTCAGGCACCTGGCCGGCCGTCAAGGCTTCCCGGCTGGATCCGGTCGAAGCTCTCCGGGCCGAGTGATACCCCGGGCTGACGCCATCGACGGTTTTCTAGCGGATCTTCTTCCGGGCTCGGTCCATTTCCTCTTCAATCAATCCGGACGGCCCGGAATAGGAGGCAACCTGCTTGTAACAATCCTTTGCCGCCTTTTTGTTGCCCCGTTTTTCATGAATGAGGGCCATTTGGTAATAGGCCAGCGGCATGGTTTCAGGGTGACCCTGGACGGATTGCAGGGCCTGGTCCAAATGCTCCAGGGCGAGGTCGTAATTGCGCAGCAGGATGTAGTCTTTTCCGATTCGTAAATGGATCTCGGCCGGATGGATGCCCGGCGCTTTCAGCGCCATATCCCGGAGCAGTTCCTCGCAGATGCCGATTGCGGATTTCACATCCTTCGCCGATTTTTCGTAAGCCGTCGCCAGAGCCAATTCGCCCAGAAAGCTGCGCGGGTGCTCCGCGCGCAGCCCGGCAAAAAGGGACACCGCCTGTTTTGGGTCTCCCTTCCAAGCCTGGAGCATCCCCAGGACCCATCGCGCATCCATGCCCCTGTACACGCCCTTCTCCATGACTTCGGTAAGCTTCTCGACGGCGCCCTTTTTGTTGCCGCGCAGACCCAACAGAAGGCCGATCCAGCGGACCGTGATGTTGTAGGTCCCGACCACAAACTCCGGGACAGCGGTGCTGGTCTTGGCATCGACCAGCTCCGGTTCCAGCGCCAGAGCATCCCTGTGAAGCTTGCCGGCGGTTTTTGCGTGGCGTATCGCGAGCGTGTATTTTCTTTCGATGGTTAAAGCCTGCGTGGACAGATTCTCGAAGGACACGCCTTTAAAATAAAGGGCCAGAGCATTCCTGGGTTCCTCCTGGAGTAGCTGGTCGCAGACATCCTGGAGCGCCGTGTTCGCATCCAGAAAAGCCTGCTGCTCGGGAGTCATGGATTCGGAGGGGGCCGGAGCGCGGCCGAACGGAGTCGGGATCCCATATTCGTAAACGGCCGCATTTCTGGCCGAGTACAGGAGTTTGTGCCAGGCTGTAAGCGCCGTCATCCCATAGCCTACAGGACTCCCGGGATCCTCCTTCTTGATCTGGTCGAATATCCGCTGGGCCCCGTCATAGTCCAGGTTGTATATGGCGCGGATGCCCTCGCGCACACGCTCACGGTGCAAAAGGTCCTGGGCGCCGCATGGAGGCGCATTGCAGATAACAAACAGGCAGAGGCACAGGATCGATTGCTTCATGGCAACACGCCTCCGGATTTTCGGCAGAAGCTCCAAAAGCAAAAATGCAGGGATTGCTGAATCTCATTTTACGCTTCAGCGGGCACGGGAGGCTATTTTTCGACAATCTGCGGCTTATAAAGAATAGGACTGCCGCCGCAGCTCTCTGCAGGGCGCCCCAATCAAGGCTCCAGGATGACGCGGCGCCCGTCGAACGCGGGGCGCACAATTTTCTTTTTCCGGACATATTCAAGGATCACGTCAAAGCGCTGTCTGCCGGTATCTTTGACCGGGATCCCCTTCAGGGCAAATCCGGCAAAATACGAATTTGACGAACCCCTATACATACGGGTTTCGATCAGCGGACGGCCCGCGACGGTTACATCCACGGCTTTTTGGTTTTCAATCCGATAGCGCAGCCCGGAGACGGCCGGCCGCTGAGTTTCCAGAATGCTCTTCAGGCGCCGGCCGCTGATCCGGAACGTCACGACAGTATTGTTGAACGGGTCCATCTCGACCAAATTCGCTCGAGTGATTTTGCCTTTGATGAGGGGCGCGCGGACTCCGCCCATGTTCTCCAGCTCGATCTCGGTTGCGTAAGTCTCCCGTACCGCGTCCGCCACGAGGTTATATTGCGCGAGGTCGTCCCCGCGTTCGACGAAGTCTGCGGCAGCCTCGCCGATGATTTCGCCGTGGCGCGCGGCGATGGGTTTCCAATAACGGTCGACCACGGCGGCGACGGCTTCATCCTCCGGAATCTCCGACGTAACCGGCAGGAGGAGCGCTCTGTAGCGCGAGACGTGCCAGGCGCCCCGGTCGTCCCGAGTGAACAGCAGGTCGAGGCGCCCCAGTTCCCCTCCCCATTGATGGGCCTGCACGATGACGGTGCCGTTGACTTCATCGGACTTGAGCTCTTCCGAGCGCCAGACGATCTGGCCGAAAGGAAGGCGCGAGTGCGAGTGCCCTCCTATGATGACGTCGATTCCGGGCACGGCCGCGGATATCTGTTGGTCCATCGGCTCGCCAGCGTGCGACAGGGCTATGATAATGTCCGCCTCCGGACGGAGAACGCCCACCATGCGCTTCGCCGTTTCGATTTCACCCAGGATGGTTACTCCTTCTTTTGCTGCCGGATATCCCGCAGTGCTGCGGGTGAGAAGGCCGAAAATGCCTATCCTGAGCGGACCCAGGCTGCGAATAACGGAGGCCTGCGCCAACGGGCGGCCGGTCGAATTTTCAACGGCATTGGCGCACAAAACCGGATAGCGAAACAAAGCAATAAGGCTCTTCAGACGGGAGAGCGGAATGTTGAATTCGTGATTGCCCAGGGCGCCGAAATCATAGCCCGCGGCGTTCATGGCTGCCGCGTCCGCTTCCCCGTGGTATTCGGTCGAAAATGGCGTGCCGTCATAAAAATCCCCGGCGTCGACGAGCCATACTGCCGTGCCTTGCCGCCCAAGCTCGTTGCGCAGGCGGCGCACAATAGTGGCCCTGCGGGCGATGCCGCCGATATCCGTGCGCGCCTTGATGGCGGCGAGTTCGGACCCCGGTGAAACCACCGAGGGGTAGCTGAAAGGCAGCAGGTGCCCGTGGGTGTCGTTTGTGTGGAGGATGGTCAGAGACACCTGTTGAGCAATCAGGGGCATCTGAAGGGCAATGCAGAAAAGCAGAATGCAGATAATTCCGGGAAGAGATCTCTTCACGTCACCCTCATTTTGCGGATCCGCACGGCTTTGAAGCTCCGCTTCCCGCCAGGGTAAACTGCAGCAAAATGGTCTGTTGGACCGGCGAGAAATTGTCGTCCGACAGGAGCGTGAGCACAACGGCGCCGGAAGAGGTCGTATATACGCTCAAAGCCTCCATATTGTCGATCACGCATCCCGTCCTGGCTTCCAGAATGGCAGGGCCGTCGACTGTGGCTCCCGGGAGGATCGTCGCCAGCGGAATGCGCCGGATGCGGACCGAGACTCCGGTCAAGGGAGAGTACTGCCGCTCGAGGACCAGAAGATCATTTCCCGGCAGCAGCGAGGCGTCGCTGATGTCATACCCGTCCGTGCGCTTCACGTAGAAAGTGCCGGGACTCGGCCCTCCTATCAGAAACGCCTTGATATCGCCGGCTTCGTTCAGGCCCTGCTCCGACAAGGCAATCAACGTGCCGCCGAGCGGAAGTTTCTTTGGGACGAAAACCAATGCCTCGAGGCCCTGATTGAACGGCAGGTCCTTGATGGCGGGCGGAACCGGGAACGGCATCCCGGGAGCGCGCAATCCTTTACGGCCGTAATCGAAGCGAACGACTTGGTTTTCGCGCTCAACGCCGACGTACAGGATGCCTCCATCGCGTGCCATCGATTCGGTGTCCCACCGGCCGGAGACTTTGCCGTCGGCGCGCAAAACCGGCGCCATTTTGGCATCGCGGATCGCTGCGGGATGGTTTCCCTGATAGATGATGCGGCCGCACAGCCAATTCCCCTGATCGGAAAGCGCGAGAAAGCGCGAGCCGTCGGGTTGAACGTTCAAAGAGGAAAAGCCGCCGAAGGAAGGGTCGGGGGATTTTAGGATCAGGCCGCCGCGGAAATCAAGGTCGCCGAAATGGATGCGCGAGGAATCGTTGAGATCGAATGCGTCGACGGGTTTGGCGCTGACGCTGATACGATGGGGTCCTGCGACGTCATCGGGAAACAGGCCACATGCCGTAAGGATCAACAGAATCGAAAGAACCAAAGCGCGCAGCGTAGGCATATTCATGGGGATTCGCATTCCGGGGATCCGGTTTACAGCGCCTCGATCATGAATCCGGGGTCAGTATATCTCATCTTCCTCCGCATGCGTGTAAAAGAGATTGTAGTATTCGCTCTGGCCTCCTTCGGCCCGCACATCGAGCAGTTGATTTTCGGCCAGGTCCCGGCTGGCAGCGGCCTGCTCTTCGAGGCTCTTCAGCTTTTCCGGAATGCGGCATTCGACAAGCATATCTTTGACAGCCCGGAAGACAGCGGGATTGCCGTGCAGGAGACGGCTTTCGTCCAGGATCTTGCAGGCGACCATGGAGGAGAATATGTCGAACTTGAGCTGTTCGTGGACCCGCGACATGGATTTGATCAGGTAGTCGATCTCTTCCCGGTCGTTGACCAGCAGCAGGTGCTTTCTCTTGTGAAAGGCCGCATCGAAGGCGCGTACATATTCCGGATTCAGGCCGTCCTCGGCGACCACGACGATATCCAGGTCGGAACCACGGACCATCTCCCCGGTGCTTTTCTCCGGCCGCGGCACGGTATGGGACATGTCGTAGACCACGTCGCCGGCGATGAGAAAACAGGCTTTTTCCAGGATACGCTCCCTGTCGGGCAGAAGCTCCAGGGCAGACAGGACGCATTCCCGGGCGATCTCCTGCTTGCTTTGACTGATCTGTTTCGTCTCAAGCCTGAAAGCTTCGGTCTTGGCTGCCAGCGCGTCGATCTGGCTGTCAAGCCCCACATGCGTGTAGGTGAGAAATTCCCTGCGAATGGACGGGGAGAGCCGGGCGTATCCCTGGACCGTGCGATCGAGCCGGAGAAAGCGCCTGGCAGCTGAAAAGAGGCGGACGGAGGGATTTTTGCGGCAGGTCTGCCATAGCGGGAAAACATTCATTCCGGTACGCTCGACGAACTGAGCGCCCGTCAAAGGCCCTGTATCGGCAAGAATGGCGATAATCCCGTTGTCGGCCATAGATTTGAAGGCCTCAGCTTAGCTCAGGTCGAGCTTCTGCACCAGAGCAAATCCGTGGCTGCTTTTTTGGCGGCCTTCAGTATCGGTAATGGTCGGGCTTGTATGGGCCGTCCAAGGGGACACCGATGTAGTCCGCCTGTTTCTGGGTCAGCTTCGTCAGCTTGACGCCGATCTTTTCGAGGTGCAGGCGGGCGACCTCTTCGTCCAGCCGCTTGGGCAGTCGATAAACAGCGGGCTTGTACTCCGCGCGGTGCTTCCAAAGATCCATTTGCGCCAGGCACTGGTTCGTGAACGAATTGGACATGACGAAGCTCGGATGTCCCTCGGCGCACCCGAGATTGACGAGGCGGCCTTCCGCCAGAAGATAGATGCTGCGCGCGCCGGGCAGATCGTAGCGGTCCACCTGCGGCTTGATGGTCACCTTGGTTACGCCCTGAGCCCGGTTCAGACGGTCCACCTGAATTTCGTTGTCGAAGTGCCCGATGTTGCAGACGATGGCCTGGTCCTTCATGTTCAGCATGTGCTCCAGGGTGATCACGTCGCAATTGCCCGTACAGGTGACGTAGATGTCGCCCTCGCCGAGCGTCTCATCGAGGCGCGTCACCTCGAACCCTTCCATAGCGGCCTGAAGCGCATTGATAGGGTCGATCTCGGTAACGATGACGCGCGCCCCGAAGCCCCGCAGCGAATGCGCGCTGCCCTTGCCCACATCGCCGTAGCCGCAGACAACCGCCGTTTTGCCCGCAATCATGACGCCGAGCGCGCGTTTGAGCCCGTCGGCCAGCGACTCGCGGCAGCCGTAGAGATTGTCGAATTTGGATTTGGTGACTGAGTCGTTCACGTTGATGGCGGGAACAAGCAGCGTGCCGGCCTCGAGCATCTGATAAAGGCGGTGAACGCCAGTGGTGGTTTCCTCGCTGACGCCTTTCCAGTCTTTTGCAGCCCGCGTAAACCAGCCGGGCCGCTCGGTCGCGCACCGCTGTAAAAGGTTTTTGATGACCTGCTCTTCGTGGCTGGAGCTCGGGCTTCGCACCCAGTCGCTGCCGTTTTCCATTTCATAACCTTTGTGGAGCAGCAGCGTGGCGTCCCCGCCGTCATCCACGACGAGCTCGGGGCCATTGCCGCCCGGATGCGTCAGCGCAGCAAGGGTGAAATCCCAGTACTCCTCGAGCGACTCTCCCTTATAGGCGAAGACCGGAATCCCGGCGCTGGCCATCGCGGCCGCCGCGTGGTCCTGGGTGCTGAAGATGTTGCAGCTGGCCCAGCGCACCGAGGCCCCCAGGCGGACAAGCGTTTCGATCAGGACCGCGGTCTCAATCGTCATGTGCAGGGATCCTGAAATGCGAGCTCCGGCCAGAGGCTTTTCCGGCCCGTATTTGGCGCGCACCGCCATCAGGCCGGGCATCTCCTGCTCCGCGACGGCTATTTCCTTGCGCCCCCAATCGGCCAGGCCGATATCCTTTACGAAATATCCGGCATTCGGCGCCGCGCTCTGGCGCGGATTCACCGCCTGTTGCGATAGAACCTTTGTTGCTGTCATGGTGGCAATCCTCATCGTTGCATAGAGAAAACTTCACGTGCCGAGTTAACATATTGACGTATCATGATGAGATGATATATAAAAGATTCAGTAAGTCAACCGAAAATTGATCGGGGAGGCGGGCCATGTCCTTTGTTCTCAAATCGCGGGCCATATCGGACGCAACGCGGCTCCGGCTCATTGCCCTGCTGGAAAAGGATGAGCTGTCGGTCCAGGAGCTGCAGGAGATCACCCGCCTGGGACAATCGCGGATTTCGACCCACCTGAGGATGCTTCAGGAAGCCGGCCTGCTTCAATCGCGGCGCGAAGGGAAACGCACATTTTATCGGCTGAACCGGGAAGCAGGCGGACTTGCCGCCGATTTCCTGCGCCTGGCGATTCAAGGCGCCCGTGAATTGCCAGACAACGCTGCCGACCGCGTCAACCTTAAGAGGATCCTGAACCGCAGGCGCGAGCAGGCGCAGGTCTACTTCAACCAGGTCGCGGGACGCTTCGACCGCGTCTACGGGCCCGGGCGGTCGTGGCAGGGATTCGGCCACCTGCTGCTCAGGATTGTGCCGCCTCTCGTGGTCGCCGACCTCGGATCGGGCGAAGGATTGCTGAGCGAATTGCTGGCCCGGCGTTGCAGAAAAGTCATCGCCGTGGACAACTCGGAAAAAATTGTGGCTTTCGGCGCCGCAAAAGCCAGGAAGAACAACCTGAAGAACCTTGAATTCCGCCTGGGCGACATCGAGAATCCCCCGATCGAGCCGCAGAGCGTGGACCTGGTTATCCTGAGCCAGGCACTGCACCACGCGCAGGATCCGGCCGCCGCCATCACGTCGGCGCACCGGATCCTGCGGCCGAACGGCCAGATCCTGATTCTGGATCTGCTCGAGCACAACTTCCAGAAAGCGCACCAATCCTACGGGGACCGCTGGCTCGGCTTCGCCGAAAGCGACCTGCACCGCTGGCTGGAAAACGCCGGCTTCAGAAGAATCGAGATCAGCGTAGTCGCGCGCGAAGAGGAGCCACCCCATTTCCAGACAGTCCTCGCCAGCGGCGAAAAGTAGCAGGCGCGCGAGATAAGGATGCGGCTTGGATGCAAACCGAAAAACGCATCCTGAGGCGCGGAGCCCACGGGATATTTAGGGCGTTCCTGCGGTCAAGTCCAGGCTTTTTTATAAAAATACAACCGGATAGTTGCGGCTGCCGGATCCATGGGGGGATGCTGATTCTTTGCGAGCTGCGTCAAACAGGCGGGACCATGCCGGCGGGAACGGATAGAGCAGCGCGGACCGGACGATCAGGCGGCGGATCCCGGACCGTTCCAGCTTGATGCGTTTGCCTGCATCGAGCACGTTGCCGCTGCGCAAACGCGCCAGGGTCTTCATGCCGATAAGGGCCGGCCAGGCGCAGGCCATGCGGATCCGCATGTGCCGGAAGGGCAGCATCGTCGTGTATTGCCAGCCGGCAGACAGGTGCTCCTCAGCCTGCCGCAAATAGGAGTCGTACAGCGGGCGAAACCGGCCGATGACCGCCGGGTCCAGCAATTGCTTGGGAAGCAGCCCGTGTTCGGAAAGCCGCTCCCGCGGAATATAGCAGCGTCCCCGGCACAGGTCTGCGGGCAGGTCGCGCAATATGTTCACCAGTTGCAGGCCTTTGCCGAACCGCACGCCCCTTGCCAGCAGGGTCTCTTCAGGAATCGACGCTTCCGGAAACACATGGGATCGGCCCATTTTCGTCCAGAACTCTCCGACACAGCCTGCGACACAGTATGTGTAATGATCCAGGTCGGCGTCGGAGCCTAGCGCCGCGATGCGGTCTTTGGCAGCCTCGCCGAAGCGGATCAGATCGAGCTCCTGGCCTTGCGTGATGGTGTCCAGCACATTTCCGATTTCCCGGCGATCCCGGGGCTCGAATCCCCGCACCGAGTCAAGCAAAGCTCCGGCATTCTCCAGAAGCACGCGTTCCGCCTCATTCCCCTGCCCCGCAATCGGGCTTTGGGCTTGTGCCAGTTCCCCGAGATCCGGCATTTCGGGCGTGCGGTCTTCACAGGCGGCCTGGATGGCTGAGCGCAGCCGCCGCAAGGATTCCAGCCTGCGCGGAACAGCGACCAGCTGCGTATCCGCTAGGGTGTCCGCCGCGCGGGCCAGCAGATAAGCACAGCTCATCTGCCGCCTGACGGAGCTCGGCAAAACCCGGAGCGTCAGATAGAAGGAGCGCGAGACCCGGCGGAGCAGGTCCTCAGCATGAATGAATCCGGTGGCCATGATGCGGGAATTGAAGCACAAAGAACGGGATCAAGGAAAACAAAATCTGGGTTTCCGGAATTTTCGTGAGGACGGGGTCTGGAGACCCGTCCTCACGAAAAAAAACCCACCTCCCGATTACGCGGCTTCTCAGGAACCGCTGCCCCCAAATCCATATTTCGTGAGAACCGCTCTCCAGAGCGGTTCGATTAGCGAATATCTGGTTATGGCTTAACCAGACGGGTCTGGAGACCCATCCTCACGAAAACCATGGGGTCTGGAGAGCAGCCCTCACGAAAACCCGGAGGTGGGGGAGAGCTTTCACTGAAGCGAATACTGAGGGCGGCATGCCGGGTAATTCGTGGTTTGAATTATTTCGATGGGGTAAAGTGTATCTCTACCGAACGAGGACGCCGGGAGATATATGAAACCCTATAAACCTTTATCCAAAGAAATCATCTTTGAGAATCCCTGGTGGAAATATTGCCGGGACCGGGTTGAGCTTCCCTCGGGGAAAACATGGGAATATCATTACGTTCGCACCAACGGCTCGTCCATGGTGGTCCCGCAGGATGACGATGGGAATTTTATCCTTGTCCGGCAATACCGGTATACGGGAAACCGCGACAGCGTGGAATTTCCATGCGGCGGATTGAAGGACGGACGCACCTTCGACGAGACGGCGAGGGATGAGCTGTTGGAGGAAGCGGGTTTTTTGCCGGGACGGCTCCAATGCGTCGGCAGCTTCAATCCGTGCAACGGACTGGTTGACGAAATCTGCCGTGTCTATATTGCCCGGGACCTGCGCTATATAGGCGCCCGTCCGGAAGAGACCGAGGACTTCGAGCTGGTTCGCCTCACGACGGACGAATTGGACGGTTTCATCCGGGATGGGACCCTATGGGACGGAATGACCATCGCGGCATGGGCGATCGCAAAGGCGGCGCTCGTCTAATGCCCCCATCGGGGAGCAGTAAAATCCCCTGCCTCCCGGGCGAGGGTGGTTTGGCTCGACAGGAATCTGAGAAAGCAGGAGTTTTGTAAACATGAACATGCTTCAATTAATCGCGGCGGAACTTTCTCTGGGGATCGATCAGGTGCAGAATGCGCTGGCCTTGTTTGCCGAAGGAGGGACCGTGCCCTTCATCGCGCGATACCGCAAAGAACGGACGGGCGAGATGAATGAGATACAGCTGCGCGCTCTGCTTGAAAGGCACACCTATCTGACCGAGCTGGAAGAAAGGAAAGCCACGGTCCTGAAATCGATCCAGGAGCAGGGGAAGCTGACGGAGGAGCTGAAAACAAAAATCGAGGAATGCCTGCAGAAAACGGAGCTCGAGGATCTGTATCTTCCCTACAAGCCGAAGAAGCGCACGCGGGCGACCGTTGCCAGGGAGAAAGGTCTCGAACCGCTGGCCGAGTTCCTGAGAAGCGCAAATAGCCCCGATGCGCCTCCGGCGGACCTCGAGGCCGAGGCCGCCCGTTATATTTCCGGCGAGCGCGGAGTTCAGAGTGCGGCCGAAGCCCTGCAGGGCGCGTCCGACGTCCTGGCAGAAGAAGTATCGGAGAAGGCAGCCCTGCGGCAGCATTTGCGCGACTACCTGATGAACGGAGGTTTTTTCACCTCGCGCATCAAGGAGGAATATCCCGAAGGCACGACGAAATTCGAAATGTACCGTGAATACAGGGTCCGGGTGAAGGACATCGCGCCGCACAATATGCTTGCCCTCAGGCGCGGCAAAACAGAGGGCGTTCTCACTTTTGCGATCGACTACGATCCGGCCGTGATTACCGCGTACCTGGAGTCTCAGGAGATACATGCTTCGGCGGCAAATGTGCGCGAATTTTTCCGGGAAATGCTGGCGGATGCCTTCGAGCGCCTCATGAAGACCACGCTGATCGGGGAAGTGCGGCTGGAGAAAAAGACGGCCGCCGACAGGGAATCCATCCGGACCTTTGAGGCCAATCTGCGGGAATTGCTTCTCTCCAGCCCCGCCGGAATGAAACCGACGCTCGGTATCGATCCCGGATTCCGAACGGGCTGCAAGGTTGCCGCCGTCGACCAAACAGGAAAGCTTCTGGAGTATGAGACCATCCATCCGCACAAATCGGATGCGGAACGCGCCCGGGCGGCGGAAACATTGAAAAAGCTCATCGGGAAGCACCGCTTGGAACTTGTGGCCATCGGAAACGGGACCGCGGGCCGGGAGACGGAATCTTTTGTGGGCGATGTGCTGAACACGCTGGAACCCAGGCCGGTCAAGGTGATGGTTAGCGAGGCGGGAGCCTCCGTTTACTCGGCAAGCGAGGTGGCGATCGAAGAGTTTCCGGACCTGGACCTGACGGCTCGCGGCGCTGTGAGCATCGCCCGGAGGCTCCAGGACCCGCTTGCGGAACTGGTCAAAATCGATCCCAAGTCCATCGGTGTCGGCCAGTACCAGCACGATGTGGATCAAAGGCTGCTCAAGCAGAAGCTGGAGGATACGGTTGAAAGCTGTGTGAATTATGTCGGCGTCGATTTGAACCTGGCTTCAAAAGAGCTTTTGAGTTTCGTCGCCGGCATTTCTTCATCCCTGGCCAGGAATGTGGTTTCCTTCCGAAACGAAAACGGCGCTTTCCGCAGCCGGCGGGAACTGATTCAAATACCGAAATTCGGCCCTAAGACCTTCGAACAGGCGGCCGGATTCCTGCGTATCAGGGACGGGGAAAATCCTCTCGACAATACCGCCGTACACCCCGAAAGCTATTTTATAGTGGAAAAAATGGCCCGCGACCTGAACCTCCCCCTGGATCAGATCGGGGCGGCCGCGGGGAGATTCAGCTCCATCAATCTGAGGGACTATGTGACCGGGACAGTCGGCGAGCCGACCTTGCGCGACATCATTTCCGAACTGGAGAAACCGGGCCGCGATCCGCGGGCTGAGTTCCGGTATGCGACGTTCAGGGAGGAAATCAAGGAGATTCGAGACCTCGTTGCAGGAATGGAGCTCGAGGGGATCGTGACCAATGTTGCCAATTTCGGCGCTTTCGTCGATATCGGCGTCCACCAGGACGGTCTTGTGCATATCTCCCAGCTGGCGGACCGATTCGTGGATGATCCCAGGAAAGTTGTCAAAGTCGGCCAGATCGTCAAGGTCCGGGTGCTTGAAGTGAACGAGACGCTGAAGAGGATTTCGCTGTCCATGAAATCCGCGGCGCACCCCGGGAAGCCGGCCCGCGAGAAGAAGGCTCCTCTTCCGGAGAAAAAATCCGCTTCCATCCAGGACCTGATGACCAAGTTCAATCAACCCGGGCCTCGCCGTTAGCGCTTCAGGCGCAAAACCAGCCACGAATTTAAACGCATTTCCTATTCAAGCGGAAACGCATCCGATTATTTTGTGGATTTCGCGTGTTTCGGGGTCGATTTTTGGGGGTATGTTTCAGGCTTGGAAGAAGCGGCGGACATCCTCGGACCGCAGCAGGCGCTGCGCCTGTTCCCGGCCGCGGTGAAAGGTCCTCATGGTGACGGCGTTATCCGTGCACAGGAAGCCGGCTTCCACTTTGTGGTCCGGGCTGATGACAAGAAGCCGGTCCCCGCGCAAGGCTTCCATCACACTGGGAAGGTTGTTCAGGGACCGCAGCCGGGAACTGGTTTCCCAGAGCATTCCCGCAGGATCGCAGCAGAAGATAACCGTTTTATCCGCGGAAACCCATCGGGCAAGCGCTTGAAAGCGCGCGTCTTCCTCGAGGAGACGCATCGGCATTTTGAGGGCATAACCGCCGTCCATGAAGACGGAGGGGCCGTCGTTGTCCCGGGAATCCGTCTGAAGCTCCCGAGGGAGCAGGGGCGGACCCATCGCCACCGGCACCAGGCACGAGGCTTCGATCACGGCATGATAGTTCCCGGGTGTTAACGGCCGGATGTATCCCGAGCGCAATTCGACGGGCAAGTTTGATGCAAATATTACAGGGTCCTCTTCGTAATTCCCTGGAAGATATTTCCAGGCTCTCGGAAGCTTGCGCGTCGCTGATTTGAAAAAGTAGCGCAGCCTGTCGCCCGATCCAAACGGCTTGAGGTCTTTGCGCCGGACGCGGGTTGTGAACACGAGCAGCTTTTCGACAGGACTTTTCCCGAATACGCCGGATAGCTCTTCTTCCTCCATCACGTACCGGATTGAGCTCTGGAGATGGGCGCGGAACCCTCCTATTCCGTAAAAGAGCGAGTTTCGAGGATGCCTCGGCGGATGCGGTTTTCCCCAGAAGTTCCAGCCTTTCATCACGGTCTTCTCGGTTCCCGTAGCCACGTCGGCAGCGGCATAACCTCCTGCCGAAGCGCCCATGGTGATGGTTGGGAAGCAGCCGTTTTCGCGGCACCAGCGAATGAACTCGTAAATCACGCCGCCCTGCCAGGCGCCGCGGCCTGTCCCTCCGGAATCCAGAATCCAGGAATAAATCATGGTTGTTTGTCTCAGCTGTGATTTTATGCCTGTGGGCTCGATAACATCCAATCATAAAATCTGTCCAAAGAATGCGGATCACCGGCTGCTTTCTTCCGGCTTCCGTATGTGTCTTTCACCTTCCATGCCGCGCATGAATTCCGCTATGCTTGCCGCATGGCATCGCTGACGGACACTCACGCCCACCTGTGCGACCCGGTTTTTGACGGGGATCGTGCGGAAGTTCTCGAAAGAGCCGGGGCGGCCGGAATAGCGGCTGTGATCGCCGTGGGGGAAAACCTTGCCGATGCGGAAAAGAACCTGGAACTGGCCGTCCTCCATCCCATGATTCGTCCCGCGGCCGGACTCTACCCCACATTGCTGGACCTCGGGCTGGCTGACAAAATGCGCGCATTCATCCGCAGCCACAGGGAAAAACTGTCTGCAATCGGGGAAGTGGGCCTGGATTACTGGATCGTGCAGAGTGAATCCGACCGGGAGCTGCAGCGCGAGATATTCAGGAGCTTCATCGCCCTGAGCGAGGAACTCTCGCTCCCGATCAATGTACATTCCCGTTCCGCCGGCCGGCATGCCGTGGCGCTATTGCTGCAGAGCGGCGCCCGCAAGGTACAGCTGCATGCATTCGACGGGAAGCCTTCGGCGGCGTTGCCCGCGGCGGAAGCCGGATTTTTCTTTTCCATTCCCCCGTCGGTGACGCGGTCCGAACAGAAACAGAAGCTCGTCAAACGGCTGCCGCTTTCGAGGCTCTTGATTGAAACAGACAGCCCGGTCCTCGGCCCTGTCAGACAGGAGAGAAACGAACCGGCGAACGCCTTGCTTGCATTGGAAGCGATTGCGCAGCTGAAGGGGCTTGCGAGAGCGGAAGTGATTGAAGCCGTAGCGCTGAATACCCGGCAGCTCTACGGGGAGGCTTTCTCATAGCCTTCATCCGGGGCAAGCCCGGTCCCGCGAGCCGCGGCCGTGGCCAGATCGTCGCAGCGCTCGTTTTCGTTTTCTCCGGCGTGACCGCGCACCCACCTAAACGTCACTTCGTGGATGGAACATAATTTCAGCAGTCTTTCCCAGAGGTCCGGATTGACGGCTTCTTCCTTCCTGTTCCGCTTCCAGCCGTTGGCCCGCCACCGGAGCGCCCAGCCCTTCTGCATGGCAAAAACGAGGTATTGGGAATCGCTGAAGAGCGTTACCCGGCAGGGTTCCTTGAGAGCTTCGAGCCCGGCGATGGCTGCGTAGATTTCCATGCGGTTATTAGTGGTGCGCCGGAATCCTCCGGAAAGCTCCCTGCGATGGGATTCGTAGATAAGCACAACGCCGTAGCCGCCCGGGCCGGGATTATTCAGGCAGGCGCCGTCGGTATACAGAATAACTTCCTTCATTTTTTTCCAGCGGCCGTTCGCTTCCTCATTCGCGGGGGATTTCAGTCATTCAGGGGGGACGGCCGGAAGGCCGCCCCCTAAAAAGTTCAGATCTTCTGTTTGATGGTCGGCTCCGGAGCCTTCGGGATATCCGCCTTGGGGACCCAGTTTTTTATGGGCGGGGCTACGGAAGTAGCCTGGCGGCGTTTGCGCAATCCGAAACTTCTTAGAAAAGCATCCTTCTTGGCCAGCTGAATCGCCAGCGCGGGGTCGACGCCCTTCGGGCACACCTGGGAGCATGCGCCGGCAAAGTGGCAGCGGTAGACGCCGTGCCTGGAATACATTTCGCTTTCGCGCTCCGGGGCGCCCTCGTCGCGGGTGTCCAGCATGTACCGCCAGCCCTGAGCCAGGCTCTGCGGGCCTGCATATTCCTCGGATGTGGCAACCGTCGGGCAGGCGGAAAGGCACAGTCCGCACTTGATGCAGTAGGCAAACTGTATGTAGTTGACCAGTTCCTGCTCGGACTGGAAGTATTCGCCGGTCGGATGGTCCTGCTCCGCCCTGTCCTTACGGATGAGATAGGGTTTTATGGCCCTATGCTTTTTTAAAAGACTGTCCAGGTCCGGAACCAGATCCCGGATGACGTCGTAGTTGGGCAAAGGCTTGATAACGATGCGGTCCGAATGCAGATGGATAATCTGGTTGTTGCATGCGAGGCGCGGAAGGCCGTTGATGAACATCCCGCAGGAACCGCACACGCCCATTCGGCATGAGGACCGCCAGGACAGAGTGCGGTCCGTATGCTCCTTGATCCAGTTGAGGCCGTCCAGCACGGTCATGCCCTTGGTGACGGGCACGGAATATTCCTGCAGCCGGGGTTTTTGGCCATCGCCCGGATTGTAGCGCAGAACCTCGAAAACTACGGTTTTGATAATGCCTGATTCCTGTGTTTTGCTCATGGTTATACTCCCTTCATCCGGAACACAAGTACCGCGACGTAGCTCCCGTAGATGAAAAGCGCGATGCCGGAAACGGCGCACAGCCCGCCGATCACTTTTTCGCTTATTCTCGAAAGCGACAGCTCGAAGAGCATGCTGCGGAGCCCGTACAGCCCGTGGAACAGAGCGGCTCCAAGCAACAGGATATAGCCGACCATGTAGATAAATTGCTGGCTGCGGTGAAATACCTCGGCAGATTGAATCGGATCGCCCGATCCAATGCCGACCATGTTCATGAGGGCGCCCAGGTGCATGATGGTCATGTGGGTGCCGAGCAAAACCAGGATGATCCCCGCGCTCAGGATGTGCCAGGACCATAATTTGGATTCGCGCATGGTTCCCTCCTATTTCATCAGGAAATAAAAATCGGCGCCGCCGATGATCATAAGCACCGCTGCAATAACCATAGCCGCCACAAAAAGCGGCCTCTGCCTCAGCGTGGAGTAGCTATAGGGATAAGCCGGAAGACCCGGTTTCCCGATCATGTATCCCAGCTCGACCAGGATGAGCCGGATGCCGTTGATTGCGTGATAGGCAAAAGCCAGGAAGACGAGAAACTCGCCCATTTTGAAGAGCGGCGTGCTGAAGAACGCCATCGTGGTTTCCCATCGTTCCGGGCCGGCCGCGCGCGATCCGGTCACGAAGATGTGCATGATAAAATAGGCCAGGATGCCGAGACCGGCCAGGCGGTGCAGAGCGTAGGCATAGCGCTCCAGGCCATAGCGCCCGCCCCCGAGCCAGCCCCAGAGTCCGAGTCGGTTTTCGCGTCTGTTTTGCATAGCTGCTCCTTGAAATTCCTGTTTCAGTATTTTCTTTCCACCGGCTGCCATGTCGTGATGGTGACCGGTTTGTAATCCAGTTTCGGTCCTTGCTCGGTAAAGAAGGCCAGCGTGTGCTTGAGCCAATGCTCGTCGTCGCGAACGGGAAAATCCCGGCGCGCGTGGCCGCCGCGCGATTCGGTCCTCGTTACGGCTCCCGTCACCATGACCTCCGCAAGATCCAGCAGGTTTGCAGTCTCCATCGCATGATACAGGTTGGTGTTGTAGACGGCGCTTTGGTCTTCAATGCTGATGTTGGAATAACGTCTTCGGAGCGACCGGATCTTGTCCAGCCCCTGGCTCAGTTCCTGGCCCGTCCGGAAGACTCCCACGTTGACGTCCATGCACGAGCGCAGTTCCCTGCGGATGTCGTAAAGGCTCTCCGGGCCTTTCCGGGAAAGGAGTCCCTCGAAAATTCTTTTGTGCTCCGCGTCGACTTTGGATTCGGGAACCGGGGCCGCCTGTTGGTTTTCGGCGCAATAGCGTGCTGCTTCGGCCCCGGTGATTTTGCCCCAAACCAGGCACTCGGCCGTTGAATTGGATCCCAGACGGTTCGCGCCGTGCAGGCTCACGCAGGCCGCTTCTCCGGCCGCCCAGATACCCCGGACCCGGGTTGCACCTTTGATATCGGTTTCGATGCCGCCCATCGAATAGTGGGCCACGGGGCGGCAGGGAATCGGTTCCTGGATAGGATCGAGATCGTTGAATTCGATGCAAACCTCGCGGATCAGCGGCAGATGCTCGTTGATTTTCTTCGCGCCCAGGTGCCTCAGGTCCAGGTGGATGTAGTCGAGGCCGTCCGGCCCCTTGAATCCGCGCCCCTCCTCGATTTCAATCATTTCCGAGCGGGAGATCAGGTCGCGCGGCGCAAGTTCAAGCTTGGAAGGGGCATACTTGTTCATGAACCTTTCGCCCCTGCTATTGACCAGATACGCTCCCTCTCCGCGGCAGGCCTCCGTGATCAGGATCCCCGAGGGGACCAGGCCGGTGGGGTGAAACTGCAGGAACTCGATATCTTCCAGCGGAATCCCGGCGCGATAGGCCAGCGCCATGCCGTCGCCTGTGACCGTCTGGGAGTAGGTTGTGAACCCGAACAGCGTGCCCGCCCCGCCGCTGGCGATTATGAGGGCTTTGCCGCGGATGACCTTGAACTGGCCGGTGTTCATGTCGATGGCGGTCAAGCCGCAAAACGCATTGTTCTCGACCAGGATCGAGGTGACAAAATGCTCGTTGTAGTGCCTGGCGCAATTGTACTGAAGCAGCGTGTCGTAGAGTGTCTGCATTTCGAAGAAGCCGGTCTTGTCCTGGGCCAGAACGGCGCGGGGATAACTGTGTCCTCCAAAAGGCCTTTGAGCAATACGGCCGTCCTCCCGCCGTGTCCACGGGATCCCCCAATGATCCAGCTGCAATATTTCCGACGGCATGGTGCGCACGAACAGGTCCACAACGTCCTGGTCCGCCAGGAAGTCGCTCCCTTTAACGGTGTCCCACGCGTGAAGCTCGACACTGTCGCCATCCTCCGGCCGCATCACCGCGGCAGTACCGCCTTCGGCCGCGACCGAATGAGCGCGCATCAGTTGATTTTTGGATACTACGGCGATGTCTATTTTGCCCTGCGCGGAGCGTGAAGCTTCTATTGCGGCTCTTAATCCGGCCAGTCCCGCCCCGAAAATTATGAGGTCATGAGTGAAAACATCGGCCATGCGACGCCTCCTCCCCTATTCTGGAAAAAACTCAATCTCGCGGCAAGCAAGAGCGGCCGCGAACCCATCCTTCCGCATGAAGACAAAAGCAGCGAAAGTCCCGCTAATGGACTATTAAAAATGATAAGCCAATCTTTTGGATAGCATTTCCACCATAACATACCTTTCTCTTTGCAGCCAAATGAATAGTATCCTCCCTCCCGGTCCTCAAGCCCGGCAGGTCTGCGGATTACACAGGAAGATTTACTGTTACGATTCCGAGCCCCGGCGGTAGATTGCCCTAATCCCCGCGGGTCCCGGAGATTTCAAGAATCCCGCTGCATGATCTGGAGGTTATTTTTGCAGATAGCGCTCGAGGCCGGCTGCGAGTACTTCAATAGCTCCTTCAATCTCGCTCTTATTGAGTACGTAGGCAAACCTCGCCTTTTTCAATCCCTGTTCATTCTGCATATAAAATCCGGCTGCCGGCGCGATGAAGGTCGTTCTCCCGTCAAGGGAGAATTGGGAAAGCAGAAAGGTGGCGAAATCCTCAGCATTCTCCACGGGCAAACCCACCACCGTGTAAAAAGCGCCCATGGGTTTGTGCGCTGCCACGCCGGGGACCTGTTTCAGCGAATGGTACAGGGCGTCACGGCGCAGTAGGAATTCCTTGCGGACGTTTTCCAGGTAATCGTCCTTGATGTGGTTCAGCATGTAAGCTGCGGCGAACTGATCGATCGTCGGAGCCGCAAGGCGCGCCTGCGCGATTTTCAAAGCCGTCGCGATAACCTCCTCGTTGCAGGTCAGCAGGCAGCCTATGCGCGCGCCGCATAGGCTGAAACGCTTCGAGAGGCTGTCCACGACGATTACGCGGTCGCTTCCCGGGACCAGGTTCAGGATTGAGAGAGGCTCGCGATCGTCATAGACAAATTCACGGTAGGTTTCGTCCACTATCAGGAAGATGTTGTTTTCCTCGCACAGCTCATACAGGAACCGGAGTTCCTGTTCATTGCACACGGTTCCCGTAGGATTGTTCGGACTGCAAAGCAGGATGGCCCTCGTCCGGTTGGTGATTTTCTGCTCGATTTCTTTGTGCGCCGGCAGAGCAAAATTATCGTCCAGGCTGCTCAGGACCGGCACCAGATGCACTCCGGCGATCGCGGCAAAGCCGAGGTAATTGGCATACGTGGGATCGAAGATAATGATTTCATCTCCCGGATCGCAGCAAGTCATGAAGACGAATACCAGCGCTTCGCTTGCGCCCGTGGTGATCAGGAAGTGCTCCGGGCGGGTGCGGATCTTCAGGGTTCTGTTAATGTAGTTCGACCAGGCTGTGCACAATGCCTCGTTTCCCTGGGATTGCTCGTAGGCGACGACTTTCTCTTTATACGCGGCCATGCCGTCGAAAAACTCCCGTGGCGACTCGATGTCGGGCTGACCTATATTCAAATGGTATACGTGGATCCCGGACTTTTTGGCTTTTGCGGCCAGAGGCGCCAGCTTGCGGATCGGGGAAGGAGGAGTGTTTCGACCGCGATTGGAAAGCCGTAGTTTGGGCATCGGATACCTCCGTTGAACAGATAGATTCTCCAGGAATTAAGTAAAGAAGACTAACCCTTTCCAATAACAGTATCAAGGCTTAAGCGTATCCTCAGTGCGCCTATTCACAGATACGATAACGTATTACAGGGAAGTCCTATTGTGCGGGTGCGCGAAATTGTAGGCGAACATGCATAGTATGCCGATAAACACAAAAGAACTTCGAAACATTGGCGATCTTGTCAAGGAGGTACGGAACATGAAACGTTCTATGAAGCAATGGGCCGCGCTGCCGGCATTGGCACTGTTGATGGCCGCGCCATGCTACGGTCAGGCATCCATTTTCGGACAGGGCGTTACAATGAATCCTGCCGAGACTGCATATGGGGCTTCGGTCAGCTTGACGATTACCTTCCGCGTGGAAGGTGCACCGATATCTTTTTATCCTCATGAGCTTGCCGCAAGAAAGTCGGGAGAAACTCTGCCTCCCCCGCCTACCCTGGCCGGAGCTGTGCCAAGGGCATTTTCCGTCGGAACCCACCAGTTGAGCATCTCCTGGACAGCGCCCAGAGCCGAGGAATTTAAGTGGCCCGGACGCACTATCACAAGCAGGGAATACAGATTTGACATCGTTTGGGGAAAGGACCGGCAGGTGCTAATTCGGGATCTCCGGCTGGCCACTCCGCTACCGCTCAAACTCAATGGCACGGGTTGGGGGATGAGGGTGTATCCTGCCCCAGCTGTTGCCGGCGGCTCCATAGAGCGCCGCGAGCCTCCGTTGGAAATCCTCCGCTCCCGGTTTAAGGATGGCGGCAAAACCGTTGAGTTCTATGCGCACAAACCTGGAACAGGATTTGCCATTGGCGTGCGTTGGGAAATTGAGGCTTTGATTGCGGATCGATGGCAGCACATTTCGAGCGGGACAATCGAGCGCATCGATGCGGGCAGAGACCTACTCATCACCAGGGGAGGATTTCCGATAACCGCAGATAAAGCCCGGATCAGGATTGTCTCTCCAACTCCCGAGGTAAGTGCTGTTTTGACGCAGCCACCGGTGGACCTGAATCCTTCCAATTGCCATGCCAGGATGTCGGAAAGGGGCGGAATGGTGGACATCGGGCTGGGAATTTCCAATTTCGGAGAAAGGGATGCCGGTGCATTCCTGTGGGAAATCAGAAAATATCATGTCGATCGCTGGATTCCCTTCCACACTCAAAAAGTCGTCGGCATCGCTGCCGTTGGACGCTATGCCCAGGGCAGCATTTTCATCAGATCCGGAGATATTCAGAGGAAAGAACCGCTCCAAATACTGGTGGATACGGAAAATGCGATTCGTGAGTCCAATGAAGGAAATAACGTGTGCGAAATAACATGGGGCAGCGATTATTAGGGGTCGCCTGGTCCTCAGGCTGCGGGTTTTGGGTCCGTTTGCTGGAAAAATCGATAAATCCGTTTTGGGATCTGGTCGAGCGCCATGATTTGGCCTAAACTTCAGCTCAAGCGCTATAGTGTGTGGAACCGGGCCATGCCGCAAGCGGGGCATGGAGTATCCATAGAAGTTTTGATCGGCTGAATGCCGCCTAAAGGAGAGAATCTGATGAAGTACCAGGCGATTAATTATGAAAAGCTGCTGGGCGCGGAAGGTTTTAGCAACCAGCTGTTAACCAACCACTTCACTCTCTACAACGGGTATGTGACCAATACCAACAAATTGATGGAGGAGTTTGCAGAACTGGAGAAGCAGGGGAAAGCGGCAACGCCCCAGTACGCCGAGCTCAAGCGCCGGTTTGGCTGGGAATTCGACGGGATGAGGCTCCACGAACTCTATTTCGGAAACATGGTCAAGGGCGGCCTTGCGCTGGACAAGAGCTCCAAACTCTGCGCAAAAATCGCGGAGGATTTCGGCTCTTTTGAAAACTGGGAGAAACTCTTCAAAGCCGTCGGCGCGATGCGGGGCATCGGGTGGACCGCGCTTTACTACGATGCCGCGGGCAACCAGCTCCTGAACACATGGATCGGGGAACATGACGGCGGGCATCTTGCAGCAGCGGCGCCCATCCTCATCATGGATGTTTTTGAACACGCCTTTATGATCGATTACGGCCTGAAGCGGGCCGATTACATCGAGGCTTTCTTCAAGGCGATCGACTGGACTGCCGCTCAGAAACGGTTCGACCAGGCGCCCCGATAGTCGTATCTGCGGATTGCGAGACGGGAAGACGATTCCCCGGAGCCGTCTTCCCGGCCTCCTGAGCATCTCTCCTCGGGGCGTTCCGGCCCTGAAAATCCCGGAATCCTCTATTTTTCTCGCTTCTCGACGGGCGACGTACCGGCGCGCAACTGACGGGATCCACACGCATACTCTCCGGCGATTGCCGGCGCTGATAGAATTTATCCATGTTCAAAATCCGCGACGTTGTAATTGAGCCTCCGCTCGTCCTTGCGCCGGTGGCCGGGCACACGGATTCCCTTTTCCGTCAGGTCGTCAAAGGCCTGGGCGGATGCGGATTGGTGGTTTCCGAGCTGGTCAGCACGGAAGGAATGACGCGGCAAAATGCCGGGCGGCACAACACCGGCACAGACCGATTGACCCGGTTCGAAGACACGGAACGCCCCATTTCCATCCAGATTTTCGGCTCCGATAGCGTCCGCATGGCGGAGTCCGCAGCCATGGTGGAAGCGATGGGCGCTGATATCGTCGACATTAATTTGGGGTGTCCCGTCAAAAAGGTCGTAAGGCAGGGCGGAGGCAGCAGCCTGCTGCGCGACCTTCCTCTCATGGGAAAAATCCTGAAAGCGGTGCGGAATGCGATCCGGGTGCCCTTGACTGTCAAAATCCGCACCGGGTGGGACCAGAACTCCATCAATGCAGTGGAAGTGCTGAAACTGGCGGAAGGCTGCGGCGTCGAAGCCCTGGCCGTTCACGGGCGGACTCGTTCGGACCTGTTTTCCGGGCGCGCGGATTGGGGTGTGATCGCGCGGGTCAAGGAGCAGGCGAAAATACCGGTTATGGGAAACGGCGACGTTTTCACCCCGGCGGATGCCGTGCGAATGTTCAAGGAAACCGGCGTGGACGGCGTAATGATGGGTCGCGGCGTCCTGAGCAATCCCTGGCTGATAAGGCAGTGCTGGGACCATATGAACGGCGTGTCCGTAAAACAGGTGAGCCCGGCTGAAAAGGCTGATTTTATGCTCCAATTCCTGAGACGTGTGAGCCTGGAATCTCCCACGCCGGCTGCCTTGGGGAGAGTCAAGCGGGCCGGGGGTTATCTGTCCAAAGGCTTTCCGGGAAGCACCCGGCTCAGGGCGCAGATTCACGCCGCTCGAACAACCGAGGAATTTTTTCAGATACTGCAGGATTACTTCGCCGGGGGACCGTGAGATCCGCGGCGTTAGGGAGGACGCCCCCCGGTTTCAAAATAAAACGCTACGCCAGGCCCTTTGATTTTCGCTTCCAGCCAAGAATAGCCGCTACCCCAATGCTGACAATATATAGAAGCACCATTGGAGCCGACCATAGGAGCAGATTGAAGGCATCCCCGGTCGGCGACAAAACGGCGGCCAGCACAACGATACCCACCATCGCGTATTTGAATTTTCTCCAGAGGAAGCCGGCGCTGACAAGGCCGAAGATCGACAGGAAAGCCACAACGACAGGCATTTCAAAAATCAGCCCGAAGCCCAGGAGCATCATGTTTGTCTGATCAAGGTATTCGTCAACCTTGATCACGGGAGTGAAGGACGCACCAAGGTTTACGAGAAACTGATAGGCTGCGGGAAGAACCACGTAATAGCAGAAAGCCGCCCCGCCGACGAAAAGGATTATCGAAAATGTAAGGAATGGCACCACATATTTCTTTTCTTTTCTATAGAGACCGGGCGCAATAAATTTCCAGACTTCATAGAGGGTCAGCGGAAGCGTCAAAAAGATGCTCCCCAGCATGGCCACCTTCATGTACAAAGTGAATGGGTCGGTGGGCTTCGTATAAGCGAGCCGGGTTCCCTCGGGAAGGACTTTGGTCAGCGGAACTGCCAGAAAATCGTAGATAGGCCGCGCAAAAAACCAGCAGGCGATAAATCCGATGCCTATGAAGCAGGCAACGTGGACCAGCCGTTTGCGAAGCTCGTCCAGGTGCTCGAGAAAGGACATCTTCCCGGCGTCGTTTTCCGGTTCCGGCGAACCGTTCTCAGCTTTCAACTCCGCAGTCCCATCACTCATTGAGTCTCTTCTGATCCTACGGAGCTGTTGTCGTCCTTAGGGGTCTCGGATAGCGGAGCTGAACTATCCCCGAGGATTTCGGATGGCTGAATGGAGCTGTCCTTGACAATTTCGGACAATGACTCTTTTTCCTTGTCGAGTCTTACTTCTTCTTCCCATGTCTGCTTGAGCTCGTTGGAGGCCTTTTTGAATTCGGCGAGGCCTTTTCCCAACGATTTCCCGAGTTCCGGCAGCTTTCGCGGGCCGAAAATGATGAGGGCAAGAACAAATATAATGATGATTTCCTGCATCCCAAGAGAGCCCATGCAACACCTGCTTTCCCGGCGGTTCCCTGCCAATATTGTAGTGCAAGTCTAAATTAGCAAAAAACGGAAGTCAAGACATGTGGCCGCAGCCGCGGGATTCGAAGACTTCTTTTGAATATTGTCACGATAATTCGCCACATGTTATACTCTTGAAGCTTGAAAGGTCCACTATCGGAGCCAACCCTTTATGAAGCACAGATTTGCCGTTCTCTTGGTCCTGGTTGTTCTACTGTCTTCCCTGGCCGGCGGTTTGCTTGGAGAGAGGGTCGCGGCTAAGGCCGGAACAGCCAGTTACACCTCACCCAACGAATTCCTGACAAATTTTACCGAGGCCTTGGACGTAATCCAGCAAACCTATGTGGAAAAGGTAGGCCCCGACAAGTTGGTGTACAGCGCCATAAAGGGCATGCTCCGGGTTTTGGATCCCCACTCCAGTTTTTTCGATCCCAAAGATTTTTCCCGACTCCGGGAAGAACAGCACAGCAAATATTTCGGTCTGGGCATTCGGGTGCGTCCTCTTCTCCGCGACCGGGGGCGAGTCGTGATTGTGGAGCCTCCGGCTATCGGCTCGCCGGCGGAACGGAAAGGACTGCGCGCGGGCGATGTTATCTCCAAGATCGAAGGAGAATCGATAGACGAGTGGACTTCGGATGAAGTAGTGAATCACCTGCGTGGGCCGCGCGGAACCATGGTGAGCATTACGGTTGAACGCCCGGGCGTGAGAGACCCCCTGCAGCTCACTGTGGAGCGGGACGAGATCCCTCTGATCACCGTTCCCTACGCGTTCGAAATCAAGCCGGGAGTCGGTTATGTCAAAATCGATCGCTTTTCCGAATCCACGGCCGATGAGCTCCGATCCAAGCTTAAAGAATTGGAAAGCAACCACATATCCGGCCTGATCCTCGATCTTCGGGACAATCCCGGCGGCTTGCTGAATCAGGCGATCGAGATCTCCGACTTATTCCTCCCGCGGGGGGAAATGGTTGTATCCACCAAAGGGCGAGCGGAAGGGTCCGCTAAAGCGTATCGCGCTCCCAGTACGGACAAGGTCCGCGTGCCTCTCGTGGTTTTGATCAACCGGCACAGTGCCAGTGCTTCGGAAATAGTCGCCGGCGCGCTTCAGGATCACGATCGGGCCCTTATTGTCGGTGAAGCAAGTTTCGGCAAAGGCTTGGTGCAATCCGTATACACTCTGGCGAACGACACCGGGATGGCCCTCACAACCGCCAAGTATTACACCCCGAGCGGAAGGCTGATCCAGCGCGACTATTCGGGATCTACATTCGAATACTATTACATGGAAAACGACAGCTCCGTCCCGGACAGCAAAGAAGACAGGGAAATAAGGCATACGGACGGCGGACGCAAGGTCTACGGGGGAGGCGGCATTACGCCGGACATTATTGAAACGGCTCGGGAATTGAACCGGTTTGAAGGGCTCCTTTCATCGAAGGATATATTTTTTCAATATGCCCGGCGCCTTACTTCGGGACAGGTGCCGTCGGCCGGTAATTTTCGTTTCACAGGCAGCGAAACCGCAGCGCCGGATGGGAAAGCTCCCAATCCATTGCCAAACCTGGAAATAACTGATGCTATACTGGCCGACTTCAAACAATTCCTGCGCGATCGGCGCGTCGATTTTGTTGACGAGGATATCCAGAATAATGTCGATTATATAAAGAGAAGAATAAAGCAGGAAGTTTATACGTCATCCTTTGGGCTTCAGGAAGGCTTCAAAATTGCCATACAGGGAGACGCTCAAGTTTTGAAGGCTTTGGAGGTTCTGCCTGAAGCCAAATTGCTGATGACCACAGGGAGGACAATCCCGGCCGCGCAGAATCAGGTCAGGTAATTTATTATCCGGCACGGAATCCGCGCTGGAACGACGGCATACCGGAGCTCCAACAGGGCATGCTTCGTGCATGAATGATTTCTGCCGGCGATGGCGGAAGGCGGCGGCTGAAAAGGCGCGGGGGGCGACCTTCTCGCGAAAACCCTTGGCGTTTTACCGGATCTGAATTATATCTATTCCGGTTCCGGGCTTGTGGCGGGCATAGGATTGATATCGCGCGGGCTTGAACAAAAAATCAGCATGAACATACGCGGAAAGACCATGAGGAGTTCCTGGCCGGTGCAGTGGGTACTGGCTTTTTGTTGCCTGTACCTGCCCGCCATGACCGCGAGCGGGCTCAATCCCATTGCGCTCCCGACGGAGCTGGTCTCGACGCTTGCTGAAACTCCGTATGTCTTGAATAATCCCAATATTCCGGCCGGCCTGTCGGAACTTATGCGCGCCTCCCGATCCAAATACCTGGAGGGCTCCGACCTGATTAAATCGGGCGATTCGGAGCAGGCGCGCGAATCGTTCAATGAAGCCGTGGACCTGCTCCTGCGGTCGAACTGGGACCTGGCTTCCACGCCTGTGCTCAACAGTTTTTTTCAGGACCTGATCCGCCGAATCCAGGAAGATGAATCCCGCTATCTTCTGGTGCCTTCCGAGCCCGACGATGAGGCCGAAAGCGCCGTTGTGGATGAACTGGAAAAACTGGACCTGATTCCCATAAATGTCGACCCGGCATTTCAGGACGCCCTGGCCCTGGATCTGGCAAATCACAAATACGAGATCCCGATCACGATCAACGAAATGGTCATGAAGTCCCTGAATTACTGGCTGAATGGAGGCCGCAGATACTTCGAGGATGGCCTGATGCGTTCGGGGCAATACCGCCCCATCATCGAAAAGGTCTTCCGGGAGGAATCCGTTCCCCTGGACCTGATGTATCTGGCTCAGGTCGAGAGCCTGTTCAAAATTCACGCGGTCTCCAAGGCCAAAGCCAAGGGCATCTGGCAATTTGAAAAAGGAACGGCTGTGCGTTACGGGCTCAAGGTGACGCGCGACGTGGATGAACGCTCGGATCCCGAGAAATCTACCCGCGCTGCGGCGCGTTACCTAAACGACCTCTTCGATATGTTCAAGGACTGGAACCTTGCCCTGGCGGCCTATAACTGGGGCGAGGGGAAAGTCAGGCGTTTGATCAAAAACACGGGCGTTAACGACTTCTGGCAGTTGATAGATCTGAAGCGAAAAGTTCCGCTGGAGACCAAGAACCATGTTCCGCTGGTCCAGGCCAGCGTTATTCTGGGACGCAATCCGGAAAAATACGGATTTCCCACGGAATTGCATCCGCCGCTTCAGTACACTGAAGTATCCGTGTCAAAGCCCATAGATCTTCGCGCCGCGGCCAAACTCCTGAGCATCTCCCTGGACGAGCTCAAAAGGCTGAATCCTGCCCTGCGGGGTTTAACGACTCCGGCCAACTATCCCGGCTACCAGCTGAAAGTTCCCGTGGATGTGGATCCCGGGATACAGGAACAGCTGGCTTCCCTGCCGGCTGCCAGGGTCAAGGCGGCGCCCGAATTTGAAGGCCGGCACAAAGTGCGCAGGGGCGAAAATCTAAGCAAAATTGCGGCACAGTATCGCATTTCGGTCGACGATCTTGTAAAAGCCAACAATATATCCGTCAAGAAGAAGATAATTGCAGGAACGTGGCTTCAGGTCCCTCCTCGCCCTGCCCCATCCAAAGAGACCAAAAGGGTTTCCGCTAAAACCCGGGGTTCAAGCCGGTCCGCTTCCTCGAAGGCCGCACAAAATTCCGCCGGACCGGGCGCAAAGACTTCAGCTCAAAACGGCACAGCCGGCGCGAACCGCGCACGGGAACAAGCCGCTTCCAAATAGGTGAAAAGCCAGAACATTTCGGGATGCTCGAACGTATTTAACAAAGTTAGCTGCGTGGATCCGGCTTGATTGGAAAAGGATTATACATGTGGAATCGACCGGACTTGAATTTCCGGCAATGATGATGAAAGCAGGAGAACGAACGAAATCCAGGCACACCAAAGCCGCCCTGTGGGAAGCTTTCCGCATAGCCGTGGATTCAATCTGGACGCACAAGCTGCGCTCCGTGCTCACGCTGCTGGGCATTATCATCGGCGTGGCGTCCGTGGTTACCGTTGGGGGCGCTATCGAGGGATTAGGAAGCTATGTTTCCGATCGGGTGGTTTCGTCTTTCGGCAGCAACGCCTTCATTGTGGCCCGTTTTGCGAGGGTGAACGTATCGAACGAGGATTTTGAAAAGATCATCAAACGCAACAAGAACCTGTACCCGGCGGATATGAAGGCAGTGGAGGAGAAGTGCGACGGATGCGAAGCCATTTCCACCACGATGGACCGGACGGATGATATCAAGCGGGGCAGCAACACATTTTATGACGCCAGCGTTACAGGCGTAAACGCGGACCTGCCCAAAATCCAGGAGCTGGAACTTGAGGAGGGTCGCTTCATTTCCACCTTTGATGTGTCTTCCGCCCGGCGCAATGCCGTTATCGGGTCCCAGGTGCGCGAGGATCTTTTTGGATCAACGGATGCGCTGGGGAAGCAAATCAAGGTCGGCGGAGACGACTACACCGTAATCGGCGTCGAAGTGCGCAACGGCAGCATGATGGGGCAGTCCCTGGACAACAGGATTTATATTCCCTACACGGCGTTTTTGAAGAAATACGGGCCCCGTCAGTCCATTCAGTTCCGGGTAAAAGCCCCATCGGCGGCGGCGCTGGAATCCACTCAGGACGAGGTCCGGCAAATTCTCAGGGCACGCCATAAGCTGAGACCGAGCCAGGAGGACGATTTCGATATTCTCGCCAGCAGCGCCCTTCAGGACGCGGTGGGCCAGCTGACGGGAGCCATCGCCATGGTAATCACGCCCATTACACTCATTTCACTCATCGTGGGCGGAATAGTGGTCATGAATATTATGCTCGTGACCGTCACCGAAAGGACCGTGGAGATAGGGACACGCAAGGCGGTTGGGGCGAAGCGAAGCGATATCCTGCTGCAGTTCCTGATCGAGTCGGCGCTTCTGGCTTCAGCCGGCGGAGTGATCGGCATCCTGCTCGCCTACATTATCAGCCTGGTCATTGCGAACACAACGCCGGTGCCCATGCACATCACCATGGGCTACATTTTGATGGCGATATTGACTTCGGGCGGCATCGGCGTGATATCCGGGATTTACCCTGCGCACAAGGCATCCAAGCTCAATCCGATCGTTGCGCTAATGAGAGAATAAGGAACAAATGGAGAACGTTGGAAACCGCCGTTTTCAGAAACGGGCATTTATGGTTAATTACGGCGAAAATCTCTCCATGGCTCTTGAAACCATACTGGCCCACAAATTTCGGTCTTTCCTGACCATACTGGGAATAATCGTGGGCGTGGTCACGGTTATCGTAATCGCATCCATCCTGACCGGTTTGAGAGAAAGCATTGTCACCCAGCTGGAGAGCTACGGGACCAACAATATTTATGTATTTCACCTGAACACGGGAGTTTCGATCGGACGCCGGTCCCGGGAAGAAATGAAGCGCAAGCCGCTTACGATCCAGGATGCAAAGGCCATCAGGGAGCAGTGCCCTTCCGTGAAGGACGTAGCCTGGGAAGGAATTCCCATGAGCTCCCGTGTCCAGATCAAATACAAGGGAAACAGCCTGCGCTCCTCCAGTTTTATCGGGGTTCCATCCAACTATATGTCCGTGGTCAACATGACGATCGAAAAGGGGCGATTTTTTTCCGAGGCGGAGGATGCCCACCGGATGCCGGTAGCGGTTATTGGCGCAGATGCTGCCGAGGCGATGTTCGCGGAGGCGGATCCGCTTGGGAAGCAGATACAGATACAGGGGCACCCTTTTACGGTCCTGGGCGTGCTGGAGAAAAGCAAGACCGGGTTCGTTGATTCCGGCACGGACACCGCCGTCATCGTTCCGTACCGCACCTTTCACCGCATATTGCCCTGGGAAGACAAGCATTTCCTCACCATCCAGGCCTACTCGGGGCTGCGTTCCACGGCCATGGATGAAATCGAGAGCCTTTTGCGCAGGCGCCGGGGAGTCAAGCCGTCGGAATCCAATGACTTTGATCTCACCACGGCCGACCGCATCATCGAGCAGCTGGATTCGATTACGTCAACCGTTGGGCTGATCGCCATCGCGATATCGAGCGTCGGGCTGCTGGTCGGGGGAATCGGGGTCATGAATATCATGCTCGTCTCCGTCACAGAGAGGACCCGGGAGATCGGGGTGCGAAAGGCCATCGGCGCCACCCGGCAGGATATCGTTCTGCAGTTTCTTTTCGAGGCCATGACGCTTACGGGAGTCGGCGGAGTTTTCGGAATCATCCTTGCCGTAGCCATAAGCTACATTATTGTCGCCCTTTTGCCGTCATTGCCGGCTCAGATCCCGATGTGGGCTGTGGCCGCAGGATTGAGCGTCTCGATCGCGATCGGGCTTATTTTCGGCGTATGGCCTGCGCGCAAGGCCGCACTGCTGGATCCCATCGAATCTCTTCGGTATGAATAGGCAATCAATTTGAACTTGGAGTTCCCGGCCTTAAGCGCTAAGCTCCATGCGCCCGAAGCCTAAAAACTAACCAAGTGCTTCGCCCCATGAAATCCCCTTGCGCGTGCCAATGGAAGGAATTCGAAGCCATCCCGCCGCGCCCGTGGATTTGGGAGTCGGGAGTCAGAAGTCAGAAGAACGATTAGAGAATATCAGAATCGTGCAGAATTACACTTCAGTTTTAAACTGGGAACTCTGAACTGGGAACTGAATGTCTTAAGCTATTCAACTATAAAATTTTCCGAGTAAGTATCCAATACTTGGACTGAAGGAGCATGTATGAAACCGGTCAAAATAATGCCGTGCCTCGACATGAAAAATGGCCGTGTGGTTAAAGGAATTCACTTCACGGACCTGGTGGATGCGGGCGATCCCGTGGGGAACGCGTCCTTCTACCAACAGGAGGGGGCCGACGAGCTGGCCATGCTCGACATTGCCGCCACGCTGGAAAACCGGAAGACCAGAATCGAGTGGGTGAGGAACGTCGCTTCCGCCCTTCATATACCGCTGACTGTCGGCGGGGGCATATCCGAGCTGGAGGATATCGAGATGCTCCTCGAGGCGGGAGCCAAAAACGTTTCCATGAACAGCGCCGCTGTGAAGAGGCCCGCGCTCATCAGCGAGGCGGCGAAAAAATTCGGTTCGGATTGCATAACCGTGGCTATCGATGCGCGCAGAAGCCAAATTGTTCCATCCGGTTTCGAGCTGGTGATTTCCGGCGGCACCCGGCCCGTCGGCAAAGACGCCGTGGATTGGGCCAAACAATGCGAAATGCTGGGCGCCGGCGTGATCCTGCCCACGAGCATGGACGGGGATGGAACCAAGGCAGGATATGATATCGAATTCACCCGCGCCATAAGCTCCGCCGTCGGTCTTCCAGTCGTCGCTTCGGGCGGCGCCGGCAAGCTGGATGATTTTGCGGATGCGGTAACAAAGGGAGGGGCAAGCATTCTGCTGGCAGCCTCGGTCTTCCATTTCCGGATCCTAAGCGTCAGGCAAGTGAAGGAATATCTTCGGGATAGAGGCATCCCGGTAACTCTGGACGATCATGTCTGATCCATGGGGAGATACGCCGGCTCTGCCGGTCCGCAATAAATGCCGGAGCATGCTTTTTCCCCGGTGTTCCGACCGAAACCTCCGTTACAGGCACCGCCAAGATTGGATATCGATTGCTATGCCTGAACCTTATGGGGCTTGCTGCCATCTAACTACAGGAAGAGATCATTAGTTTCTGTCGCGAAATGCGACATCCAGGCCCGGAGGGCCGGCAGAAAATAGCCCCGGGCGTGAGAGGCTGTCTTACGGTTATGAATTTGTCAAAAATGGCGCTCATAAGTTCTTTGTTTTCAATAGCCGATTTTGCGCAAAATCAACCGTTGGACAGCCTCGTGAGCCCGGGGTAAGGATTAGGAAATTAGAAAGCCCCGAAGGGGCGACACTAAAACCAATGACCCGAACAATTTGTGCCGCGCCTTTGGCGCTCATTTCCTATTCGCCCATAAGCCCGGCCTGACGGCCGGGCCTATGGCCTGCCGGCCCTCCGGGCCTAAATTCTGAGTTTCGCGACAGAAACTAATTAAGAACAGGTCCTGCCGATACGTGATACAATATAATGTTTAGGGAAATGCGGGTGGGAGGAAACAAAAAATGAAAACCTTCACCGTTTGCGTGACGTTATTTCTCGCAGCTTGCCTGAGCCTATCGCCCTTGATGGCACAGGGCAGAGAGTCGGGGCCAAGAATGACAACCGACAAAGGCCCGGCGGTGGCCAGGGATGTAGGGGGATCAGGCGGAGTTGCGGCGCCCGCGGCCGTCGGCAATAGCGGTGTGGGAGCCGTAGGCGTCGCCGGTTCTTCCGGTGGATACGCCACGGGCGGCGGCGGCGGTGGCGGGATCGCCTATCAGCCGGATCTCAGCGGGACCTCATTCCAGAGCTATACCACATACTACAACTGGAACAATTATTACTCATATTTGTGGACCCATTACAATTTGGACCCGCTTTATTTCCATCGCTTCTATCGAAACTTCGAGCCTCTGATTACCCCGGATATGCTGAAGGTGACATTGCGTGAGCCCATAAGGTTGAGTTCGGAAATGCTGAACTCGATCGAGGAGCTGGAAGGAATGCTCGCACAGAATGCTTCCGCATCAACGGCCGACAGGCCGGCGTTGCTGGAAAAGTCCAAACATATCCGGGAACTTGCAAAACAAATCCGGCGCAATCAGACCCTCTCCAACTACGACATCCGGAAAAATGAGAACCTCTTCAAAAATAAAGAGGATCTCCACTCGCTCGGTCCGGAGGCTTTGGTCAAGCTGCGCGAAATGGCCGTGGACTTGGACCGCCAGCTGAGGAACATTTACAGCCAGTCCTCAACGTCGACCGTGTCCGTCGACAGCTATCGCGAACCCTCTATTGAATCGCTTGCCAAAGGCATAGAGAAACTGTGCAAAGCGATCGAGAATTCTTCGAAGCGAATATAGCGGTGCACGGCTCCAGGCAATCCGGGTCCTGAAATCACGATTTTTCCTCAAAACATTCCGTTTTTTAGCGCACCGGGCGGCGGCTCCACCCGATATGTACCTCTGAAGAATATGGGCCGGCCTCGCGGGATATGCTTTACATCCCGGACGGATTCGGGTACCGTTTGGCGGGTCTTTGTGACGGACCTCGCAGTCCTGGAAAGCTCCTCTTAGCTTTGGTGTGTTCCTCGCCTGTCGGATAAGTCGCATATATTGACAAGGATCTCCTGATGAACAGATTGCTGCTGTGTGGTGTTTTCAAGCCGTTCGGGATCAAAGACGAGACTGCGGAACCGCTGTGCACGATGGAGCTTTTGAACAACCAGGTCACCCGCGAGCAGGGGATACACTCGCCGCGCTCCAACAATCCCAGTTTTGCTCTCTATTTGATGGCAGAGAACATTCAGGTGCCGACAACGGTTCTGGATTTTCCATCCTGGAAAGAGTTCACCCGGGAGATTGACACCGGAACTTACACCCACGTGGGAATCTCCTTTATAACACCCAACGTGCTTAAGGCCGGACGCATGGCCCAATATATCCGTAGCCATTCGCCGCGCACGAAAATCATCCTCGGAGGGCACGGAATCGCCGTACCCGAACTCCGCGAGCTGGTGGATTTCGATGAAGTCTGCACGGGTGAAGGCGTTTCCTGGTTGCGGCGATATTTTGGCGAGAAGACAGAGCGTCCCATAATTCATCCGGCAGTCCGCTCCTCGATCAATGCGTACATCTACGGCGCTCCCATAATGGGGAAAGCCGGCATCATCATTCCCGGAGTCGGCTGCCAGAATTCCTGCCGCTTCTGCGCCACATCCCACAAGTTCGACCGGCAATACACCCCCTTCCTGCGCACCGGACGGGACATCTTTGCGGCTTGCCGGAAAACAGAGGAACAGCTGGGCGTCAGCGATTTTGGTCTCATGGACGAAAACTTCTGCAAAGATCCTCAAAGAGCGCGCGATCTGCTTACGCAGATGGAGAAGCACGGAAAGGCGTATACATTCAGCACTTTTTCCTCAGCGGAAACTATCGTCCAATTGGGCACGGGCTTCATCCTGCGCCTGGGGATCAATTTTCTCTGGGTGGGGGTTGAGTCCAAAGCCAACCTGTTTGAAAAAACCAAAGGGATCGACCTTCACAGCCTGATAGCGGATCTGCAAAATCACGGCATCTCGGTGCTGGCCTCATCCATACTTTTTCTTGAGCACCATGACAAAGAGACCATTCATGAAGATATCGACTGGGCCATCGGGCTCGAGTCGGATTTGCTTCAATTCATGGAACTGGGCCCGACTCCGGGGACAAGGCTCTATCGGGAGTATGAAGAAGAAGGGAAAATAGTGCCGGACATACCCTGGCCGAAGAAACACGGGCAGGACGAAATATGGTTCCGGCATCCCCACTTCACTCCTCCCGAATCCGCACGCTACCTGCGCGAAGCCTTTATTAAAAAATATCACGCACATGGCCCCGGTGTCCTGAATATGGCGATGACGGCGGTGAAAGGATATCTGCGGGTGAAAGCTGAGGTCGCCGAAAGGGAAAAACTGGGCATGGCCTGGGATCCGGCGACCCTCAAATATGTCCATGCCGGGCGCTTTCTCCCGGACAGGTTTATGCAGATGCGGCTGGATTCCATGAAGCGGAATGCGTTGCGCTTCCGCCCGTCTCTGAGCAGCGCGCTGAAATATGCACCCAACGCCGCTGCCGCCGTAAAATGCCGCAAGACAATGGCGCTGTACGATCAGGCTTTTGGCCCGATGCCTCTGTTGGAGCGGGCGAAATCCGTGGCTGTGCGGATCCTTGCCGCAAGGGAAATCCGCCGGATCAAAAATGAAGGCGTCATTATGCGCCAGCCGCCCACGAACCGCGTCACTTATCCCGACAGGTCCGACAAATGCCCCGATGAAGATTACGTTCCGGCAGGCGCTTCTATTGCCAGCCAGCCTGAAATGTAAAAACTCCGCATGCTTCATTGCATTTGTCTCAGGTTTCTGTCGGCGTGTTTCAGCGCTTTCATCCGCGTACCTCAGGGTTGCGGGCTTTGATGCGGGACATGCCATTTTGCTTTGCCTGCCCCTGAGAGCTGTTAAATTCATACCCATTTCCGGCAGTTCTGGCATAATCTGATCCATATTTCCCCATGGGTCCGTCAGCGCGTGGAAAGGAGGGAATCCTGTGGAACAAACCATTCGTTTCAGGCTCAACCGCCGTCCTGTAAGCATTACAACGGATGGCGAGAGGGCGCTCCTCTGGGTGCTGCGCACCGAAATGGGTCTCACCGGCGTCAAGTTCGGTTGCGGTCATGGCCATTGCGGCGCATGCACCGTAATCGTCAACGGTGAAGCGGTGCGGTCCTGCCGGTACCCTCTCGAGAATGTCACGGGAAAGGAAGTTCTTACCATCGAGGGCCTGGCTGCAAACGGGAAACTGCATCCGCTGCAAAAAGCCTTCATGCGGCATGATGCGATCCAGTGCGGTTTCTGCACTCCCGGGATGATCCTCGAGAGTTACGGTCTCCTGCTGAAGAACGCAAATCCCGGCAGAGAGGAGATCATCGGTGCCATGGACCGGCATCTGTGCCGCTGCAGTTCCTACAGCCGCATCGTCGAGGCGGTCCAGGCTGCCGGAGCCGAAATGAGAGGAAGGAGGCCATCATGACCGGAACAAGCGGAACCCTGGATCGCCGGGAGTTCATGAAGGTTCTCGGCCCCGGAATCTATATTTTGTTTTCGGCCGGCGACTTCATTTTTGCTCAACAGCCGGGCGCGCGCGGATATCCCGAGGATTTTAACGCCTACCTCCGCATCGGCGGGGATGGACGCGTTACCTGCTTTTCCGGAAAGATTGAGATGGGACAGGGGATTATTGCGTCGCTGGCTCAGATGCTTGCCGAGGAACTGGAAGTACCCTACGAATCCGTGAGCATGGTTATGGGCGACACGAAATTGTGCCCATGGGACGCGGGCACCAACGGATCCCGCAGCATAAAATATTTTGGCCCTGCCTTGAGGGCGGCGGGCGCCGAAGCGCGCGAGGTTTTGATCCAGCTGGCCGCCGAGCGCCTGAAAATCCCCAGGGAGCGCTTGGCTGCAAAGGACGCTGTTGTTTTCGACCGTTCTTCGCCCGGCACGAAGGTTGGCTACGGATTGCTGGCCAAAGGCAAGACCATCGAGCGGCACCTCGATCAAAAACCGTCTTTAAAACCGCCTTCGGCTTTTACCGTTTGCGGAAAGTCTCTGCCGCGAGCCGATTTCGAGGATAAAGTAAAAGGAAAAGCTCAGTTCGCCGGAGACATACGCCTGCCCGGAATGCTCTATGGAAAAGTCCTCAGGCCTCCCGCCCACGGCGCCCGGCTTAAGGAAGTGCGTGCCGACGCCGTCAAGGAGATAAGGGATGCGCGCGTCCTTAAGGAAGGGGATTTTATCGGTGTCGTTCATCCTCTCCCGGATATGGCGGAGAAGGCGCTGGCGCTGCTGAAGCCGGTCTATGAAATACCGGAAGCCGCGGTTGATAACGACAGCATTTACGGACAGCTTTTGAGCGCCGAAGCCAGGGACAACGTCATCGAGCAGAAAGGCGACCTCGAAGAAGGGGTCCGGGCGGCGGCGATCCGTTTTGAAGAATCCTATTTCACGCCCTATGTCGCCCACGCTGCAACAGAGACCCACAGCGCCGTGGCGGACGCACGCGAGGACAACGCGACAGTCTGGGTGGGAACCCAAAGGCCCTTCGGCGCCAACGAAGAAATAGCCCGGGCCATAGGGCTGGCGCCTGACCGGGTCAGAGTCATCACGCCATTTGTCGGCGGCGGTTTCGGCGGAAAGAGCCAGGTCGGACAGGCCGTGCAGGCCGCCCGGCTCTCAAAAATGGCAGGATGCCCGGTACAAGTCGTCTGGACGCGCGAAGAGGAATTTTTCTATGACGCCTTCCAGCCGGCCGCCGTTGTGAAAATCGCCTCCGGGCTGAATACTTCGAACCGGATCACCTTCTGGGATTATCATGTCCTCTTTGCGGGGGAACGGAGCTCGCAAAACATATACGATGTGCCCAATGTGAAAACGGTTTCCCGCGGAAGCTCCTTCGGCGGCGGAGGCCCTCATCCCTTCGGAACCGGAGCCTGGCGCGGCCCGGGAAGCAATACCAATATTTTCGCCCGCGAATCCCACATCGATATCATGGCGGCGAAGGCCGGGGTGGATCCTCTGGAGTTCCGGCTCCGCAACCTTGCGGATAAAAGGATGATCCGCGTGGTTGAGGCGGCTGCAGGAAAGTTCGGCTGGAAGCCCGGCAAAACGCCCGGCGGGCGGGGCCAGGGCATGGCATGCCTGGACTACCTTGGCACGTATGTTGCGGCGATGGCGCAAATTAGCGTCGACAGGTCCAGCGGCCGGATCCGTGTCGAACGCATAGTTCACGCGCAGGATATGGGGCCGGTCATCAATCCCGCGGGGGCGCGCATACAGATCGAGGGGGCTATTACCATGGGATTGGGATACTGCCTGAGCGAGGAAATACATTTTAAAGGCGGCGCCATTGAGAGCCTGGATTTCGGCTCCTACCAGATACCGCGTCTTTCCTGGGTGCCCGCCATAGAATCGGTTCTGATCGATAACGCGGAAATTGCCCCGTCGGGATGCGGGGAGCCCCCCATCGTCGGCATGGGAGCCATGATTGCCAATGCGCTTTTTGACGCAACGGGCATCCGTATGAACCAGCTTCCCTTAGCTCCGCAGAAGGTCAGGGCGAAATTGGCGTAAACCGCGGGTAAAGAGTGCGCCTCCGGCCGGCAGGTCTGGGAACGCGTCGAGGAGATACCTCCGGACAACTGTATCTCCGGGAGCCGTCCGATCAAGCTCCAGAGTGAATTTCTCGCCCGCTTTCCCTGCGAAGCGCGTATCCGGGCATCCCTGTCCGGGTTCCAGATTGCAGCCTGCAAGCTGGAACCCGCAATCTGCAATCGAGAGTATGTGCGCTCAAGTGAGCCGCCGCAGCGTGAAGGCTATGAGAAATACGGGCCAGGCAAATAATGGAAGACGAAGACCGGAAATTCATCGAACGGATTAAGATCGGCCTGATCTCCACGCTGGGATATTGGATTATGCGTGTGATCGGCAGGACGCTGCGCTGGGAGGCCAGGGACTGGCAGAACCTGGAAGCGGTTCACGCGGCCGGCAAGAGGCTGATCCTGGCATTCTGGCACGGACGCATATTTATGGCGACCTACTATTTTCGCCGGCGGGGCATTGTCGTGATGATCAGCCAGAACCGGGATGGTGAATATATTGCCCGGGTTATCGAGCGCTTCGGTTACGGCGTAGCGCGCGGATCCAGTACCCGAGGGAGCCGCCAGGCCACGGTTGAAATTCTCCGGGCCCTGAAAGCGAGAAGGGATGTGGGCTTTGCCATGGACGGTCCCCGCGGTCCCCGGTATGTTGCCAAGCCTGGAGCCGCCTATGTTGCTTCGAAAAGCGGAAATCCCGTGGTGCCTTTCGGCATTTCGGTGGAGAGGAAATGGGTGATGCGCAGCTGGGACCATTTCATGGTGCCCAAACCCTTTTCAAAGGCTCTGGTTTCTATCGGATCGCCCGTTTATGTTCCAGAAGACGCGACGGAAGAGGACATGCGATGCGCGGAAAGGCGGATTCAGGATTCTCTGGATAATTTGCGCGACCGGGGCGATGTTTTCTGGGGCGGAGAACCGGACCGATGATCGGGCGTAGCATCCAAATTTATGAATTATATGAAAGTGCGGGTTAAGCTTGCATTTTGCGGCTGCTCTTTCTATGATTTGTGTTTTTGACATTCAGGCTGACAGCGGCTTTCTGGAGATAGTGGCAAAATGAAAAGGACGTTCCAACCCAACAACAGCAAGCGAAAAAAGACGCACGGCTTCCGTGAGCGGATGTCGAGCAAAGGCGGCCAGCTGGTGCTTAAGCGCAGACGCGCCAAGGGGCGCAAAAGGCTGACGGTGAGTGGCTAAGGAGATCTCTGAGGGATTTCCGCATGCCGTCCGGATTGTGCGCACTTCGGACTACCGGATGCTCTACAAAACCGGAAGAAAGATATATTCGGAGCGGTTTGTCCTGTTCATCCGCGAGAACGGACTTGGACGTCATCGCCTGGGAATTACCGTATCCAGAAAAGTGGGCGGAGCGGTTGTCAGAAATCGCATCAAACGCCTGCTCCGGGAGATATTTCGAAAATCATACGGCGAAATACCCAAGCAGCTCGACATCGTGGTCAACGTCAAGGCAGATTGCGCCGGGGCCGGATACAATGATTTGCGGATCGAGTTCCTGGCCGCGGTGCAAAGGATCTGTCGGTAAGGGTGTTACGGTCGGGTACAGCCGGGATGGAACTCTGTCGAGCACAAAGGATCTCATTTACTATCAAGGAGATAGCGCTATTGGCGTTAATGGGCTACAAGCGCTTCGTTTCGCCCTGTCTGCCCCGGGCGTGCCGTTTCGAGCCAACCTGTTCGGTTTACATGTACCAGGCAATCCAAAAAAAGGGGATTCTGGCGGGAATTTTCCTGGGGGTGAAGCGGATCTTGAGATGCCACCCTTTTTCTGCAGGGGGTATTGATCCCGTTCCGTAAGGGGGAATGAATGCATCTTCTTGACGGAACGGTCATTTCCTTGCCTATCCTGGGTTTAACGGATGCCTGCACTTTAATCTGGATTTCCTAAACCGGTCGAGGCGTGTCCGTGTCACGGCCTCCGCAATACTCATGGAAAAACGAGCGATTCTAGCCATTTCATTAGCAGTGCTGGTGTTGATTGGCTTTCGATTCTTTGAACAGCAGCGTCGAGGACCGACTCCGGCCAAACTGCCTGCTGTCCAGAATTCCGTTCAGAATTCCGGCCAGAATCAGGGACCATCGACCCAAAACAACAAGCCGGTTGAGGTTACACCTCAACTGCAGGCGCCGTCCGGCGACGATACTCAGGCTTCGGCCCGGACGATTACGGTGGAAGGGGATTTGTACCGGGCCGTCATCGACAACCGCGGCGCGGTCCTGACCAGCTGGCAGCTGAAAAAATATAAGTCTGTCAGAAGCGGAATTTTCGAAATGATCGCCTCCAACCATGATAGCGGGGCGAGGTCTTACCCCGGATCCATGCTCTTCGAGGAAGCGGGGCTCACGTCTCTCTCCAACAATGAGCTGTATCAGGTTTCCTTTGAAGGCGCCACGGACACCGGCGCCGCTCTTGCGCCTCCCGTCACGGTTTCAATGAGTCTTAAGCGCGGGGACCTCCGGATTGAAAAAAGCTATCGCTTCGAGAAGGACACGTACCTTGTGAGCCTTTCGGCGGCTTTCGACAGAGGTGGCAAACCACTCGAGGGCCAATGGCTTCTCGGGCAGGATATCGGACCGGAGCAGGAGCACCTGAGCAGCAGCAGGAAGCTTGAAGCGGTTTACTACGGATCCGGCAAAGCCCGCCGTGAAGGCCCTCCCAAAGATGAGAAGGAAGTCAAAAAGATCGAGGGCGACGTGCGCTGGGTTGGATTGGATATGCAATATTTTTCCATGATAGCCATTCCAGCGCAGCCGTTGCCGTACTTTGACATCCAGAGGCGGCCGGTAAAGGCTATGGCCCTGGACGGCAAACAGGTGGACAGAGACCTGCTCAGGGTGACGACTCCCGTAAACGGCTCCATGCGTTATCAGCTTTACCTTGGCCCCAAAAAACCGGCGGACCTGAAGGCGGTAAAGTCGGCCGACATCACGGGCGTAATCGATTACGGAATGTTTGCCATTCTCGTTTATCCCCTTCTGGCGTCGCTCCGTTGGCTATACCAGTATGTGCCCAATTATGGCTACGCGATTATTATCCTGACTTTTCTCCTGTCACTGCTGCTGTTTCCTTTCCGGGTGAAGCAGATTCTTTCGATGAAGAAAATGCAGGTTGTGCAGCCCAAGGTCAAGGTTATCCAGGAGAAATACCGTCGCTATAAGAAGACCGATCCGAAGCGCGCGGAAATGAACCAGGAGATCATGGCTCTCTACAAGGAGCACAACGTGAATCCGCTCGGGGGATGCCTGCCCCTGGTCCTGCAGTTCCCGCTGCTGTTCGCCTTCTATTCGCTTCTGGCCAATTCCATAGAGCTGAGACAGGCGCCTTTCATGGGCTGGCTTCAGGATTTGTCGATCAAGGATCCCTACTATGTCCTCCCGATCATCATGGGCATCACAATGTTTATTTCGCAAAAGATGACGCCCATGGCGCCGGGGACGGATCCGACTCAGGCGAAGGTCATGACGGTGATGCCGGCGCTGTTCACGGTCATGTTCTTCAACGTTTCGAGCGGCTTGAACCTGTATTTTCTCTGCAGTAATATCTTCTCGGTCGGATTTCAGAAGATCTTCGAGAGGTGGATGAGTGACAGAAAGCCGGGAAATTCAGCAAAACTCAAGCAAGAGGTCCCTCGAGGCAGTCGTTGATTTTTGCGGGGATCTGGTCCGGGGCCTCCAGCTGGATCTGACTCTTGAGGGCAAGGAAGAGGGTGACGTTTTCCTCATCAACCTTACGGGTCCGGACCGTCCGTATCTGTTGTCCAATTCCGCTTCTCTGCTGAACAGCCTGGAATATCTTCTGAACAAGGTGTTCCATCCCGGCAAGGACGATACGCCCGGCATTCTGCTCGATTCCGACAAATACCGGCAGCACCGTGAAGCTGAGCTTATCCTTCTTGCTCAAATGGCGTCGCAAAAAGTGATCTCCCTGCGCAAGCCTCTGAACCTTCAACCCATGGTGCCCCGGGAGCGCAGAATTATGCATCTGGCCCTGGCCGGCATCGAGGGAGTCCGATCCGAGAGTAGTGGCGAAGGCGACAACCGCAGCATCACCATCTACCCGTCATAAAGATTCGGGATCCGAAATTGCGGAACTGAAATCGCGAATCTCGTATCCTATGAAAGACCTGGCGGACACAATTTGTGCGCTATCGACGGCTCCCGGGAAATCCGGGCTCGCAGTGGTGCGCGTGAGCGGACCTCAGAGCATGGGGCTGTTGCGCCGTATTTTTGTTCCGGTCCGGCCGTGGCAGGAAATTCCGGCGCGCCGGGCGGTCCTCGGACGGATCGTGAATCCGCGCGACGGGTCGGAGATCGACGAAGGAATCGCGACCTTTTTCGCTTCACCCCGATCCTATACGGGTGAAGATATGACCGAGTACTCCATCCACGGCAGCCCCGTTCTGATCGCCGCTTTGCTGGACAGCCTATGCTTGCTTGGGGCCCGCTTGGCGGAGCCCGGCGAGTTTACCATGAGGGCTTTTTTGAACGGCCGGATGGATCTGATTCAGGCGGAGGCGGTTCGCGATATCATCGATGCAACGACGCTGTTTCAGGCTCAGGTGGCCGCGCGTCAACGGTCCGGGGAGCTGGGCGCGAGGATGCAGGCCGCCAGGAAGCTGCTGGTGGATATCGTCGTGAATCTGGAATCGGCTATCGAATTTGTGGAGGAAGACCTTCCGCTGGATTCCAGGGAGCGGCTGGCGCAGAAGCTGGGAGATTTGCAGGGAAAACTGAGGGCATGGATCGATTCGTTCCGCCAGGGAAGGATTGTCAGGAATGGCTTCGCCATGGCTGTGGTCGGACGGCCCAATGTGGGCAAGAGCAGTGTCTTCAACGCGCTGCTGGCCCAAGACCGGTCCATCGTCACGGACATGCCGGGGACAACCCGCGACCTGGTCTCCGAATTTACGAATATCGGGGGAATCCCCGTCCGCCTGCTGGATACTGCCGGGATCCATGATTCGCCGGATCCGGTCGAGAAGCTGGGAATGGAACGAAGCATGCAGGCCATTGCGGACGCCGACGTCATCCTGCTGGTTTTGGATACCAGCAGGGACCCGTCGGGTGACGATCAGGTTTTGAGGAGCCGGTTGGATTCTCTGCCCTGCATTGCAGTGATGAATAAGGCCGACTTGGCCTCGAGATGGCCGGCCGAGGCCAGATCGGCATTTACGGGGGACTGGCCGCTGGTGGAAGTATCCGCGAAAACCGGATCGGGGATTGATGCTTTGCGGTCCGCGATCCTCAGCCGGGTGTTGGGCGCGGCCTGGGGCAGCCGGGATGGGCTCTTGGTAACCAACTTGAGGCATTGCCATGCCTTGGAGGCCGCAGAACGACAGCTCACGCACGCGGCGGGCGCTTTGCGCGAGGGCCTTTCGGAGGAATATGTTCTTGCGGACCTGCATGGGGCGCTGCGGGAGCTGGGGGCCATAACGGGCGAAACTCAGGTTGAGGACCTTTTAGGGGAAATATTCTCCCGCTTTTGCATTGGGAAATAGCGGATTCACAGGCGTTCAAATGCGGCGGCTTTTTGCGGAAGCCGGATTGGGCGGTCTGATACGGAGAAGCGGAGTGACGGTGGCGGGGTTCGATGAGGATTATGACGTTGTAATCGTCGGAGGCGGTCATGCAGGGTGCGAAGCAGCTGCAGCCGCGGCCGGCATGGGAGCAAGAACGGCGCTCTACACTCTGGATATGGGGCTGCTCGCCCAGATGTCATGCAACCCGTCCGTGGGCGGCATCGCCAAAGGGCACCTTGTGCGCGAAATAGATGCCCTGGGCGGCATCATGGGAGAAATTGCGGATAAAACCGGAATTCAATTTCGGCTATTAAATGCCAGCCGCGGTCCGGCAGTCCAGGCTCCGCGGTGTCAATCCGATAAAGCCAGCTATTGCAATGAGATGCGTAGATTGTTGGAGGGGCGGGAGTGCTTGACTCTGCATCAGGCTGAGGTAATTCAGGTTATTGAGGACCAAGGGATTATCCAGAGCGTCCGGCTTGCGGATGGGAAACAAATCCGGTCCCGGGCTGTTATTCTGACGACTGGAACTTTTCTGAACGGACTGATTCGCATAGGGGATCAGAGCTTTGCCGCAGGGCGCATGGGTGAAGCGGCCTCGATTCCGCTTGCCCGAAGCCTGAAACAGATCGGATTCCAGACATGCCGGCTTAAGACTGGGACTCCGCCCCGCATCGACCGTCGGACCATCGATTACGCCCGGTTTGAGGAGCAGAAAGGCGACGAGAAGCCGACCTTCTTCTCTCTGCGCACTCACGCATGTTCCCTGCCGCAGGTTTCATGTTATCTGGGATTCACCAACGAGAGTCTGCATGCCCTTATCCGGGAAAACCTTAAAAGATCGGCGCTTTATGGCGGATTCATCACCGGGATTGGTCCGAGATATTGCCCGAGCGTAGAGGATAAAGTAGTAAAGTTCGCGGACAGAGAGCGCCATCAGCTATTCCTCGAGCCCGAGGGCCTGGATGCCGAGGAAATATATCTCAACGGGCTTTCCAACAGCATGCCGGTAGAGGTTCAGCTGGCGATGCTGCGCTCGATTCCGGGACTCGAAAATGCGCGCATGCTCCGCCCGGGCTACGCCATCGAGTACGATTTCATTCAGCCCACCGAGTTGAGCCCAACCCTGGAGACAAAGCGGGTTCAGGGGCTTTTCCATGCCGGACAGATTAACGGCACAACCGGATACGAGGAAGCTGCGGCGCAGGGAATTGTCGCGGGGATCAACGCCGCCTTGCGCGCGCAGAAGAAAGATCCGGTCCTATTCGGCAGGGATGAGAGCTACATCGGCATCATGGTGGATGACCTCGTGACGAAGGGAGTCGACGAGCCGTACCGCATGTTCACGTCGCGCTCCGAGTTCCGGCTGCTGCTGCGGCTGGACAATGCGGACAGAAGGCTGCGCCCCCTGGGCCACCGCCTGGGGCTTGTGCCCGAAAGCGACTATGCCCGTTTCCTCAGCAAATACCGGGAGGCCGACCGGTTGCGCTGTTTCCTCAAGGAGCACCGCTGGAATCCCCGTGAGGCTTATTGCCCCGGGCTGGCGGCCAGGATCGATACGGAAAAAGCCAAAGGGGCTACGCTGGAAGAAATCCTGCGCCGCCCCGGGATCACTCTTGGAGACATGGAGCCCCTTTTGAGGCTGCACGATCGGTGGCTGGCTTCCCGGGAATCGGCCCAATCGGTTGAGATCGAGGTCCGCTACGAGGGATATATTCAGCAGCAGTTGAGAGATGCCGAAAAGCTTCGCAGCATTTCCGCCCGGCGCATTCCTGAGGATTTTGACTATGCGCAGATTGACGGGCTGAACCGCGAAACAAAGGAGAAACTGAGCAGAATCCGCCCGAAAGACCTCGCCATGGCCGGGCGCATCCCGGGAATAACGCCCGCGGCAATTTCAATATTGAATGTTCAGCTGGAGCTGCGCCGCGCAAAACAGTGCCGCGCTGCCGCAAATCCGGAAACTCCTGAAAAAGGGAGTTGACTGTGGATGCAATGGATGAACTGAAAGGCCTGCTCCAGAAATCCGGCATATCGATGGAATCGCGGGCTGCCGAACAGCTGACACTTTATCTCGCCTTATTGACCAAGTGGAATTCACGCGTCAACCTGACGGCGGGCACAGATTGGAAGACCATCGGCCCGTTGTTCCAGGAGGGCATCTGGGCTTCGGGATTTTTGCCTGCGAGCCGGTGCGCGCTTCTTGATATCGGCAGTGGAGCCGGATTTCCGGCAATTATTCTACGGATACTGGTTCCGGGAGTGCGGCTGGAGATGATAGAAAGCCGAGCCAAAAGGGCGGCTTTCCTGGAGACGGCAGCGAGCGAACTGGTCCTGGAGGGAACCCGGGTGCATTTTTCGCGGCTGGATGAGTGTTTAGGCAAAAGCGCTCACAACTGGGACTACATCACATGGAAGGGCCTGAGACTCAAAAGCAGCGAACTTCTGCAATTGCGGGCTCATGCGCATACGCAAACACAATTCTGGATGTTTCATGGCAGGGAGTTGGCGGTTGAAGATGCGGAAGCCATGGGGCGTCTGATGAAACCGGTCCGCAGCGAAAAGTGTCCGGGGCGGGAAAACTGGAAGCTTTCGATGTATATACCGCGGTAATGTTTCACGTGAAACAAACGGGAAGCCGGCGAAGGGAGCGCCATTGTTTCACGTGAAACACAGGATATCGGATAGTTCCTCAGCAAATCTCAAGGGTGCAGCGGACTGGCCTTGTAGGTCCAGATTTCGAAACGCCGACTCACGCCGACCCAAGCGCGACTGACGCTGACCATCTTGAACTGGTTGCCACCGGACGCCGGGCTTTGCGTTGCGCCGGATGTTTTGCAGCTATCGTTACATGGGCACGCACAGAATTGTTGGCCTCCGAAGTATAATGTGCTACTCTCGCTTGCGCGCAATAATCCCATGGCAAAAGTAATTGCAGTTACCAATCAGAAAGGCGGGGTCGGCAAGACCACAACCGCAATTAATCTGGCCGCAGCCCTGGCGGTGGCGGACATGCGTGTGCTGGTCATCGACACCGATGCACAGGCGAATTGCAGCAGCGGCCTGGGAGTCGTCAAAGGTTCGCTCAATAAGAGCATCTATAATGCTCTCATCGGGGAGGAACCGCTGGTCTCCATTATGCGGGATACGGAACTGGAAAACCTGAAATTGGTTCCCGCGGATAAAAACCTGACGGGCGCAGCCATAGAAATGATCGAGCTCCCGGAGCGCGAATTCCTTATCAAGAAACTGCTGGCGCCCCTTCTCTCGCGTTTCGATTTTGTCCTGATCGACAGCCCGCCGTCCATGAATATCCTGACCCTCAACGGGCTCGTGGCTGCCGATTCGGTTCTTATCCCGATCCAGTGCGAATATTTCGCGCTTGAAGGGCTGACGGATCTTTTCGATACGCTCACACGGATTCGACGAACCTTCAATCCGGATCTCTCCATACAGGGAATCCTTTTGACGATGTTCGACGAGAGGACGAACCTGAGTTTGCAGGTCCGGGATGATCTGATAAGCCATTTTGCCGACAAGGTATTTCAGACGGTGATTCCGAGAAACGTCCGGCTGGCCGAGGCGCCCAGTTTTGGCAAGCCGGCACTGCTTTATGATATACGGTCCAAAGGAGCGGAAAGCTATATACGGCTGGCCAAGGAAATATTGAATCATGAAAAAAAAGGTATTGGGTAGAGGGCTTGGAGCCCTGATCCCCGACGATAAGCCGGTACTTTCTTCATCGAATGAAATAGACATCGATAGGATCGTTCCAAATCCGAAACAGCCCAGGCTCACCCTGGATGAAGCGCGCCTGGAAGAGCTGGCGGCCTCCATAAAGGAAAACGGAGTCTTACAGCCGGTGCTGGTTCGCCCCATGGCGAACGGCTACCAGCTTGTTGCTGGAGAGCGCCGCCTGGCAGCGGCTCAGCGCGCCGGGCTGCTCAAAATACCTGCTCAGGTCCGCGACATCCCCGACGACCGGCTTCTGGAATATGCGATGATTGAGAATCTTCAGCGCGACGACCTCAATCCCATGGAGGAAGCCCAGGCATATCAGCAATTTATGGATGAAACGGACATTACCCAGGAGGAAGCCGCCGGTCGATTGAAGAAGGACCGGAGTACCATAGCAAATTCGCTCAGGCTGCTGAAACTGCCGCCGGCCGTCAAGGCGCTGGTTGCTGAAAGGAAACTCTCTCCGGGGCATGCCCGGGCGCTCCTGGCCTCCAATGCAAGCCCTTCGGAGATGACCAAAGTCGCCGCGATGATCATTGAGAAGGACTGGTCGGTCCGGGAAGCCGAGAAATGGGCCAAACATAAAGAAAAACCCGCCAGACTTCTCAGGGTCCTGGACCCGAATGAGACCGCGGCCGTGGACCGCCTGCGCCTGGCTCTGGGTACAAAGGTAGAACTCCACGCAGGATCCCGGGGCAAAGGAGAAATCAGGATTCACTACTACAGCCAGGAAGAGTTGATGCGCCTTTATACAATCCTGGTCGAAAAGGCCAATCCGTCGGAGTGAAGCCATGCAATTCATGAAGGGAAAATCAAGGAATGATGCCGTCAGTCTTTTGGGCGAAGGGGTGGAGTTCGCCGGAGAACTCACCTGTACCAATAACCTGAGAGCGAGCTGTGTCATCAAGGGAAAGGTCCGGTCCGATGCCACCTTTGAGATCGGCCCGGGCGGGAAAGTGGACGCCGAAGTTGCAGTTCGAAGAATCGTTATCAGCGGAGAATTTCACGGCACCATACGTGCCTCGGAGAGAGTGGAAATCCTGAAAGAAGGGAAGGTTTACGGAGAGATTTTTTCCCCGTGCCTCATCATTGAAGCCGGGGCTCTGTTTGAAGGACGATGCAATATGAGCGACAGCAGGCCTCCGGGTATGGATGCTGGAGCTCCGGCCCATCCCTCCGGATCGGAATCCATCAAGCCTTTCTAAACTGTCTTTCCTGCCACGCTCTTGCAGGGCAACCCGACACCTTTGCATACTCTCAAAAGGTTGCAGGCTTAAGCGCGAAGCTTCTAAGCGACAGATAGATCTTCCAGACACTATTTATTCAAGAAAACTCTATGATATAATATACTTAGAACTTTTATGAAAAAGAATTTTAATGTCTTATTATAACAGGCTCAGCTTTACTCCCCGAGCGGCCATGATGTCCCGCGGCAGCAAATCACAGCCGGCAAGCTTTACCGGAGGGCCCTATTCTGCAGATATCTTTAATGATTTGAGAAACTTAGCGTCTGCCTCCGTTAGGCGCAGTCGCACCGGGCCCTCCGGACCTTTGGAGAGGGCGTCCTCCGCCCCCCCGGTATTCCGGCTGAACCCGATTTTGGCTTCGATGACGAGAAAAACCTCATACCCGGCATCCCGTATTTCCTGGATGCGCTCGGAGATCCGGGGAGACTCTCCGAGCGTCTCGTTGATGGATTCGCCGAGGCTTTTCATGAGACGCTTGATGTCGGCTTCCGGCATTTTCTTCTCCAGGGCTTTGTTGGTGCTGATCGTCACTATTCTACGCCTGTGGCCGCGGATATGCAATTTCCGTGGACACCCGAACGCGGGCGCACCCGTGCCGCGGCCGGTTTTGTCTTTCCTTTGCACGCGAAAAGAGTCACGAAATCCGTGGATTAATGGTATCTTTTGCGCTGATTTGTGAAACCTTTGATCCCGGCAAGTCGTAGTATTCGTCGGTGCCTCAATGGAGATTTTGGGATGAGCAAGCGGAAAAAGATCTGGATTCTATGCGGCGGAGCTCTTTTGCTGGCAATCATTGTCTTCGCCAGCGTCCGCTCCAATCGCAAAAACACTATCGTTGTCCAAACCGCCAGAATTGAGCGCAAGAATGTCCTGACCTCCAAGGTAACTGCCAGCGGAGAAATTCGAGCGAAGGAGTTTGTCGACCTCCAGTCCGAAATCGCCGGCATCATCACCGAACTGCCCGTCCGCGAAGGAGATACGGTTAAAAGGGGGGATGTCCTGCTGCGGATCGATCCGATCCAGACAGCCGCCGATCTGAACTCCCGGCGCGCCCAATATGAAGCCGCGATCGCCGATGCCCGCTCCCAGGAATTTATGACCATGAACGCGGAAGCCAACCTCATGCGCGATCAGGCTTCTCTACGATCCTCGCGCGCCGAATTGGAGCAGGCGGAGAACAACTTTTCCAGAGCGCAGAACAGCTTCAGGCGCCAGCAGCAGCTCAGCGAAGAGGGACTGATCTCGCACGACGATTACGAGGCCGCGCAGAATGATTTCAAGGGCGCCCGGTCCCGTCTCGAAGTGGCGAAAGCCCAGGTCGCGCAGCTGGAGAGCCAGATCACCGCGGCCAAAAACACCATCGAGCAAAATAAGGTTTCCGCAACCGCTTCCCGCGCGCGCGCCAAGTCCGCCGAGGCGGACCTGACCAAATCCAGCGACCAGCTGAAGAAAACGACGCTCTTCGCCCCGCTCGACGGAGTCATCACTCAGCTCAAGGTCGAAAAAGGGGAGCGCGCCCAGCCCGGAATCATGAGCAATCCCGAAGCGACCCTCATGACAATCGCGAACCTGAGCGTAATTCAGGCCGAACTCAAAGTGGATGAAACCGATATCGTGAATCTGAGCCTCGGAGATGTCGCCGAGGTCACCGTGGATGCTCTCCCCGACGTTGTTTTCAAAGGCGAGGTCAGCGAAATAGGCAATAGCCCCATCCAGACCTCGGGGACAACCCAGGAGGCAAAGGACTTCAAGGTCATCGTCACGCTCAGGAATCCCTCTCCCAAACTGCGCCCGGGAATGTCCTGCAGCGGCGATATCATCACGGACACCCGGCAGAACGTGCTCGTGATGCCGATCCAGGCGCTTACCGTCCGGGATGTCGAAGTCGATCAGAATGGGAAATATCACGAACCCGATCTGACCGGGAAGAGAAAGGAATCGGTTGCCCGGGCAGACACCGGGAAGGATAAGAGCCGCAAAAAGGAACTTGAGGGAGTCTTCGTTGTCAATGCGGAAAAAATAGCCCGCTTCCGCACGGTGAAAACCGGCATTACGGGCGAATCCGAGATTGAGGTGCTGGAAAATCTGAAAGACGGGGACGAAATTGTTTCGGGGAGCTTCCAGACACTGCGCACCATCAAGGACGGGGCGGCCGTAAAGATCGACAACAAAGCCAAATCTCAACCGGAAAAGGGAGACTGAAAGTCTTCCGTTCATCAGAAGGGAATGCAATGAGCGGAACAAATGGGGACAGCGCAAAGGCGAACGGCGAGGCTCTGATCGAAATCGAGGACCTCTGGAAAACCTATCAAATGGGCGCCGAAGAAATCCATGCATTGCGGGGTGTCAGCTTCAGGATCCCGAGAGGGTCCTACGTGGCGATCATGGGACCCTCCGGCTCCGGCAAATCCACGATGATGAACCTGATCGGCTGCCTGGATACGCCGTCGAAAGGAAAATATCTCCTGAACTCCAGGCTGGTTTCTGAAATGGACGACGACGAACTGGCCCATATTCGAAACAAGGAGATCGGTTTCGTTTTCCAGACCTTCAATCTCTTGCCCCGCGCTTCCGCTCTCCATAATGTGGAGCTTCCCCTCATTTATAACGGGACGCCGTCCCAAGAGCGAAAAGAGCGCGCCATGAAGGCGCTGCAGGCGGTCGAACTCGGGGAAAGGCTGTACCATCGGCCCAACGAGCTTTCCGGCGGCCAACGCCAGAGAGTCGCCATCGCGCGCGCCCTGGTCAACAATCCTTCCATCATCCTCGCCGATGAACCCACAGGCAATCTGGATTCCGCCACAAGTTCCGAAATCATGACGCTTTTCGACAACCTGTATGACCAGGGGAATACCATCATCCTCGTGACCCACGAACACGACATCGCCAACCACGCCCACCGGGTTATCCGGCTGTTGGATGGACAGATCGCGAGCGACGAAACCGTGCAGAAATAATAGCGAAAGCCGAAGAGCGCATCTCATCAAAATGCCCAATAACGCGGACGCACGCGGACAATCGCCGACGAACGCCGAAAATATACATATCGGGGTGACCTCAGCGTGGATCAGGGTTTGTCGGCGTTTTTCAGCGGGAAACAGACCGGCGGCAGAATCACAAATACAGGAAACAGGCGGCCTTCTCACCTTTGCCGATTTCCGCAAGAGGCGGGAGCTTTTCACCGCAAACCGGCATGGCGTGCGGACAGCGAGGGCGGAAGGAGCACCCCGCCTGAGCCTGAGGGATAGGCTCCCGGCCCCTTTCTTCCCGGGAACTGCCCGTGCCCCTGGTGGAACCCAGCGCGGGCATGGAATCCAAAAGCAGCCGGCTGTAGGGATGCCTGGGTCCTTCGAAGAACCGCGCAGCCGGCGATTCCTCGATAATCCGCCCCCGGTACATCACGGTGATGCTTGCGCACAAATAGTGGACTGCATACAGCGAATGCGAGATCAGCACCAGCGTGAGACCGTATTGTTTTGTGAGGCCGGCCAGCAGATTTAATATCTGAGCCTGGACGGAAACATCCAGAGCCGAAACCGGCTCGTCGGCCACGAGGAGCCGGGGCTTCAGGGCCAGGCCGCGGGCAATGCCGACGCGCTGCTGTTGGCCGCCGCTGAGCTCCGCGGGCTTCCGCCGGATCAAGGATTCGCCGAGCGCAACCTCGTGGAGCAGTTCGCGGATCCTCTCGTCCTGCAGCTTTCGAGTGCCTGCCTTGTGAACACTGAGCGGTTCCCGCAGGATTTCTTCCACAGACATCGCGGGGTCCAGCGACGCGAACGGATCCTGAAAAACCATCTGAAATTCCCGGCGCCGGCGGCGCAGCGCGGCCGGGCTCAGTGCCGCCAGGTCCTGTCCATCGAATTCCACCGCGCCGCGAGTCGGGTCCAGCAGACGCAGACTGCAGCGGGCCAGGGTTGTCTTCCCGGATCCGGATTCCCCGACAATCCCGCGGACCTCCCCCCTGGCGACCTCCATATCCACATCGCGGAGCGCCTGGGTGCGAACTCCCCACAGGCCGCCCGAAACGAAGTCCTTGCAGAGTCCCCGAACCTTAAGCAGCGGCGTGGTCCTGTTCATCGATATCCAAAGAAGCCGGAAGCGGGAAGCCGGAAGCCAGACGGCATGCATCGATTGCGGCTGCCTGCTTCTCTTTTCAGTTCCTATCATCCCGGATGCATGCCGCCCAGTGCGTTCCGGACAGTTCCCGCACACGGGGCACGGAATTACGGCACTCAGGCATCGATTTTATGCAACGCGGGGAAAACGGGCACCCGGGGACCTCTTCCCCTGAAACCGGCGCCGATCCCGGAATCGTCGCCAGGGGATGAGTCTCATGGTGATGCCGAAGATCCGGCTGGCACTGGATCAGGCCCTGCGTGTAAGGGTGTGCGGGCGAAGCGAGGACTTCTCCCACGAGACCCGATTCCACAATGCGGCCGTGATACATCACCGATATCCGGTCCGAGACCTGGGAAATCAGCGGCAGGTCGTGGCTGATCAGAAGAAGAGCGAGCCTGTAGCGTTCCTTCATTTGCTGAAGCAGGCCGAGAATTTGAGCCTGAAGAGTGGAGTCCACCGCGCTTGTGGGTTCATCGGCGATCAAAAGCTTCGGGTTGTTGCAGATCCCGAGGGCGATTCCAACCCTCTGGCATTCGCCGCCCGAAAGCTCAAAAGGATAAAGATTCCCGTAGCTTTCCGGGATCCCTACCTCCCACAGCAGATCCAGAGCCTTCGCCCGGGCGCTTTTGGGTGAGATTTTCCGGTGAGCCAGAAGCGTCTCGGTCAGATGGCTGCCGACGGTAAGAACCGGATTCAGGGCGCTGCGTGTGTCCTGGAAAATGATACTGATTTCCCGGCTGCGAATCTTTTTCCAGGCTCCCGGTTTCAAGGACCGGAGATTCGTTCCCTGGAACAGGATTTCGCCCGATTCCATTCGGATCCGCCCGCCGGTCAATCCCAGCAACGCCTGAGCGAGGGTCGATTTCCCGCTGCCCGTTTCCCCTGCCAGCGCCAGCGTCTCCCCCTCCGAAACCTGTAAAGAGGCGTCGCGAACCGCCCGGATTGTGTCTGAGGCAGTCTCGTAGGAAATGGACAGATGCCGGACTTCCAGGAGGGGATCACTCGCCAATTTGGTTCCTCTGCTTCGGAGCACGATCGCGGCGGAATTTCTACCGCCGGAGCCGTTGCCGCTGCTCTCCCCGATGGGAATCCGAGGGATTTCAGGCGCCGAACGCGGCCGGCGCGCCTAATAGAGCTGATTTCCTATAAAGCGGGCCCGGCCTTTCAGCTCTTCTTCGATGCGCAGAAGCTGATTATATTTGCAGACGCGGTCCGTGCGGCTGGCGGAGCCGGTTTTGATCTGCCCCGCATTGGTCGCCACCGCGAGGTCCGCGATGAAGGAATCCTCGGTCTCGCCGGAACGATGCGAGATCACGGTGGTGTAGCCGTCGACCTTGGCCAATTCTATGGTGTCCATGGTTTCGCTCAGCGTGCCGACCTGGTTCAATTTGATCAGAATGCTGTTGGCGACACCGTCCGCGATACCTTTTTGCAGCCGCTCGGCGTTTGTCACGAAAACGTCATCTCCGACCAGCTGGATTTTTTCTCCCAGCGCGGATGTCAGGGCTGTCCATCCCGGCCAGTCATCCTCGGCCATGCCGTCCTCAATGGAAACGATAGGATATTGCTCCACCCAGCGTTCATACAGCCGGATCATCCCGTCTGAGTCGAACTGCGCCCCCGAGGACTTTTTGAATTGATATTTCTGTTCCCCGTAAAATTCGCTGGCTGCCGCATCCAGCGCCAGGTAAACCTGCTGCCCCGGCTTGTAGCCCGCTTTTTGAATGGCTTCCAGTATCAGCTCGATCGCTTCTTCGTTCGACTTGACCGTGGGGGCGAAACCGCCCTCGTCTCCTACGCCTGTGGCATATCCCTTTTTCCTAAGCACGGATTTCAGGGAATGGAATGTTTCAACGCCCATGCGGAGGCTTTTCGAAAACGAATCCGCTCCCGCGGGAACAATCATGAACTCCTGAATATCGAGGTTGTTGTCCGCATGAGCGCCGCCGTTCATGATATTCATCATCGGGACGGGCAGGATGCACGCGTTGGTTCCGCCGAGGTAACGGAACAGAGACAGCCCCAGGGAAGACGCCGCGGCCCTGGCAGAGGCCAACGAAACCGAAAGTATCGCGTTGGCGCCCAGATGCCCCTTGTTGGACGATCCGTCCATGTTGATCAGGATCTGATCAAGGGCTCTCTGGTCCAGAACGCTTTCCTCCGCGAGGGCTGGAGCGATGATGGTGTTGACGTTCTCCACGGCTCTCTGCACACCCTTGCCGAGATAACGGGTCTGGTCTCCATCCCGCAGCTCGACGGCTTCGTGGGTTCCCGTGGAGGCGCCTGAAGGTACGGCTGCCCTGCCCCGCACGCCGTTCTCGAGTGTGACTTCGGCTTCCACGGTCGGGTTTCCTCTAGAATCAAGAATCTCTCTTGCCATGATGGAACGGATTTTGCCTGCCATTTCAGACTCCTGTGATTGACCCTGTGACTGCAGATATTTAACCCTGATGGTATAGCACAGGCGCCGGATGCGATCAAGAAACCTTCGAATACAGGAAATCTGCAGGATCAGGGGCTGCAGCCCGCAATTCCCGGACGAAGCGAAGCTCCTCGTTTTTTCGGGCGAAATTGACAGCTGTTGCGAGGCTGTGTTAGTTTCTCAGGGTAGCGCACCGGAGGATCCATGAAGTTCTCGACCAGGAAGACAGGGGACGTTGTTGTCATCGATGTTGACGGTAAGATGCTTTTGGGCGACGGGGATGTGGAGATCAAAAAGGCAGTGGATGATCTTATCCAAAAGGGGAACAAGAGCATCCTTTTGAATCTGGCCAGAGTGCCCTATATGGACAGCTCCGGCCTGGGCGAGATCATCCGGTGTTTTACAGCCCTCCGGAGGATCGGGGGCGATTTCAAGCTTCTGTCCCCCAACCAGCGCATCATCGATCTGCTCAGCATCACGAAGCTGTTGAATGTCTTCGACTGGTACGACGACGAAGGGTCTGCCCTCAAGAGCTTTTCGAAATAAACAGCTCCGCAATTCCTGTGGGGCCCGAGATGGATTCATGCTCAAGCCGATTTTCTCCTTGATTACACTGCTTTTTTTTCGAGGCGCCTGTCTGTTTTCGCCCTGCACATCCGCGGCGCAGCTGATCGGCAGCATCAATTCCGAGCATGTGAACGTTCGCATGCCGGCGGAAAGAGAAGCGCTGGGCAGGGATGCGATTGCGGATCTCGAGCGCTGCTACGGCTTCATGAACAGGGCGACCGGCGCGAGCCTTCCCAAAAAAATCCTCATCCAGATCAGCTGGGATACGCCGGACATCCGCTGCAGCTACCTCCACGGCAGCATCCAGCTGGGAATGCGCCGGGCAGGCGCGGCCGACGAAATGCGGACCTTCCTCCTGCATCATGCGGCGCGGGAAATGGCCCGCATGGGATTGCTCGTGCTCTCCCAGGGCGCCGAAAGAGAGGATACCGAGTTCCTGTTTGAAGGAATGGTCAAGCTGCTGGTGCATGAATACGAGCACAGCTCCCGCAACCTCGAAAGCGCGTGGGCCATTTCGAAGCTTCTCGACCAGATGCAGATGCTCGGATTGAAAGTCCAGCGTTCCTGGACGGAATTCTCGGCCGGCAAGCGCTGCCTGCGGAGCGCAGCTCCGGGCATCACCTTCCTGACGACCTTCCGTGAGCTCTATGGGCGCGACCGCCCGCTCAAGCTGTTTGAGTCCCTCAAAAAAAACGGACTGAACCAGAGCCTGGTGACCGCGTTTAAAGCACCCGTGTCCGAACTGGAAGAAACCTGGCTGAAGACCGTCCGCGAACACGAGATCGCCGATGAAATCACTGTGTCCGCCGAAAAGGCCCCGCAGCTTCTGCAGACCGAACTCTTTCCCGGAACCGTCCACCCCGGCGAAACGCTGAAGCTGCGCCTGCTGTTCCAGGACAGCGGCGGCAATCTTCTGCCCGAGGGCGTTTTTGTCAGAGACGAGCGGTCCGGCCGCCTGATGCAGGCGCAGGCGGCTTCGGAGGAAGCGGATTACATGGTGGCCCTTATCCCGATCGAAGCAAATTGCGTTCCGGGCCAATACAACTACAAAGTGACCGTGATTAATGAGTCCGGCAATCTCCGCAATTTCTCGGGGACCTACAGGGTAACGGCTCCCTGATCGGCAGGATCCGAGCTCACGGATTTTTCAGCGCTTCTTGTTCTCGGTGACGCGCGCGATCGCTTCTTGAATCCACTTTGCAGGGCTGATCGCGTCGGCCTTTTTGTAGGCTTTCAGCGCCTCGTCCCACATCTTCTGCTTTTCATACACGAGACCCATGCGGCCGTATACGTCCGGACTCTGGGGCATCAGTCCCGCTGCCTGGATCAGCGCCTTCTCCGCCGCCGGATACTGCTTCTGGAACAGATAGGCCTCGGCGAGGTTGTAGTAAATGTAGCCGTTTTTCGGGTTGTAATCCTTCGCTTTCGTCAGCGACTGCACAGCTGCCGGATACTGCTTCGCCGAAAGAGCCGCGACTCCCTTTTTAAAGCAGGCCTTCGCCAGCATTTCGGATATCGAGCTCTGGCCCGGCTTCATGGATAGAGCCTTTTCCAGGGCCTGAATCGATTCGTCCGTGCGGTTCAGATTGAAATAGGAGACGCCGAGCATCAAAAAATCCGACCAGTCCGACGGGTTTGTCCGGACGGATTCGGTCAAATCGCTCACGGCATCGCTGAATCGGTCCATCCGGTAATATGCGGAGCCCCGCAGCTTGTGGACTTTTGCCTTCTCCTTTTCAGGCTCCTTCTCCCTGGCCGCGAGCGGCTCCGCCTGGTTCAGAGCCGAGACGCAGCTGTCGTATTTCTGCATGTTGAAATAGGCCTGCCCTAGGCCGTAGTAGGTGGCAAAAACGGCCGATTTGAGCTGTACCGCGCGGGAAAGCGAAGAGACCGCCAGCGCGTTGTTCTTGAGGCCCAGATACGAAAGCCCCAGCAGCCGGTGGCCGAATTCCCAGTCGGGGTTCAGATCGAGATCCGGCTTCAGTTCCTGAATCGCTTTATCGAAGCGGCCCTGGTTATAGAAGGCGACGGCCTGCTTGTAGTCGGCCTGAACCGTCGGCATCTGGAGTGCCGCCGCCAGGATACACAGCAGGCATGTGGGCAGATATCGGAGCATTGAGGCCCTCCCGCCAAAATGTCTTCCATAAAATTAGCGGCAACCGGGCGCCAAGTCAATCTGCAGAGAGCCCCGTTACTTGTTATGGAGGCTGAACTCCGGGAATTCAGAACAAATTTACCCTGTTTGCCCCCCGACCCCGCTAATCCGTCGGGAGATCGCCCGGCTCTGTCGGGGAGCCCGTGCGAGTTTGAAAAATCCCGGATTTTTTTATTCCGAGGTCGGGACAACAACCAGGAAGCTAAACACGGAAATATCAAATTTCGAATATCGATCCGCAGAAGTCAGGGCCGCACTTCGAGATTCGTCATTCGATATTCGATATTCTGCGGCTCCAAAAGATCTGTAGCGCACGGAACCGCTTTCATCTTTTGTCGGATTCAATCAAACCCCTTGGAGGGGCCCGGCCGCCGCAAAGGCTTCGGCTCTGTCGGTGGATGCTTGCTCAATGGGACCGTATTCCCAGGCGCTTGAGCTTCTCGCTCAGGGTTGTGGCATTCACGGAGAGCAGCTGGGCGGCTTTCTTCTGGTTTCCGCCGGTCTTTTCCAGCGCTGCCAGGATGATGGATTTCTCGAAATTTTCGACCCGCTCCTTCAGGGAGATGGTTCCCTGGAGCGACAGGGAGATGTTTCTGGGAAACAGGTCCGCTGCAATGCTGTTGCCCTGCGACAGGACCACCGCGCGCTCAACCACGTTCTCCAGTTCGCGCACGTTGCCCGGCCACTCGTAGTCCATCAGCATCTTTATGGCGGATGGCTCCAGGACCAGGCCCGTTCTCTGGTTCTCCTCTCCATACTTCTTGATGAAGTGTTCGGCAAGGAGGGGAATGTCGTCGGCCCGTTCGCGCAGGGGCGGTATCTTGATTACAATCACGTTGAGGCGATAGTAAAGGTCGTCGCGGAAGGTTCCCTGCCGGACGGCTGTCTCGAGATCCGTATTCGTGGCCGCGATGATGCGGACGTCCACTTTGACATTTTCAAGGCTTCCCAGCCTACGGAACTCCCTTTCCTGGATGACGCGCAGAAGCTTTGCCTGGATCTCCAGCGAAATGGTGGCAACTTCGTCCAGGAAAAGAGTTCCCCCGTCGGCGGCTTCAAAAAGCCCTTTTTTGGCGCTGGTCGCGCCCGTGTAAGCGCCGCGGACGTGGCCAAACAGCTCGCTCTCCAGCAGCTCCGGGGGAATATTGCCGCAATTGATGGCGATGAAGGGAGCTTCAGACCGGCCGCTGGACGCGTGAATCGCCTTGGCCACCAGCTCCTTTCCCGTTCCGCTTTCCCCCTGAACGAGCACGGTGCTTCGCCGCGGCGCGACCTGGGCGATAAGGTCGAAGACCTGCTGCATCGCCTCGCTCTTTCCGATGATGTTTTGATAGCTGTACCTTTCACTCAGCGATTTCCTGAGACGCCGGTTCTCTTCCAGAAGGTCGCGATGCTCCATCGCGTTTTTGACGGCGAGCAGGATCTCGTCATTCTTGAAAGGCTTCGCTATGAAATCATAGGCGCCGAGCTTTGTTGCCTTCACGGCTCTGTCCAAAGACGCGAATGCCGTGAGCACCACGGCGACCGGACTGCTGTCCAGCTTCTTCAGCTCATCGAGCACCTGAAGCCCGTCCATATCCGGCATCATCAAATCCAGCAGCAGGACACCGTAGTCGTTATCCCGGATCATTTCCATGGCCTGCACGCCGTTCTCGGCCAGGTCCACCGTATAGGACTCCGAGGACAGCAGGATGGAAAGGACCTCCCGGATGATTTCCTCGTCGTCTGCCACCAATACCCGTCGGTTGTTTTTCATTCTTAGTGAAGCCTGGTTGGAAGCTTGAGTCTGAAGCGGGTTCCCTTACCGGCGCTGCTGTCCACGAAAATGCCGCCGCCGTGCTCCTGGATGATTCCGTAGGTCACCGCCAGGCCGAGGCCCGTGCCTTTGCCGATCGCCTTCGTGGTAAAAAAGGGATCGAAGATTCGCTTGATGTTTTCCTCGGGAATCCCCATACCCGTATCGGAGATATCAACGACCACCATGGACTCGTCCATAGCCGTCTGCACCGCCAGCTCCCCCCCGGAGGGCATCGCGTCGCGGGCGTTCAGGAACAGGTTGATGAAGACCTGCTGCAGCTTGCCCATGTTCCCGTAAACGGGCGGCAGCGAATGGTCGAACCTGGACTCGACACGGATATGGTTGAGCTCCAGCTGGTGTCCCAGCAAAGCCAGGCTGTCGTTGATCAGCTGATTGATATTGAGCTCACTGAATTCGCTCCCGTTGAGCCGCGAAAAATTCAGCAGGCCATTGACGATCTCGGCAGCCCGGAATGTCTGCTTCTCTATTTTTTCAAGGATGTGCTTGCGTTTGTCGGAATCCGGGGTGTCTTTCAGAAGCATCTGGGTATAACTGGAAATTCCCGCAATCGGCGTGTTCACTTCATGCGCAATACCTGCTGCCAGCAGCCCGATCGAGGAGAGCTTTTCCGCCTGCATGAGCTGATCTTCCAGTTGGGTTCTTTCCGTGAGGTCGTCCAGAACGATGAGGGAACCGGAATGTACCGACAGGGGATCCTGGAGCGGGATTATGCTCAGGTTCACGATCAGCCGCTTGCCGATCCGGTTTTCCAGGTAGAGCTTGAAAATGTTTGCGGGAGACTTCAGGTCCCAGCCCGTTATTCCCGTAGCGCCCCGGATGGCCCCGATCATACTGGAAGGCAAAAGATTCTCGACGCGCGAACCGATGATGCGCTCGCGGCCGATCTCGTACAAATCCTCGAAAGCACGATTGCAGGACGTAATCCGCCCGCTGAAATCGAGCGCCAGAACGGCGACGTTGATGCTTTGTATAATATTGTCGGTATAGGCCTTCAGCCGCTCCAGCTCGAGAGCTTTGGTTTCAACCGAGCGGTAGAGATTGGCATTTTCCAGCGCCATGGCGGCATATCGGGCCAGAGCGGAAAGGAGGTCCATGTCCTCCGTCGAAAAATGCCTCCCTTTCGGCAGCTGGCCAAGCGCAATCATGCCGACCGGCCTTCCGTGAAGCTTCAATTCCTGGATGAAATGCAGTCCCTGTGCGGCGAGCGCAGGGATCGTCCGGTGCAGATTATTGGCGCCGCTCTTCGAGCCGAACGGATCCGCTGCGCCTTCGTCCAGCAGCTCTTCCCTGCGGTATAGGCGCGAAGCCTCACTCTCCGACGCGCATACAGGACGGAAAAATCCGTTGTGCGCCGGGTCGGCAAGGAAAACCTCGCCCCTGCCAACCTGGAAGGTTTTTATTATGCGGTCGAGGATACTTCGCGACAGGGGCTCAAGGCTGATTTCCGAGCTCAGCGTGCGGGCAAACTCCAGAAGAGTGGAGCGGTCCACGAATTGTTCTTTGTAGAAATGGCGGTCCAGCCAGGCCTGGATGGTATTTCGCAGCGGCGCAAACAGGAGGGCAATCACCAGGACTGCAACGCAAATCGCCAGGAAATCCGCCTGAGGCGCCACCCATTCCAGCGCCTTGCCCAGAAAAAGCACGAAGAGCAGGTAAAAAGCCAGCAGCAGTGAACTGGAAATGAAGTATGCGGCGCTGCGCCGGGCGATATTCTCTACGTCCATGAGCCGGTAACGAAGGAGTGCGTATCCGATCGAGAGCGGAATGAATCCCAGAAAAAGCATGGATGATTCCATCGCGAAATTCGACCGCGCTCCCAGCAGCACCGGCAGCGCATAAATCAAGGAGAAAGGGACCATGCCGGCCAAGGCTCCATAGCTGATCCATTTCATCTGCTGACGCACAATCAGGTCTTGTGTCCGGAAACGCATGTGCAGGAGCAGAATGCCGCCCACGAGAAAGCCGAGGGTGAAATATGCCAGCTGCAGCTGATCGATGAAATTTCCGGACCTCTGTGTCCGCGGCAACCCGAGCGAAGCCAGATGCCCCGTGACCCAGAGCAACTGCAAGGCAATGAAAAGCAGGGCGGGAATATACAGGATCCATGCACGGCTTTTGCCGGGTACGGAGTCAAAAGGAAAGCGGAGGCAGAAATGAACAAAAAGCGCGGGAAGAATCAGGAAAGCGAGGACTGAAATCCCGTAAACCCACCAGTCCAGTGTGCTTAGCTTGGGTGTCCAGCTGAACAGATAAACGATAAAAGCGCTCAGGCATATGAGGTAAAAATGAAAAACTCTGGGAAACCTGGCGCCTCGCCAAAGGATAAAGATGCCGATTCCCAAATGGAGGAACGACAGCAGGGTGCGAAGGCCGTCCCTGGCAGTAAACAAAGCCTTGGATCCGAGCTGGATATGGACACTCCGGATTCCTTTCTCGCCGGCCAGTTCATAGGTGACTGAGGTCCCGGGGCCTGCTCGATATAACAAATCGGAATATTGGCCGAGATTGGCAACTGCCTGGCCGTTGAAAGACAGCATCCGGTCGCCGCGGCCAATCCCGGCAGCCTTTCCCGGCCCGGCGGGATCCATATCCGCAGCCCTCAATCCCTCACCCGATTCCGTCCAATATACTCCGTCGGTCGGATCTACCCATACGGACCGGTCCCGCAGGTTCATTAAACCGACGAGCACAAGAACACCGCTCAAGAGTGTCAGCGCTACGAGTCGGAAAGGAACCGGGAAAGCGTTCATTACTGTGATCTCGTTCAACCGGAATGTCGGCAAAGCTGGATAAGCAATTTACATGCCATAGACATGCCGGGAAGGCAGGCCGCTGATTTGCATATTTGCTTGAAATTAATAGTGTTACACTCGATCAAGCCAAATTGTCCCAGGTAGCGTCGATTATACTCCAACTACTTGGATTGTTAAATTCAATATTTTGAAGTAAATGTGAATGCCCTGCAAGCGAAAATGTTGTTGCGTTTAGCCAGCCTCTGCCTGCAGCGATACTTGGAGTGGGATCGGGCGGACCGGAAGTCGCAGGCCATGACCTGCGTTCCCTAAACTCATATCGGTCCCTGACCTATTGCCTCCAAATCCTTTGAAGAGATAGGATTAGGCTATACACTCATGGCAATTACGGCAAAGCTTGCGTTAAGGCAGGAGATCTTAGCGGAAATTGAGGCTCAGACCAAATCGCATGGAGCGCGGATTCCGATTCAGGGCGATCTCTCCATCCGGAATGGGCATCACTTCCTTTCCCTGATTCAGAATGTTGCGCAAGTCGATCAGAATTTCCCAGTGCCCCACGGCGCCCATGAATTCCGGAAATGGGAAGGCTTGGCGAATTTCAAGGTTGGCCGACTTGGTTCCAATATCCATTCGGTCCGAGAACCAATCGATCGGAGTCAGCGGATTTCCGGGGTACCAGCGGACCGTCGCCCGCAAGTTGGTTCTGGTGAGAGGAATTGCGGCGTCGAGCTGGCCCGTAATCGCATGCTGATACTGCTGGCGGGTATGGCGAAGAAGATTCCCGTTTAAAGCGCCGTTCGACAGAAGCTCGTCGATGTCCGACAGGCTGGTGGCCGTTCCGTAGCCGTAAGCCAGCGAACCGTTCAGATGGTCCAGGATCTTTCGATGAATCGTGACGCGGAGGCCTCTCTGAATCGAGTGGTCTTCGCCAAGCTCCATCAAGCTGGACCGGTTCTCTTCAGGGGTGATCGTTGTGACCATCAAAGGAAGCCCCTCGCCCTGCAAACGGTCCTGATAAACAGCCACCTCGATACCGGTATCCGGTGTCATTTCCCTTTGCACGGAAATCTCGGAGTGTGTGACCTGACTCATGCTCACCCGGTCGCCTACCATGGTAATAATTGTCGGCTCCGATAAATCCAGGATTTCTCCGTCCGGCAGCACAACGCTGTTCGTATCGCTTGAGCGTCTTGAAGTGAAGGAGGTCTGCACGCTCCAGCCTTCCATGGGAGTAATAAGGATCCGGATGGAAGGATAAAAAAGGCTCTTCGAGGTCCCGTAGTTGAGGCGCGAGTAGTCGAAGCCATATTTGACGGACAGCAGGTCGAGAAGCTGGGTGCTGCCTTCCAGGCCTAAAGCAATCGTCTCAACTCCCGCCTGGCGGAATTCCGAGTGCCCGGGGAGTACCCGCGAAGCGACCGACGCCGATCCCGGGTAATTCACATCCACGCGGCCGTAACCCATGGAGATCCTGTAATCGTGGGCGGCATCGGGCCGGTAATTATACGTGTTCCGCAGCCTCCAGAATGCGCCGCCGCCGAAATCGGCCTGGCCCGAAAGAATCATGCGGCTATGCGGGCTGACCGGTTCGGTGATGGCGAAATTGGATGTAACACCGGTTTGCCCGCTTTGAGGACGTATCAGGAAACTTGATCCGCTGGACGCGGAGTAGGACGCTATGTTCATCGCACCGCTGCGGTAGAACGGGGAGGCCTGCTTTTCAACCGGCAGACCGTCATCCGAAAGCCCGCGGAAAATCAGGCGGCGGCCGGATGAACTCCGCATCACGGTTTTCAGATTCCAGTTGCGGGGATCGTCGTTGTTGGAGATATATCCGATGAATTCCTGAAGAACGACGTCCAGTGAGGTCGTGCGCCCCGGATCGACGGAAAACCTGTCTGTGGTAACCGTCTGATAGCCCGGACGCGCGACTTCGAGGTAATAATGCCCGGGGTTCAAATTCGCCGATTTGAAAAAGCCGCGGCTGTCGCTTCGAGCTATCAGAAGCGTTTCGCCCTGTTGCGCGGCCTCAATGATCCTAATCACGGCGTCACGCAGCGGGCTGCCGGACATGCTCCTGATATTGCCGGTTACGCGGCCGTTTCCCTTTGCTTCTGCCATGCTTGCAGGAAGAAGCCAAATGCACAGGCCGAACAGAATAAGAAATCGGGAGAAGCTTTTCATCTGCCAGCGTCCTTTGGCACAGAGATCCACCCCGAAATCATTCACTACCATGTATCTGCACATTACCACAGCAGAATTTTACTGTCAATTGACGACGATATGGGAAACAGCGGCCCCTTGTCCAGCGGGAGAAGAAACAGGCATGCGGTATTCCGGCTCAAGAGATCAGGGGCCCGGTGCCAGGTCCGCATAAACGATTGCAGCCCGGGAACCGGCCGCTGCTGCCGGCAAATTGCCGATTGCAATATCCGCCACGCCCAGTGTTGCTCCCGGCTGTATGCCTTGCGTGATGGAATACGTCCTGGCGTCTATAACTTTTCCGCCGCGATCCAGGTAGGAAAACTTCAGCTGAATCTCACCGTAAGACGACTGTCCGTTGTTCCGTATTGAAACCTGATGGTATGCAGTCCGCGCCTGATTTCCCCCAGGGCCTCCATCCTGCAGACGCATGTTCGACTCCACGATTTCAAGGTCCGGCGGCCTCAAAGCCCGTGTGGGTGTGGATTCTGATTTCCGGACAATCTCCACGGGCTTGCCTGCCTGCTCCTTTTCTGCCTGCCGCCCCTTGATAACCAGAAAGACGAGCGCAACAACCAGAACCAGCGTAAGTCCCAGGAACATTGATTTTCTGATCATAGAGCCTCAGGATCTCAGATACTAAACAGCTTCTTTTCGCCAGGCAATCCGTCCCTGAACGATTGTGGCCATGCACTCGCCGGCTCCCTCCAGCATCTGGTTCACAAGTTGCCGCGAGCCGAGGTTGGGCGGCAGCCCGATGACGGTCATATCGGCCCAAAAGCCCCGCCTCAGGCGGCCGATGCTGGCGCCGTTACCCAGGGCTGCCGCGCCATTCAGAGTGGCTGCGCGGAGGACCTCTTCAGCCTTCAGATCCTTGCGCTTTTTGTACAGGAAGCGCATCTCATCAATCATGCTCAGGGAAAAGTTGCTGGCCAAAGAATCGGTTCCGATAGCAACATTGATTCCCAAACCCAGCAGTTGCCGGATGGGATGCTCGGGGTGGCCGAAAAAGTCATGGCTCCGGGGACAATAAACCACGCTGCTCCGGGCCTTCAAAATCCGGCTCATGGAATCACTGTCCAGGTAATTGCAGTGAATCAGCAGGCAATGAGGCCCGAGAACTCCCAGGGAGTCCAGGTATGGAACCGGGGGCAATCCGGGAGGATTCCATCCCTCGAGAAAGCTGCCGGCCGCAATCGGTAAACTCCTGAAGTCTCCCGTCCCTTCCTGCAGGAACTCACATTCTTCCCTGGTCTCCGCGACATGGGTCGCCAACAGAATCTTTTTGCGCCGCGCCATCTCTGTCGCTCGCCGGTAAAGCTCAGGGGAAACGCTATAGGGCGCATGAGGCGATATGCCGTGCTCCAGAAGCCTTCCGGGATCCTCGGTTTCGAGGAGAGGCTCGAGCCTGGACAGGGCATCCTCCGCCCGCTCCGGCGATAACGCCATAACCTCCTCGAAAATCACCCGGCGCAATCCTGGGTCCCGGGCCGCATCAAAGCCCATGCCGGAGCTGCTTATGTCTCCGATCAGGGTTGTGCCCGAGGCCAGGGCCTGCCCGGCCCCCTTCCGGATGGATTTGATAAAATCGTCGCGGTTCCAGAGCCGGCGCCGGTTTACGAGCTGTGAAATCCAGTCAGAGAAAGAGCTGAACTGAGTCAGCTCGTTTCTGAGAGCCGTGAGCTCAAGGTGCGCGTGTGCATTAACCAATCCCGGCAGGATCACCGCCGAGCCCCAGTCCACAACTTCCACCGGGAGATGCGCAGGCGGGCTGTTCCAGGGCTCGATGCGTGAGATGCGGCCGGGGTCAGAGACATGGACCGCTGCATCTTTAAGAAGCAGATCGGGTTCGGCCAGGACGTATTTGGCCCGGTGCACCGTTCGTATCATGGATATCCCGCAGACCTACGGGGCTATTGTCCCGCGGTCTTTGCTATTTCGGAGAATCCCGGCTTGTCCGCCATAAGTTGCACGTCACACGCCGCGATGCGCAACCTGCGACTCCGGATCGATTACCCTCACTTCGCTCTGCGCGAAAAAGCTGTGCGATCCGGATATAATCCTGTACAGGCAATATCCTCGACATTCCGCCGCGCAATATCAGATTCCCGCATGCTCGTGCCGCCACCGACGCTGCACTCGAATCAATATAGGCTTGCGCCCTTGCTCATTCAACCATTCAATCCGAACGCGCATTGCCCTGGCAATAATCGCCCGGGCTCACGGAGAGTTTGCCCCGGGTCCATGGAACTGTGTAGAATTCGTTTTTGGGGCTTGGAGCGGCCGAAGAGCTCAAGTATATTGAGAAGTTCGGTGCGGCTTTATTCGGGTTATGGATGCTGGGGGCGCATATGGCAATTTTTCTGCGGGAAGAGGATGTTGAAAAGCTGGCCACTATGAGCATGGCCATCGAGGCAGTCGAGCAGGCATTTAAGTCACAGGGTGAGCAGAAGGCGGATATAGCCCCCAGGCGCCGTTGCAGGGTGGATCACGGAATGCTTCATGTAATGAGCGCATCCCTGCCGGGCCAGGGCTATGCCGGACTTAAGAGCTACACTACAATTTCAGGCGTGAACCGGTTCATGGTTCTGCTTTATCAGGGCGACGGCCGGCTGGTGGCGTTGATGGAAGCCGGCCGGCTCGGCCAGCTGCGCACCGGAGCTGCCTCGGCCGTGGCAACCAAATATATGGCCCGGCAGGATTCCACCAGGCTTGGCATTTTGGGCACCGGTCTGCAGGCACGAACCCAGGTTCAGGCAATCTGCGCCGTTCGCCCCATCAACATGGTTCTTGCCTATTCGAGAAATGCCGATAAACGCGACCAGTTCTGCAAAGAAATGGCAGCCAGCGTCGGAATCAGCGTCCGGCCGGCTGCCAGCCCTGAGGAGGCGGCTAGGGAAGCGGATATCCTTGTCACGGCTACCACTTCCAGCGAGCCCGTTTTCAAGGCGGAATGGGTGTCCAAAGGGACGCACATCAATGCCATCGGCGCAAACTTCATTTCCAGGCAGGAGATCGACACGGAAACCGTGGGCAAAAGCGCGTGCGTAGTCGTCGACTCCCGCGAGCAGGCGATGCTGGAATCCGGGGACCTCGCGCGCGCCGTTGAAACCGGCGATTTCTACTGGGAAGATGCCCGCGAGCTCGGGCTTGTGGTGCTGGGGGATTTCCCGGGACGCGAAGATGCCGGCGAAATCACCCTCTTTGAGTCCCAGGGAATTGCGCTGGAGGATGTTGCGCTGGCTGCCAGGATCTACGAACAGGCCGTGAAAACCGGGACCGGAGAATCTCTTCCGCTTTAAAAATAAAGATTCGGCGCACAGGTCCATCGCCAGGGCGGCTGGAACTCCATCGGCTTGCGGAACCCTCGGGAGTTGCCGCATCAAAAAATAACGGGTAGCGAGAGCCGGGAACCTAGCCCTCGGGAGCCGCCATTCTGAGGCCGCAGCCAGGCTTCAGCGGATTTTCTTGCGATTGCGGGTGTGCCGGAAAGGAATCTCTATGAGCGAAGTGGAATATGAGGCGGTGATATCGGCGCCGGTCGAGGAAATTGTGGAGCTTTACCGGTCGGCCGGATGGTGGCAGGAAAGCCCCGAAGCCCGTGCCGTCATCCCCGCGATGATCCGCGGCAGCCTTTGCTTCATGGTCGCCCGGACCCTCGACGGGCACATCATCGGTATGGGACGCGTGATCTCCGACGGCTGCAGCGATGCCTATATCCAGGACGTGACCGTTCTCGGCTCCCATCGCAAAAAGGGTATCGGCCGCGAACTCATTCAGAGGCTCACTCAGTTCTGTCTGGCCCGAAAGATCGGCTGGATCGGCCTTGTCGCCGAGCCCGGCACCCAGGGCTTTTACGGGGAACTTGGATTCGGGCCGCTGGTCGATTATCAGCCCATGCTATACGGCAAGCGATGATGAGTGCGTATTCCTTCCTGGGCCTCGAATTCAGGGCTATCGAGATAGACAAACCCCGCCTGCTCGCGGATTTTCTCAAGCGCCACCCGCAGCCTCTGACCGGATATTCCTTCGCCACCCTGGCCGCCTGGAAGCCTTTTTTCCATTACAGGTGGGCGTTCGGCACCCCGGAAACTCTGCTTGTTTCCTGCGTTCTGGATCCGGACCCGCACATACACCTGCTGCAGCCGGTGGGAGTGTTGCCGGAGGAATTTGCCCAGTCGATCGTGCGGGAAGCCGCCCATTTGAGCTATACGCTGAAAATTGTCGGCGTATCCGGCCGGTTTCTGGAGCAGAATCCGGATTTCGTCCGCTCTTTTTCAGTCGCGGAGGATCGGGCCGTCTCCAATTATCTTTATAGCGCAAAGGCGCTGGCCCAGCTGGCGGGGCGGAAGTATTCCAAAAAGCGCAACCTGTTGTCACAGGCTGCAAACCTCTACGCCTGGTCCTGCGAATCTCTCACGGCGTCCAATATCGATGACTGCTTCAATGTGCTCCAATCGATTACGGAAGAAGAACGTCCGGTCGTGGAAGGGATGCTGAAGCGGGAATTGGCGGCACTGGAATGCACCCTCCGTCATTTCGAGCCGTTTGATCAGCAGGGGCTGCTTATATCCGTCCGGGGCAAGCCGGTGGCTTTCTCCGTTTACGAGGCAATCAGCCCTGCGGTTGTCGCGATACATTTCGAACGGGCCCTGCGCAGCTATAAGGGGCTCTACCAGGTTATCAACTGGGAAACCGCGAAAGTCATCGCAGCCCGGGGATTCGAATTCATCAATCGAGAAGAGGACATGGGTGATGAGGGACTGCGCGACGCAAAGCTGTCCTATCATCCGGTAGAGATCGTTCCTGCCTACGAACTGGCTTTCATTAAATAGTTTCTGCTCCGAAAATAGCGGCCGCTATTCTCGGAGCAGAAACTAAATAGGTCTCACAACCCGGTTGCAGCCCGGAAGGTTCCGGCTTCGCGGAGCATGCATAAAGCCTGACGGAAGCACGCCCTGGAAACGCCGGCCAAAGGGCTCATGGACGCCGGGTGGCCTGCGGCTTGCAGCGCGGCAATGGTGCCGCTTTCCCGGGACCTTGTGGGAAGATACCGCCGAAATGCAATTCGGCTGGCGGATCGGAATGATGGTTTACATGAGACCCTTTTTGGTCTATATTTTATTGTTTTTGACCAGAGGCTCTGCTTATGAACAAAAAGGATCTCAAAAGGTTCAAAATAGCCCTTGAGCAGAAACGCGACTCCATCATCAATGCCCCGGGAAAGAAAGCCCACTGGGAAAACATGGAAGATACGCGGCATGGGGATTTTGTGGACCAGGCCAGCGACGACAACGAAGTCCATGTGAATCTCCGGCTGCTTCAAATAGACGCGAAGCTGCTGCGCGCCATCGAGGCCGCCATCGAAAGGATCGAAAACGGGACGTACGGCATCTGCACGATCTGCGAAGAGGAAATCAGCCTGGCTCGTCTGAAAGCCGTTCCCTGGACATCCGTTTGCATAGCCTGTAAAGAGAAAAAGACCGCCTGATCCTGTCGCGGTTCATTCCTGAAGCGTTCCCGTCGCGAACGCTTTTTGTTTTATATCCGGCCGCGCGCCGATTCCCGCTCTTGCGCACAATCATTTTCAGAACCCTGGGGCATCCCGGAAGGACATCCATTGTGCTATCCTGCGGATGGCAAGGTCAAACGGGCCGGTACCGCTGCAGCGGGAGGACGCGGCGGAGGAACCAGCGCGGGCACCAGGGGGCATGCTGTGGCTAAGATCTACACAAAAACGGGCGATGATGGGACAACGGGACTGATCGGGGGCGAAAGAGTCTCCAAGGATTGTCTGCGCATCGAGGCGGTGGGATCGCTGGATGAGCTGAACGCCTCTTTGGGCGTGGTCCGCAGCCACGTCCTGCCGGCGGGAGTCGATCAGACGCTCGGGCGCATCCAAAACGACATCATTACCCTGGGATCGTTGCTTGCTGCCCCCCCAAAGCTGGAACCGAGGAAGCAAATCCTGGATGAAGATGTGCGGATGATGGAATGTGATATCGATCGATATGAAGGCAGCTTGAAACCTCTGAAAAACTTCATCCTGCCCGGCGGCACGGGCGCCGGCGCCGCTCTGCATCTGTCACGGGCCGTAGCCCGGCGCGCCGAGCGCCACTGTGTCGCCCTGTCCAGGCTTGAAAAGATCCATCCGCGGATCCTTCAATACCTGAACCGCCTTTCCGATCTCTGTTTTGTCCTGGCCCGGTATGTCAACCTGCGTCAGTCCGCGCCGGAGACTCACGCGGACTGACCGCTCGCTGATGCATATCCAGGGAAAAAAGCCTGACCCGAATTTCCTCAGGCACAAGATGTCCGCAAACCGCCGCAGGAGACAGGCATTCTCCGGCAGAGCCGCTCTCCAATTTGTTTCAGTCGCGAAACAGGTTTTTTAACCAAGCCCCGCAAGGGGCGATCCGAGAATGGCCAGGGATGAGCGAATCGAATCCCTGGTGAGAATCGGCAAGAGGAGGGCCCTGAAAGGGTAGAAAGTATTGCTGTATAAAGTTTTTTGCCCATTGCGGGACGCCATCATTATCGAACATCCTACCCCGGCTGAGCGAAGCGAGCCCGGAGCTATACTCTTTCCGCCTCTCCAGGGCTTGGCATGAAAGCCTGAGTTTCGCGACAGTCCTCCATGCGCCCGGGGCGCACCCAAGTGCATGAAAATCGGCTTCGCCGACGCTCAGTTGGGTGAACGAATGGTGTAATGGATCCATCGCGGCCGCTATTTTCGGAGCAGAAACCGATTTGCCTGGCTTCTCCTGAACCGGTATAGGCCCGAGCATGAAACTCCCGGTGCAGGAAATCTCTCCCTTGCGGCCGCTGCGCCGTCGAGTCCGGACTGCATCAAGCGAAATGAATAACTTTGATATATGGATCAGATCAACTTATACTTAATGGTAATGGGAGATTTCTGAAATCGGCGCCGGGTCCTCTGGTACGGATTCGAGCGCTGCCGTCGAATCCAATGCCCTGATCACCGGATGCCGCCGGACTCCGGGAGGATCGCATGCAGATTGAAACCCTCAGAGTCTTCTGTGACCTGGTTGAGAGCAGAAGCTTTTCACGCGCCGCGGTGCGCAATTTTATCACCCAGTCGGCCGTCAGCCAGCAGGTCAAAAATCTGGAGTCGCGTTTCGAAACTCAACTCCTGCGCCGGGACGGCAAATCGGTGACACCGACGCCTGCGGGGCGCGTGCTTTATGAACGCTCGCGCTCGATCCTGGACAGTTTTGAACACATGCAGCTGGAGATGAAATCGATCGGCCAGGATATGGCAGGCAGCGTGCGCGTCGCCACGATCTACAGTGTCGGGCTCTATGAAATTTCGGTCGTGGTCAAGACCTTCCTCAAAATCTACCCGAAGGTCAACCTTCATGTCGAATTCAGCCAGGGTTCGCAGGTCTACGAAGATTGCCTCAGGGGCGCCCTCGACCTTGGAATCGTGACATATCCGGAACGCCGCAAGGGACTCCGCATCATCTCTCTTCCGGCAGACAAACTGGTGCTGATCTGTACCCCGGACCACCCTCTTGCCCGCCGGCATCAGATAGACATCGGCAAGCTGAATGGGCAAAACTTTGTGGCCTTCGGCAAAACGATGGCGAGCCGGCGCGCCCTGGACCGCATTTTCCAGGAAAATAAAGTTCATGTGCAAATTGCCATGGAGTTCGACAATATCGAGACTATCAAGCGCAGCGTTGAAATCGGCGCCGGAGTGTCGATTGTGCCGCTTCTGAGCGCACAGAAGGAAGTCCAGAGCGGCGCCCTGGTTCAAGTCCAGTTTACCGACAGGAGTTTTTACCGCCCGCTCGGCATTATCGTCCGGAGCAAACAGATCCTGAGCCCGGCCGCACTCAAGTTTATCGAACTGATGCAGCACCCGCAGCAGGCCTCATAGCCCGATCCGGCAGGAATCCTGCAGAGCCCTTCACACAGGGACTGCTAATCCATTGGGAGATCCGCCGGCTCTGCCGGTGAGGCGGCATGAGTTTGATAAATCCCGAAGCATGCCTTTGAGGGGCCGGCAGCCGTGAAGCTTCCGGCTCGGCGAGAGGATGCTTACCGATCACTATCAAAATATCTGAACATCCGGCTGGAGGTGAGCAGGCAAGGCAGCGCAAGAAGCAAGCCGGCGAAAATATCTATGAGGTAGTGGTATCGAAGATAGACGGTGGCGACCAGGAGCATCGATCCCACAGTGAATATCCATGCCCGGATCCTGAGCCTGTATCTGTGAGCCAAAACAACCGCAACCAACGTCATCATGGCGTGCCCGCTGGGGAAGACATCCCGCTGCGCCGCCGCCAGGGCGGCGGCATTGGAAGCTCCCGGGCTGATGGATTCGAAAAAATTAACGAACTGCCGGAGAGCGGGCGTAAACAAAAGGCCGGGCAATTCTTTGTCGATTTGTGAAAAGTCGTGGAGCGTGAAACGCGGTCCCGCGGCCGGCAGGAAAAAATACCCGATGTAGGATACGAGAAAACCATAGACAATGGTGAAACTGAAATACCGGAATTGCGAAAGGTCCCGCCTTCGGTAAAGCTCAAAACCCGCCGCGAGGAATATGACATAAAAGAGAGAGTAGGCGATCTGCAGCGCCTCCGTCAGCGGCGGGTTGGAAAATTTTGCCAACCACTCTGTAGGATGAAGCCCGAACAGCCCATGGTCGATGGCTATCAGCAGCGGATCGTAATCCCTGTAGTTGTGAATCGGCCCGATAATTAAATACAGCTGCTTGTACGTGAACACGACCAGCGGATACGCGGCCCAATCATGCACCCAGCGCAGCGCTCTCCGGCCTGTCCGGCGCGCAGCGTATGCGATAACGCAAACCAGGACGGCGGTGCAGAGGTCCGCCAGAAGAATAAGCCGCCACGATGGGATCCGGGCATGCAGGACCAGGCTGACGATTGCCAGCAGGCCCCAGAATGCAATCAGCAAACGGTCCGTCGAGTGCAGTGCGGCTGTCAGTTCGGCAATTTTTCTGGAAGCAGAAGCTGTCGGCATCGGCGGTTCCATCCGAATACGCGCGAGTCCAAAATTTGCACGCTGGCCGGGCGATTCTCTTTTCCTGAAAAGACCCGATCTATAATAGTATAAGTCCGCACAAAAAAGGCCGAGGTGTGTTGCCGATGGATCCCTTATTGAAAAAGCCGTTGCGGTTTTTCCTGGTGCGCCACGGCGAAACCGCGGAAAACATCCGGATGCGGTATCTCGGAACCCGTGATGAGCCCCTTACGGCAAATGGGATGCGTCAAGCGCTCCAGGCTGCCGATGCGCTCTCGCAGCTTCCGATAGCCGCAATCGTCTCCAGCCCCATGCGCCGCGCCGCGGATACTGCAGCACGGATTCAAACTGCGTGCGGCGTTGAGCTTCGCATCGACCCGCGGCTGGCCGAGGGCAGTTTCGGCAGATGGGAAGGACTCAGCCGCGCCGAAGTTCTCGAGCTGGGCAGCCCCGACGCCGAACTGCTTGCCCGCTGGGAGTCGGATCCTTCCTGTGCGCCGCCCGGAGGCGAATCCATCAACGATGTCCAGAAGAGGGCGATTCGCCTGGCGGAGGAGCTGAAGGAGGAGTTCGCGGGCTCGTCCGTGGTGCTGGTCAGCCACGTGGGGCCGATAAAGGCGTTGCTTGCAGCGGCCCTGGGAGTAAATCCTCAGGCTTCCCGGCGCCTGTTTCTCGACCCGGGCACCATCAGCGTCATCGAGTGGGGCTCCCATCCGCTTTTGCGCCTGTTTAATTCCCACGCGCATCTGGGCTGGTCCTCCGCCCGCTGGATGACGGGGTAACGGCCGACGAAAAATTAATTCGCATTAATCTCGCTGGCCCCATCCTGGGGGCTTCCTGATACCACCCGCTCTGCGGGTGGAGGATTCATTAGGGCATGGTCTCACGCGGAGGCGCGGAGCCGGCGGAGTTTTTCTTTTCTCCGCAAACTCCGCGTCTCCGCGTGAGGCCAATGTTTGCAGGCAAAATTCTCAATCGAGTGGGAGCGGTTAACGGATTCAGATTTTCTTGTACAGCTCGGATCCCCCCTCGACGAATTCCCGGCTTTTCCGTTTCATCCCGTACTCCAGGATTTCTTCGGGATCAATGCCGTGACTGGAGGCATAGTCGCGGACATCCTGGGTGATTTTCATCGAGCAGAACTGGGGCCCGCACATGCTGCAAAAATGAGCCACCTGCGCGACTTCCCGCGGGAGAGTTTCTTCGTGGAACGCGCGCGCAGTGTCGGGATCGAAGGAAAGGTTGAACTGATCTTCCCAGCGGAATTCAAATCGCGCTTTAGAGAGCGCATCGTCGACGGCCGTGGCGCCGGGATGCCCTTTGGCGATGTCGGCGGCGTGGGCAGCGATTTTGTAGGCGATCACGCCGTCCTTGACATCCTTTTTGTCGGGCAATCCCAAGTGCTCCTTGGGCGTCACGTAGCACAGCATCGCGGTCCCGTGCCAGCCGATCAGCGCGGCCCCGATTGCGCTGGTTAGGTGATCGTATCCGGGGGCGGCGTCCGTGACGATAGGCCCGAGGGTATAAAACGGGGCTTCGTGGCACAGCGCGAGTTCCCGGTCGACATTCTCCTTGATCTTGTGCAGCGGCACGTGTCCGGGCCCCTCGATCATCACCTGGCATTCGTGTTCCCAGGCCTTCAGCGTAAGCTCTCCCAGCGTCTCGAGTTCCGCGAACTGAGCCGTGTCATTCGCGTCCGCAAGGGATCCGGGCCTCAGGCCATCCCCCAGGGAGAACGCGACATCATAGGTTTTCAGAATCTCGCAGATTTCGTCAAACCGGGTGTACAGGAAGTTCTCCAGGTGATGAGCCAGGCACCAGCGGGCCAGGATGGCCCCGCCGCGGCTCACAATTCCCGTCAGGCGCCTTGCGGTCAGGGGGATGTAGCGCAGGAGAACGCCCGCGTGGATGGTGAAATAATCGACGCCCTGTTCCGCCTGCTCGATCAGCGTGTCCCGATAAATTTCCCAGGAGAGTTCTTCGGCCTTGCCGCCCACTTTTTCCAAAGCCTGGTAGATCGGCACCGTGCCGATCGGGACCGGAGAGTTGCGGATTATCCATTCCCGGGTTTCGTGAATGTTTTTTCCCGTCGAAAGATCCATCACGGTGTCTGCACCCCATCGGATCGCCCAGGTCATCTTTTCCACTTCCTCTTCAATCGAGGACGAGACGGCCGAATTTCCTATGTTTGCGTTGATTTTCACCAAAAAATTGCGGCCGATCGCGGACGGCTCGCTTTCGGGGTGGTTGATGTTTGCCGGGATGATGGCACGTCCTCGGGCAACCTCATCCCGGACGAATTCAGGGCCGAGATTCTCCCGCAGCGCGACGAACTCCATTTCGGGAGTCACGACGCCTTTCCTGGCAAAGTGCATCTGGGTGACCGGCCCGCGGCCGCGCAAGACCTTGCGCGAGGCCGGAAGAGGCGCGTTGGGATCGCTGTGGCCGGGAACCGCCCGATATACGGGCAGCGACACGTCGTAGTTCCCGCGCGCCAGAATCCAGGGCTTGCGCATTTCGGGGAGTCCGCGTCGCAGGTCGATGATCCCATCGGGATCCGTATAGGGGCCGGATGTATCGTAGACTCGTATCACCGAATTGCCTTCATTCCTGCCGTTTGAATCCGCGGCAGGATGAAGATGGATTTCCCGCATGGGAACCCGTATGCCGTTGCTTCCCTCGACATAAACCTTCCTTGATCCAGGCAACGGTTCGGTGTTCGTTACCCGGGCGCTCGGCGCTGCGTCCCCAGGCTGAGGCATGATCCAATCCTCCAATCGTATTCTCTTCCCGGCCAAACGGTCCGGTTCGCGGCATCCCCTGCGGCTAGGAATCCTCCACGCGTATCATGCGGGTTCCGGCGACGACCACGCGCAACGCGTTGATTTCCTGCAAAGCCTTCTGCATCGATCCTTCCGAGGCTTCATGCGTCATCATCACGACAGGGACGGCTTTGGCATGCTGGCGGACCCTCTGAAGCACGCTGGCGATGCTGATCTCATATTTGCCGAGGATTCCGGCGATCTGGGCAAGGACCGCGGGTTGATCCAGGACGGACACATTCAGATAGTAGGCCGAAGAAACCTCCTCCATGGGCTTCAGAGCCAGCGGCTTGTGACCCAGCACCGGGAGATCCTGTGGAACCGCCGCCTGCCCGGCAGCCAGCCTGCGGGCGATTTCCACGATATCGGCCCATACCGACGAAGCCGTGGGCATCTGCCCGGCGCCGCGTCCATAGAACATGAGGTCGTTCACGACGTCCCCGTTCAGGAAGATGGCATTGAACACGCCCGAAACGGCCGACAGGGGCGAGCTTTCAGGAATCATCGTCGGATGCACGCGCAGTTCCAGGGCTCCATGGGTGGCCTTGGCGATGGCCAGCAGTTTTATGCGGAACCCCATCTCCCGGGCGATGGTGATGTCCTCGGGCGTTATTTTGGAGATGCCTTCAACATAGATGTCCTTGAGCTTTACGGAAGTCCGGAAAGCCAGCGTGGACAGGATTTGAAGCTTGTGAGCGGAGTCGATCCCTTCCACATCAAAGGTCGGATCGGCTTCGGCATAACCTTTTGCCTGCGCCTCCGCCAGGACGCGGCCGAATTCCTGACCTTCATCCGTCATTTTGGTGAGGATGTAGTTGCAGGTGCCGTTGACGATCCCATAAAGGGACGTGATGCGGTTGGCCACCAGGCCTTCCTTGACGGACCGGATCAGCGGAATACCCCCGGCGACGGCGGCCTCGAACGAAAGCATCCGGCCCTGGCGGCGTGCTTCGGCGTAAAGCTCGTCTCCGTGAGTTGCCAGAAGGGCTTTGTTGGCCGTCACGACGTGCTTGCCGTTGGCCAGGGCGCGCAGGATATAGCTTCGCGCCGGCTCGAGGCCGCCGATCAGTTCAACGACTATATCCACGTCGGGATTGTTCAGCACCGCAGCGGGATCCGTCGTGAGAGGAAGCTCGGTGAGCGTGAGGCCCTTGCGCGGATTCAGGACGTCCAGATCCGCAATGGCGCTCAACACAACGGGAGCGCCGATTTTTTCCTCCAGCTCTTCGCGATGGGAATGCCAGACCCTGGCAACCCCCGCCCCGACAGTACCCAGTCCCAATAGACCAACACGAATCGGTTTCATATGCACCTCGACATCCTCTGATTATAGACTATTCCGTTGACAAAAAGGGCACCTGGTTCCATTACAATGATAGCCTGCAGGGATTCAATCGGCGTGTACGCGGAAAGTATTCAGGACGGAGAATCTCATGGCCCAAAACAAATCACGGCCGGATAGCGACAGGAATTTTGTTGCCGCGCTGCGGCGCGAGCAGGAAGCTCGCATGAGGGGGTATCGCGAGCAGGCGCTCAAAATATTCCCGCCGATTTGCGGGCGCTGCGGGCGCGAGTTCGAGGGCAAGCGGCTGCGGGAGCTGACCGTTCACCACAAAGACCACAACCACGACAACAACCCGCCCGACGGCAGCAACTGGGAACTGCTGTGCGTGTATTGCCACGACAACGAGCACGACCGGCATTCGGTCGCCGACTGGTCCGATGGGCCCGAAGCCGGCGGCCCGCAGTCGTCCGTCTCGACTTATAGTCCGTTTGCCGGTCTGGATGCGCTGCTGAAGCGGAAGAAGTGAGGATCACAAAAAGCAGCCACGAATTGACACGAATTCGTGGCTGCTTTGCAGGTTGCAGTTTCAGCCCTCAGACTTACCAGCCCGGATTTCACTGTAAACCGGCTTTACACTGCTTCAATGCCAACGGATGTCTTGCTTTCACAGGCACTTAGCATCAATGTTGGCAGGGGCGGCCGTCGTTGAATGTAAGAGTTTTTTACATAATTGGAGCCGGCCGCAGGCAAGCGTTACTGTATCTATATATATATCAATAATTTAAGAAATTCACGATCCTGGATGCCAAATTGCTTATCTTATTGGTGGGGAGGGTTGTGCCCTGTCCACGCGATTTCGGATGTTGCGTGTAGCATGCATTGAATAAATCTGTAAGTGCTCGTGCGGATTCACAGAATCCAATCCATCGACAAGGAAGGTTTTATGAAGACAAAGAGACTGCTGCCTTGGTTCACTCTATTGGCGGCGCTGGTCCTGGCATTGCCTGCGGTTTCGCAGGGTCCGGATCCGGGCGCAAGCCTGGCAAAAGAAATAATTGCCTCTGACGTCTACATCGTTCAAATGGTTCAAGCTCCTGTTGTGGCCTATGGGGGCGGAATAGCAGGCTACAAGGCTACCCAACCCGGGAGGGGGCGGAAGATAGATCCATACAACGCCGATGTTATCAAGTATGTGGGATATCTTGACAGCCGCCACAACGAAGCCCTGGCGGCCGTGGGCGGCGGACGCAAGCTGTACGACTACCGTTATTCTTACAACGGCTTTGCGGCAAGATTGAGCGAAGCTCAGGCTGAGGCCATGAAAAAGGTCGCCGGCGTGGAAGCTGTGAGCAAGGATGAAATCCATCATATGGATACCTCCTCTACACCCACATTCCTGGGCCTTGACGCCCCGGGCGGGCTTTGGAGTCAACTGGGCGGTGTGGGCAAAGCGGGCGAAGGCATCATCATAGGGATGGTGGATTCCGGCATATGGCCGGAAAGCCTCAGCTTTACCGACCGGACGAGCAAGAACGGCAACGCCACCAAAGACGGCAAACTCAGCTATCAGCAGATCCCGGGCTGGCACGGCAAATGCGTACCCGGCGAGGGATTCGTTGCCTCAATGTGCAACCAGAAGCTGATCGGGGCGCAGTACTTTAATGAAGCCTGGGGCGGAAACGCCGGCATCGAGGCGCAGCGGCCCTGGGAATTTGTTTCAGCGCGCGATTATAACGGCCACGGAACCCATACTTCTTCCACTGCCGGGGGAAATAATGGGGTCCAGGCGACCGGTCCAACGGAAGCTTTCGGCAAAATAAGCGGCATTGCGCCTCGCGCCCGCATCGCTATGTACAAGGCATTGTGGTCCGCTCAGGACGCCTCGACGGCAAGCGGAACCAATTCCGATCTGGTTGCCGCGATTGATCAGGCGGTCGTGGATGGTGTCGATGTGATCAGCTATTCGGTCAGCGGCTCGCAGACAAATTTCCTTGACCCCGTGGAAGTATCCTTCCTATATGCCGCGAATGCAGGCATCTTCGTTGCGACATCAGCAGGCAACAACGGCCCGACTGCCTCAACCGTGGCGCACCCCAGCCCGTGGACCACGACGGTAGCTGCCGGCACACACAGTCGCAGTGTTAACGGTTCTGTGACTCTGGGCAACGGCGCTACCTACTATGGTCCTTCATTGGCGGCCGCGGCTGTAACGGCGCCCTTGATCGATTCAACTGCGGCCGGTCTGCCCGGTGCGGATCCAACGCAGGTTGCGCTCTGTTACAGCTCGCTTGACGGCGGCAACGTGCTCGATCCTGCAAAGGTCGCCGGCAAGATCGTCGTCTGCGACCGCGGCGTCACCGCGCGCGTCAACAAGAGCTATGCGGTCATGGAAGCCGGCGGAGCGGGCATGATCCTGGTCAACACTGCAGCAGGCCAGACGCTCAATGCCGATTTCCATTCTGTTCCGACCGTGCATCTGGATGTAGCCGATCGTGCGGCGGTCAAAGCCTACGCGGCCGGCGACGGAGCCACCGCGACCATCAATAAGGCTGTTATCGATTACACGACACCCGCCCCATTCACAGCAACCTTCTCGTCGCGCGGTCCGCTGAGGGCCGGCGGGGGAGACCTGCTGAAGCCGGATGTGATGGCTCCCGGGCAGGATGTTCTGGCCGCGGTTTCGCCGGCAAGCGGCGGCGGGCTCAGTTTTAACCTTTACAGCGGCACCTCCATGTCCACGCCGCACGTGGCCGGTCTGGCGGCGCTGCTTAAGAGACTGCATCCTGACTGGACGCCGATGATGATCAAGTCGGCGATAATGACCTCCGCCTACGATATCCTGGATGGCCCGAACACCCACCCGCTGGTGATATTCCGCCAGGGCGCCGGTCACATTCAGCCCAATGGCGCCGCCGATCCGGGCCTGGTGTTCAACGCAGGCTGGAACAATTGGCTGGCGTTCCTTTGCGGCGCAACGACCGGCGTGAACCCCACAGTATGCAGCGCGCTGGAATCGATGGGCTACTCTACAGATCCCAGCGACCTGAACGTGGCCTCGATCGCCATCGGCGAAATGGCCGGTGCGCAGACCGTGACACGCAAGGTTACCAATGTCGGTGCTGAAGCAACGTATATGCCTTCCCTTGCCGGAATGACCGGCTTCTCTGTTGAAATCACTCCGGCTGTGCTGACGCTGGCTCCGGGCCAAACCGGCACTTTCGCCATCAAGTTCACCCGCACTACTGCGGCACTGAATACATATACCGGCGGGCAACTCACATGGACCGACGGCGTGCACAATGTCCGCATCCCCATGGTCGTCAAGCCGGTTGCTTTGGGAGCGCCGACGCAGGTTTCCGGCGCCGGGGACCCGATCAGCTACAACGTGAGCTTTGGCTATACCGGGCCATTCACGGCTACAGCCCGCGGGCTGTTACCCGCAACGACCTTCAATGGCTCCGTGAACACCGGCGGATATCAACTCTACGAAGTGGATGTTCCGGCCGGGACTACATATGCCCGCTTCTCCCTGTTCGACGCGAATGTCAGCCCTGCAAGCGATCTGGACTTGTATGTCTACAACAGTGCATTTACTCTGGTGGGTTCGAGCGGCGGCGCCACTTCCAACGAAGAGGTTAATTTGCTCAATCCCGCGGAGGGTACCTATTATATTGAGGTCGATGGATACGCAACTGGAAATCCATCGACGTTCACCTTGTTCACATGGGTGCTGGGCAATGCTGCGGAGGGCAACATGACGGTCAGTGCGCCTGACATTGCGGAAATCGGCGAGACCGGTGCAATTGATCTGACCTTCAGCGGCCTTGATTCTGCCACGAAGTACCTTGGCAGCGTCGCCTACGAGGGTATAACGGGCTTGCCCAACCCGACCATCGTTCGCTTGGATACGCCGTAGCCAACATAACCAACACAGGGTTGCCGCACTTGATGCGGCAACCCTGTGGGATCATGGATTATCAATAATTTTTCAGCGTGCGTCAGCGTTTATCGGCGTTCGTCCGCGTTAAATTTACGGACAGGCCTCCGGAGCCGAATGCCGGCGAAACCATCGAAGGCCCGGCTGCTTTTCAGCCTCTTACCAGCGGCTTGTACTTGATCCGGTGCGGCTGGTCGGCAACCGCCCCCAGCCGCCGCTTGCGGTCCGCCTCGTAGTCCTGATAGTTTCCCTCAAACCACACTGCCTTCGAGTCCCCTTCGAATGCAAGGATGTGCGTGGCGATCCGGTCCAGAAACCAGCGGTCGTGGCTGATCACCACGGCGCAACCGGCGAACGACACGAGCGCATCCTCGAGAGACCGCAGCGTATCGACATCCAGATCGTTGGTCGGCTCGTCGAGCAGCAGCAGGCTTCCGCCGCTCTTTAAAACCTTGGCAAGGTGGACGCGGTTGCGTTCGCCGCCGGACAGATCCTTCACGCGCTTCTGCTGATCCGAGCCTTTGAAATTATACGCTGCGGCATAAGACCGCGCCGGAACTTCGCGTTTTCCCAAAAGAACCGTGTCGCGTCCATTGCTGATCTCCTCCCAGACCTGGCGTTCTCCGTTCAGAGTCTCGCGGCTCTGGTCGACATAAGCGATTTTAACCGTTTCGCCGATCCTGAGAGTCCCTCTATCGGGAGCTTCCTCGCCGACTATCATCCGGAACAGCGTCGTCTTCCCGGCCCCGTTTGCGCCGATCACTCCCACAATGCCGCCCGGCGGCAGTTTGAAAGACAGATCATCGATCAAGATTTTATCGCCATAACCCTTCCTGAGGTTCATGGACTCGACCACAAGATCCCCCAGCCGCGGCCCCGGGGGAATGTGCAGGTCCGTCGCCTGAACGCGCTTCTCCGCTTCCGCCTCGTCGGCAAGCAGCTTCTCATAAGCGTTCAGACGCGCCTTGCCTTTGGCTTGCCGCGCGCGGGGCGACATGCGCACCCACTCCAGCTCGCGCTGCAGGGTGCGCCGCCGTGCGGATTCCTGCTTCTCTTCCACTTCGAGCCGCGCCTGCTTCTGGTCGAGCCATGAGGAATAATTTCCTTCCCAAGGGATTCCCTCGCCGCGGTCCAGCTCGAGAATCCACCCTGCGACGTTGTCGAGGAAATAGCGGTCGTGTGTTACGGCAACCACGGTGCCGGCGTAATCCTTCAGGAACCGTTCGAGCCAGGCGACCGACTCGGCGTCGAGGTGGTTGGTGGGCTCATCAAGCAGCAATAGATCGGGACGCTCGAGCAGCAGCCGGCAGAGGGCTACCCGCCGCCGCTCGCCGCCGGAGAGCTTCGCGACGTCGGCGTCGCCCGGCGGGAGCCGCAGCGCATCCATTGCGATATCGAGCGTGCGCTCGATTTCCCAGCCGTTGCAGGCATCGATGGCATCCTGCACCCGCGCCTGTTCTGCAAGCAGCCTGTCCATCTCGTCCGGGGACATCTCCTCGGCGAAACGGGCGTTTATTTTATCAAAGGTCTCCAGCAAATCCCTTGTCGCCCGGACTCCCTCCTCAACATTGCCGAGCACGTTCTTTGAAGGATCCAGTTCGGGTTCCTGCGGCAGAAAGCCGACCCTGGTGCCTTCGGCGGGCCACGCTTCGCCCAGAAAATCTTTGGTCACGCCGGCCATGATTTTCAAAAGCGTGCTTTTGCCGGCGCCGTTGGCGCCGATCAGCCCGATCTTCGCTCCCGGGAAAAATGACAGCCAGATCCCTTTCAGGACTTCGCGGTTCGGCGGATATACCTTCCGCAAATCCTTCATCACATAAATGTACTGATGAGCCACGCAGTCTCTCCTTTATGGACAAATGAAAATGACCGGGTAGTTAGTTTCTGTCGCGAAACTCAGAATTTAGGCCCGGAGGGCCGGCAGGCCGGGCTTATGGGCGAATAGGAAATGAGCGCCAAAGGCGCGGCACAAATTGTTCCGGTCATTGGTTTTAGTGTCGCCCCTTCGGGGCTTTCTAATTTCCTAATCCTTACCCCGGGCTCACGCCCGGGGCTATTTTCTGCCGGCCCTCCGGGCCTGGATGTCGCATTTCGCGACAGAAACTAGTTATAAAGTATCCGGATGCCGGGTTCAAGGATCACAGGGCCGTGAGGCTCAAACCGCTTTGAATTTTGTTTTGTGGTCCCGGCAGATCATTCGTGCGGCGTTTCTGGCGGTCAGCAGGCCCGAAGGCAAACCTCCGCCGGGGCTGACCCATTGGCCGATCATGTAAAAGTCCTTCAAACGGGGGATAGTGAGCGGAAGCTGCCTTATGCCCGTTTCCGGCGTCATCAGCCAGCCCTCCATGCTTCCATTCCAGTTGCCGGTATATCGGATGACCGTTGCGGGTGTTGCCACATCCACCACTTCAACGGCGCCTTTCGCCGCCGGGAAGCGCTCCAGGAAGACGCTCACGACCTCATCCGCGATTCTCGCCTTTTCGGCATCGTATTTCGCCTTGTCCGCCTGGCGCAGGGACACCCAGTATTCATGGAATCTCGTTGTCATGAGACATGTGACAGCGGTTTTTCCCTCCGGCGCGAAGGTCGGGTCGAAATTGAAGATGCGGAAAGCCAGGAAATCGGTGCGGGTTTTGGGGTCCACGAGGACTGCGGCGTTCCGGCGCAGGCCGATAAAGTTGGGCTCTGCCCGCAGATCGGCCCGGACGCCTATCGATACCAGCACGTAGGAAGGAAACGGCTTATAGATCTTGAAGGCCTTCTCGACCTCGTCGCTCAGGAATTCTCCGCCCAGCAGATGGAATATTGTCGAATGGCCGTCTGCCGCCGATACTACGACGTCGGCGGCAATCCCCCTGCCTCCGGAAAGCTCGACTCCTGCGGCTTTACCCTTTTTCACGACAATTTTTTCGACTTTCGCCCCGAACCGTATATTGCCGCCGAGCGCTTTATATCGCTCCTCAATAAGACCGATGATCTTGAGCGAACCGCCAATGGGATAACCCGCGTTGCCCCGCGACATCCAGGCCAGAGAAAAGGCGATGGCCAGGAGGGACAGTTCGCCGAGACCGGAGGTAAAAAAGCTTTTCACAAGAGGATTTGTAAATCTCTCCGCATACTCTCCCATCGTGATTTTTGAATTTTTGCCCACCAGCCAGAGATAGGGCGTTGCTTTGATGTAGGAAAACAGGCGGGAAAACGGGTTGTCTCCGCCGGGCAGCTTCAACGAGGCCAGCTTTCGTACAAGCCCTGCAAAATGCCGGATGGCTTCCGCATCTTCGGGCGCCCTGGCCAGGAATTCCTGTTCCATGCGATCGACATTCCGGTATACGACGAGGCTCCGCCCCTCCTGCTCGATCACCTCATAGACGGAATCATTATAGAAATCCAGCTTGCTCAGATCGAAGACCTCCTTCCAGGTCGAGTTCATGTCCTCTCCTGTCTTCGAGCCGACAAACCAATGAATGCAATTTTCAAACGTATATCCGTTCCTCTTCCAGGCTGTGGCCAGGCCTCCCGCCGCAGAGTGCATTTCCACGATTTCGGTTTCAAAGCCGTTTTTCTGCAGATAAATCCCCATACAGAGACCGGCGATGCCGCCGCCGACGATCACGACTTTTTTGTTTTTCATGGAGCTCTCCGCTTACCAGAACAGCCTCCATCCTTTTCTTTTTTCCGGGGCGTTGTCAAGGCGGATGGTATGTCCATCCGGCGGGAGAGCCTGACAATCCATTGGGATAGCCATCGGCTCTGCCGGTGAGGCAGAATAAGTTTGACAAATGCTGGAACCTGACTCTTCTCCGGTGTTCCGAAAAATATAAGCTTTCGGATTAATGAAGGGGATTATGGAAGCCCTGAAACTAATGTATTCCTGATTCGGACGCACATGCGCGCAGATTTACCTGGCTAGTGCCGTATCGAGGGCCGCAAGATAGGCGGCGATCAGCTTATAGCTGTTGTAGTAGTCCTCAAGCTTGATAGCACCGAAATTATCCTCATTCGTGTGCAGGATCTTCAGGTTGTCTGCCGTGACCGAATGCAGCGTAATGACGGGTATGCCGCGGTCTTTAAAAGGCCGGCCGTCGCTGTCGCCGATGCCGTCCACATTCATGCCCCGAAGAGGCAGCTTTAATTCGTAGGCTACATTGGCCAATTTTTCCACAAGCCCCGGATCGCTGTCGCTGATCCAGATTTCCGTAGGGCCGAGCCCGAGCGTGTCCAGGTTGATCATGGCCTTTATGCGGGCGGCCTCATCTTCTGAAAGATGCCTTACGTAGGACCTGGAACCGAAAAATCCCGTTTCTTCCCCCGTAAAGCCTATAAAAATGAAAGTGTGACGCCTGGGCATCCCGCTCAGGCTCTGATAAAGGCTGGGCAAAAGCGAAGAGCCGCTCCAATTGTCCACAACCCCTTCGCCTGCGGGGACATAGTCGAAATGCGCCCCGACGATAATCACTCCGTTGCCGTTGCCGGGAAGCCTGCATATAACGTTCGGCGCGTCGGCGTGATCCACCGGCTGTTCCTGCAATCGCTCCCCGCTGCAGCCCGCTTCCGCGAACAGTTTCACCATCGTGATCCCGCGCGCAGGATTCGGCCCGGCGTATTGCCGCAAGCGGTCTTCAATGAGATTCCGCTCCAGCTGTTCGTGCTGGTTCGATTGAGCGTTGGCTGCCGCAGCGAAGACCAGCAGCGCCGCCGCCGTGAAGCATAAGCGGGATTTTCCGAACATATTTCCGTTATTTCTTTTTCTGTATCATCTCGAGCAGCGACCCTTCCAGGCTTTTGCCCGAATCCGTTTGTTCCTTTTTTCCGCTCTTCCCTGAAATCAAAGACCCCAGCAGACCGCCGCCCGCTTCTTTCATATCGGCGACAAATTTGGGATCGGAAGCTGTGCCGCGAATAAAGAAGGGGATTTCCAGGGTATTGCTTCCCGCCAGTTTCCCCAGGCTCTGCACAATTCCACCCGACGGCTTCAGACGGGCTCGCATTTTGAAATCAAGCGACTGGTCTGCGCCGATTCTGCCGTTGCCGTAGAGGGTTCCGATTGCCGGAACGATCATAAGAAGATTGCGCACCTGAGTTCCTTCCGGTGTCTGCTTTATGTATGCTGCAAACTTTTCGATGGCCGTTGCGTCATCCGGCTTAAGTCCGGTCAGCGCAGCCAGGGCGGACATTTTGCCCACAAGATCGAATCCCGCCAGGCGGGTCCGGTTAATGTCCACCGTGCCCGCGATCACCATTTTTTCGATGGGTCCTTCAGCGGCCATGTGGATGTTCAGCGTGCCTCCCTGAAGCGAAGCACCCCTGGGCAGCGTAACAGCGAATGCCGGGAGCAGGGTTTGAAGCTCCTGAAGGGGCATGTCGGCGCCTTGCACCTTCATGTGCAGCAATACGTTTTCCTCGTTCAGGCTGTAATTCCCGGTGAGACGGGCGGTTGCGCTGCCGTACCCAACTTTTGCTTCGCTCAGCACTCCGTTCCGCTGCGCCAGATCGAAGTCGATGCCATAATCCAGGGACACCGGCCGGCCGGCAGGGGCTCCGCCGTTGACGATTTGGAGCCTGCCGGCCTGGGCGTGGCCGCTGCTGCGCGCCTTGCTGCCATCGGATGAGACCGTGCCCTTGAAATCCATGACTCCCGAAAGGCCGGAATCCGATGCGACAAATCCCGACGTGACAATATCAAGCTTCGAAACAGCGAGATCCGCCGACAGAGGGGTGCGCGCCATGTCCGCCGTGCTTAGAGGTCCGGCTCTGCCCTCCAGCTTTAAATTGCCGCCGCCGGGAAGCGAAGCGGTCAGCGTGAAGGGAAATTCAGATATGAAGGATAGATCATTCACCACGAGGTTGACATTGTCGTAGACAGTCGATTTCCGGTTTGATCCGATGATGGTAACCCGGCCGCCTGTAATTTTGAGCTGTTTAATGGAAACATCTGTCCCTGCTGGTTTTCCCGGAAACGTTCCCGGAACTTCCTTCGGCGCTCCGGCCTTGCTCCCCAGGTCCGAAATATTCCACTTGCCGCTTGAAGACCGTCTCAGGGTGATAGCGGGGCCATCCAGCGATATTCCGGTAACGCGGACCGATTTAGAGAAAATCAGGGGCTTCAGTTCGACGCCCGCCTGCAGCGATTTCGCCTGTACGAATGCAGAACTGCTGAATGCCGGATTGTCGGCAATGCTGATATTTTTCACCTGGATGCCGCCGGATAGCAGGGAGAGGCTCAGGCTGTCGACTTTGACGTCCCGGCCAAGCGCGCCGGAAAGCTGGGTTTCAATCTGGGGGCGGAACTGATTAAGGTCCAAAAGGAAAGGGATTGCTGCAACAAGGACCACCAACAGCACCAAAACAATTCCCATTATTTTTGCGATTCCAAATCTTTTCCTGGTCTCCGTCATCATTCCACCTCCGCTCAGGGCTTCCTCTTGAACTTTAGCCTCACCTTGGCTGCAGGTTCAAGACTATTGACATGTTAATGTGTCCGGTCTACCCTACGAATGCTCACAAACCAACAGGCCCGCCCTGCTTGGGGATGGGTTCCTGAGCCCGGCTATTGCTCCCGGCACTTAGAAAAGCTACCCGCATGCCGGCATTTATTGGGATGTTTATCTTGCGCAGATGAATCACCGTAATAGGCGCAAAGTGAGTTATCCGATGCCGCGAAGCCGAACAAATGAAATAAACAACACGGAAGAAAAAGCTCCCCAGGCCGAAACGAATACTGGAAGTGTTGACACCCTGGTTTCGGGCTTTCTGGATGAGCTGGCCAGTATTTCTTCCGGAATGAAGGAACCTCAGCAAGCCGAAGTTGTTGAAATCGTTGAAGAAAAAAAGACAATTCGCCCTGCCGACACCGTCCAATCGCCACCGGCCGCAAAAACCGGGGAAGACGGTCTTCCGGAACCGGTGTTCCAATTTGAGGAAATCAACGAGGAGATTGACGAGGCCCTCAGCGAACTGGAACAGCTGAAGTCCAAAGTAATACCGATCACGGATCGAAGGGACCCAAAACCGAAACAGGCGCAATCCCTTCAGGCGGAGGTCCCCTCGATTGCCGCAACTCCTGCGGCACAGGCGAAAATCGTCTCGAAAAGGCCCCAGCTAAACGCCGATCCTGATGAACAGGCATGGAACCGTTTGGAACTCTTTCGCAACCAGGTGGTTTCCCGGAAACGCTTTGCGAGGGTGAAGGCGATCTTGGGAATTGCGGCTGTATTGGCCATTCTGGGAATTCCTGCCTATAAATTCCTCAAGCCAAAATTGGCCGGGATTTTTTCTTCAGGCAGGAGCGCCGCCTCGGCAGCGGGCGCTGCCGGACAGGTATCTTATGCCAATTCAGGCATTTCTATGGGTTCGACCAAGGCTGAACCCATCAAGGAAGTGCCGCCCGTCTATCCCCGGTCGGCAAGAAAACAGCGAATTTCGGGAACCGTCGTTCTCGAGGCAGACATAAGCGAGAAAGGGGATGTGCTGCGCGCAAAGGCTGTCTCCGGTCCGTCTCAGCTTTATAAGTCGGCTGAGGAGGCGCTTATGCAGTGGAAGTTCAAGCCGTCATCAGCCAACGGCGTGAGCGCCGCCAGTAAAGAACAGGTTTCCATAAACTTCGGCGAGGGAAGGTAAGTCGCCGGCCTCGCCCGGATCGCGTGGATCCGGGCGAATTTCAATCCGCCCGTTTTTCGGGGCGCAGGGCGTGGGGCAATCCTGAGCAGAAGCTCGTGGCCGCTTTCGATGGAAAATTAATCAAATCTCCGGCCCGGCCGGGGGTAATGACTGTGGATGAGATATGACAAGCGATCAGAAAACCAGATATGAAACCATGAGACAGATGGCCAGGGACGAATTGGATCATCTCGATAAGGAGCTGAGCGAGGAAGTCGCCCGGGCCAGGCAAAAGATCGAGGAACTCCAGAATGCGAAGAAGGTGATGAAGCAGATCTACGACAACACCTGCGCTTTGCTCGGAGTCAAAAGCGTCATCGAAATGAAGGATTACGGCCTGGAAGATGTGGAGAAACACGCCTAGCCTGCATCCGTTGAGCCCAATGCGGGTGCCGTGAATCGGGTTTCAGCGAAAGCCGTGCCATAAGTGCCCGTTCCGACCGAATCTATGGAATCACAGTTTCTTTCACGTTTTACTCCAAGCCTGATGACGCCGGAAGCGCTGGAGGCTATCTTCGTCCAGCGTGAACAGCTGCTGCAGAGCATCCTGGAGCGCATCGGCATCAGCGCGTTGACTCACTCCAAACAAAACAGCCTGCTCGTCGGGCCCAGAGGGATCGGCAAGACACACCTGATTTCAATGATTTACTACCGGCTCAGGGCGGTGGAGGAGCTCAAAGACCACCTTCTCATTGCATGGCTGCGTGAGGAGGAATGGGGAGTGTCCTCTTTCCGGGATCTGCTGTTCAGGATCCTGCGGGCCCTGGCATCGGAGGGCACGAAAGGCCAGGTTGTTGACCAGCGTCTGGCATCGCTGTATGAGCTCGATTCCGGAGAAGTCGAGTCTGCAGCCTCCGGCCTGATAAAGGAGCTTGCCGGGAAACGCACCATCCTGATCCTGGCGGAAAATTTCGACGATTTGTTGCAGAAGCTCGGCCGGGCAGAGGAATTGAAGCTGTATCGTTTTCTGCGTGAAAGCGGCTTCTGCTGCATGGTCGCCAGTTCGCCGGGACCTCTGGCGCGCGTGTTCCCTACCGGCTCTCCTTTTCAACAGGAGTTTTTCCGAGTAGAGCTGCTGCATGAGCTGAATTTCGAGGACGCAGTCCGGCTGATCTCCAAAATGGCGATCTACCAGAACGACCGGGAGCTTATTTCCCTGATTGGCACGCCGCGGGGCCGATCGCGGGTCCGCGCCCTGCGCTATCTTGCCGGCGGCAACCACCGGGCCTACGTGGTTTTTGCCCCGCTGCTCGCGCATGAGTCGATCGAGGAGCTCGTAAGGCCGCTGATGGAGACGGTCGACGACCTGACGCCCTACTACAACTCGCGCATTGCGGCGCTGCCTGTGGAGCAGCGCAAGATTATCGAATATGTTTGCGAAGATCGCCACCCGGTTCGACCTGCCGATGTCTCCCGGACCTGCTTCATAGCGCCTGCAACTGCCTCGGCGCAGCTGGAGACCCTCTGCAAATTGGGGCACCTGCAGTCTTTTCAGATAGGGGAGAGCCGCTATTACGAGCTGCGCGAGCCGCTGATGCGCCTTTCCTTTGAGGTTAAAAAACACCGCGGCAAACCCATCGGCCTCCTGCTTGATTTTTTGCGGCTCTGGTATTCTCCGGCCGAACTGAAGCAGAAGCTGGCCGCACTGCCATCCCAGGGCGTGGCGGAACAGAACTATGTTCCGCCGCTCGAAATCCTGGAGCAGCATTGGGAAGATCCGCGGATCCGGGAGTGTTGCGGCGAATATAACGCCTCGGTCAAGAGCGGCGATTATAACAAAGCTCTCATGGCCGCCGAGGAGCTTGCGGCCATCCGGGGATTGAAACAGGACCTGATTGCACAGGCTTTCTGTCTCATTCGACTCGGGCAATTTGAAGAAGCCGCCCGTGTCTACGACAAGATCGTAGGCTCAAATCCCCGGGACGCGGAAGCCCTGCGGTGGCACGCCTGGATCCTCAACCGGATCGGGCGATACGAAGAGGCGCTCTCCTCATGCAACAAATCGATCCAGTTCAATTCGGATTCAGTCGAGACGTGGTGCACCCAGGCCTCCATACTCATCAATCTCTCCCGTCCCAGCGAGGCGCTGAATGCTTCCGATGTGGCTATTAAGCTGGATGGCAAAGACGCCGCCGCCTGGACGACGCGCGGGGCCGCGCTGGCGGACCTCGAATTGTTCCAGGAAGCCCTTGAAGCCTTTTCAAAAGCGGTCCAATTGGAGCCGGCAAATCCAAAGGCGCGCATACACAAATGCGCCGCGCTGATTGAGTTGAACCGCCCGGATGAGGCGCTGGAACAGGTTCAAAAAGCAATCGAGCTCAGCCCGACGGAGGCGGGGGCATGGGTGCTTAAAGCATCGGCCCTTTACAGGAAGGAGCAGTACGACGAATCCCTGGAGTGCTTCCGCAAAGCCATTTCACTGGGAGAGGATTCTTCCTTCGTCCGTTATAAAGTGGTCGAGCTCCTTCTGGCCCTCGACCGCTGGTGCGAAGCCGCGGCCCATCTGGACGAGGCGCTTGACCGGTTCGCCCACTCGGAGAATCCTGATGCCGGCGACACAGGAGCCCTGATCCGGCGTCTTATCCCAAGCCTGTTCGATCCTAAGATCCTCCAGCTGTCGATCAAGGTGCTTCTGTTAATTTACCAGAAACACAATATGCTCGGCGCTTTGGGGCAGGGGCTCATAGGATGCATTCCCGACGTGATGTCTTCCGCGGCCTTCAGTGATGAGGATGCTTCACTCTGGCTGGAATCCTGGCGGATGATGGCGGCGAATTTCCGCGAGTTCCATCTGCCGGTGCGTCTGCTGGATTCCGCCGTCCGCTACCGTGAGACTCGTGACCTCGGAATTTTCATGGCTCTCCCGCAGGAAGAACGCAAACTGCTCGAACCCCTGGTCGGCGTGCACGTAGAAGCAATCGCGTGAGTCCCGGGTGGAGACGCGCAATGGAGAAAGAAATGAAGTATTTCGCGGCATTCCTGAAAATGAAAGATCCTGAAAAAAACCAGCAGTATCGCCCGCAGCATGTGGATTTTCTCCAGCAAAAAGAGCAGGAAGGGAAAATCTTTGCCCGTGGACGCTTTACCGGAGGCGAGGGCGGGCTTGCCATCTATATGGCGGAATCCCTGGAAGAGGCCCGGAGCATAGCTCAGAGCGATCCCTACGTGGTCCTCGGGGCCAGGACCCTGGAGCTTTACGAATGGGATATGAAAGTCGTGCCCAGGCAGTAAGAAATCCATCGGACAGGCTTTTTCGGTTCGCTGGGAACCCCTGTCGGGCTTAATCCCACCCCATACTCCATCAATCCGGTCTGTTTTCGGCGTATAGCGCCGGGTGCCGGCTTTCTGTATCTTGAAGGTCACGCAGCCGATGCAGGTGCTTTTGATAAATCCGCCCATATATGACTTTACGGCCTACGACTTCTGGCTTCGGCCCTACGGGATGCTGCGAGTTGCCGGCCGGATCCGGCACCGCTGCCGGCTGAGCTTTTTTGATTACCTTGTCTCGGAACGCAGGGACTCCTGGGGCCGGGGCCGCTTTCCAAGCCAGGAGATTCCCAAACCAAAATCCTTAAGCGAGATTCCGAGGCGTTTCCGGCGCTTTGGAAAGCCGCGCAGCCAATTCCGGGAATTTTTAAATGGGCGTTCGTTCGATGCGGCGCTGATTCAAACGATGATGACCTACTGGTATCCCGGTATACGGGAAGTTATTGAGGATCTGCGGGAACTGCAGCCTTCCTGCAGGATTATTCTGGGCGGCGTATATGCAACCCTTTGCCCGTCCCACGCCCGGTCTCTGGGCGCCGACCTGATCGTGGAGGGCGCCGACCTGGCGCCATTGTGGCGGTTTCTGTCCTTGGAACCGGATGACTCGATCCCTTTCTGGCCTCCCGGATCCGGGGAAGCCGGAGTATTGAAAATTACCGAGGGTTGCCCCTACGCATGCACCTATTGTTCGGCGCCGCTGTTGTGGCACGGATTCGCCGAACGCCCGACCTCGGTTTGTCTGGAGGAACTCGGGCAAATGGTCTCGCTGGGATTGAGAAATGTTGCTTTTTATGACGATGCGCTGCTGTTCCGGCCCGACATGGCGCTCGTCCCGTTCCTTGAAGGAGTCCTTCGCTCCAATCTTGCGGTTTCATTTCACACTCCCAACGCACTCAATGCGCGCTTCGTGACGCCGGAGCTTGCCCGCCTCATGCTGCGGGCCGGATTTGCCAGTTTCTTTTTCGGTCTGGAGAGCAGCGATCTTGCCTGGCAGCGCTCTACGGGAGGTAAGGTAGGCTCCGACGAGTTCTCCGCCGCAGTCGGATGCCTGCGCGAGGCGGGAGCCGGTTCTATCGTCACCTACATCATTCTGGGACACCCTGATTCGGACGGGCAGGACCTCGAGTCCTCGATACATTTTGCCCATAAGTGCGGCACGAGAGTGCTTCTTTCGGAATTCTCCCCGATCCCGGGTACCCCTGACGGGGATAAAAGCCGGAAATGGGCCGACCTGGAAGAGCCGCTGTCCCACAACAAGACCGCATTCACGATCCGCCGTCTCGGCGAAGCCTATGTGAATGATCTGAAACAGAAAACCCGCCGTCTGAATGCATCGCTAATACTTTAGCTCAATCGCCCGGTTTAAGCCCACCGCCTTTTAGGCGGTAAGCTTTCAGCTTGATTTTCAGGCCCGAAGGGCCGGCA
>CAYYTC010000002.1:0-120476 GCA_964474425.1 uncultured Acidobacteriota bacterium
GACTCAAGATAACATACAGTCTGTTTTGTTTCCCAGCCTTTTTCACAAACCTGTTTTTGTTTCCTTCGATCAACCTGACAGCAGCTCTGATGGCGGTGCAATTCTCTTGTAAGCAATCGATTCCGAATTGAATTTAACCGAGCGGCTGGCCGCCGGTATTCGGGAAACGCGCGATGAGGGCAAAATCGTTCACCCGTTGCTGGATCTGTTTCGTCAGCGCGTTTATGGCATCGCATGCGGATATCCCGACTGCAATGACGCGGACCGCTGCAGTATTGCTTAAGGCGAAGCCCTGCCTGTTTTTGTTTCCCTCCCGGCTCTTTCACGCATAAAATGGCTTTTTCCTGATTTGCAGATTGAATTTCTGGAATTTTGTCAGTTTACATATCACTTTTTATCAGAGGCCGGACGATCGGATGCAGCCGGTGCCGAGCAGGAAAAGGCAAAAAACACGCTTAAACGACCTATAAGCCTGACGGTGAAGTCGCAAACCACGACTCCCATGAGCGTAATGGTTCAAGACCAGGTCTACCATAGGCAGGAATAAAGGTCATGCCTTGCGGGTAAGCTCCGACCTGAGTTGTATCACCCCTTTACCTGCATCGTAAAGGATGCACTTCCCATCTCGAGAGTCGTGCTCAAAAGGCATTACCCGGCCGATGTGCTCGCAGGCGGGATGCTGGGCCTTGCATTCGGCTGGTTTGCGCTGAGAATACTCTGACTCCGTGGGTGCCGGGCTGTCCTCGGCATCTGTCGGTTCAAGTCCCGGACTAAAACCGAAACCATACACTTCCTGCAGTATAGAACATTGTGGGAGTGTCGCTTATTGCTGCCACAAAAGGTATCCAACCCTCATAAGATGAGCCGGGATAGAATTCCCTGCCGATCAGTTCCGGCTTGGGTGATGTGATGGATGGAATCGGATAATTCTTGTTGTCGGCAGAATAGAGTTTAAAAGTGCCCTGCTTCATCGTGTAAGGTATGCTGCCCTGAGAGCCCTGCACGGAATATTCAAACCTGAGACGTACAAGGAAATATTCTAAGCCTGTATCCGCCGGTTTATTTGCAGCATCCGCAGCTTTGATGATTTCCCACGCCTTATCCCCGCGCACAACTTCCAGGACAGTAAGCTTTACATCGTGCAACTCGTGTTGCCCATACTCAGAAGGACCAATTCCTTCGACATCGATAGTGCACGAGACGGCGGATGCAATTGGCACGGCATCACGCGCAACCGCCGTATTCTGGGGGAATTCAGTCCGTGCGGTCGTTCCAATGCCATTGCCAAACATGCGAACTCCAGGGATGATCAATAAATTGCTTATCACAAAACCGATACAGATCCCTTTTTTCATAGTCTTGCCCTTACCACCGCTTCGTCGACAGAACAGTGTCTGCTTGTGAGTCCGTTCTCTGGCGTCAGTGAGTTTCAGCGAATACACACGTGGCAAGCCACGGAAACTCGATGACTCTTTTCTCCTTACCGCGTTTCCGATAGCCGGTTTCTGTCGCGAAACTCGTTTTGCCAGCCCCGAAGGGGCGCAAGAAAATAGTCCCGGTCTCACGAGGCTGTCTTACGGTTATGAATTTGTCAAAAATGGCGCTCATAAGTTCTTTGTTTTCAATAGCCGATTTTGCGCAAAATCAACCGTTGGACAGCCTCTCACGCCCGCACCTACTCTCTGTCGGCCCTTCGGGCCTATTTCGTGTTTCGCGACAGTCCTCCATGCGCCCGGGGCGCACCCAAGTGCATGAAAATCGGCTTCGCCGACGCTCAGTTGGGTGAACGAATGGTGTAATGGATCCATCGCGGCCGCTATTTTCGGAGCAGAAACCAGCCAGGGAATCCATCGAAAACCGGGAGTCGCATCACCCATGCGGCTGGGCCGCTGCATGGATATAATTTTCCTTTGGGTTCCGGCGCCGCTCGGAACGTAGCATATCCTTGTTTTCTCTTGACCCGACTTTTAACGTCCGGCCTCTGTCAGAGTTGCTCCCCGTATGAGTTTTGTCTTATGTGACTTCAATGCATATGGAGCCCTCATGTACGTCCAACCCGAGATTGAAGACTCATCCGGTGTGCCGACTACCACCAGATGGATATCATCTTCGGGCTTTACAAAAATGGGGACCTTGCCGCCCGGCTTCAGGGCATTCTGGTAGACCGGGATGACATCGGCGGGAAGTCTATCGGCAAGAAGGCCCGCCTCGGCGAAACTCGTTTCGATTCTCGCCTGTATTCCCTTGATCTCCTCTGCAGCAAGCTGCTCGTAGGGCACGCTCGTCTGTTCGTAGATAAAATCACGAAGTTTCTTCTGGTCCGTGTACCCTGAATCATACAACTCCTTGGCAGAGCGAGGAGAAATCATGAATATATGCTTTGGAGGATGACTTGCGGGATCGGCAACCCCGGGATTATATCGCGCAAATACACTATGGCGCTTTGCCAGTATGCCCTTGATTGCGCTCTGCAACTTGTCTGTTGCTTTAGCGCCTGGATACATCGATATTCCCGCGTTGACTGTCGAGACCGACACACAGCTGTCGCCTGGTTTGAAACCGCTGATGACGTGGAACGGCTGCCAGGGGTTAGGCGCGGAACTATTCTCGGCAAAAATGTAGTTGGTAAACGGAACCGCGCGCGTTCTTGCCATGTCATTGACTCCGGGCCACATTTGGCCCAGATTAATGCGGCACAGGACTATTGCCCGCCCGATGCTGTCGTTGGCTCTATTTCCATACGTCCAGAGACGATCAAGGCAATTCATTTTTATCTCTGCTACGATTGGTCCGCTCACCCATATTGCCAGTTCGAACCCGCCTAATGACGCCTGCGGATGAAGCAGGTCATATTCTTTATCCGTAAATCCTTCCATCGCAGCAATAATCACCGGCAAATACTTGGGGCTTGCTCCGGCCATCACAGCGTTGATCGCAATTTTTTCTATCGTGGCGATCCCGTTTTTGGCTGGGACCCGCCCTATGATCTCACCGGGAGAACGGTTGGTTCCGCTAAGCATGAGGTCCACAGCTTCTCTGGTTGGAGGTATGATGGCCAGCCCGTCGCTCCATCTATTTTCGCTAAACAGGCTCTGGTATTCCTCGATGGCAGCCGAATATGTTTTGGCAGTGATTTTAACTGGCGGCAATGCCACCCTCTGCTGTTGTGGCGGTTTTGCTTCCTCTGCCGTAATCGGTTTTGTTAACGCCTGGATGAAGGCATCAATATTGTTCTCAGCAATGGGCTTGGATTGTGCTGCAGGGATATGCCAGAAATAACCTTTCAATGCAACCACACGCATTGTGGGGACTGCGTTGTCCTGAGCACCTGAACGGGCATTGGACTCAAAACTCTCGGCGATGGAAAACACGGAAGGGATACCAAGTTTCTCGAGTCTTGCGATCCCGGCAGTACCCTGCCAGGTACATGAACCTCAGTCTCCCGAACCGTATATCACCGTATCGACGCTCTTGGCCATCTTGGCTGCCAGAGCGTCTCCGCAATCGAAGCCCCCGTTGAACCGCACGACCGTGGCGGTGGGATACCTATCCTTCAGCAATTTTTCGATCACATTAAGGAAGTCTGCAAAACCTTCCTTGCCGTTGTCGTACAGCCCTATTCTCTTGCCTGCCAAACTTGAGACCCGAGGGGAAATTCCCGACGTCTTCGGTGGATCGACCTCACCTCTCGGATTAAGCACCTCCAGAGTATGTGTTGGGGATGCCGTTGTCTTCGCTGCTTCCCGTGGGGATTTCGTTTCTTTCATCGTCATCATGCTCGCGATCGCCTGCGGGGCACATGCGCTTAGCGGTCCCGCCGCGATTATAGCCCCACCAGCGATTGAGAAATCACGTCTTGAGATTAAGGTTCTTTTGTCCGGAGTCTTCTTAATAGCCATAAGCGCGCAACCCCTTTATGTGGTTTTTTGGGGCTTTAGTATAGTTCAACCGTGCTTCCGTCATCAATATTGTTTACGCCGCCAGTCTTTGCCCTCTGACTCTGCCGTCGTCTAACGCAAATCAAGGAACCCGACGACAAAAAGAATTATTATTGGCTCAGTCAGGAATATCTCGTTAGCCAAAATAATCAGCCGACAAGTGACTGAAGCAACGACTGTCGCCCTCTATATGAACGGCTGCCTGGAACCCACCATTCACTGCGGTCGATATATTGCCAATTGCCTTCGCATCGCCAACTATATACACATCGGTTTCCGGCGCACAATGACGCAAGGAGTAGACAACGTCATTCAGTGGCATCAAGCCAACTGCCAAGAGAACGGTGTCGCAAGTGTATTCGACGAGTTGTCCGGTCTTGAGATCACGGCAGATAACCTTGTCCTCGCAGACCTCTTCAAGGCGGGTCTTTATGAGGCGGCGGGTAGGAAGAATTCTTGGCCGACAGGCAGCTTATGTTTCCTATCCATTGTATCGCCGATAATATCGCCAGGGAGTTATCTCCGGAAAATGCTTTCCTCCCGCTTAGCATTTCGTACAGAACCAGCTCGAGGCAGAAAATATCCGATCGCGCATCCGCCGGCTGGCCTTGCGCCTGATCGGCTCCAGCCGAATCCCACCCTATCCGCCAGCCTTCGCTAAAGCTTCGGCTGGCAAGCCGGAGCTTTAGCGGAGGCTGTCCACCGTAGCCGAGCGAAGCGAAGGCGGACTGTAACTCCATCCAACCTCGGTTATTCAAAACTTCTCACCCTCAGCAACCCTATCGAAGAAATGTCGGATCACTTCCCCTCTGCGTCATTAAATATGAAGAGGAGAAGAGAATAAAATACATCTACCTTCTTCAGAGCATCGCCTGCCCCAAGAAACGCTACGTTCTTCAGCGGCTGCGCAGCGATTGGATGCGCTTTTCGATCTCCACGACCGCATAGGCGACTACGCTCACGCCCAGCACTTCCAGCCATTCTCTGCCCGTGGTGGGCGCCGTGTCAAACCACCGGTTCATAAACGGCACGTAGGTCAGAAAGACCTGCAGCGCCGCCATGGCCAGCGCACCAGCCAGTGTCCACCGGTTCGACAGAAACCCGAGGACCCAGGGAGACAGCGTCAGCGACCGGCAGTTGAAAAGGTAAAAAAGCTCCGTGAAGACCACCACATGAACGACAACCGTGCGCGCTTCCGCAACGCTTCCTCCACCCTGCACGATATGGTCATAGATCCAGAAACCGCCGGCCGCCATGATCACACTGACCAGAATCAGGCGGAATATCAACACGGGGGTGATGATGGGCTTGCGAGGATCGCGAGGCGGACGATGCATAATGCCGGGTTCCGTCGGCTCGAAGGCGAGCATCAAACCGAGAAGGATGGCCGTTGTCATGTTGATCCAAAGAATCTGAACCGGAGTGATCGGAAGTGCAATCCCCAGAAAAATGGCCAGCATGATGAGCAGGCCTTCCCCGAGGTTTGTCGGAAGCGTCCAGACGATGAACTTGGTGAGATTGTCGAAAACTCCGCGGCCTTCCTCGACCGCGGCCTCGATGGTTGCAAAGTTGTCGTCCGTCAATATCATGTCCGAGGCCTCTCGGGCGACATCCGTGCCCGCGAGCCCCATGGCAATCCCTATATCCGCCTGCTTGAGCGCGGGAGCGTCGTTCACCCCGTCCCCCGTCATTGCCACCACATGTCCGCGAGATTGCAGCGCCTCGACAAGGCGAAGTTTCTGCGAAGGGTCGACCCGGGCAAAAACGGAGGTGTCTTCAACGATCGATATCAGCTGTTCATCGGATAAATCCGCCAGCTGCCGACCCGTGAGAGTCTTCGGCCTTCCGTCGGCTTCCTTTGCCGCGGAGCGAATTCCGAGCTGCCCGGCAATCGCGGCGGCCGTGAGCGCGTGGTCTCCCGTGATCATTTTCACCTGCATGCCGGCGGTCTGGCAAGCCGCGACGGCCTGCCCGGATTCCGGACGAGGGGGATCCATCAAAGCCTGAAGTCCCGCAAATACGAGCCGGCCCTGCCACAAATGCCCGGCAAGAGACTTCTGCGACGGGTCACACCGGCCCTCCGCAAAGCCGAGGACCCGGTATCCCCCCATGGCGAACGATTCCGCGTCGCGCAGCGCCGCTTCGCGATCCAGAGGCATTTCCGTACCGTCCGCCTTAGTTTGGAGATGGCAAAGATCCAGCACCTTCTCTACCGCGCCTTTGATAAGGATGCGATTGTTGCCCGAAACCGGGTCCGCATGAAGTGTTGCCATATATTGGCGATCGGATTCGAATGGAATCACATCCAAGCGAGGCAGCATTCGCGAGAGTTCTTCCAATGCATACCCACCTTTTTGAGCGGACACCAGAAGGGCAGCTTCGGTAGGGTCTCCCTGAATTTTCCATCGACCATCTTCCTGAGTTACGTGGGAATCATTGCATAGGGCACCCGCGATCAATATTCTCTGAACTCCCGGAGGCACGCCATCCGGCAACGAACCCTCCGGTCCCTGGATGCGGCCTTCGGGCGCGTAACCGATTCCCGTAACCTCAAACGCACCTTCGGCGGCGACGATGTGTTGGACGGTCATCTGATTCTGAGTCATGGTGCCGGTTTTGTCGGAACAGATAACGGTGGTGCTTCCGAGAGTTTCCACCGCAGGCAGTTTGCGAATGATGGCCCGGCGGTGAGCGAGCCGTTTGACCCCGATAGCCAGCGTGATCGTCACGGCGGCCGGGAGTCCTTCGGGAATCATTCCGACCGCAAGCGCTACGGAAGCCATGAACATTTCCAGTGCGGGCTGCCGGCGCAGGATGCCGACCGCGAACGTCAGAAAGGCAAGCGCGCCGATTGCATACAGCAGAACACGGCTGAAATAGGCGATTTTCCGGGTCAATGGAGTGGCAATCTCGACCGCCTCCGAAATCATTTCGGCAATCTGCCCGCTGGCGGTCTGGTTTCCGATCGCAACCACAAGGCCCCTTCCCTGGCCATAGGTAATCAAGGTTCCTGCATGGGCCATATTGCGGCGATCCGCCAGCACGGTTTCCGGAGGCAGCGTTTCTGCGTTTTTTTGAACAGGAACCGATTCTCCCGTTAGAGCCGATTCGTCGATTTGAAGATCGCGGCTTTCCACCAGGCGCAGATCGGCAGGCGTTTTGTCGCCTGACTGAAGAATAACCAGATCCCCGGGAACGAGCTGCCGCGACCCAATACGGCGTTTCGCACCATCCCGGATGACAGTGGTCTCAGTCTGAACCATCTGCTTGAGGGATTCGATCGCCTTTTCCGCTTTGGATTCCTGAAGGAATCCCACCACTGCGTTCACGAGCACGACCGCAAAAATCACCGCGGCATCGACATAATGAGCCAGCACCGCCGTTACGGCCGCCGCAAGCAGGAGGAGATAAACGAGCGGCTGCGCAAATTGTTTCAGAAAAGCGCGCAAAGAGCTCCGAGGCTTCTTCCCTTTCAGTTCATTGGCGCCGAAACGCTCCTGACGGTGTTTGACTTCAAAAAGCGAAAGCCCTTTCTCCAGGCGGGACCCCAGCAGTGCGGCCGCATCCGCGACGCTCAAATGATGCCAATGCTTGCTCAGGATCTGTTCCATTTATTTAACCGCCTTTCCTGCTTGCCGGCCGCTTTTAGCCGGCATACAAGCGGGATCCGGAAACGCCTCCCATCTTGGGAGCGCACCCGGTCCCGGAATCACCCTTCTTCGGGTCGCAGAGGACAGATGTCGTTTATGCCAGCTCTTCTATAAAGCTATACAAACACATGCCAAAAACAAGGGTCATGCGTGCTTGGGCGATTTCTCGCCGTTTCCGCCCGGATGCCGGCGGCTCAGGAAAATGCGGGAAATGAGGTAGTACCCTATCGACAAAGTCAGAATGATCAGCCCGATTGCATAGAGTGTCGTGGGAGGCATATCTTTCACGTCCAGAATAATGACTTTTCGAGCGACGGCGATCAAGGCCACGACCATGACGACTTCCACGTGGATTGCATGCTCGATCAGATAGGCCTTGATGGTTTCGAGGAGCTCCAGCCCCAGCAGAACCAGGAGAAACATTCCGAAAAGATCCAGCAGTTCATCGATTCCAAGGAGATATCGCGGGTGCGATACGATATCTTGTACGAGCAGCACTCCCAGTTCAATGGTTGCCAGCGCAACCGTCAGCACCATCAGACCGATAAGGAAGACGACAACGCCCTTCTCGAATCGATCTAACAGACCAAGAATGCGACCTGTCATCCCAAGCTCCTTTCCGGTTCATGGAACCTGATTCCGATAGTATAGGCGATGTCCCATTTCTGCAGCACTGTTTTTCCGTCGGTTCTTTGGGTTGTCCGGCCTCGACGGGACGGCATCGAAGCAATTGATATCTTGCGGAGGTATTGAAGGTTTAAACCGTTATTACACGCGAGGATTTGCAGCGAGGAGGCGCGGACCGGCATGGATACGCCTCTTCGCTAACCGGCGTACGACCGAGGGCCCCGCCGGCGTGCTCGACAATACACCAAGGAACCCGACCGAGCGCAAAGCGGCAGACAGGCCCGGATCCGCCTCAGCTGTGGAAGCTTCATGAACAATCCGGGCCAAAGGTCTCGAAAACAGCTTTATTGGATTCAAAACGCACAAATTTCCATTTTGAAATAAAGCTTTCGATGAAGGATTGGACTTGTGGAAAAATCTTTACCCTTAAAATCGGGAGAGACCGTTTAATAACCTGCTACTCGGACAGGTTCCAAGGCCGGAAGCCTTCTCCTGCCTTAGCCCGACTTTGACAACTGGAGTCGGGAACCACTAAAAATTCGGGGCATCAACAAACCTAAGTTTTGTATATTCAGCAAAGGCATTCCCATAAAATCGGCAAAAAAAGCTTGTAGTGCCGACCTACCCCCTTGCAGCGGCGCATCGTTTGTAGACAATGGCAGCTTGTTTCTTCGGATGAAGTCACGTATTAAAAATGGCAAGGAACATCGCTACTGGAACATTGTCGAGAATCGCCGGCTGGCTGATGGGCAGGTGGTGCAACGACATGTTCGGTACTTGGGCGAGACCAACGACAGCCAAAGGGAAGCCTGGCGTCAATCGATCGATGTTTTGGAAAACGGCAAAAAAACACGCACGGTTTCTCTTTTTCCGGAAGATCGGCCGGTGCAGCCGACAGAACGGGGCGTGATACACATCCGAGGCAATCAAATGCGTCTGGAGCATCCGCGGCAGTGGGGAGCGCGCTGGATGGCCTTGCTGTTATGGGAACAGCTGCAGTTGGATTGCTACTGGGCTGAGAAACTGCCGCCCAGCCGTGAAGGGACGCGCTGGCTGAACGTACCGAAGACGCTATTCGGCTATCGGCGGATTAAGCCCGTGCGCCCAAACATACGTCGGGACAATTTTCCACCGCGTGCCCTGCACCATCTGTATGGTTACTTTCTCGACCAGTGCATGTAGGATGAAATGGTGGACTGCCATGCAGAAGATTGCGAGTTTTATTTTTTCGGCGGAGTTTTTAGAGGCGAGGCCGGCATTCGCCGCGCTTATTGCGATGGATTCCGACGACGTTTCACCGGAGGTAAGAACGGTCCTGGGTTCGGTTTTCTTCTTGATCATCCGATGATGCAGGATGTGGTTGACGTTGCGCCCGACAGAAAGCCAGCCAAAGCACGGTTCCGCCGTATGATGATGGCTGGGACTCATGATGAGCGGGATCCAAGATCCTCCGGGGTGTCGCGGCAATGGTGGGAGGGGGCTCTGTATGGAAATTCCTATGTGCGCATGGACGGCGTATGGAAAATCAAAACACTCAGCTGCCGTCCGGTGTGGCATGCCACCCATAAAAGCGGCCGGGCCTATACTCCGCCGCACTTCGTTCGCCCCCTGACCACAACTTTTCCGGACGACCCATACGGACCTGCTGAATGGACCGACATTGCAAGCCGCTGCTGTGGCCCGATCATGAAGTGCTGGCTTCCCATTGTGCGCACCCGGTTACCGAAAGGCCCATTATCACGCCGGCGCCCGGTCTCAAAACAGATCAGGAATCAAGTTGAAGGAGCGGATCAACAAACAGCAAAACACCGTCCCTAAAGGAACACCGGACAGCTGCTTCGCGCAATTTGCTTGTCAAGGGCTTTTTATTGGGGAGCGACCTCCCACAAACATGGTAGCGATCAGGTTTTGGCTTTTGTAGGTCTTGACGATAAAAGACCGAACTATTTGGGTGCCGAAATCGAGATAGCGCTCGGCGAGGAGCAGGAAAAGCATATTATTAACGCCCCTTCATTCGTAATTTGTAAAGCAGGGTTCACGCATGCCCCAATAGTCACAAAAAAAGTCGACAGACCTTTCGGATTTTATTCGGTTCGTCTGGATAAGGGAGATGTTTCGGAAATAAATCCCGCATAGGCAAACCTCAGTAGAACCCTGAGTGGACTGGAGGAAGCTGCCGGTCTCTGTTTGAAGCGAATGGGAGGAATCATACCGTTTCGCGGTCGAGACCGAAGGGGAACCTTCGTCTGCACCCAAGTACCATTTACATCTTGTCCATAGGCGGCAGAAATCAGAATCACTGGAAATAGGTCAGAGACCCGGTTCTCCCAGATCCACCCGGCTTTTTGAACATATCCCAGGCCTTCCAAAAACCTCCGCTTCTGCCCGGCTGTGTTATTGCAGCAAAGGGCAGAGTCAGACCGGATTGGGTACTGGTGGGCAGCAAAGAAGATCGCCATCCCAAGGAAGCCTGTTATCCGGAATGCTGCGACGGCTCCAGACAAAATCCTGAGCTGCCGGTAAAGATTCCGCAACCGCAGCCGCATACCGGCGTTAACGGGAAATAATCCTGGCAAGCAAAGCCGCCTGGAAAAAATGATCCGATGGTTCCGATCAAACTCCGATTCGTATCTATCGGCAGTGAAACTCAAATGACCTGGCGCCTATTTCCGAGACAGAAGTGGGAATTTATTCATAGGACAATCCGGCAAACATAAGTAAACTGATACCAACATAAGGTCTCACGTAACATAATTCATCTCGTAGAAGGCACCCAAGAACGGATTGGCACCGACTGCGATGGGGCTTTTAAACTGCGAACAAAATTCAGAATAACAAATCTGAGGAGGCATGGAATCCAATGACAAAAGGCGCAGACAATCAGGTGCTTTTGGAAGTTTTGAATCCCCGCGCGAGTCTCCCGTCAATCCCCGTAAGCGGATTGACAGCACCGCGGCTTGACTCTCTCGAAGGCAAACGAATTCTCCTTTCGGGCGGCAAGCCGGATTCCATCGTTTTCTTTGACGTCCTGGAGAAATTGCTAAAGGAAAGATACCCCAATTTGATTGTAGAACGACGCGCCTTTTTCTCCGTTACGGAAGGTAATAAATATGGCTTCGACGCATGGGTTGAGGGGGTAAAAACCTCCGGTGCCGGAAGAGTGGACAACGAGGCAAAGCTTGAAATAATGGGCATACCCGGGGTAACGGTCGTTGTCGATGACCTTCTCCCTCAGCGGAAACGATTAGCGGAGTGCAACGGCTTCCCGGGCATTCGCATAGTAACAGTCCCGGCCGAAACATATTTTGTCTGCGAATGTAAGCCGGAAAAATTGAGGCCGATAGCCGCCGCAGCCATCGATGACATCCTTGAAGCACTGACCTCCCCTTTGACCGAGGAGGAGAAAAATCCTAAGCCTTTTGTGTACGATTACGGTCCCATGCACTTCGCGGGTTCCTCCTATGACGAGGCTTACGAGAAATTTCAGCAATACTGCATGGAAAACGATATGGGAGACGGGCTGCCGCTGACTCCGCCTACAGAAGAAGCGGTGCAAAGGATGATGACGGGTACAGGCCGCTCGCCCGATGAAGTATTGGGTTGGATGGTTCCCCGCAACGGGAAGGCAACCATAGAAAAAGTGGCGATTAACGCGGTAATGGCCGGAGCCAGGCCGGAATATCTGCCGGTCATTATTGCCGCAGTCGAAGGAATGGCGGATATCCGCTTTAATCTCTACCACATTTCTACCGGAACGCTGAACTCCAGCGCACTGGTTTTTGTAAACGGTCCCATAGCAAAGGAAATAGGAATGAACTGTCGAGATGCCTATTTAGGACCCGGCAATCGTGCCAACAGTTCCATCGGCCGCGCACTCAGCCTGTGCATGATAAACATCGGATGGAGTTTTTTTAAGACAGAGGGCGGCGGAATTGGGCAGCCGACCCGATATACCCACCTGATATTTGCGGAAAACGAGGCGGAGAGTCCCTGGAAGTCCTTTGCCGTAGAGCATGGGTTTGCTCCGGAAGACAGCACCGTTACCCTGGACGAATGCATCTGGTATGACAGGCTCGGACCGTCCGGATGCATGAATCCCATGCCGATGGAGGCCGATATGGCGCGGCTTGCCTCAATGGTCAAAGGTTTCACGGGAGGCATGGCCCCCGCCAGAAAGACTCCAGCACACCCGATATGGGGATCCCTGGATGCGGAATCCGCGATCAACGGCAATTATTGCACCCTGGTTTTATATCCTGCGCTGGCACGTCAGCTCGCCGCTGCCGGCTACAGCAAGCAAAAGCTGGCTCAATGGCTGTGTGACCAACACCGTTTCCCATGGGACGATTATTCCGACCGTCAGCAGGAAAGCATTCTAAAAGCGGCAAAGGCGGGCAGTATCCCAGGATTAGGGGTAGAGGACTGCAGGTCCGGCGGCACGATTCCCAACTTCAACCCGAGACATCTGGCTATTTTGGTTGCAGGGCCCATGGCCGGTCAGGCGATGGGTTTCTACGGCGGCGCCGCTACTCAGCCAAATTTCGATAATATCGGTTCGACTGAAATTGACTATATGATCAAAAAAATCCACGGCGCCACCCTGACAAAAGCCGGACGATAGAAACGATTTTATTGCGGCCTTTTATGGTTTTTCCCGCTATACAACGAGGATGCAAAGCTGTGATTGAGCGACACCGTAAATAAGGATATTTCCAATATTGCTTCAGCCAGGAAGGAGATACCGATGAACAATGCCGAGTTTACATTGGAGGTATTGGAGCCTCACGGCCAGCTTGCGTTTCCCGAAAGACAGGGATTGTTTGCGCCGCGCCTCAGCGATTTGAATGGGAAAAAAATTGCCATAATGGCGATGGGGCCGGATTCACTGGCTTTTTTCGACACAATAAAGTCCATGTTGAAGAACAAGTATCCTGCCGTTGATTTTGTTCATTTCAGTTACGGAATCCCGAATGCGCCTGACATTTCCGGCGAAATAGCAGCGGAGTGCGACGGGTGGATCGACGGAGTTAAGGCGGCGGAGACCGGCTCCAGACATGATGCCGGCGCCAGGCTGGAAAAGAGGGGCTGCCCCGGGGTGGCCATCGTATCTGATGCAATAGTAAAGGCGAAAAAGCTGCTGATGGACAATAACGGTATGCCGACCTGCCGCATTCTTACGATAATAAGAAGGTGCTAAAGGGGGACGCCCCCCCATACAAGGCAATAACAAAGACGCCGACGGCCCGGGCGGAGGTCGGTCTTTGCCGGCGGTTCATAGACGGAAGCCCTTCATCGGCGTCAGTCTGAGGCTAAACAGCTCGCGGATTAATCGGCTTCGGATTTAAGGCTTAACGCGGGGTCTTTCGGCCATAAAGCTTTCGAACCTCTTTCCTCAGTATCTTGCCCTGAGCGCTTTTGGGCAATTCCTGGACAGTAAAGTATTCCTTTGGAATTTTGAATGCGGATAATCGGGTTTCAAGAAAGGCCGTCAAGTCGGCCGCAACAATCGTTTGTCCTTTCCTCGGGACTACATAGGCTACAACCTTTTCTCCCCACTCGCGGTCGGGAACTCCCACGACAGCGCAGTCCTCGATATCGGCCCGGGTATACAACGCCTCCTCTATCTCGCGAGGATAGACGTTTTCTCCTCCCGTGATGATCAGGTCTTTGAGGCGATCCACGATATATACAAAGCCCTGGTCGCCCACTACACCGACATCCCCGGTACGCAGCCAGCCGTCTTGCCAAAAAGCCCGGGCGGTGCCCTCCGGATCGTGCAGATAGCCTTTCATGGCGCTTAAGCCGCGAACGGAAATTTCTCCCTCTTTCCCCCGCGAAACTTGCAGTCCTTCGGCATCCCGAATCTGCATTTCCACTCCGAACACGGGCTGCCCGACCGAGCCGGTCCTGTGGTGCTCGAGGTGAAGGAAATTGTAAGTGATGGGCATAAATTCGGTCTGGCCGTAACCGTCTGCAATCGTCATGCCGGTGAGGTCTTTCCAGTATTTGAGAATTCCGGCGGCCATGGCGGCGCCGCCGGAAAAGCAGTACCGGACCTTCCGGAACCTCTCGCCAATGCCCGGAATGTCCAGGAGACGAGTGTAGATTGTTGGGACCGCATAGAACCGGGAAAGGCGGCCATGATCCAGAAGCCACAAAACCCTGTCCATGTCGAAACCGGGGAGGAGTTCCAGACAGCCTCCGCTGAGGACTGTCGGATTCATTATGTAAATCTGTCCGAAAACATGGTTGAAAGGAAGAAAGCACAGGCTGTGATCGGTTTGTGCATAGCGTTCGTACATGTAGTTCGACTGGCACGAGAAATCCATGCCTTCCTGAGTGAGGACGACTCCTTTAGGGGCGCCCGTGGTCCCGCCGGTGTAAAGAATGGCGACCGCGTCCCGCCGCTCCCTCTCTACGGTCTCAAAGGAGGGGGATCCCAACGACATCAGTGCGGGGAAATCCAAATCCCCATCCGGGCATATAATCTTTTCTACCCCTGCCGGGATACGGATATTCTGCAGAGTCGTAAGCCTGGTTGCATCCGTGTACGTGGCACGGGGACGGGCGTGATGAATCAGGTTCGAGAATTCCACGTTGGTCAGAAGGCTGGAAAGCGTCGTTGCCACGCCTCCCATTTTGAGAATCCCGAAATAGACAGCCATCCAGTCGGCGGAATTTGGAGCGCAGAGAGCCACCGGATCGCCCGGCTGCAGGCCTAGTCTCACCAGCGCCGATGCGACACGGTTTGCATTCTCGTTGAGCTCTCCATAGCAAGTGTCCCCGTCGTGTTCTCGAACGGCAGGATTGTTAGGAAAAAACCGCGCGGATGTTTCGAGATAATGCGCGAGATTCATAAGTCGCCCCGTGATTCGTTGACAAAAGCAATATAATTTTGATCAACCATCGCCATATGCAACACTGCGGTATTTTTCGCTGCGGAGTCTGCTGTATCCTCACTGAGAGCACCCGCAGAAAACAGGCTAAAATCAAGCAACGGCCCGGATTTTGTCACCAGACAGCTTTGCGATAGTGTTCATGAATGCGCGCGTCTTTGGTGATCAACGGATCATGATCCAGCGAGGCATGGGCCACGATGATCCGGTCAAACGGATCTCTTGTCCAGCCTAGACCTTCTGCCAATTCAATCACCGACGAAAAGGGTTTTGCGCAGATCCCGAGCCCTATCGCGAGGTCCAAATGCCGCAGAATTTGGCGGGGCGAATGGCGGATCTGCTGAATTTCGTATAAGAATTGAAGCTCAAGGCACACGATTGGAGAAATGGCGTACTCAGCATGCCTTCTTAGAAGCCGGCGAGCTTTTTCTCCCAAAAGGTCAAAATCCTTGTATAAAGCGACAACAGCGTGGGTATCGAAATAGATCATGGCCGCCACTCGGTCATCCAGTCGATAGCGACCAATCTGTCCAGTTCACCCGAAAAGACATCGGGATGCTTTTGCAGGCCGGCAAATTTGTCCGGCCGCCCCAGGGCAATAATTTGGAATCTCCGTCCTTTGGACTCGATCTCGATCGCTTTGCCCGTTCGAGCTGCCCTGTCAAGGATCCGAAACAGATCCTTTCGCAGATTTGTGGCCTTCATTCCCTGCCTCCGGTCGGACTTCCTTTGCATATGTACAATATTACATTGATAAATGCGTACATGTCAACCTAATGGCTTGCAGATTGCGACTGCATTGTTCAAGGCTCAATAAGGCTCTTAACGAATACCGTGCAATGAATTTGGCGCCAGGAATCCTTTCTCCGTTTCCCGCAGAAACAAAACCCATTATTTCGCGCTTTCCTGTGACTTATTGAGGTTTTTCCGGTCTAAGGGATCAGGGAACGCAGGCAGCGTTGCCTCACAGCCGTATAAGACCAGTATCCGATTCTATTCTGATGGAAGAATTGAACCGAACTCCTGGCGCCGACCCGGTTTTCGGAAAGGAGAGCTTACGGCGTGTTGATGATCCGGGAACTCCATTCGGCATTCCTCGCATCCGACAGAGCCGGAATCATGCCCAAAAACCTTTCCCGCGGAGAACGCCATCGGTGTTGCTTTAATTCCGTTTTGAATCAGGCACAACAAATGCTGAATTCCGGTGCGCGCGTTCCTTGCGTTTGCGATGAATGGTTTCGTCCGCAATTACTAATAGGTTCATTGGTAAGTGGACATTCATGGGATATAAACCATCGACAGGCATAAGCACAACTTGCCACGAATTCCACTAAGCGTTGGGCTGGCCTTCGGCCCCTGCACGAACAACGTTTTTTTGTGAAATTCGTGGCTGGCTTTGTTCGAGTTGCCCATTCATAGGTCGGCTTATCCATGAACTGATTAGCAATGCGGGATGGAAACATGAATAACCTGCGGAGGCCGGCAAAGGAACCGCAGAATCGACCTGAGAGTGACCAGTAAATGATCGGTTTTTTCCTGACCGTTCGCCGGTGATTAGCGAAAGGAGATCCTTACGATGACGAAACAAGCAGCATTCACGACCGAAGAGTGGAGCCTTCTCAGAAGCTTGCCCTCACTGCTATCCGCAGCCGTTTCGATGTCCGATCCCAGCGGCATTCTGGGTTCCGCCCAGGAAGCTGCGGCGGGAGTATCCCAGACGATCCGATCGCTCCATCAGGGATCGGGCATTGAACTCCTGAACTCGATGCTTTCCGACACGAGCGTGCCGGCGCTCCCGGATTCGAAGGCCCTCTTGGGAGAAGGCAGCCGCGAGCAGAAAATGGCAAACCTCAAGTCCGCGATTCTCAAACGCGCAGAGGATACGGTGGATTTGTTGCAGCGCAAAGCGACGCCCGACGAAGTCCTGGCCTACAAGCAGATGCTGATGGGCGTAGCGGAAAAGGTGGCGAATGCCTCCAAGGAAGGCGGTTTTCTCGGCTTCGGCGGCGTCCGGGTAAGCGGCGCCGAGCAGTCCTTTCTCAATGAGGTCAAGGGCGCATTGAAGTTGACCTGAACCGCAGTGAGATGGTACACGGGGTGCTGTTTGGATGAAAATATGCAGCCCGTGCGGTGGATCGGGGGCCTCTGAAGGAAAAGCTTTCGCCGCCAGGGGCACCTGCGAATTACGGATCTCTGGAATGAAGCCTTCAATTTCATTGCCGGAGCAGGAACCTGCATAGCCGAAAGCATGGGCAGGGGTGTTGACGGCCGTGCCCCTTCTGAATGGTGTCGCCCGGCCATGATGGAGGCGGCTCCGCCCTAACCATGGGGCGGGCCTATTCCTGGTCGGGTCGTTGGCCCTGCCGGCCTACGACCTCCAGTCATTGGCATACTGACATCCAGTGGTTAAGAGCGGCATCGCCGGGAGCCGGTCCGTATTGCGCCTGCCCGATCCCGGTCGGCGCCCGGAGTCCCAGCCCCGATTCCTTCGTCGCCAGCGGGTCGTCATCTCCGTCCGGGGCGCTCCTCGATGATTTCGATTGCGGATTTTTCGCGGCATACTCCCACAAAACTGCAGAACTCCCGGCAAGTGCGGACCAAAGTGTGTATATTTTTCGCTTGTGCGCGGCAGGAGAATACTTATAAGGTTTTGATGGTGGTTCCGGCGCGCCGGCGGACGGCTTTGAGCCGATCCGGGAACGGGGAATGTTGCACAGGCTTCAGGGCAAAATCGAGCGCCGCTTTTCGCATAAAAATCCGGGAGGAGTTCATGGATCCACAGGAAGAAGAAAAAAAGAAGGAAACGGGACTCAACTCAAACGGACAGCCCGAAGAAGAACACGGCGGCTTCGCCAGGTTGATTCGAGGCTTTGCGGCCAAATGGAAGCTGAAAGGAATACTGATCCTGATGCTCCTGATCGCCGGGATGTACGGGTGGAGGAACCTTTCCGTCAGAAGGATAGAGAAGGAGACGAAAAAGCAGGCGGCACAGATCACCGAGGCCACCGGCGAACGCCTCCTGGAAAAAAACCGCGCCCTGCTGCGCCTGACCTCCATCCCCCTGTCCTGGGTTGTGCGGATGGAAATGCCGAAGGGCAATTACGAGAATATCGATCAATATTTCAAGCAGATCATTAAGGAAGATAATTTCAAAGTAATCCTGCTGGCCGATGTCGACGGGAAGATCATCGTCTCCACGGACCGCAGGATGGAGGGGGCGCATTTATCGGAGTACTACCCTGCCGATCTTCTGGAGCAGTATGAGACCACGGTGCGCCAGCTCAACGAGGAGGATTTGATCGTGGTGACTCCGGTCATAGGCTTGACGGCAAAACTGGGGGCCCTGATCATGGTCTATCCCGTGCGGGAAACGGAGGCCCGGGCGAAGGGGCGGTAGGAACAGGTCTGCGCATCTGCAGGCATCGAAACAAGCGTTCGCGGGGGTGCGATGTTTCTGGTTCTTGTTCTGCTGGCACTTGCAGTCTACCTCTTCGTCACGGAAAAGCTCCCGGTCGACTTGGTGGCGTTGCTCGTCATGGCGACGCTGCTCCTCACGGGAATCATCTCGCCTGAGGAAGGCATCGCCGGTTTCAGCAACACAGCCACGGTCACAGTCGGCGCGATGTTCATTCTCAGCGCCGGCCTCTTCCGGACCGGCGCGGTCAACATCTTCGGCCTCTTCCTGTCCAGAATCGGCCGACGCAGTTTCTGGCTCGCCCTTTTGGCCATGATGGTTCTGGTCGGCGGCCTCTCGGCCTTTGTCAACAACACCGCCGTTGTCGCCATCTTCCTTCCGATCGTTCTCGGCATGTCGCGCCAGCTGAAAATCAGCGCGTCCAAGCTGCTCATGCCGCTGTCGTTCTCCTCGATGTTCGGAGGCGTCTGCACCCTGATCGGCACGTCGACCAACATCCTGGTCAGTTCCATCGCGGAACGCTACGGCGTGCGCCCCTTCGGCATGTTCGAATTCACCGGCTTCGGGCTGCTCCTGTTCGTCGCGGGAACCCTTTACATGGTTGCGGCCGAAGTCAAACTGGTCCCTGACCGGCGCGCCGAGGAGGACCTGTCGAAAGATTTCGGCATGGGCGAATACACCATCGAAATCCTCCTGGCCCCGGGCTTCCGGTCCATCGGCAGCAGCCCGGTCGAATCGCCGCTCCTGCGCAACCTGGAACTGAGCAGCATCCAGGTGATCCGGGCCGAAGAGGTCCTGGACCTGCCCGCGGACCGCATCACCCTGCAGGCCAACGATACGCTGCGGGTCCGCTGCGACCTCGAGTGCGTCCAGAAGCTGAAGGAACGCAAAAACGCGGAGATCGAATCCGCCGCGGGCACGGGCCGGGGAGCCTCCCCGGAAGATCATGCCATCTTCGTGGAAGCGGTGCTGGCGCCCAATTCGCCGCTGCTGGGAAGGACCCTTCGGGAAGCCGATTTCGACCTGCTGTACGGCGCGACTGCCCACGCGATCCGCCACGGCGGACGCGCGACGCACACCGACGTGCAGACCATACGCCTGCGGTCCGGCGACGTCCTGCTGATTGAAACCAGGCCGTTGCTCCTGAATCAGCTGAGGAAAAACGGAGCATTCGTGGTGGTCTCGGAAATGGAGACGCCCGTGTTCCGCAAAAGCAAAATTCTGACCGCCGTGGCCATCATCGCCGCCGTCATCGCCTCCGCCGCTCTCGACCTGCTGCCCATTGTGGTCAGTGCCATCGCCGGATGCGTCCTGCTGATCCTGACCGACTGCATCACGCTGGAGGAAGCTTACAAGGCGATCGAGTGGAAAGTCATTTTCCTGCTGGCGGGCGTTCTGACGCTCGGAACGGCGCTCGAGAAAACGGGAGCGGCGGCGTTCATCGCCGAGACGCTCGCCTCCTCGGTCGGGGTACTGGGGCCGACGGCCCTGGTCTCCATTTTTTACTTGATGACGTCACTCCTCACGGAGACCATGTCCAACAACGCAACTGCCGCACTGCTGACGCCCGTGGCCATCGTCACGGCCGCTTCCCTGAACGTCAGCCCGCGGCCGTTCCTCATGGCCGTCGCGTATGCCGCGTCCGCCAGCTTCATGACTCCGGTGGGATACCAGACGAACACGCTGATCTACGGGCCGGGCCGCTACAAGTTCAGCGATTACGTGAAAGTCGGAGCGCCGCTCAATCTCCTGTTCTGGATCCTGGCGACGATTTTCATCCCTATCTTCTGGCCCTTATGAACCGGGATAAACCATGGAAACATTCTGGGAAATCTGGAATACGGGGCTGGCCTTCCTGTCGCGGCCGCTGCTGAAACTCGGCGGGATGCAGCTGTCGATCCGAACGCTGCTGTACCTGATCGTGTTCGGCGTCCTGCTGGTGTATGTCTCGCGCAAAGTCACCACGCTGCTCTCCGAGCGCGTGCTGGCAAGAAAAAATATCGATATCGGCGTCCGGCAGGCGACGTCGACCATCCTGCGCTACATCATGATCACAGCGGGCTTCATCATCCTGCTGCAGACGGCCGGCATCGACCTGACGGCGTTGAACGTCCTGGCCGGCGCGGTGGGCATCGGCGTCGGCTTCGGCCTGCAGAACGTCGCCAACAACTTCATCAGCGGCCTGATCATCCTGTTCGAGCGCCCGATCAAGGTGGGAGACCGCATCGAGGTCGGCAACGTCGAAGGCGATGTCATTCACATCAAGGCGCGCAGCACAACGGTCGTGACCAACGACAACATCGCCATCATCGTGCCCAACTCGAATTTCATCACACAGAACGTCATCAACTGGAGCCACATGGGCAAAAACGTGCGCTTCAAAATACCCGTCTCGGTGTCCTACGATAGCAATGTGCGGCTGGTGGAGAAGCTTCTGCTCGAAGTGGCGAACGAAAATCCGGATGTACTGAAAAGCCCCGCGCCCGGCGTGCGTCTTCTAAAATTCGGGGACAGCGGGCTGCATTTCGAATTGCGGGCTTGGAGCGAGAGTCTTTTGCACCGCAAGGGCCGGCTGACCAGCAACCTGAATTTCGCCATCATCGAGAAATTCCGGGCGAACGGCATCGAAATACCTTTCCCGCAACGCGACATCCGCTTCCGTTCGGCCGCGGAGCCCGGGGGACCGCGGAACGATTGAAAGGAAAGGCACTTTCAGCTGCCATTTTCAACCCGGATCCCGGCAATCTGCCGATTCTCCGGCCCGTTCAATTCCCAATTATGCGGTTGTAACTGCCGAATCTTATCTATTGCAGCATCTGAACCGGCGACCGGGGCATCGGATATTGCCTTGTGGCACAAGGGTATCTTATGGCAGAAGGTACGTCAGTCCCTGCCGCGGTGGAACGTCTGTAAAAGCCGGTCGAACTGGCGAAGGAGTTCTAAGGCGCCCTGAACAAGCCATGCGGGGAGTGTCTCAAAACGGGACGATATCGGCAAGCGGAAGCCACGCTCGGAGTGGCTGATGGTCCTGGGGGCGAGCTTGTGCGCCTATGTTTTCGTGGAGATCGAGAAGCGCTTTTATGGGCCGGCCTCCCGCTGATTCGGCGGAGGAACTCAATCCGGCGGCTGCTCGGGCTCGCGCCGGCGGTCATCGGAAGGCTCGGCTGCGGCGCCTCCCGGATCCTCAGGACGGTGCATCTCGTTGCTGAGAGTTCCCTTCCAAAGAGGAATGCCCGCAAAATATGCGGCGCGCGCCAGCACGTGAGCTGCGACCGGAGCTGTCACAAGGATGAATAAAACGGCGGCCAGGGCTTTCGTGAAACTCACGAGATCGCCGAAATGCAGCGCCGCGCCCAGCATGATGAAACTTACGCCCAGAGTCGCCGATTTTGTGCTGCAGTGCATGCGCAGAAAAAGATCCGGGAAGCGGGCGACGCCGATTGCCGCGATCAGGGAAAATGCCGCGCCGATGGCCAGCAGCGCCGTGCTCAGGACCTGTCCCATGGGAATCCTCCCTTCGCGATGAAGCGCGCAAACGCCACTGTGGCCAGAAAGGCAATCAACGCAAGCGCGACCGCAAGGTCCAGAAAGAGAGGCTCGTTCGTGCTTACGGCATAAATCCCGATCAGGCCGATCACGATGGTGGACATCAGGTCGAGTGCCACCGCGCGGTCGGGCAGGCTCGGGCCCCTCGCGAGCCGGAAAAAGGCAAGCAGGAGCGCCGCGATCAGCATGCCCGCAATCACGTCCTTAACCATGCGTTAAATCCCTTTCCGCCCCCCTCACAAGTTCGATAACCCGCCGCTCCAGGCCTGTCTGGATGGAGCGCCGCACTGCATCCGCGTCGGAGGCATACATGGCGTGCACGTAGAGCACGCCGCGGTCGCGGGAAACATCAAGGCTGAGGCTTCCCGGCGTCAGCGAGATCAGGTTTGCCAGCAGAGTGATCTCGCCCTCGGAACGGACTTTTAGAGGAACGGCCAGGATGCGAGGCTGCATGCGGTGCCGCGGCGTGAGAACGTCGATGGCGAGCCGCCAATTCGCCAGGATCAACTCCCAGACGAAATAGCCGGCGAACTCGAAGACCTGCGGCAGCGTGCTGAAATATGGCGAGGGCTTCAGGATGCGGCGCAAAGCGCGCAGCGCCAAGTATCCCAGGAAAAAGCCTATGGCAAGGTTCGACGGGCTGAAGCGGCCGGTGAGGACTGCCCAGATCAGGGCCAGGCCTATATTGGACAGGAAAAGAGTCATGGCGCCCCTTTCTGCAGGACAACGTCAATATACACGGACGGGTTCGCCAGCCGGTCGCCGGCCCGCTGGGCAAATCCGAAAATCGGCCCGGCACCGAGACCGATGACGAGGGTGATGCCCGCGAGGAGCCCGATCGGAACCAGATGGCCCAGGACTCCGCCCTGAGGATCGGCCGGTTTGCCGGCATCCGCCTTTTTCGCCTTCCAGAAGGCTTCGTTCCAGATCTTGATCATTGAATACAGGGTAAGCAGCGATACGGCCAGCGACACGCCGACGATCAGGTACTGTTTCTGGTAGAGCCCTGCCTGCACCAATCCCAGCTTCGCGAAAAATCCCGACAGCGGGGGGAGGCCGGCTAGCGATAGCGCAGGGACCAGGAAAAGCGCCGCCAGCGCGGGCTGCGTCCGGTACAGGCCTCCCAGTTTCTTCAGGTCGAAGGTATGGCTGAGCCGGTGCACGGCTCCGCTGACCAGAAACAGGTTGGTTTTGACGATGATGTGATGGGCGATATAAAAAACCGAAGCCGCCAGACCCAGGGGCGAAAGCAACCCGAGCCCCATGAGCATGTATCCGATCTGGCTCACGATATGGAAGGAAAGGATGCGTCGGAATTCGTTTTGCGAAACCGCTCCGAGCACCCCCGTGATCATGGTCAGTCCGGCGATGATGAGGATCAGCGTGTGGGTGTATGCGGTATCGCGTATGAAAATCAGCGTAAAGACCCGTATGAGAGCGTAGACGCCGACTTTGGTCAGCAGGCCGGCAAACAAGGCCGAAACGGCGACGGGCGGGGTGTGATACGAAGCAGGCAACCAGAAGAAGAGAGGGAAAGCCGCGGCCTTGATCCCGAACGCAATGATGAAAAGCGTCGCCAGAGTCCGCATGATGCCGACAGGCTGGGTTGCGGCTATCTCAGAAAATTTGCTGCCCAGATCGGCCATGTTCAGGGTTCCTGCAAGGCCGTACAGTATGCCCAGGGCCGCCAGGAAGAGGGTGGAGGAAACGAGGTTCAGCGTCACATACTTGATGGCACCTTCCATTTGCGCCCTTTCCCCTCCCAAAGCCATCAGCACGAAGGAAGATACCAGCATGACCTCGAACCACACGTAGAGGTTGAAAAGGTCCCCGGTAAGGAATGCGCCGGAAACTCCCATGAGCAAAAAGTGGTACAGGGAATGGTAGCCGAAAGACTCGCGGGTTTTGTCGATGCTGGCAAGAGAATAGATCGCCACGGAGAACCCGATCAGTCCGGTCAGCAAAAGCATGAGGGCACTGAATTCGTCTGCGACAAGCGTGATGCCAAAAGGCGCGGGCCAATTGCCGATCTGGCTGGAGAGGATGCCGCGCCGGGACACTTCGGTCAATAGGGCGATGTCCGCCAGGAGAAGCGTCCCCGCCCCGATGGTGCTGATCGCCCGCTGCGTGACGCGCCAGCGATAGGCCATCAGGCAGAGGATGCCGGCGACCATCGGCAAGACTATGGGAAGGATCAACCAGACATCCTTCATGAAGTCTCCGTCTCGATGATTTTGTCCATGTCGTCTGTCCCGATTGTTTTATAGGCACGGTATGCCAAACCTACGGCAAATGCGGTCACTCCGAAGCTGATCACGATCGCCGTCAGGATGAACGCCTGGGGCAGAGGATCGGCATAGGCGCCGGCGAGGGCGGACTGCCCTTCGGGTATGATCGGCGACCGGGCCCGGGTCAACTGGGCCGCCGTGAATATCAGGAGGTTGATCGCATTTGTCAGGAGGCCCAGACCTATCAACAGTTTCACCAGGCTTCTCCGCAGCATCATATAGAGTCCGGCCGCAAACAGTCCCCCGATAACAAAGGCCAGAACTATTTCCAACGCTATTCCTCCTCCAGAACAAAAATGATGGTCAGAACGACTCCCAAAACAGAAAGATACACGCCCAGGTCAAAAAGCAGGGGCGTGCCGATTTCATAGCTGCCGAGCCCTTCCAGGTTAAGGTGTGTCCACTGGCCGGTCAGGAACGGCCGACGGGACGGCAGTCCGGCCAATCCGCTGAGCAGGATGGCGCTCAGTCCCAAGCCGATCAGGATGCGCGGTTCGATGCGGAGCGCCCTGCGCGCAATCGGCGCGTCATGGGCGAGGGCGTACAGGCCCCATGCGGCAGCCGCGACCAGCCCTGCCGTGAAACCGCCCCCTGGCTGGTTGTGGCCGCGCACCAGAAGAAAAACGGAAAACATCAGGAGCAGCGGCATCAGCAGCCGGGTAGCCATGTGCAGAATCAGCGAAGCCATAGGGCGTTTCCCTTCCGGTTACGATTGGCTCTTTTTCAGTTTGATCACGGCATAAACCCCGATAGCGGCGATGCCCAGCACCGTCGTCTCGCCGAGTGTGTCGAGTCCCCGGAAATCGACCAGGATGATGTTCACCAGATTGCGGCCGTGCGCTTCAGCTACGGCCACATCCATGAAATAGCCGGAAATCGGGTGGTGCAGCTGTATGCCCGCGGCCATCAGGACGAGCGCCGTAATCAGCCCTCCGCCCAGGAGAGCGATGCAGGCGCTACCCAGACGCGCGCGCCAGGAGCCGACATCCTTGAATTGCGGGAGGCGGTAAAAAACCAGCACGAAAAGGATCACGGTGAGCGTTTCTATCAGAAATTGGGTCATGGCAAGATCCGGAGCGCCGAAAGTGAGATAAATCATGGCCACCGAATAGCCCACAGCTCCGAGCGCTGCCACGGACCCAAGCAAAGACCGCGAGCGCACCGCCATGATCGTCGCCATCGCGATTAAGGCGGCAAGACCCAACTCCGTCGGGCGCGGATTGAGATCGTTCGACGGCCAATGCATTCCGCCGTGGCCGACCAGGGGAATTCCCGCCAGGGCGACCAGCGTGATGACAATAATAATCAGGTAGTAGCGCAGCCGGCCGCTCTGCAAAATACGCGTTATTCCCAACGCAGCTGCGAGAATAATCCGCAGCAGCGATTCATAGGCTGCATCCGGCCCCCAGGGAACGGACACCCTGCCGGCGATGGTCTGCACGCGGCCGCGTACGGCATAGAGCGCCACGCCAAAAAGGACTGTAAAAAGGCTCAGGATCAGCGCGGGATTCAGACCGTGCCACAGCGCGAGTTCCATTCCATCCGATGAATTGGCCGCCGCGGAAGCAGCAGGTCCTGCAAGCGGCGCCGCGAGCGTTTGCGGAAAAAGCCCCAGCGCGAGGCTGCAAAGCGCCAACACCATGGTGCTGGCCCACATGCTGAAAGGAGCTTCGTGAATATGGGAAGGAGTTCCCGGGCCGGGAAGCGTCTTTGCCTGCCAGAAAGGCCCGAAAGCGGCGCAGGCCGCAATGTAGAAGAAAAAGACTCCTCCTGCAACCATTGCCGATGCCATCCAGGGGCCGTAATGCAGGCCGACTTCGTAAACCATTTCCTTGGCAATGCCCCCAAACAGCGGAAGGATTCCACCCATGGATAGCGCCGCCAGGATGGCGGCGGTCGCCGTCTTCGGCATTGTCCGCGCAAGCCGGCCCAGTTGCCGGATATCCCGGGTGCCGGCGCCATGATCAACAGCTCCGGCAACAAGAAACAGCGCGCCCTTGTAAAGCGCGTGGGCGAGCATGAAGACTAAGGCGGCCTTCATCGCATGAGGAGTTCCCAGCCCGATCAGGAGGGTGAGCAGGCCCAGCGCGCTCACGGTTGAGTATGCGAGCAGCAGTTTCAGATCCGTCTGAGAAAGCGCCATATAGCCGCCGAACAGAAGCGTTGCCAGACCTGCGGTTACCAGGGCATATGTCCAAACATCGTTCCCTCCCAGCGCCGGACTCATCCGGGCAAGCAGGAAAATGCCGGCCTTGACCATCGCCGCGGAATGAAGGTAGGTGCTCACTGGCGCCGGCGCCGCCATGGCGTTCGGCAGCCAGAAGTGAAAAGGAAACTGCGCGGATTTGGTGAAGGCCCCCAACAGCACCAGCAGGAGAGCCGGCACGAAAAGCGGGCTCGATTGCAGCATCTCGCGGCGGGAAAGCAAAACGGATATTTCCATGCTGCCCCCGGCGATCCCAAGCAGCACGGCCCCCGCCAGCAGCGCCACGCCGCCCAGGACTGTTACCAGAAGCGCTTGAAGAGCCGCAGCCCGCGCGGTCGGATCTTCGTGGTCGAAGCCGATCAGCATGTAGGAGCTGACGCTCGTGAGTTCCCAGAAGACGTATAGCAGCAGGAGGTTGTCCGACAGGGCAACCCCCAGCATGGCGGCCATGAACGTCAGCAGCCAGCCGTAAAACCTTCCGATCTGAGGATGGCCCGCGAGGTATCCGCCGGAATAGACCGCGACCATTGCGCCGATTCCGCTGATCAGCACGGCGAAGAAAAGGCTCAATCCGTCGGCGTTCAAGGAGAATGTGAGACCAAGCGATGGGGCCCAGGGAAGCGAGGAAACCTGGCCCCCCGGCGGCACAGAAGAAAGGAGGATGGCAAAATATACCGCCAGTCCCGCGGGCAGCAGCGCGATCCAGTATCCGGCCGCATTCCGAAACCACCGGGTCAGCGCAGGCGCGAACATTGCAGCTGCAAATCCCGAAATCACGGATAAAAAGATCATCGGGGCCGCGTTTCCTGCGAAAAGGCCCGGATGATATCTCTTCGCGTAAGGATCCCCACGAACTTCCCTTTCTCCCCCGGCGCGGAACTGAGAACAGGGAGACAATCGCAGCCGTATTCCGCCATGATCCGGATGGCGTGGCGTATGTTGTTGTTCTCATTCACGCTGATCAAATTTCGGTTCATGATGTCTCCGGCCGAATTTTTGGCCATGATATCCGCATAGACTTCCGGCAGACTTTCCACCTGGATGGGTTCCCTGAAAAGCGAAGGGTAGGTGAGGGACGTTCGAGGCAGCCGTTCCTGCTTGATGAAAAGATCCCGCTCGTCCACCGTTCCTGCGAGACGGCCCTCGGCGTCAATAACCGGCACGCAACCTGCGGATCCTCCAACAAGCGATTGCACAATTTCCGAAACCGGGGTGTCCGGTTTTGCTTCGAAAATGCCGGTCGTCATGACTTCCCGAACCAGGGTGCCCCCCGCCAGGTAATCCGGTTGCTTGATTTCTGTATCCTCCGTGTCCAGCAAAGTATATGCTTTTAGAAGAGGCGTGAGAGCCCATTTGGCGCCCAAAGTCAGGAGCCAGGCTAAAACCAAGGCAGCGATTAAAGGAAGTGAACCCAGCGGGATGTCCCGAGGCCACAACAGCAGGGCCGGGAGAAGCTGCAGCACCACCGAAACAAGCGTCTCCAGGTATTTGCGGCTATCCGATAGAGCGAGACTGCCGAATCGCCTCGCGGCGGCGATACCAAGAGCGGCGACGACCAAACCCAAAACCGCTTCGACCAGCAAAATCGAGGTCAGCGGCCTATGCATTTGCCATCCGAAGTAAGCCAGCGCCGCCACCGCCACCAAGAAGACCGGCCTCGCATCCAGCGGCTGAGGGTGGATAATACCGGCCGGCCACAATCCGCGCTGCGATCCGTAGGCAATGTACACAACGATGCTCAGAGCGGCAGCCGCCACGCCGGACAGCCCGAAAAAAACTGCCGTCGTGTAGGCCGCGTATGCCTGGCCGATGCTGAGCACCCCGAACCAAGCGCCCTTGGTCCACTCGCGGGCCATATGGACGCAGAGATAGCCGATTACGGCACCTAGGGCAGCTCCTCCGAGTATGCCCAGCGCATAGCGGCCGGGAGATTCAAGGACCGGAGCAACTTCTGCGAGAAGGAATGCCAGGGCGAGCATTCCCACCTGACCGAGATGCGTCGGGTGCCTCTCGTCCTCTTCCGCTGCACGCCATAGAATGCTGGCGGCCAGAACGCCGAAAAGAAGCGATTCGAGCCATTTCATATTCGAGGCGGCCGCCAGCATGGCTCCGATGGATCCGGCGATGGCGAGCCAGATTATGATGTCCTGTCGGCGGATAGGCCATCGCGCATTTGCCAGCCTGTGCGCGGACTGCCATAGAAGCAAGGGGATAACCAAGGCGGGCAACCAGTCCATGGGCAGCGGCAATGGTACAGCCGGTGCGACGAAGGCAAGCAAAACCGCTGCTGCGATTGCGGATTTTGCCAACCCGCCCAACTGCGGCCGCGCGTTGAGCAGGCCGGTAAGGAGCAGGATCATGATGATGCTTTGCTCAAGCGCGATCATCGTGTTTATCCTTTCCCAATATTCCGGGCCGCTGAATTACCGGCATCCGCGCGACCTCGAAACAGCGCATGGATTTCTGAAACATTAACATTGAAATATGGACAATGCAAAAGAATGAGATCTTGAGGGGTGCACGACACGGATGTTGGGAAAAAAGAAGGGTGATTCCGGATGTTTCCCGGCACTGAAGTGGCTGTCTTACGATTATGAATTTGTTGAAAATCGCGTCTATAAGTTCTTTGTTTTCGATGGTCGATTTTGCGAAAAATCAACCGTTGCACAGCCTCTGAAGTGCCGGGCTATTTTCATGCCCTCCCTCCCTGTACGGCTCTTTCACATTCGCCTTGGCTTGGCAAGCATGCTCTTTGGGGCCGAATGCAGAAGGGAACGCAGATGAAAGGTTGGGACACGGCCTCAGTGTCACGCGCGGGTGACAGTCAGGGCGGATCCGATGGATCTCCCATTGGATCAACCCTCGGACAGGAAGTTTCTCCCCGACAAAGCGCAGTATCTCCTGGAATTTATGGGAGTGAGACTTGTCGAAGCTGATGGGCATTGCGAGGCAATGATACCCAAGGCTGACGCCCGCCTTAATCTTATTATTGTGGGAAACGAGCGACGTTCCGGTGTAAGGAGCGATCTGCCTGTAGAGCTCTTTCACAGTGGCAGATTGCGCGGAGTCCGGAAGATTCCGGAGTTTCCGGATCTGCCCTCGAAACCGCCGCCCAGAGCCGTCCGCTCCTTTATCGCCAGATAATCGGGGGATGCTTGCGAGTGGGAATCCCTTGGTATTTGAACCTGTTCTAGCCCAGCATCATGCATCCTGTAGCCGCGTGCCCTTCAGGCAGCGCCACGGAAGCCGCGGGAAGAAATCTATTTTGTATTTTCCGCGAGGGCAACGGGATAGCAGGCAATGAAACCTTTTAAAAAATGGTATCCGGAGTGGCATATTTCCTACTTGCTCCGCAGCATCTTCACATATAAACTGGTGCGCTTTCACAGGAGGGTACACGGTGCATAAAATTGCGGTTATGCCAGGCGACGGGACTGGACCAGAGGTTACAGCCGAGGCTGTAAAAGTTCTAAAAGCTGCAGCGGGCAAGTTCGGCTTCAAGGTGGATCTGACCGAATTCGATTTCGGCGGCGAGCGATACAAAAAAACGGGAGAAACCCTGCCGGACAGCGCTATCGACGAACTGCGCAAATTCGACGCGATCCTGCTGGGAGCCATCGGCCATCCCGATGTCGCTCCGGGCATACTGGAAAAAGGGATCCTGCTGAAGGCCCGCTTCGCGCTCGATCAGTACATCAATCTCCGGCCGGTCAAGCTGTATCCGGGCGTGGAAACGCCGCTGAAGGACAAGGGGCCGGAGGACATCGATTTTACCGTCGTAAGGGAAAATACCGGGGATCTGTACACCGGCACGGGCGGTTTCACCATGAAGGGAACTCCGCAGGAGATAGCCGTGCAGTCGGCCGTTTACAGCCGCTTCCAGGTCGACCGCTGCCTGCGATACGCCTTTAATTATGCCCGCAAGCACGGGAGACTGGCGCGCGGCAAGGGAAAGAAGAACACCCTTGCTTTGGTCGGCAAAACCAATGTGTTGACCTATGTCTACGATCTTTGGGAACGTGCATTTCACGAGGTGGGTCAGAAGGAATTTCCCGATATCGAGCGCGAATACTACCATGTCGACGCGACCTGCATGTGGTTCGTCAAGAACCCTGAATGGTTCGACGTGATTGTCACCGGCAACATGTTCGGCGATATCATCACCGATCTGGGCGCCATGATCCAGGGCGGCATGGGCGTCGCTGCCGGCGGCAACCTGAATCCCGAAGGCGTGAGCATGTTCGAGCCTATCGGCGGAAGCGCCCCCAAATACACCGGCCAGGGAGTCATCAATCCTCTGGCCGCGATTTGCGCCATGCAGATGATGCTGGAAACGCTGGGCGAACAGAAGGCCGCCGATGCCGTAGAAAAGGCCGTGATGTATGTGACAAGCACGAAGCTTAAATCGCTCGCTGCCGGGCGTATGGGCTACTCCACGCCGCAAGTCGGGGATTTGGTAGCCGAGCAAGTCGTAAAATAAAGAACGTAGGGTTTGGCGCAAAAAACGCCACGGATGGCATGGATTTTATATCGATATAAAATCTGTGCCCTCCGTGGCGTTTTTTATTTTCGCCTAAAAAATCAGGCTGATTCTCCTGCTGCCTTGCTTTTTGCATTAAAATTTACTTGTAAAGCTCCGGGAGGCATTCAAAGCTAATGATTCGCAGGCTTCGGATAATAGGCTCCCCTCCGAAATTTGCTATGCCAGCCGTCATAACTGGATGCTGCTAATTCGGCCAATCCACCGAAGGAGGTTCTTCCCTGTGATGACCTCACTCCCATCAAAGCCGATGATTCGCTGCCGGCATTTATCCATAGCCGGATTTATTCGCCTCCTCCTCGGCTTCGTTGCCGGCGCGTCTCTGACCCTTGCTCTCTGCCCGCAATGCCCGGCCCAGATGCCGCTCCCGACGCCGCAGAGTCATTATGAAAGCTATCGAGGTCTCTCGGGTGCGCCGCTATTTGCCGCCATTTTAAAGGAACTGGACCCGTCCGCCAGGCAGCTCTTCATGAAGCTCGCCGCGGCGACAGGGCTCGTAAAGATTCCATCGATCGCTGATGCCGATTCTACCGTTCCGAATCCCGCTTTGGATCGAACAGCCGCAGGCGGATTATCCCGGACGATACCCCTTTCAAAACAGCAGGTGATGGATCTCATCAGAAGCACGGGCGGGACTCCGGTGCGCCGCCAGCTTCTGGAACTCATGGTTCACCAATCCCGGGTGTTGGACATGATCCCGCCGGAGTGGGGGTCCCTCTGGTATCCGATTGTGCACGACGCGTTGCTCTTTTTTCTGGACCATCTCCCGGATGACCGCCTTCAGGAAAAGCTGGTCGAGCTCGCTTCCCTCCCTCCCGAAAGCCCTCGGGGCGAATATCTTTCGGCTTTCGTTTCCAGGATTCCCAGCCTTCAAAAGCTCGGTCAGGTGCTTGCCAGGAATCAGGCTCTGGCTCCGGATTATCGCGAGGCTTTGCAGCGCCTCGAAAACAGTATCCGCACTTCATCACGGGAGGAGTTGGTCGAATTCATAGCCAAAGACGTCGGCGAGGCGGCGATAGAGAAATATCAGGTTGAGTTTGCCGACGCAATCCTGGCCGAGGCCAGCGTGGGAGCGGTCATTCGAGCTACCATTGTCCCGCCGGGCGGATCCCGGCAGGAAGCTGTCTGCAAGGCTATCAAACCTTACGTTCTGACCGCCCTCCCGCAGGACCTTTCCATTCTTGATGGTTTGGCCGCATTCTTCGCTCAGGAGCACGATTTTTATCAGCTTGGTACCGTGCCCCTGGTGGAAATGTTCCAGGACATCAAGAAGTCCCTGACTGATGAGATCAACGTTGTAGACGAACAGCAGAACCTGGTTCGGGCCAGAGAGTATTACCGGGGCAACAAAAAAATCCGCGTGCCGGAGCTGTTCCCCATTTCGACCAGCCATGTGACCATCATGGAATTTATCCATGGCGAAAAAATTTCCGACGCATTTCCCGGAGATGCCGGCCGGCGAGCCGTGATGGCACGACGGCTCAGCGATGCGCTGACATTCGATGTGCTTTTTTCGCCCGAAACGGAGGCTCTATTTCATGGAGATCCCCATGCCGGCAACGTTTTTCATGTGACGAACAATGCCGGGGATCCCTACCAGATCGCCCTTCTGGATTGGGGATTGTGCGGCGCATTCCAAAGGCCGGAACGGCTCGCGCTGGTTCAGTTGATTCTCGGGGTGAAGCTGCGGGATGCCGGACGATTGCGGAATAATGTCGGCGCTCTGCTGGAGGGAGGGCTGCCGGATTCCCCCGGAAAGCTGGAGCGTATCGACGCCCTGATTGCGGAGGTTCTGAAGCCCAAGGCGCGGAGAAGCAGCTTTGACGCTATTGAAGACCTGCTTTTGGCCCTCATTCAGGAAGGCTATGCAACCCGTTTCAACCTGAATCTGTTTGTCAAATCACAGGTCACGATCTCCGGCATTCTCGCCGAGCTGGATCCATCCTTGAAACCGGACGATTATGTCGAAAAAAGAATCTCGGGGCTCATTTGGAAGGAGTTCCCGAAACGCCTCCTTTACACTATCTGGTTCCCCGCCTGGAATTCCCGAAGCTATAAAAGCCTGGTCTCCAATGAGGACCTAAAGGATTATATTTTCGGCAAGCCGAAAGACAGGGAATCAGGGTCTGAAAACAGGGGCGGCGAATCCTCCCTGCAAAGGCCGCAGTTTTCCACAAGCGAATAGGGAGGCCGTCCCTTTACCGCGGCCGCCGGGCCACGTAGCTTCCGATATATCCGCCAAAGACGCCCCCCACCAGGATGTCCGAGAGAAAATGCTTGTGCGCGGTGTAGCGCGAAATACTGATACCCGTTGCCATGGCGTAAGAGGTGATTGCAAGCCACTTCGGGCATTTGGGAGTGCGCGCAACCGCAAACGCCACTGCCCAGCTGTTCATCGAGTGGCCGGAAGGAAAGCTTTGCCCCCCCGCCCAGAATCGCCCCTTTCCCTCGCCTTGATTGGGCCGCTCCCGCTGGGTGACTGCCTTGATCGCATAGTTTGTAATGACGGCGTTTACCAGAGCTTCCGCAGAGTTACGCCCGATTTGGACATAGTGGGGCTTATCGACGATCTTGCCGCCTATCAGCATCCCTCCCGTTATGAATCCCAGAGTGTAGATTCCCCCGAAATTGGAGAATCTTTGAGACCATTGGATCTGGTCGGGAGTGTTGGAAAGCCAGGTGGCCGTTCTTGAATCCGTGGCAATAAGCCCGGCGGCGGCAACCGCCAGGGGCAGAGCCACGGTGAAATAGTCGCGTCGGCTCATCCTTACGGGCGTGGTCCAGATTGCTTTTTGGTCGGTCCAGATATCCCGGAAGAACTGGCCGGCGGCAGAGTGCTTTTGTCCCGCGGAATCAGGGGCCGGAGGGAAAAGATGGAAGGCCTTTACTTTCGGAGTAGCGGTTGCGGCTTCATCCTGGCTGAAGGCCGGCTGGCCGGCCAGGACGAGTTGCAGCAGGAAAAATCCGACAAGATATCGCAGGACCAGGATAGGTCGCATTCGCTTCCCCTTTCGATGCCTGCCGTCTCACAGGCCTGTCAGCCCATGGCGCCCGAAATCCCCATTGAAGATATATTCTGCCGAACAGGTGCGCGTCTTAGGAACAGTCTTTTGCACCGGCCATATCCATAATATGCCGAAGCCGCTCCGGCTTATGCGGCATCATTGTTTTTGTATCAGATAAAGACTGTGCCTTTCGACCAGAAATGGACAGACATACTGTATTCCGGACCGGGATTCGAAAGCGCCACCCTTTTGGGCCGCCATGAAGCCAATACAAATCCGGGGCTTTTGGTTGAGGCAAAACGATGGCAACCGGCTAATTGGAGCGTGTCCGGGATGGGAAGAACACCTGCGCGATGTCTTCCGGCAACATCACCACCGTATCAAACCTGATGGAAACGGTTTTTGCCACCTTAAGCGCTCCAAAGAAAAGGCTCGGCGGTTTCACGTTATAGTCGAGCATGTTGATTTCAACGGTTCCGACAACTCGCGCCCCCAGCTCGGGAAAGTGCACAAGTTTTGCTCCAACGCCAATAGGATTTGTAACGCCGGCAATGGTGAGATCGCCCGACGTCTGTATCGCTTTCCCGTTGTCCACCACCGAATATTTGTTCGCCCGATAGACGATCTCGGGGAATTGTTCCATCTTAAGAGCTTTCCGGAGACGCCTGTTCATCGACGAATCGCCGCATTCAATATCCGACACGGATGTTGTGACTTCAACCCTGTGTGCGCCGTCGACAGATTTCGTCGCCCGCCGTTCCGGATCGATCCTTACAATGGCCTCTCCCCCGCAAGTCCATCCTCCAATTAATGTTGCGGATCCGTCGATCCTGATCGGGTAGTCTTTATCGGGTATTTCGGGCTCCGATGATCGGGATTGTGACAACCCCATGACGGGCAAGAGCACAAGCAATATTGACGCTGCTTTTAGCCACATCCTGTATCCGGAACGTCTGGAGTTCATATTTCGCGGCAGCATCCAATCCCGAATCTAGCGCAAAGTGACATTAAGTTTCACAAGCTTTATAAGATACAGCAGGGATGAATTCAAGCGCTCTAAGCAAAAATGGCAACGAAATTTTCTCTGCTGCTATAGCTGCCGTAGCCGGCAACAAGAACTAGTGCCGGCGGCCTCTGCGCGTTCCACTCCTGACCGCTCTCTTCCAGCCCCGATCAGAGGCTGCTCGGGAACCTCTCCTATATTCAGGCAGCGAACTTGCCGGCTTGCGGAAGAGGATTTAGCCATGGATGTCGTAAAACATGGAGAATCCGGAGCGAATGCATGAATCTGATTTAAAATCCCGTAACGGGCAAAAATTCATGCTTTGGCACACATTATTGGAGAGCATCATGAGCCGATTTTTGAGGATTTCTTCGATGCTGCTGTCCATTCTAATATTTGGCGTATCCACAATCGTGTCGGCGGGAACGATGCCGCAGGCGAAACCGGAGGAGGTAAGCACTTCATCGGATCGACCGGAGAGGAAACCATTGAGCTATGCAAATTCTCCAATCCCCTCAGCGGTTTCGTAGTAGAATTCCTTTTGGGAACTTGGGAAGCACTTGAATCGGCTGCAGGACAGCCGGCGGCTCGCATAATTCGTCCGAAGCTGCAGGTGCCTGTTTCCAAAGCAGGATGGGACTTTATCGGTTTCTCTGCAAGATTTGGGTCCCGGCAGATAGTTCTGCTAATCAAAGGAGTAAGGGGGGATTTCCCATTGTGCAAAAATGGGAAGGCCTCCCGGAAGGAAAACAAATTATATGATAGGGAAAAAAGGAGCCGGTCTTCTATTTCTTCTTATGATGGTGAGTATGGCGGAGGCATCTCCCGAAAAATCCGCCGCCTACGTCGGTTGGAAGAAATGTTCCGCCTGTCATTCCGCCATTGCGGATACATGGCAAAGCACACGCCACGCCAAAGCCATTGAGAATCTTAAAAAAACAGGGCAGGAAACGCTGCCGGCGTGCGTAAAATGTCACGTAACCGGATACGAACAGGGCGGAGGGTTTATCGATTACGAATTAACTCCGGAAATGGCCGGCGTACAATGCGAAGCATGCCACGGGCCCGGGGGTGAGCATGTGACAAATCCGGCGGGGAAGGATATGATGAAGCAATCCGGGGCGGCGCTTTGCCGCCAATGCCATACGGAAGGCCAGGACCCCGGATTCAATTATGAGGCAAAAGTAAAGGATGTGCACGGCATCGGACTGTCCCTCGCTCATGGCAGTGAGACAGGGGAATTGCTCAAAGCCACACCTGAGCTGTTCGATGCGGGGACTGTTGCAGAGGGGAAACCGGTTGAAGTGACAGCCAGCGTTCAAAATGTCGGGAGTGTGCCTATAGAAATCACCAACGTCAGGACCAGCTGAGCATGCACCGAAGCTATGCTTGGTAAGCATACACTGAATCCGAATGAAAAGACCGACCTCAAGGTCGTCTATGCGACCGCCGGACGTCCCGGACCTTTCGAAAAAAAAGTCACCCTCTTAACGGGAATTCCAGGGCACGAAAAGATCCCGATTTTTGTGATAAAGGGTGACGTGCTGGAAGCACCCGGGGCCAAAATCACCGTCGTGCCGCGAAGGATTGTGCTGGCAGGAGCTGAACGCAGCACCGGGAAAAAGCAGGCCTTCACGGTCACCAATGAAGGGACTCTCCCCTTGGTAATCACCGGGATCCGGTCCAAAGACGGTTCAAACGTCTACTATGACGGCTCCAAAGAAGGAAACATCACGGTCGAGCCTGCTCAGAACAAGACTATGGAGCTTCAGCTGCCCGGCAAAAGCGGGGAGAAAGAGGAAGGGGAACTGATACTCATTTTTTCCAACGCCAAGAACGCCGGTGAGTCGGGGCTGTTCATCATGGTCCAGTATGGAGCGCCGTAGGTCCGGCGCTCCATACTGGCATTCTTTCAGCCCGTCCATTCCGGCTTGAGGCCATGAATCAGGCCGGAAATGATACTCAGCTTGGGCTCGGTTCGGGCTCAAGTCGATCAATCGCTTATTCAAAAACGATCGCCTGGGTTTTTCCCCGGAACTGGATTTCCTTAAGTACGCGGTTCCCGTTTCCGTCATCCTGAGTCATGATAAGGGTATCTTTGGCTTTGGCATCTCTTTCAACTGCTTTGCCCCGGGCCTCGGCAACAACCTTGCGTCCCTTTAAAACAGTCATCACTCCATCGGGACTGTTGGACACCCATCGGATCTGGTAATTCCCCGCATCGACGCGGCTCCCGTTGACGACAATGGGGCCCAACAGCCTCACGTCAACAGAATCGTTGGTTAGGGCAGCCGCAGGCTGAATCAGCAAAAAGCCCAGCATCAGGACCACGGGCAACGCTATTCTCAAATTCCTTTGGTTTTTAATCATTTTAGACACTCCTCATGCTTCATGGGTTGATCAAAAATTCAGTGATCTTTCGGACGGCGGCAGACGTTTCGCCTGTAAGGAAGCTTCCAGTTTCGGCTTGAAGCCGGATGAACCGGGCTCTAAGATGATTGGGGGTTAAACGAAGCCGGGCGCTGGAAACAGTTCCGTAATCCGGGACCTCCGCTGCCGGGGCCGCCAAAACCGTGGCAGCGGGAGCCGTTTAACCCCACTTCCCTTCCGAACCCATTCCGGTTAATTATTTTCTGTCGCGAAACTCAGAATTTAGGCCTGGAGGGCCGGCAGGCAATAGGCCCGGCCGTCAGGCCGGGCTTATGGGTGAATAGGAAATGAGCGCCAAAGGCGCGGCACCAATTGTTCGGGTCATTGGTTTTAGTGTCGCCCCTTCGGGGCTTTCTAATTTCCTAATCCTTACCCCGGGCTCACGCCCGGGGCTATTTTCTGCCGGCCCTCCGGGCCTGGATATCGCATTTCGCGACAGAAACTAATCAGACGCTACTCGCTCAATTTTAGCCGACTGCGCCTCACCTCGAATTTTGCCTCCCTACTTTCCATCTGCAAAGTCATCGATTCTTCATACGAAATACCCATCAAAAAAGTTCTGTAAGGATACAAGGATGAACTTCAAATTATTCCCTTCCCAGGCTGCCCGGATGGGCGTCGGCATATTATGCAGGAATTCCTCGTTTCCGGCGGATGGCTGGCTGCCGACTGCAAACGCCATCCACCCCGCGGCGGCTTATTGCAGCTTAGTCCGCCGGGGATTATGACCTAATTCCAGCGGAACCAGCAGGAGGGTGCAGAGGCAGCAGACCGCGCCCCAGGCGGGATATCAGTTCGGCTGGAGAACCCGGAGCTATGATCTTGCCATGATCAATGGCCGCAACTCTTTTGCACCAATGTTCGGCTTCATCCATGCAATGGGTTGCGAGGAGAATCGTTCGGTCTTTCTGCTGCAATTTTGGATGATGGCCCTAAGGTGGCGCCGGGATTGTCAGGTGGGGGATGATGATTTCGTCGTATCCCGCGGCAGGATATGCAATCCCGGTAAGGGCAAGGCATTCAAATTGGAGGGTTCCAAGGGCGCCAGGGCGGGCATCGTCCTGCACCGGGATGGGTTACGGATTGCATGGAAACAGCCCGAAGCTCGAAATACATATGTCCGAAAAAGGCGCAGCGCCTATACCCTTGCCGGCTGCTCCTGTGATAGGGGATTCGAAATTCGAGATCCGGCAATATCATCCCAAAACCCGAATTTCGAATTTCCTATCGGGATGCGTCAGTCGATGGTGCCGGGACCGTCATAGGCAGCATACATCTTTTCGGCCCCATAAACCCCGTTAAAATAGGGCGCAAGCATCAGTGCGCTGAACATCATCGGCTTGCGGAGCACCTTTATTTCAAGGGGACAATGCTGCAGTCCCCTGGGGATATAGAGGATGGTAGCCTTGTTGACGACATGCTTCTCCAGCTCTTCTCCAAGGAACAACTCGATTTCGCCGTCGAAGGAGCCGATCAGATCCGGCAGCGAGGCGCCGAGAAAGATCAGATATTCGTCAACGTCGTGTTTGTGAAAAGTCCTTTCCAGCCGCATGGGTCTTACAAAGAGTTGCCAGCCGATATTGATCCCGGCTCCCGGAAGCTCGCTTTGGCCCCGGAAATAAGCCTGGGGGCCGTCAACCGCCGGCAGATTGGATTTTTCCTTAAATCTTGTGCAGAAGAGTTTGTCATACTTCGTCCCTTTCGTCCCCGTCGGCCAGGACATCTCGGGAAGCGAACTTTTGGCGGCCGGCTTCTTGCCTTCCTGTGCCAGGGCGGGAGCACCCAATTGGGCCAAAGCGCTGGCCACCGCTATCCCTGCCGTACCTGCCGTCACATCCTGGAAAAACGCCCTTCGGGTTGTACTTTCCTTGCTGCTCATCGGTACTCTCCTTTCGAAAAGAACGCGTCTGCAAATTCCATGGATCGGATTCGGGATTGAGCGTCAAAGTGCAAGCATTCAAACGGGGCAGGCTCCCATGGCCGGACGATGCCGGAATGCCCTGGAGCCTGCCCCGCTAGATCCGCAAAAACTCTTGCCGGGTACATGGATGGCGATGCACGAAATGCCTTTCGGCGGGGTCCATCACTTTCCGGCAAGCTTAACGGACGCCGCCTAGTCGCCGACTCTGGCATCGATGAACACGATAGGCTTGCCAACCCGTTTAACGACCAATGGACAGTGCGGAGTGTTTTTGGGAATATAGAAATAGCAGGAATAGTTGACTTTTCTCACTTTGTCGCCCAAAAACATTTCAGCATCGGCATCGAATTCGAGGAAATTTTTACCGTTGCCCCCGATGAGGAAAATCCACTGGTCATGAGCGTGTGAATGAGTGTCGCCGCCCAATGTTTCAGGCCTTTCAATATAGGCAAACCCAATCGCCAGGCTGGATCCCGGAATGTCTTTGGCGCCCCATGCCGTGATCATTGGAGCCGTAATCGAGGCGTGCATAGATTTCCACGGCTTAAACTCAACGACGTTGGGTTCCCTCAAGGCATTCGCCAGTTTGCTCATATCGAAGGATTCGTAGGTCGGCTTCTGAGGACCCATCATAGCCGATGCATTTAATGCGGATAGGACACTGGCAAAAGCCACGCCTGCCGCTCCAGCCGATACATCCTGAAAGAAATTCCGTCGGTCCGTTCGCTTCTTATGGGTCATTTGCTTCCCTCCCTGAAGAATTGTTGCCCTATTCATGACAGATGCTGCGCAAAACCATTCGGCGAGTTTCAGGCGCGCATGCTCCTGAGACAACTTTTTTCAATGATTTTGATTGCCTGGTCACAGGAGGCCTATTATAGGAGGTGGGTGCCGATGGCGAAAGCTAAATCAACAGCCGCCCGCGAAGCGGATTGCCGGGTTAAGTGAGGAAATCCTGGGGATGGGGACAGGACCCAAGGGGGGCAATAATGCAGCCGCAGGATTGGCCCCGCAAGCGATGGCGCCTTTGGCTCACAGGACTCGGTTCTGGCAACGCAAGCCTGGCATTCGGGTGCGCGCCATAGGCTCTCCCAGCCACCTTCATTCCAACGAGGCTGCCTGCGTGGGCTTCCCGGCAGGCCGGGCAATCGGATCATCCATGGATGGGTTTGAAAATGCTACCGATGCAGTTATTGATAAGCGACACCAATCATCGTGTCTGCGGCATAGGATCACCTGTTCCATCCGCTTTTCGCGCGGAGTCAACCCTATTGCTGCTTCGAGGCTGTTCCTTTGCTCAAAGACTCAAAGGCCAAACAAAAAGCAATATAGGTCCGGCTGCCTCTACTTTTCCGGAAGATCGGGCTGTTTTATGGTCCCGGCTTCGGGTCTTGCAGCCGGCGCCGGATCTGCGCTTTCCTCGGCGGTTTTCTTCACGATATTGGGCGCTGCAATCTTTTGCATGGTTTCCACGCTAAAAAGCTCAAAATCCGAATATAGATGCGTATTGCGGAGAACTTTGCCTTCCCAATTCAGGGTAACGGTCACCTGCTTCGGCAGCCATAATTTCTTTGTCGTTCGATTCAGCTGGACCTCGTCGAACTCAATATCTGTTTTTTGTTTTTCAAGCCGGATGAGGGGCAGAGGTTCCAGGAGGTCCGAGACAACGCGGATGATTTGGAAGGAATCCGCGTCAATCCAGACCATTCCCTGCTTGAATATCGTGCCTGTGTTTTGCCGGAGCCGATAGGTTCCAAACAGACGGGATTGGGCGGGAATCTGTGCATACCCTATTACGAGGGTATTTCGGCTTCTCAGCTTTTGACGCCCGAGCAGCCGGAAAGAACTCCCCTTCTGATGGGCCGGGTGGAATATCAACGGAGCCGAAATGAATCCTGAGGTCAGCATGTAGCCCTCCTTCGAACCCGGCGGGGAAACCTCGCGTCCCTTTGTATCCGATCGGTATTCGATGAAGGATGGCCCCCATTTTTCGTTTGTCGCTATGCCCAGATAGAGGCACTTGAATTTCAGACTCGAACGGACTTCTCCCTGACGATTTATCTTGTCCAGGAGCACATTTTCTACGGCAGAGATATTGAGGAGGTCCGCGAAAAGCCTGGAGACACTCTTTCCCATGGCAGTGAGGATGCCTGCGAGCGGCGCCTGGTCGTTAGCCGGTTCAAAGTCCGGCAGATCCTCCGGGGGGCGGTTAAGGTAATCGATGGATTCCTCGTCCTGTTTCTCAGCCCTTCGGTTCGCGGTCTGCAATCCGGTTTCGTCCTTCTTCCGAGCTCCAGTGAGTTCGGGAGGAATATGTGCGCGCGGCGGCATCCTGTTCATGTTGCGGCCGTCCGGATAGACAGTGGTTTCGGCATCTGCTTGGTCATTCCGGTCATTGGCTTGGAAAGCCTTACATGGATTCCCCTTATCGTTTGCGGCCGCCAACCTGGCATTGGATACCGGATCGCCTTCGGGCGCCGGGATCTCGCCCGCAACAACCCTCCGTGATTCGAGCCTTAAAGCCGGGTTCATGGTAACGACGTCCGGCCTGCCCGGAATCGCGGGAAAAAAGACAGGGGACGCATACAAGAGAATGAGTCCGTATCCGTATCTCATGATGCACGCCCACTATGCCCAATGTGTCGTAATGGCTGGCAACCTAAGCTCTGTTATGTCCATTTCGAACATCCTCAGCTTGGAATGCTGCCCGAATGCCTGGAAAAATCCCCGGTTTAATACCGTGAAACTTGAGGATTAGGGCGCATGCTTTACCTGATGTCGCGGATATCGAGGAGCTGGAAAAATTCCGAAGCCATTTGCAGAATCCGAATATCCTTCTGAACCTGATTTATGGATCAGATCATTAGTCTATTACCAACCTGAACAGCAATCAACATTGGCAATAAGAACGGTAATTCAACAATCCTCGGCGAAGGCAGGAAATGCCGGTGCATTTACTTGCGGAGTTGCCGGAGCACCTCTTTGGCGCGGGGAGCCATCGGGCTCTCCGGATTTTCTTTCAGGTAAGTTTCAAGCTCCAAAATAGCCTTGGAAGTCTCTCCCGCATTGTTATAGAGATCCGCGAGCAGAAGCCGGATCCTGGAAGGGACATTCTTGCGTTCCAGTGCCAGCCTGCCCATGGCGATGCCTTTCTCCCATTGACGCATCTTGCCGTAGCACATGCCCAGTTCAAAGGGCCACTGCCAGCTTTCCGGGTCCTCCCGGAACGGTTTGAGCAACAGTTTCTCCGCTTCTTCGTAATGTTGCTGGAAGATCAAAAGCTCAGAGAGCGGGTAATAGGGGTCAAAGAACCCGGGATTGATTTCGATAGCTCTGCGCAGCGATGCCTCCCCATCCAGGGCTTTGCCCATTTTGAGGTAGGCCATTCCAAGCATGTAATGCGCTTCGTAGTAATTCGGAAAAGCATCGATGGCTTTCCGGAAATGGCCGATGCCTCCCTGGAGATCATTCCCGGCACCCATCAGGTCCAGGCCGGCTTTGAACTCCCTGCGGGCCGCCTCCGGGATGCCCAGGAGGCGTGCCGATATCACTCCGCCGGGCGGGGCATCTTTGACCGGAACTCTCTGCATGCGCACCCAGATTGTCGGAGCTTCCATGGACAAGCGGTTGAGGTCGACCGATTCCTCGTACGGTTGGTATCCGTTTTTGGTTGCGCGCAGCAGAAACAGGCTCTGTTCGATGCGCCGAAACTCCACGCTGCCGGCGCTGTTCGTAAAAGCCATTTGCGCGATCGTGTCCGGGAAGATAACGATCTCAACCCGGACCTGTTCCAGCGCGGATCCTGTGTCCTGGTCCGAGATGCGAACGATCAGGTCCTGCGCACACGCGATGCCGGAAAAACCCAGCAGTGCATACCAGAAAGCTGCGGCGCGGAGGATATTCATGGGCATCAGGCCGGTTCTCAATATGCGGTAACGATTACAGGAAGCTCCTGTATGTTTCCCTGGTCCGCAAAGCGGCTATTACTTGTATCATATGTCCCGATCCAGCTTCCCGTCAAGGCAGCCCGGAGAGCATCTGCGACGGGCACCGGTCGTGATGGAACAGGCGAAACGTGGCTTCATTCGCCACAAATATCATTGAAGCTTTTTGAATCGCGGAAAGTCAATTTCGAGGTCCCTCTGCGGGCCGGCTTTACCGGCGTTTCCGGGCATGCGTGCACGCTGCAATTCAGGCTTGGGACAACAAGCGGACATCCAATGAGCGCGATCCTGATGCCGCATCGACCGCGCGTCAACCGGCGCACCCAAAAGACAAGGGGTCGGCAACTCCTTGCGAACGGACAGCCTCCTACAACTGCTTCAACAGTTGCTGGGCAGCGATGTGAATCGGATCCCATGCCGGGCTGAACGGAGGCGCGTAGGCAAAATCCAGATAGGCGATCTCGTCAAGCCGCATACCGGTCCAGAGGGCGCAGGAAAGGGTATTGATTCTTTCCACGGCGCCTCTTGCGCCGACAGCCTGGGCTCCCAGGAGCGTCCCTGTCGCCCGGTCGGCCACCATTTTGATGCCCAGCCTTTTTTCCCCGGGAAGCGAACGGGCGATCGAATCTCCCCAGATAATCGTGCTGACGGGGTGGTATCCGCTTTCCTTCGCTTCGCGTTCATCAATGCCGACTGCAGCCACTCCGAGGTCGAATATCCTGAAGGACTGGGCGCCCACGACTCCGGGGAATATCATGGAACCGCCCCCTATATTGACTCCCGCCACGCGTCCCTGTTTATTGGCGACATCTCCGAGGGGGATGTGCGTCCATTGTCTGCTCACGCGATGGTACACCTCGCAGCAGTCTCCTACCGCATATATGTTTTCATCCGAAGTTTCCTGGGAAAAATTGACCAGGATTGCTCCGGATTTGCCGATTCGCAGGCCGGCGTCGACTGCCAGCTTGGCGTTCGGCCTAATTCCGATGGCAATCAGAACCAGGTCGGCCTCCATGAAACCGTTGTTTGTGTTCAGGCGAAGACGGTAGTCCTTCCCTGCCTCAATCGATGACAGGCCCGTATTTGGAGAAAAGCCCACCTCATGGCGGGCCATCTCTTCATGGATCATTTTTGAAAACTCGGGATCCCATCGTGTCGCGGGGCGCTCAGCGAGATCCAGGACTTCCGTGGCGACATTCAGGCCTTTCAATGCCTCGCACATCTCAAGCCCGATGAAACCGGCGCCGACGATCAGCGCCTTCCTGCATTGTTTTTCCCGCAAATAGCTCTTGATGGCGATGGCATCGGGAAGCGTTTTGAGCACAAAAACGCCTTCCATTCCCACGCCGGGAGCGTTCGGCACAAATGCGGTGGTTCCCGTCCCCATCACCAGTATGTCGTATGGGAGCGTCGTTCCGTCCGACAGCCGCACGGCCTTTTTGTCCCGGTCCAACTTATCAGCCCGGACGTCCAGCCGCACGTCCACTCCCGTTTCCCTGAATTTTTCAGGCGTCCTTGCGATAAGGCTTTTAGAATCCTTTATTACATCCCCGATGTAATAGGGCATGGGTCAAGCCGCGGTGGATACATTTTTCCCCTGCTCTATCATTATTACGGAAAGTGCCGGGTCGCGCCGTTTTGCTTCAGCCGCAACCGAAGCCCCGCCGGCGCCGCCTCCGATGATGACAAGATTTCTGTTCATGGCAGCCTCCTGGTTTGCGGATCATCAAGTAATTCCATGATAACAGTCCTACCCCTCCGGCTTGCAGGGGATCAGTCACCGGCGCAGGCTGTTGACGCATCCATTGCCGGCGGCCCTCAGCGTTTTTGTCGGCGCATTTCAGCGCTTGCCGGGCCGATGGTCCCAAATAGCGATTATGACAGGAAAACGCCCCGACGCGCAATGCAAGCAGACGTTTGCCTGATACCTCAGGACGCCTTATGATAAAAACCAGCGGTTCGCCGCCCAATATCTTTCCTTCATCCACCAATGTGACTTCCCTGCACCGTCCGGCCAAAAAGTTTGCCAGACCGCAAGCCGTTACGAGTTTTGATGAATGAGGCATCCTGTGCAACACTGATTGCGTTTTGAAGCATTCATTATCTTATGGCTATATCCAGGTCCCGATTCTTTATGGAAAGCGGGCAGAATTCCCTCGATAAAGGACATCCTATTTGCACGTCTGTGTAAGCCCTGCAAAAAATTGAACGTCGCTATATTATATTTTTCTGTTACACTTAAGGTTTTAAAGGCCGGCATGTCGGCAGGAGCGTTACCAGGCGGCGACTATGACCTTTATGCAGAGGATCGTGGATTTCTTCACGCGGAAATCCACCGTTTCAAAAGGCGGCGGCGAGCAGGCCATCAGCAAACAGAAGGCCGGCGGAAAGTTGACTGCACGGGAGCGGATCGCTGCTTTGCTGGATGAAGGCTCTTTCCATGAATACGACCTTTTTGTCGAGCACAACTGCCAGGATTTCGGCATGGACGGCAAAGAGCTTGCCGCTGACGGCGTCATAACGGGCTCGGGAACTATCGGGGGCCGCCCGATCTGCATCTATGCGCAGGATTTCACCGTGGCCGGCGGTTCCCTCGGCCTTATGCATGCCCGCAAGATCACCAAGGTGCTGGACCACGCAATCAAGATGGGTATCCCCATAATCGGCATCAACGACTCCGGGGGCGCGCGCATACAGGAAGGCGTCAACTCCCTGGCCGGCTACGGCGAGATTTTCTACCGCAATACCCTGGCTTCCGGCGTCGTACCCCAGATCTCCGTGGTCCTCGGGCCATGCGCCGGAGGTGCCGTCTATTCCCCGGCGCTGACCGATTTCGTTTTCGTCGTCAATCAGATTTCCAAAATGTTCATCACCGGGCCGGAAGTCGTCAAAACGGTGCTCGGCGAGGAAATCTCGATGGAAGAGCTGGGCGGCGCCCGCGTCCAGGCCGAGACGGCCGGCAACGCCCACTTCTTTGCCAACAGCGAGCAGGAGTGTTTTGACCAGATTCGCAAATTGATCAGCTTCCTGCCCGACAGCAACAGGCAGAAGGCGGAGACCGTCGAGCCGAAGAAGCCCAAGCCGGCTTACAGGATAGAGCACCTGATCCCCAAAGACTCCAAGATCCCGTTCGACGTGCGCGATATTGTGCGCGCGTTGGTCGACGACTCGGAATTTTTCGAGGTTCAGGAACTGTTCGCCACCAATGCGGTTATCGGTTTCAGCCGGATCAACGGGGAAACGGTCGGCATCATCGGCAACCAGGCAATGGTGCTCGCCGGCGTTCTGGACATCGACGCTTCGGACAAGATCGCCCGCTTCGTCCGGTTCTGCGATAGTTTCGGCATTCCTCTGGTCACCCTGGTCGATATCCCCGGCTATCTTCCGGGCTCCGACCAGGAACATAACGGCGTAATCCGCCACGGCGCCAAGGTTCTTTATGCCTATAGCGAAGCGACCGTACCCAAGATTACGGTGATTTTGCGCAAAGCTTACGGCGGCGGCTACATCGCCATGTGCTCTCTCCACCTTCGCGCCGACTTTGTCTTCGCCTGGCCGACCGCCGAAATTGCCGTGATGGGGCCCGAAGGGGCCGCAAACATCATATTCCGCAACGAAATCATGTCGGCGGAAAATCCTGAGGAAATGCGCAAGATCAAGGTCAAGGAGTACACCGACAAATTCGCCAATCCCTATGTCGCGGCTTCCAGCGGTTATGTGGATGCGGTCATCACCCCGGAAGAGACACGCGCCTATGTTGCCCATGCCCTCAAGATGGCGCGCAATAAAGGCGTATCGCTGCCGGCCAGGAAACATGGCATCCCGCCGTTCTAAGTTTCAGATGGGAGACCCACGTTGAGCGAGCAGGAAAAATTCAGCAAGATCGAGCTGGAAAACGGTGTCTTCGAAACGCGGCTGACCAAAAAGTTTGCCCTTCGTAAACCCTATGAGAGAAGCGATCCGCGCGTCATCAAGGCGCTTATTCCGGGCCTGGTGGCCGAGATCGACACCAGGGTCGGAAAAACCGTCAGGAAGGGCGATACAATGATGATCCTCGAGGCGATGAAGATGCTCAACAGGATTAAGGCGCCCCAGGATGGAACCGTCAAGGTGATCCGCATCGCCGCGGGCGAAAAGGTGGCCAAAGGCCAGATTCTGATGGAACTTGAATAGCGCGCCGGATGCCCAAAACCGGCGCAAGCGGCTCATCAAAATTCCTGCATCACTCCATCTCCGAACTTATTTATCGATGTACGTCCGCGTTACCAGGTCGCGCACCTTTTTCCTGATCCGGGATGCCAGAAGGATACCCGCCGCCACCAGCCCGGCCAGGAAACCATACCAGACGCCTTCAGCCCCCATATTCAAGGTAAAAGCGCAAAAGTAGCTGACAGACAGGCCGACGATCAGGTAGGAGAACCCTGCGATGGCCATGGGTGCTCTGACGTCGGCAAAGCCGCGCAATATGCCCAAGCAGACCACCTGGAGACCGTCAAAAAGCTGAAACAACGCGGCGATAACCAGCAACGAAGCCGACAGATCAATCACGCGCGCATCATGGGTGAAAATATAGGGCAACCGGTAGCGGAATAGCAGGAATCCCAAACCGCAGAGTCCCATGTAGGTAACCACCAGGTGCATGGCCGAAAAGGCAACCCGCTCCACACTCTCGAAATTGCGCGTCCCCAATTGAAAGCTGACGCGGATGGTCGTTGCCATGGCCACTCCGTTGGCAATCATGAAGGTGAAGCTGGCCAGTCCCATAGCCACCTGGTGCGAAGCGAGGGGGACGTCGCCCAGCCAGCCCATCATCACGGCGCTGAGAGTAAAAGCGGAGACCTCCAGGACCAGTTGACCGGAGATGGGCAGGCCCACGCTGAAAATTTTCCGGATCTGATTCGAGGCGGCCTGAACCGTGCGCATCAATGCGAAATAATTCCGGATGGACTTGAGATACATGAATCCGGCATAAAGCAGCAACGGCATGGCGATTCGCGAGATAAGCGTAGCGTATCCGGCTCCCAGCAAACCCAGTTTCGGAAAACCCAGTTTCCCGAATATCAGTATGTAATTCAAAACGACATTCAGAAGGTTCGACAGGATTGTGGCCACCATGGCCATAATCGTGTTCCCCAATCCTTCTCCGATCTGTTTCAGCAGCGCAAAAAGAAGGAACGGGATGACGGAGACGACAAGGGTGCGATAGTACGGGATTGCCAGACGGACCACGTCCTCCGGTTGACCCATGTGAGGCATGAGCCAGACAAGCGACCACGAAGCGAGCGTGATGACTGGAAGCAGTAACGCCGAGAGGGCAAAGCCGCTTTTCATCACAGTGGCCACCAGCCGATCGTCGTTGGCGCCGCGGGCGTGTGAGGTCAGGGGCGTCACGCCCAAGAAGAGTCCCAGTCCGAACAGCATGATCACGATGTAGATGCTGTTAGCAAACGACGCTGCGGCCAGGTCTGCGGTGCCGACACGGCCAATCATGGCATTGTCGACCAGCTGGACGGTCATCTGTCCGGCCTGGGTCAGCACCAAAGGAATCGCCAGGTTCAATAGCCGGACATAATGGGGAATATATTTATCAAGCATACATAGTCTTGCCGCAGCCGTCCTCCGGTGTTCTCCTCTTCCGAAGCTCCCAAAGCGTTGCAGAAAACGATATCACCTTTTCGCGCCTGAGAGTCAACGGCCTGAAGCTTTGCCGATGAAGTTATCCCTCGTATTCGCCAATGTGTCACGGGAAAAACTCCGTACCCCGGCGAACCGGACAATGGACCCAGCTTTGTCCTTGACTCGTCCCTTTTTTCATACACAATCAAACACTGGGAGAAAGCGCATGGATTCCGGCGGCTGTGCAGGCAAAATATTCAGCATTAACCTGACACACCAAACCTCGAAAGAGGAACCGCTGCAGGAATAATCGGCCCGGGATTTCATTGGCGGCGCCGGTTTTGCCGTTCAATGCATCTATGACGAGGCGAAAGCCGGGACGGCGCCTCTCAAAGCAGGCGTCTCCATGGGGCCGGTGATCACCAAAACGCAGCCGGACACGATGCGTGAGGAATAATATTCGCAGCAGGGATGGGATGCGCAGAAAGGGATGCCCGCCCGCGCAAAACTCTCTGAGCTGGGACTGGAATGCATGGCGGACGCGTTGAATTTATAGGTTTGGATTTTCATGAAGATTACGCTTCAAACAGTACTGGGGCTCAAGCAGGTCGTCGGCCAGAGGCTGATGGAGATCGAGCTTCCTCAGGGATCGACGGTTGACGACTTCGTGGCATATATGAAGAAAAGATGGAGGGGCAGGCTCTCCCCTCATTTTATCAACCCCCATAACGGCAATGTTCATCCCCACGTGCGCATCATGGTCAACGGCCAAACGATTGAATTTCCCAAGGGGATGAAGACCAGGCTGAATGAGGGGGATGAAGTTGCGATCCTGCCGCTGGTTTCCGGCGGATAAATCCAAGGCTCCAAATACGACGCCGCGGATAACGCGGCGCCATAGGAATCGTGTCGATGCGATCCATGGTGTTTTTGCATTTGCGCGCCTGAAGCGTGATTGGAGGGAATCGGGTAGCTCCTGCAGAACCGGGGGATTACCAATGTAATTGCCGGATATGGCGAATGTGGAATTGGTGGCTACCTACTGAACTCTGGCGGGAGCGGAGAACGGCGGGATCATGATCGACCTCTGGCACGTGGTGAAACTGGGCATCCCGTACGAGGATGTAGCCCGCATCCCCTCCCGCTATTTGCTCGGCATCGAGATCAACGACGGGACGCTGGAGTGCCCCTGGGACCTGCATGAGGACACCATCAATCACCGGAAATATTGCGGTGAAGGAATCGATGTGAAGGGTTTCGTCGATTGCATGCTGAAGGCCGGCTATAAAGGGCCCTGAGGAATAGAGGTCCTGAGCCAGGACATCCGGTCCCTACCCATGAATGTGCGGGCGATGCGCGCCTTAAACACCACAATCGCCCAGTTCTCCGACATGGAAAGGAGATGACGACTTGGATCTCAGCCGAAGAATACTGATTGACCTTTATGCGACCATGCTGAAGATCCGGCGTTTCGAGGAACGTGTGGTCCGGGAGGTCTACGCCGGAAACGTCCCGGGTTTTGTGCACTCCTACATCGGCGAAGAAGCCATCGCCGCCGGAGTCTGCGTCCACCTGGGCAAGGAGGACCGCATCGTCAGCCATCACCGCGGCCACGGCCACTGCATCGCCAAGGGCGCGGACATGAAGAGGATGATGGCGGAGATCTACGGGAAAAAAACCGGCTACTGCAAAGGCAAAGGCGGTTCCATGCACATAGCCGATTTCAGCATAGGCATGCTCGGGGCGGACGGGATCGTCGGAGCCGGGCTGCCGATCGCCACCGGCGCGGCTCTCGCAGCCCAACTCGAAGGCAAGGGGAGGATCGCGGCCATCTTTTTTGGGGATGGGGCATGCCAGGAAGGCGAATTCCACGAAGCGCTGAACCTCGCTTCTATCTGGAAGTTGCCTTTGCTCTTCGTATGTGAAAACAACCACTACGGCGTGAACACTTCCGCGCAGTATTCGCTGGGCGCCGGAGAAATCACACGGATGCCGGAAGCGTATCACATCGCCAGTAAAGCGATCTATGGCAACGACGTCGAGCTCGTGTACCGGACCGCAAAAGAGGCCGTTGCAGGGCTGAGAGAAGGCAGCGGCCCATTTTTCCTGGAATGCCAAACCTACCGCTGGCACAAGCATTATCTCTCGGAGGCGCTCGAGGACTTGCGGCCCAAAGAGGAGCTCGAGGCATGGAAGAAAAAGTGCCCGGTGGCCGCTTTTGAACGTAGGCTCCTTGAACGGGGAGTTCTTACCCCTGCAAAGATCCAATCCATCGACACAAGGATCCTGGCGCAGGTCGAGGAAGCGCACGGTTTTGCTCTTGCAAGCCCCTACCCTCAACCGCAGGACGCCCTGGCAGATATCTATTCCCTGTGAATTGAAGAGGCACGCAATGCGAGAAATCACATACGAACAGGCGGCCAACGAAGCCATACAGGAGGAATTCCGCAGAAACCCGCGGACGGTCCATTTATCGACCGATCTGGCCGCCGATTTGCAGCAAGAGTTCGGGGCAGAGCGAATCAGGGTTACGCCCATAGCGGAGAACAATTTCGTGGGAGCGGCAATCGGGCTGGCAGGTTCCGGCTTCCGCACAGTTTGCAACCTGCGCATGGCCACTTTCGGTTTCGTGGCCATGGACCAGATGATGAATCACGCCGCAAAAATCACCTACATGTTCGGCGGCCAGGCCAAGTTCCCTATTTTGATCCGGATGACCGTAGGCGCGGGTTTCTCGGGCGCCGCCGAGCACTCCATAAGCCCCTATTCCATGTTCATGAATGTGCCGGGGCTGAAGATCCTTCTGCCCACAACTCCTTATGATGTAAAGGGCCTGCTCAAGACCGCGCTGAGGGACCCGAACCCGGTAATCTCGTTCGAGAATTTCCTAATCGGCAAAGTCAAAGGCGAAGTGCCGGACGACGATTACCTGGTGCCGATGGGCAAAGCCTGCGTGCGCAGGAAGGGTTCGGATGTGACCGTGGTCGCTTTGGCCAGAATGGTTTACGAGGCGCTGCAGGCCGCAGAAGAGCTATCGAAAGACGGCATTTCGGTGGAAGTTATCGATCCCAGAACGCTGGTCCCGCTGGACAGAGGAGCAATCATCAAATCCGTCAGAAAAACGGGCCGCCTGGTGGTTGTGGATGAAGCCTGTCAGACGTGCGGCGCCGCAGCGGAGATTTTGGCGCTGGCGACATCCGACAGAGGCGCTTTCAAAAAGCTTAAGTCGGCGCCGGCCAGAGTCTGCGGGCTGGATATCCCGATCCCCTTCAGTCCGCCGATGGAAAAATTCGCCATCCCGGATAAGGCAAAAGTCGTCAAGGCCATCAGAGCGGCGCTGCGCTAGGAGCGGCCGCGGATTTTACGGCGCGGCCGGGCGGCCGCGATCCCGCGGATGTTAATTCGGAAAACGGCCCTTCCAGAAAGTATCCTCCGCCGGATCAGGCGGGAGAAAAAATTGCCCCAGTCAGGTACCTCCGGCAAGCCCTGACTGCGGGACACACTTGACACTGTGGGCAGGCTGCTTTTATTTCCGGATGAGATTAGGTTCAGGCAGCCTGCCGGCTACGGTTTGCTTGCCACATTCTACGCCGAAGGCTTTACGTCCCAGAGCCCAGGGTTGACCGCGCTTTTTGCGGTCAACCCTGTGTCTTTGGGACTCAGCCCCGTTGGGGCTGAATGCATTAGGGAAGGAAAAAGGAAGGTTGGGACACGGCCACCGTGTCACGTGTGGGCAACAGTCAGGACAGAGCCGGGGGGTTACCCATGTAATCAGCGGGAAGCCGCTTTGTATTTCTCAAATATCTTTGCTGCCAACGGGAATGAATTCAGATCCCCATCCCTGTCATAAATAAGGAGAAGAGGATTCATGGCCAATGCATTGGAGGGCGTCAGGGTTTTGGATTTTACACAGTATTTATCCGGTCCTCATTGTACGTCGGTTCTGTGCGAACTCGGCGCCGAGATCATAAAGATTGAAATGCCGGGCAAGGGCGAACCGGAGAGGCTCGCCATGCCCATGACGCCCAAACGGGAGTCGTATCAGTTTCTATCTTATAACCGGGGAAAGAAAAGCATCACCCTAAACCTTAAGAGTTCGAAAGGGCTAGAGATTGCCAGGAAACTGGCGGGCAAAGTGGATGTCCTGGTCGAGAACTTTGCCCCCGGTGGCATGGAACGGCTGGGCCTGAGTTACGAAGAGGTAAGCAAAATCAATCCGCGGATCATTTACGCCTCCATTTCCGGCTTCGGGCAGACCGGACCCCGCCGCAACGACGTCAGCTATGATGTGGTCGCACAGGCAATGGGAGGGCTGATGAGCGTCACTGGCTATGCCGACGGGGAACCGCTGAAGGCGGGCATCTCGCTCGGCGACTACATGGGAGGCTACAACGGCGTCATCGCCATCCTGGCGGCCCTGTATTACCGGATGGTAACGGGTAAGGGACAGTCCATCGACATTTCCATGCAGGACGGCATCTGGGCGATGGTTTTCCCGGACCGAGCCGACTACTTTGACACTCGCATCGTCCCCAGGAGAATCGGCAACAAGCTGAGCAGTTCCGCTCCATTCGGCGCTTACAATGCCCGGGACGGGCATGTGGTGATTTGCACGATCACGGATCCTCAATGGCAAAAGGTCCTCCAGGCAATGGGCCGTGAGGACCTGAGCGGCGAACCGCGCTATGCCACGCGTGAGAAGAGGACTCAAAATATGGAAGAAGTGGACGGCCTGGTTCAGGCGTGGTGCAGGGAAAAAACCGTCGAGGAGGTCCTAGCAATCCTCAAGAAATACGGGGTGCCCTGCTCCCCTCTGCCCGCTTTCGATCAGGTCGCCGGCGATCCCCAATTGCTGAGCAGAGAGATGATTGTCGAGGTTGAACAGCCCGTTTCGGGAAAGGTGAAGCTCAGCGGTTCAGTCTATAGGATGTCCAAAACGCCCGGCGATCGCAGGAAACGCGTTCCTGCCGTGGGAGAGCACAACGAGGAAATCTATGGCGGTCTCCTGGGGATCGATGCGCAGGGGATGCAGGAGCTCAGGCAGGAGGGAATCATCTGATCGTCCCGCGCCCATTTTATTGTTTACAAAATTTGCAGTTCAATCTAGAATTAACATTTTTTCAAGTGATGCAATGTTTGGATTTGTCCCGCCGTAAGGTTATCGGCTCTTCCAACAAAGCCAGCACTTAATTATCACTATAGGTTTGGAGGGAAATCTATATGCCAGAATTTCTGGATGTGCTCACATCGAGAAAGAGTATCCGAAGATACAAACCCGACGAGATATCGGATGAGATGATTGACAAGATCCTTGAGGCGGCGCGATGGGCGCCCACGGGCGAAAACTATCAGCCGTGGAGGTTTATTGTTATCCGGGACCAGGAAACAAGGGACAAGATCGGCGATCTGTCCAGACAGGGGAGCGGATCGCGCATGACAGCCTGGTACTGCCTCAATGAACTGCAGCAGAGGTTTGAGGGGATCGAAGATCCTGTCAAGAGGACCGAGGTATTGGAGTTTATGTACTCGGGCAGAGTGTCGGAATTCAGCAAGCAGGCGCCCGTAATCATTGCCGTGATCGGAGATTTGCGAGTGGGAAGCGTCGATGTCCCCTACGACCTTTGCGCCGCCATCGAGAATATGCTCCTGCAGGCCCATTCCATGGGACTCGGCGCATGCTGGGTTCACGGACCGGTGGCCAGCACGAGGGATGCAAAGAGATTCAAGGAAATATTGGGGATTCCGACCGGGATGGGAGACTATAAGGTCATCGCTTATCTCGCATTCGGATGGCCTAAAGAACAACGCAAACATCCCAGGCCAAAACTGCCGCTTAAGGAAATGGTGTACTGGGAAAAATTTGGAAATAAGGAGAGGATCTAATGGATAGCATAAAATATTGCAACGAGCTGCTTTCGAGACTGGAAACTCTCGCCTATCATGAACTCTCCGGGATGATCCACTGGAAATGCGAGTATGTCGGAGTCGACTTCATTCGCGCCAAGCAGATCGAGGGGAAAAACGTAAACGAAATCGTCACGAGCTGCTGCAAGGCGATCACCGAAGACGGAATCGCCAAGGAAATTGCCTTTAAAGTGGGGCCGGATGGGGTGATGCTCAAACTGAAGATCAAGGGATGCATCCACCATCTCAAGGAAGCCCAGACGAGGGCGGAAGGCATTGCGCCCTATCTCTGTCCGGTGGCCAACATGGTCCTGGACCAGATCCACGAAAAGCTGAAATACACGACGAGCTATTTGGCAAAACTCGCCATCGACAGCGACAAGAAGCAGTGTCTCGTGTATATGGCGCTTTACGAGACCGGAAGCAAGATCGGTCAAGTCTCGGATTGGCTCGCGGACGATGAAGATGCGGATTTCGTGAAGAACCAACCTTCTCAGATCCTTGCCGCAGCCGACAGGAAAAAATAAAGGCTGCGTCTTCTCGTGGGCAATTCAGGTTTCTACAAAAAGCCGCGCAACCGGAGCTTGCGGCTCCTATTGCGCGGCTTTTTGTTGCGCCGTCGAATTTTGGGGGCTGCCGTTCCCTTGCGATGGATCAAAAATCCGCCGGATCTTCAAGGCCGCCAGGCGGGCGAATCCCTATTGCATGGCACGAACGGTTGTTGTATCAATACGTATGAAAAGCCGGCCGGCTATGGACGTTCCATAGGCAGAGAACAAAACGGAGGATGTCAATGAAAAAAGCCGAGATGCCCTGTGCAATGCATGATGAACACCTGTGTTATCTGGTAAATATGGGCTATGTTGAGAACAGTTTGAGCGACTATAAAGCGCTGGTCAAGGATGCAAAGTTCGTATGCAAGAAATGCGGACGAAGCGCCAATTCGGATGAAAACCTCTGCCGGCCCGTAAAGATCTAGCGGGCTGCGCCCTGCAGACAGGCACACACGAATTCGCATGAAATAACCTCAAAAATCATATTCCCTTAAACATGGAGGAGCCCCTAGGCTCCCGCCGTCAGGACGCACCCTAAGTTTGGGGCGTCATCGCCGGCGCGATGGCCGGCCGGCCCCGATTTCAAGCTCTACGTTCCGACGCGGAAAGGGATAAATTCGAGTTTTCGGAGCAATATGCAGCGAGGGTATACACTCTCGCTGGTTGCTCCCTTCGGGTTTTTCATCGTCTGCAATTGTGCGCGGCAGGATGCACCTTCCGGCTTATCCTACATACATGCGCCCGGGGTCGATGACTTCCCGGATCAGGCGGAGTTGTTCCGCCGACGGCGGTTCGGTTACGGAAACCTCCTTCGGGATAAGTGGGCGAAAGCCCATCGTTGAGAGGACGTCTTCGAGATTGTTCCCCGGATGGATCGAAAGCAGCATCATCTGCTTTGTTTCCGGATGAAATCCGAATATTGCTTTATCGGTGATCACCCGGCTTGGACCGCCGACCAGGCCGGCCTTTGCCCGGCTTTCGCCGCCGTCGAGATACCCGGGACTGGTAACGAAGGAAATCGTTTCCCGGAACTTGCCTTCCTCCTGGCGCATGATCAGGATGGTCTTCTTCGCGCAGGAGGCGATATCGTTCGCGCCGCCGCTGCCGACCATATGACGGAATTTCCCCTTCGGGTCCCCCACGAGCGTCGTATTTAGATTGCCGAACCGGTCCGCTTCGAGCCCTCCCAGAAAACCGACATCGACCCTGCCGCGATGAAGAACGGTTCCCAGTATGTCGATAAAGCTGCTCAGCGCTTTAGCCCGGTACCATACCCTGGGATCGGCAAGCCCCACGCCGGTATGAATCGGTTCCGGGTCGATCACTCCCAGCTCAAACAGAACGGTCATGTCGGGAGCATGGCTTTTTTTCGCCAGGAAAGTCGCCACCATCGGAAGCCCGATCCCGACGGCGACAACCTGGCGGTCCTCCAGTTCGCGGGCGCCTGAAACTGCCATTAACTCGGATGGAGTATAGTCCATTTCTTTCCCTCTAATATCCCAGGATTGGATCGGCCCGGAGGCTCTTGAGACGGCGGAGGCCTCCGACAAGATCGAGATATTCCCAGTGGTCTGTCACGCCGTAGACATATTTGTCCAGGTATGCCTTCCACAGCTCGGGCTTTTGGAAAGCCTCGACGTATCTCCGGATCTCGTCGGCGTCGTAATCGTACTCATGATATAGGGAGGTCGGATGGGCCCCGAAGGGCAGTTCCACGACATGAGAGACAAGGAGACTGGGAATCACGCACCGTTCGGGTTCCCTGCGAATGATGTCCGTCGGCACCACATGCTCGGCGATAACGATCGTGCGTGTGCTGGCTTTCACCTGTTCCGGAGAGTCCCATTTCGGCCCCGTGATCCAGGCGTTTCCCTCTTCGTCACAGATCTGGACTTGCAGCACGGCCACATCCGGAAGCAGGGGCTTCAACGCAAGCCACCGGTCGCCGGTAAAGGGATCATTGATAAAGGCCACATCGGATCCCGTCCTCTCCTGAATCCGGCTCAGCAGGCCGGACCCGGACAGCGACCGTATGGGGATGAAGGGAAGCCCGAGCGAGCCGGCCAGATAGCGGAAGGCAATCGACAGGCTGCTGTATTCTTCGGCCTGGATCGAGCCGCTCTCAATGCCCGCGTTTATGCATCCAAGCCTTCCGAAACGGTCGAGCGCTCCTCCCCCGTAAATTACGCGCTCGACCGAACCGCCTCCCACCAGAAGATCCGTATCCATTGCTCCGAGGCACTGCGATATCGTCAGCTTTTTGATGCCCTGACGAATGACCTCGCGCGCAAAGGCCATGGCGCATCGCGTGATTGCGAAGCCCGAAACGGCGACATGGGCCCCCGAGGGTATGGAGGCGACGGCCTCGCTCAAACTGGATAATCTGTTCATGAAATGCTCCTATGCGTCCGGCCCGCGGGCGCGTGCACGATTTTTGGAAATGCGCTCCGGCTCGCCTTAGGATGCGCCCTGCCTTTCTGCAGTAGGCTTTTGCAGTGGAAGCTCGTCTGGCCTTGTGAGGCAACCGCCGCGGAATACCGTAAATGCCGAAAATTCATGGTTAGACAATACATCAAAAGTACAGCGGCCGGATCCGGAAAATTGGCTATTTCGGCCCCTGTGCGGGTATGCCGTATTCGGGAACCCGGGCGAAGCAAACCGCCTGGAGGGCGGCCTGGGCCGCTTATTTCTGTGATTTCAGCGACTGGATGCCCGGCAGCCCCGCAATGCGACGGAAACACAAGCCGTTTCATAGCGCTTTCGGACAATCCTCTGCCGGCGGCAAATTCAGGTGGCAGTCACCGAAAATTCGCGATATCTTTCCAGGCCATGAATGCATCTGCGGATTTGAACACAAGAAGGATACTCAGCGAAGTCGCCTTGGGACAGATTGCGCCCGATACGGTTATCCGGAACGGCAGGTTATTCAATTCATTTACGGGAGAATTTATTGCGCGGCAATCCGTCTGGGTGAAGGATGGAAGGATCGCGTACGCGGGAATGGACAACGATCCACTCATTTCCGAAGAAACCCGGATCATCGACGCGGACGGCCAGGTGCTGCTGCCCGGCCTGATTGAAGGCCACACACATATATTAAGCAGCCGCTACAGCATAGAAGAGTTCATCCGATATGCAATCCCCTGCGGCGTGACGACGGTAGTAACAGAAGCCTTGGAATACATGGTGATCGTCGGGAAAGACGGGCTGGACTACGTGCTGAGGGGTTTGAAGCATCAGCCGATCCGCATTTACTGCACAATTCCTCCCTTGTGCGGCCTTACGCCGTCGGAAGAAATTCACGCTCTGGCCGATGCCGATGCCCTGCCGTTCCTGGAGGACCCTTCCTGCCTGGGAGTCGGAGAAATCTATTGGAGCAATCTGCTGCTGGAGGGAGACCAGGGAGAGCGCTGCCGGAGACTCGCAGCGCTCGCGCTGGAAAAAGGCAAAACCGTTGAAGGACATACGGCGGGCGCCTCGGGAAGGAAGCTTCAGGCCTACACCTGTTTCGGCGTCTCCTCCTGCCATGAGCCCATCACCGAAGAAGATGTGCTGGAAAGACTGCGGCTCGGCTATTGGGTTATGATTCGGGAAGGATATGTCAGAAAGGAGCTGGAGGGCGTTAAGGGAATTTTTAAGCGGGACATCGATTTCCGGAGGCTGTCGCTTGCAACCGACGGCGTCGATCCCTCGGGGTTTCTCGATAACGGATATCTGGATGCCGCCGTCCGAAGAGCGATGAGACTCGGGGCGCCGCCGCACGTCGCCTATCAGATGGTAACACTGAATGCGGCGGAGCACTTTCGCCTCGACCCGCTGATCGGATCCCTTTCCCCCGGAAAGATGGCCGACATCGTGATCAGCCCCGCACCCGATAACTTCGCGCCGCAGCTGGTGATGTGCAACGGAAGGGTTTTGTATGAAAACGGCAAAAGGCTGGCGGAACCCGAAAAGATCTTTTTTCCGGAGCACATGTACAATACGGTCCAGCTGGGGAAATATGGCCTGCCGCGCGTTCCGGAAAAGGGCAGGGTGAGGGCTATGGATCTCGTAACCAGGCTCGTGACCCGCGAAGAGATCGTAAACCTCGAGGATCCCCGGGAAGCCGGGTTTTTGAACCTGGTTTTTGCATTGGACCGCCTGGGAAGCGGAAAAGGATTTATGGGCTACCTGAAAGGTTTCGGCCTCAGGCAGGGCGCCTATGGAACAACCATGGCTTGGGACACGAGGGACATGATTCTGGTGGGGTGTGATTATGCCTCAATGCTCACGGTGATCGAGCGGCTTAGGGAAATAGGGGGCGGCGGTGTTTTTGCCGAGGGAAAGGAAATTGTGGCCGAATTCCCTGCCCCCATCTGCGGCATATCGTCTCCGAAACCGATGACAACCATCCGGCAGGAAACGCAGAAACTGGATGACGTTCTGAGAGAGCATGGCGTCTCATGGCAAACACCCATCCTGACGGTCGACACCTTAGCGACCGGGGCCATCCCCCATTTCCGCATCAACCACAACGGTTATGTGAGATTGAAAGACAGGAAGGTATTGCCTGTCGCCCTCTAGCCGGCAGCCCGGCATCTTTGGCGAATGGGCGCCGGCCCCGCATGCTATTCATAATATTCCTATCGTGCAGCAACTGGGCTGTGGCAGATCCGGAGGCTTTGTGCGTGCTGGCCTGTCAAAGGGGCTCTATCCAAACCGATAAAAATAAAAGTGGTTTCATGGGTCATCGATCTCTTCCAGGCTTTTTAAAACCGCAGAATGTCGAATAAAGAATGTTGGATTTTGAAGTCCTTCTGCGGTTCGATATTCGACATTCGATATTCGGGAAGGGCATGCTTCAGTATTTGTCAAACTGAGGCTCTCTCACCGGCAGAGCCGGCGGATCTCCCGTTGGAGGGTCCTATTCCAAAGCATATTCCGGCCCGGGTTTTTTGCTGCGACAGCTCCTCGCATGGCCCTGATTCGCGGTCCAGGGCCGTGGCGCTTCAAAACCCGAGGTCGTGGCCGGTTATGTTGAGCTCGGTACGGAGAGTGCGCAGAGCTCTTTGAAGGTTGGGCCCGACTTTCACACCGTCCCGCATCACCTGCAGCTCGTTGTAATAGGCCTTTTCCCCTGCAGTATAAATTTTCATTTCGACGGAGCCTTTGCCATACCGGCGCAGCTCGCGCAGAATGTTCCCGGCTGTTTTGCGGAAACGCTCCAAAGGGACGAACTTTTCAATATTGATTGCCATGAAGAAATGCCCGATGCGCGAGGGATGCGGATTTCCGGCAGTATCCCTGTCATACAGCTCGGAAAGAAACGCACCGTCCTGGAGAGCCGCGCAAAGAATCTCGACCACCGTCGCAAGACCGTAACCTTTATGACCTCCCATCAGCTCCCCGATGCCGCCGAGCGGCAGCAGAGCGGCCTTGCCCTTGTTCATTTGCTCGATCAGCTGATCGCTATCGGTCGCCAGCGTTCCGTCCGGTTTGATGACCCATCCTTCCGGGATAGGATTGCCGGTGCGCTCCGCAATTTCGATTTTGCCCCGCGGAGCAATGGAAGTGGCGGCATCGAACGTGAAGGGGAACTCCTCGTCGGTTGGAGCACTGAATGCGATCGGGTTCGTGCCCAGCAGCGGCTTCACTCCAAATGTCGGCGCGATGGACGGGTGCGAGTTCGTGAAGCTCATCCCGACCATCCCTTCGCCGGCAGCCATCCGTGTGTAATAGCCGGCAATTCCGAAATGGCTCGAGTTGCGAACGGCGACGGCTCCCAGTCCGTTGGTGCGGGCCTTGTCTATCGCAATCTTCATCGCATGGTAACCCACCACCATCCCCATGCCGTTGCCCCCGTCCATCACGGCGGTTGTTGGAGACTCCTGCACGAGGGTCCAGCAAGTGGCGGATTGCTGCAATCCTGTCTTGATACGCTGATAATACATCTTGAGATGGGCGAGGCCGTGGGACCGCACTCCGTAAATGTCGGCTGCGAGAATCACATCCGCAGCGATTTCCGCATCCGCGCGCGGCACCCCCATTTTGAGAAGCGCATCGACCGCAAAGTCGGTCAGCTGTTTCACCGGCACATACACGCTGGCATCTGCCATAGTCATCTCTCCGTGGATTGAATCTTTCTGCAGTCCTGATCTTTTAACATCTTGCCCGGGTTCAGGATGTTCATCGGATCCAGCACCGTGTGGAGCGCGCCGTCCTTTTCTGCGGCCCGCACAAGATCTTCAAGGATGCTCCTTCCCATTCGCACCCCCGTAAGCCTCATCCAGCAAAGTCACCGGATTTTCCCCCGGCAAATACGGCATCCCGGCAAACAACGTCTTGCGTCTTACTCCCGGTATCCGGCGCCTGAAAGTGAGTGCCCTAATCCATAGGATTGGTTTCGCATAACGAAACTCTGTTTCGTAGAGTAGAATAGCGTGTTTTGTCAGAGTTGTCAATCCGGACCCCTGCGAAAATTCTCCGCAATTGCTTGAATATTGCGATTTGATTGAAATAGAATAGGGATGCGTAAAGGCAATTTTTGAAACTCATTTCCATAGATTGGAACCGACGAGAAATCGGTGCATTTGGAGTTCTTTTCGCGAAGCCATTAGAAGGTTCCGGAGAGCCTGACTGGAACGAAGGAGGAGTATGAGCAGAGGCCTTGTCAAGTACGAAGAGCTGTTGTCCTACACCAAGAGGATCCTGAAAAAGCTGGGATATCCCGATAAGCAGGCGGACGTTACTGCGTGGATTCTTGCGGAGGCGGATGCGCGCGGCGTTAATTCCCACGGAGTCGGGCGGCTGGAATTCTATGACTCCAATATCAAGAGCGGTTTCAACTTCCCGGAGGCGGAACCTGAGATCGTCCACGAAACGCCTCTGTCTCTAGTCGTCGATGGACACAATGGCGTCGGCTCATATATCGCTCAATTCACCATGAAGCGTGTCATCGAAAAAGCGAAGAAATCGGGAGCCGGTTTCGGCGCGGTCCGCAACTCCAACCATTTCGGAATGGCGGCGCTCTGGGCGGAAATGGCCCTGGCGGAAGGTTTCATAGGAATGTCTTTCTGCAACACGCGCATCTGCTCCATTGTCACCAATGGGAAGGACCGCATTCTGGGCACGAATCCTTTATGCTTCGCTTTCCCATCCTCGGGCAAGGTCCCCTTCGTACTGGATATGGCAACGACCACGGTCGCGCATGGAAAGATCGAGGTCTATGAGCGCCTCAATAAAGCCATGCCGCTCGGCTGGGTGGTCGACGAGAACGGGCTGGACACCACGGATGTGCATGCCTTCCAGAAAATTTATCGCGAGAAGAAAACCGGCGGGCACCTGTTCCTGGGCGGCGCGGGCGAAGAGCTCGGCGGGCACAAGGGCTACGGGCTCGGCCTGTTCGTGGATATCCTGTGCGCGGGAATGTCGATGGGAGCCTGGAGCCGCGACACTTTCATTAAAAACGGCGGCGCCAGAGTCGCGCACTTCTTCGGGGCCATGCGCACCGATCTTTTCGGGAAATCTTCCGAAATCGAGGCCCATGTGGAATCGATCCTGCAGGGAGTGCGTGAAAGCGCCAAAGCGGAAGGCCACGACAGGATTTATATCCACGGGGAAAAAGAGATCGAGAGGCGGGCAAAGTCCATGAAGGAAGGAGTCCTCTTGGACGACGGCGAATGGAAGATGCTCGACGAATTTGCCGAAAGGTTCGGCCTCGAGAAGCTGCGCCCCTAGCGATACCGGCGTTTTGGATCCTCCAGGGTTGAACGTTCGAATGTTGAACGTTCAACCCGATTATCCCCAGTTCCGCGCGTCCAGTATTGCCTTCACGATTCCGTCTTCATGACGCTCGTACATCTCAAAGGCTTTTGCCGCATCCCGGATGGGCAGCCGGTGAGTCACAAGCCTCGACAGCTCTTCCCTGTTTTTAAGGAAAAGGTCGCGCGCTTTTTCAAGATAGATGTTCCAGTCCGGCGTGACGGCCGCGATGAGCTGCGCGTTTTTGCGGAAAAACACTTCATATTCCAGGGCATACACATCCTGATCGGGGACTCCGAAAGCGACCACGGTGCCGTATTTTCCCACCAGCGCGAGGCAGTCATTGACCGTCTCCATTTGATGGCCTGCGGCCTCGATGCATAGGTCCGGGGAGATCCACTGGTCGGGGTTCAACCGCGCCTCGTGGACCATTTCAATTCCGCGCCGGCAGAGCGTCTGCGCTGCGCCCAGCGATTCGGCCATATGGCAGCGTGCCGGCACAGGATCGACGCCGACGATGGGGCCGGCGCCCGCCCGCCTCAGCAGCCAGCAGAACAACAATCCTATGGAACCTAGTCCGAGCACCGCGACCGCTTTTCCCCGCAGGTCCCCGAGGCGGTCCACGGCATTCATGACCGTCGAGAGCGGCTGCAGGATACAGGCCGCACCCGCGTCCCCGATATCGGCGCCGAGTGCCGTGGCCTTGGAGACGCGTGCCAGAAAATATTCCGCCAGTCCCTGGTCTCCGTCCGGTATGGCAAGGACCCTGTCCCCGGCATGAAACAGGTCGGACGCGCTTTCCACAACTTCTCCGACGCATTCATGGATCGGGGCTCCGGGAGCCAGAGGATAAGATTTGAAGCGTTTGCCGCCGGTGAAAAACGGAATATCGCTGCCGCACATCGATACGAAGGCAGTACGCACCAGTATGCGGTCGTTCGCGCCGGACGGCAGCTGAGGGATTGGGGCTTCAATCAGGTCAAAGGACCGGGGCCGCGGAACCTGCAGTGCTTTCATTGGCATGGCTATCCTCCCTGTACGGCAGGCGGCGTCCAAAGCGCGCGCGGCGCGAGCAACCGGTTTGGGCAGGACCGCGTAATGTCTGTGAAAACGATGCGGGCACGCATGCCGGGACGAGCCGTCTCGCAAAGAGGCGGCGTACCGAGCGGATGCACCAGGGCAGCCGCCGCTGTTTCACCTTCAATAGGACCGAATGGCATCGAAACTATCGGAGAAACCCTCATTGCAGGCGGCAGCGAGTATTGAATTGTCCCCTTCCCATACGGCACCGTATACATTCTTATTGCCCCTTATTCATTATATATTCCAATGCACTGGGCGCTAAAGTTTCATATAACGAAATCTGGTTCCGTAGTGCAGAATAAATCGCCCTTCCCATTTTGTCAACCTCCCGCAGCCTTCCCCACCTCAGGAACGTTCACACGTTCACACGTTCAAACGTTCAAACGTTCAGACGTTCAACGCTTTTTTCATGCGCCCGGCTATCGCGTCTCAGAAACCAATTCCAATACACGAAAATGATTGACATAGAATGGAATCCAACTTATCATAAAACACGAAACACGATTCCGCATAATGGAACAAATTGGAGGGTTTCTGATGAGCAAAGTGCCATTTGTCAGGGCAGCTGATGTGGAAGGCGAGTTTCGGACTCCGCCTCGGACATCAAAACTTTTGCTGGCTCCCAAGTTTGGTGGAGTCACCAACGTATCGATGGGCATGAACATCACTGAGGTCGGAAGCATGATCCCCGACCATGCCCACGACAAATCCGAAGAGGTTTTATTTTTGATCAGCGGGCGTGCGCGGATTGTTATCGAGGGAGAGGGTTCCTGGGAAATCGGCCCGGAGACCGCCTTCTACTCGCCGCTCGGAAAGAAACACAGGGTGGAAAACATCGGCGACGAGCCGCTCAGGATCGTTTGGTGTTACTGCCCCCCATTGCCGTCTCATTGCAGCTAATTTCCATAATTTTCCAAGGAGATGTTTGTCATGATTTTCGAATCAACACGCAAGGCTATGAAAAAGCTTGGGCTTCCGGAAGGCGACGCCTTCGACATGCCCACTTCAACAAAAAGGTTCCCTGACGGTGCGGCCTTCCGCATTGAATGCCCGACGGTCAATTCTGCGGAAACTGTTGCCGCCCTTCTGGATACCGCCACGAAGACCGGCGTCACGATCAACCGCATCACCGAGACCTTCGGCATGTTCCGCCACACAGCAACCGAGATAAAACAATACTGCAAGCTCTGCAACGAGTACGGCTGCGAGCTTTTGCTATCCACCGGCCCCCGTGCGACCTATGATACGGGTGCAACGGTTCTGTCTCCGCAGGGTGTCCGAGTCAGCTATCGCCTCCGCGGGATGGAACAGCTCCTGCGCGCCATCGAAGACATCAAGCGCGGCTACGAACTCGGCTGCCGTGGTTTCCTGATTTACGACGAAGGCATGCTGTGGGTGGTCAACGAAATGCGCAAGAACGGCGACCTTCCGAAAGATATCGTATTCAAGGTCTCCGCTCATCTGGGCCACTGCAACCCGGCTTCCATCAAGCTTCTGGCGGATCTCGGCGCCGACAGCATCAATCCGATCCGCGACCTGCAGATCCCGATGCACGCAGCGTTGCGCCAGACGATCGACACTCCGCTCGACGTCCACACCGACAATCCTCCGGGATCCGGCGGGTTCATCCGCGTGTACGAAGCTCCCGAAATCGTTCGTGTGGCTGCTCCCGTACACTGCAAGACCGGCAATTCCGTCATCGGCGGCCACGGGGAAATGACCGGCGCCACCGAGGGAAAGAGAATGGCGGAACAGGCAACCATCGTTGTCGAGATGATCAACCGATTCGCTCCGGAACTGAAGCAGTCCGGCAAGCGGACCAAAGACATGCATATTCCTGTTGTGTAAACCTACACCTTGTTCCGCGGACGTCTGTTCCGCAGATTAGGAGGAGTCATGGGAAATTGGGAACTGCCGCCTAAGGGTGGGCTCATGGAAACCCCGGGCGTGTATCTCCAGACCATGAACATGACGCAAATCAATGAGCGGCTCAAGAAAAACGACCTGATCCTCATCCCGGTCGGAAGCACGGAGTGCCACGGAGCCGCTCAGCCTCTGGGCGAGGACACCTTTCTTGTAACACGCATGGCCGAGCAGGTCGCGCAAAAGATGGGGTGCACGGTTGCCATGCCGGTCTGGTACGGTTCGCATCCGTATAACCATCTCGGCATGCCGGGCACAGTCGTGGTCCCGGAAGAGACATTTCTGGCCAACCTGCGGGCCATCATTGCCGGCCTGTGGAATATGGGCTTTCGCAAGCAGATATTCCTCAACGGTCATGGTCAGGAAGAAGTCATCCCCCTCGCGCTTCACCAGTGGGCGAAGAAGTACCAGGTGCCGTGCATGCTGATTTCACTGCACTGGCCGACAGTGATCCACGACTATCTCAAGGACAAAGCTCATGGAGGCATCTTCGACACGCGGTTCCAACATGCGGACGAAGCGGAAGCCTCCTATTCTCTGGCGCTTTTCCCGGAATTCTGTGACATGAAGCTGGCTGTGGACAACAAGCCGGAGGGATTCCTTCCTCCGGGTCACGTGGACGGGGGCGGAGAGGTGTATCACTCCCCGATCAAAGGCCATGAACACGTTGGATTGAGCGGCACGGAGGTCCTGGTCTATCCCGAGGGCGTAATCGGCAGCCCGACGCGCGCCAGCGCGGAAAAAGCTTTCAAAGGCCTTGACGTGCTGCTTGATTATATGTGCAAGCTGATCGACGACATCATGACGCGCTTCCCTGCCGGGCAGCTTCCGCCGGCTTCGAAGACGACCATGCGCGATCCCGCAGAGATCGAAGCGCTGCTGAAGGGACCCCTGAAGGGCGGCAAGCATCTGTACACGATCGCCTACCCACCCTAAGAATCCCTGGTTTTCAAACCCTGCAGGGGGGAGCTGCTTCTATGCAATCGGCTCCCCCCCCACTTTTTATCGCGGGATTGTTCAGGACGGCTCTAAATCATCCATCCACCTTGAGGGAGGACCTGCATTGTCTCAATCCGTACGCGCCGTCGAGAGGGCACTGGATATCCTGCTGTGTTTCACCCACGAAGAGCCCACCCGCTCCCTGACGCAGATCGCCGAATCCATCCACATGTCCAAGACGACCGTGCACCGTCTTCTGGCGACGCTTGAAAACAAGCGATTCATCACCCGGGACAAAGCCACCGGTCTCTATCGCCTCGGTTTCCGCTTCATCGAAATGGCGTCGCTCGTCCTTCAGGATGTCGATCTTCACCGCTGGGCCAAACCCTACCTGCAGCGTCTTTCGGCAGAGTATGGAGAGACGGTCGACCTGTCCATCCTGGACGGGTCCCATGTCATCTATCTCGATGTCATCGAAAGCCCCCAGCGCGTCAAGCTGGCGGCTGCAGTCGGACAGAGACTCCCGGCGCTTTACACAGCCTCGGGCAAGGCCCTGCTGGCATATCTGCCGGAAGATCTGGCCAAAAAGATAATCGGCGAGAATCTGTCGGAAGCCTCCCAAAACACCCCGCTTTCGGAAATATTCGCTGATCTGCGCACAACCGCCGAGCGGGGCTATTCGATAGCGGAGCAGGAATACGAGGACGCTATCAACGCCGTAGCTGCGCCCATTTTTGGAGAGGACAGACAGCCGGTGGCCTCGATTGCCATTGTCGGTCCATCGTTCCGGCTCACCCGGGACCGTCTTCCAGCCATGGGAGAATCGCTCCGACAGATGACCCAGACCATCTCCAGCGAAATCGGGCTTGTTGCCCTATCCGCGATCGTCAGCAAAACACGCACGCGCTAAAAGGTATTTCCCGGACTTCCCGAAAAAAAAGAGGCGCCACGGATACGCCGCCAGGCTGCTGATACATCAGAATCTGCATCCCGCATGGGAGCAAAATATGGCACAAAGATATTTTCGAAGCAGGCTGATTGGTTCCCGTGTTGGAAGCCTCGGTGCGTGGGTATCGGCACGCAGGGGTATTTTTGTGCCGCAGAGGATGCTGCCCGGTGGGCTCAGAAATCTGCCATGCGGAGGGACAGGCACGAAAGAAACCGAGTGCTTTCTATATATAGAGTAAGGGAGAAATTGATGATCGAAACAGAAATGGCCGATGTATCAAAATCTGGCGGTTACCGAAAGAGCAGTCCTCAGACTGATCGAGGGAAAGCTCACAATGGTGGAAATAGCGCCGGGCATCGATCTGGAGAAAGACATCCTGGCGCACATGGATCTCAAGTCTCACATTTCCCCGGATCTCAAGCTGATGCCCGAAGAGATCTTTTATCCGGAGTGGGGAAAACTGAAACAGCATATGCTGGCGAAGAGGGAAAAATAGTCCCCGTTTTCTCTGGATGGCCGGATTCCAAAGCTCGCGTCGACCTTTTCCCAATCCAGGCACCGCAGCCAGCAAACAGGCTCGCCGGCTTATGAAGATATCCGCACATGGGAGTCGCAGCCTATGACGGATCCGACACAGCGCTTTTCCAGCCGGGTTGACAACTACGTCAAGTATCGTCCGCGTTATCCAAAGGAAGTGGTTGAGACACTTCGGCAGGAGTGCGCCCTTAACTCCTCCTCGACGGTTGCCGACATCGGCGCCGGCGCCGGCGCTCTGACGGAACTGTTCCTTGAAAACGGAAACCTTGTCTATGCCGTCGAGCCCAATCGGGAAATGAGGAAAGCCGCAGAGCGTCTCCTACAGGGATATCCGGGCTTCCGCAGCGTTGCAGGCAAAGCGGAAGCCACGAAGCTAAAAGATCAATGCGTGGATCTTGTCGTGGTCGGTCAGGCGTTCCACTGGTTTGACATGGGGGAAACGCGCCGTGAATTCCTGCGCATCCTCCGTCCTCCATCCTGGGTCATGGTGGTGTGGAATGAGCGGGAATTCCAGGCGACACCCTTCCTTGCAGCCTACGACCGGCTCCTTCAGCGCTATGCGCCGGATTACGCCAGGGTGGCGCATAAACGCGTTTACGATACCGCCTTGTCCGATTTCTACGGAACCTCCGGTTTCACCTCCAAAACCTTCCCCTATAGGCAGGAATTAAATTTCGCGGGCGTACGAGGACGGATGCTGTCGTCATCCTATACGCCCGAACCCGGCCATCCCAACCACGAGCCGATGATGGCCGAACTTGTAAAAATCTATGAGGCCCACGAGGTGAATGGGCGGGTAACATTCGAGTACATCACCAGGATGTACTACGGCCGATTGACAGGCTAGCTCCGCCCCTGCCCCGGAAATCCTCTTTCGGCCCGGATCCCGCAGCCTTCCCCCCGAAAGGGTTGCAGATTACAGGTCACAGGTCAAAAAGCCGCTCGCAGGGCGATGGAAGTTGAAGAGAAATGCAGAGAAAATCGATTACGGGGAAAGGTATTAGGGGGGCAGTGGTGCACTTCAGGCGGTTTCCTCGTACCAGGCGCCATTCGGCTCGGATTCGAGCTCTGCCAGTGATGAAATCCGGTATAGCTCCAATAAAAGCAACGGCGGAATGGCATCCAATTGCAGCGACATCCGACGCTCGCATTCAGAGCAGCCGCGCAGGAACAGCCACGTTAGGATCAGGAGAACCAGATAAATCGCCAATCCGATAATCCAATACATATCTGCCCACCCTGGTAAAAAAGGGTTGATGCCAATTTCAAATCGAAACAAGCTTTGGATGCAATTTACAAAAGCAAAATCCACGCCAAACGGGATCTTCGCGATCTGGCATCATAATCTATTGATAATAATAATTTTATCGCAGGCGTTCGGCATTGGGGGACCTGCCGCCGCAAAAACCACTTTCAGGGCATAAACGGACTGCACCAGGGCCATAATCCTGCATTTTATTAATAAATAATCACTTATCCCATAAGGGAAAATTTCCCCGATCCCGTTCGCTTTTTGCAGACTCAAAGGACTATGGCTTGCGGGGAATTCCCTGCCCCGCATCGATTGCAGGGTGTATACTCGGATTTCGGCAGGAGTGCCGCATGCCTTCGGAATCCCGTGCGGCGCCGACGTTTCATGTGCCGATGCCTGTCGCCAAGGATTTTCGTCAGCGTCTGATAGAGCGTATGCCGATGCGCGTCACTGCCCTTCGAAGTCCTTTCTGACGGATATGCGTCCGGGGCATGCAGTCCCGGGGAAGAACAGGTGATGGGAGGCTAAAAATGGAAAAACGCCAAAAGTTTTCCGTCTGGTACGTCCTTCTGGGCATATGGGTGGTACTGATCATCCAGAGTTACATCGCCTCCATGCTCGCAGCCCAAATGATGCCGTACAGCCGTTTCCTGGACCTCCTTAAGAACGGAAAGATTGTTGAGGTGGCGGTTACGGCCAATCAGATCGAGGGCAAGATGAAAGTGGACGGAGGGGCGCCCGGAGAGACAACGGCCTTCCACACCGTCCGTGTGGACCCGGAATTGTCCACCCTGCTCGACCAGTACAAGGTTGTTTTCAAAGGGGAAATCGAGTCGACGTTTTTGCGCGACATCTTTTCATGGGTTTTTCCCCTGCTGCTGTTTGTGGGCATCTGGTACCTCTTCATTAAAAGAATGGGCTCCCAGCAGGCGGGCTTCATGACGCTCGGCAAAAACAAGGCAAAGATTTATGTACAGGATGAATTGAACGTTACATTCAAGGACGTTGCCGGCGTGGATGAAGCCGAGCAGGAACTGGTCGAAGTTGTCGAATTCCTGAAATCCCCGGGGAAATTCACGGAACTGGGCGGGAGGATACCCAAGGGCATTCTCCTCGTGGGTCCTCCGGGTTCCGGGAAAACACTTCTGGCCAAAGCTGTAGCCGGGGAGAGCGGCGTGCCTTTCTTCAGTCTCTCAGGATCGGAGTTCGTCGAAATGTTCGTGGGCCTTGGGGCGGCCCGCGTGCGCGACCTTTTCGCCCAGGCCAAAGAGAAAGCCCCGTGCATCATATTTATCGATGAACTCGATGCCCTGGGAAAGGCCCGGGGAGTTGCTGCCATCGGCGGACACGACGAAAGGGAACAGACCCTCAATCAGCTCCTGGTGGAAATGGATGGCTTCGATCCGAACGTAGGAGTTATTCTGATGGCCGCAACCAACAGGCCGGAGATTCTGGACCCCGCCCTCTTGAGACCGGGCCGGTTCGATCGCCATGTCCTCGTAGACCGGCCGGATAAAGCAGGTCGAGTGGAAATCCTCAAGGTGCACCTGAAAAAAATAAAAACGGTTTCGGATCTTGACGTGGAGAAGCTCGCCGGCATGACATCCGGGATGGTAGGGGCGGACCTTGCCAACCTGGTCAATGAAGCTGCGCTGCTTGCCGTCAGGCGGAACAGGAAAGAAGTGGGGATGGCGGAGTTCGAGGAGGCTGTCGAGCGAATCGTGGCAGGGCTCGAAAAGAAAAATCGCCTGATAAATCCGGAAGAGAGGAAAGTCGTTGCGTATCACGAGATGGGCCATGCCCTGATAGCCCTCTCTTTGCCCGGCACGGATCCCGTGCAAAAAATTTCCATCATTCCGCGCGGCATCGCCGCTTTGGGCTACACCATGCAGGTCCCGACCGAGGATCGCTTCCTGATGAAGAAGACCGAGCTTCTCAACAAGATCGCATCCCTGCTGGGAGGCAGGGCTGCGGAGGAGATCATATTCGGGGATGTCTCAACCGGCGCTCATAACGATCTGGCCAGGGCTACAGATATAGCGAAAAGCATGATCAAGGAATACGGCATGAGCGACAAATTGGGTCAGGTATACTTCTCCCGGGAAAAGCGCCAGCAGTTTCTCGACCTGGGCGTGCAGGAAACAGCGGATTACAGCAACGCCACGGCAGAGTCCATAGACCGGGAAATCAGCGCGATCATCAACAGGGAATACGCCCGGGCGATGGAAATTCTCAAAAGCAGGAAAGGCACCCTCGAAAAAGGGGCTGCCCTGCTGCTCGAAAAAGAAAAAATCGAGGGGCCGGAACTGCAGGCGCTTGTTGCCGCAAACCTATGAATGTTCATTCATCCTGGAGCAGACTATCATGAGTTCCAATCCTTTGCAGCGGACATCCGTTATTGCCCAACTCCTGAGGCGTCTGAACCTGCGGTACCCGACGCTATTCCTCCTCATGGGCGGCCTGACGCTGCTCGATTTCCTGGTGCCCGACTTCATCCCTTTTGTGGATGAAATCGGGCTCGCCTGTCTCACAATTTTGTTGGGATCATGGAAAGGCCGTAAGGTCCCCCCATCGGACGAAACCTCCTGACACGCGATCACCCTACTCGATCTCTCGGGTATTGTTTCGGCCGGGCACGTAGCCGCCGAACCAGCTAAACCACCCGAATTTCCACGAAGCGCCGACGACGACCAGCCCCCCGGCCCGCACCGTCTCGTCGAATATGCCGAAGCAGAGGATCCGGGTGAAATACCCTTTCACCCCGTCAAAACACAAAAGGTTCTCCTTGTGGCCGAACCCGTGGCGGTTCTCCCTGGTTTCCCGCGACAGGATTCCGATGTTGCTCATCCCCTAAACCTTTACGACTTCTTCAACATCAAATCGCCCTCGCCGGACTTCCCCGTACTTTTCGAAACTGTTTATCCAGCCCCGGACCCTTTCCTCACCATAGGCTTTTTTAAATGCGGCCACTATTTCCGCTACGGGGATATCCGCGTAACTGCCATAAAACTCCACATATTCCATAAACCTTCTTCTGTCGGTGCTGTATGCCTGAAAAATCGAGTCTTCCCGGCCGTTGAAATCGAGCGGTTTTACGCCATGCCGCTCGCACAGTTCCCTGTTGAAAGCGGGCGTGGCTTTGACCCATTGGCCATCCAGGTAAAATTCCGTAAAGGCATGGTAGACAAATAGGTCCGACCCCATGAATTCCAGCAATTGCCGTGTCGCCAGGTGGTTCCGCACGGTGGCGAAGCCGATGCGCGACGGGATGCCGCCGGCTCTTCCAAGGGCGCACAGGAGCGACGCTTTGGGAATGCAGAATCCCCGCCCCCCGCTCAGTACGTTGCTGGCGCGGTACCATTCAGGGCTATGGAACGGATAGTAGGGATCATACCAGATGCCGTCCCGCACGGCATAGTAGAGGCGTATGGCCCGTTCGACGGGACCCTGAGCGTCTCCGATCTTCTCCCGGGCGAATGCCCGGATTCCCGCGTGATCGCTGTCGATGATGGCCGTAGGTTTCAGATAAAGCGCCAGCAAATCCATAATTCCGTCCTCCCTGTGCCGAAGGCATTATAAACCATTTGCGAATGCAGCCGCTGCCCTGAAAGATCCCGGATTTCTGAATTGGCGTTGCGGGATCCGTTTATTATATAGTTATGGGCATGGATAGTGTTTCGAAGCGTTATCACACGCTGCTCGAAATATCCGAAGCCATCGCTGCCCATCATCACTTTTCAGATTTTTTTCAGTCTTTGAAAAGCAGCCTTGGCCGGATTATTCGGTTTGACAGCCTCGGCATTTCACTGTATGACGCGGAGCAGAGGACAAGCCGGCTGTACATGCTCGAACCCGACATGCCCGGCGAATTCCCAATCGGCAGGATTTTTCGCGCGGATGAAACCCCGAATGCCTGGGCACTCGAAACGCTGCAGCCCTATTACGCCCCGGATGTCGAGCAGGACGTCCGTTTCCCTGACCTGTCCCGGTCTATGCGGCGCCAGGGAATCGGGAGCTGCTGCGTGCTGCCCCTTTACACGGCACGACGGAGGCTGGGGGTCCTTTTTTTCGGGGCTTCGGGAAAAAATGCCTACCCGGGAGAGGACATCGAATTCATGCAGGATGCAGCCCGTCAGATCGCCGTGGCGCTGGAAAACCTGCTGAATCACGAAGCTGCCGCAGCGATGCAGCTGGAACTGGCAAGCGAGCGGGATCATCTCGAGCTGTTGCTCGATGTGAGTCATGCGGTGGCTGCGGAACTGGAAATCCGGAAACTCTTTGTCTCCATCTCGACCTGCCTGAGGAAGCTGCTGAAAGCCGAATTCGCAAGTCTCACGCTCATCGACGAGGACACAGGGCTCCTGCGGCGCCTGTCGCTTGATTTCCCGGGCAGCCGTGGGGTGTTCGAGGAAAACGTATTGCTGCCGCGCGAAGGGACTCCCGCAGGCGAAGCGCTATCCAAAAGGGCTCCGGTTCTGTGGCTCCGTGAAAAGCTCGAAAGCGTCAAGCAACCCTGGGCCGGCGCCCTGCTCCGGGAGGGATTGGTCGAGTTCTGCGCAGCCCCTCTGATATCGCGGCGGCGCGAACTCGGCACGCTCAACCTTCTCAGCCGGCGTGAAGGTGGTTTCAGCGAATCCCGAATCAGACTGCTCCAGGAAGTCGCAGCGCATTTCGCGATCGCGCTCGACAACGCTCTTGCATACCGGCGCATCGAGGAGCTGAATCAGAAGCTGGCGAAGGAAAACCTTTACCTGGCCGACGAGATCCGCAGCAATTATTTCTTCGAAGAAATCATCGGCGAAAGCAAAAGCCTGCAGAACGTCCTCAAACAGGTTGACCTTGTGGCCCCTTCCGATTCGACGGTGCTGATTTGCGGCGAGACAGGAACCGGCAAAGAACAGATCGCCCGCGCCATCCACAACCTCAGCGTGCGCCGGCTGAGCACGTTCGTCAAACTCAACTGCGCGGCCATCCCGACAGGACTGATCGAGAGCGAAATGTTCGGACATGAAAAGGGAGCATTCACCGGCGCCATCGCGCAGCGCATCGGCCGTTTCGAACTCGCGCATCGCGGCACGCTGTTCCTGGACGAAATCGGCGACATCCCGCTCGATCTCCAGTCCAAGCTGTTGCGCGTGTTGCAGGAACAGGAATTCGAGCGTCTGGGGAGCGCAAGCACCATCCGGGTGGATGTTCGCCTTGTCGCCGCAACCAACCGGAATCTTCCGGAAATGGTGGAAAAGGGCGCATTCCGGAATGACCTGTTTTACCGGCTGAATGTTTTCCCGATTGTTTTGCCGCCGCTGCGGCAGCGCAACGAGGACATTCCGCTGCTGGTCCGATATTTTGCGCAGCAGGTCGCCCGGCGCATGGGAAAGAAGATCCGCACCATCCCCGCAGAGACCATGGAAAAGCTGGTTCGCTATCCCTGGCCGGGCAACGTGCGGGAACTGCAGAATCTGATTGAAAGGGCCGTAATCCTTTCTCCCGGCGACGTGCTGCAGGTACCGATTACCGAACTGAAAACCCCTTCCGGGCCAACCGTACATCCGGCACAGACTCTCGAACAGGCTGAGCGCCTGCACATCCTTGATGCGCTGCGCGAGACGAACTGGGTCGTCGGCGGGCCGCACGGAGCAGCCGCGCGGCTGGGCATGAAACGCTCCACCCTTCAGTCCCGCATGCAGAAGCTTGGCATCCGCAAAACATAGAAACCATCCCGTTTATCAAAGACGCATTTCATCCATGACTTTTCCCCGCCTGCCCGCATATGCCGAAAGCCTGGCACGTGCCGACATCCCGGCGCCGAAAAATCGGCAATCTGTCCCGATAAATCTCTAAGTCTTTATCTTTCAACATGCAAGATATTGGCATGCATTTTGCTATTAGAAACTCAGGGGGGACAAATAAAATGCTCAAAATTACCACCATCGATGTAAATGGGACCAGGAAGCTAAAACTTGAAGGGAAGCTCAAAGAGGCATGGGTTCTCGAGCTTGAGCAGTGCTGGCGGAGTTTCGACGGGCAAAAGAAGCTCGTCGTCGACCTGACGGACGTCGATTTTGTGGACACGGCCGGAAAATATCTGCTGGCTCTCATGTATGGCCGCGGCGCCCGGTTTGTTGCGGATAGCCCGATGATGAAGCAATATCTTGCCAAGCTCATAGCCACTTCCAAGCGCCTCGCAAACAATTGAAATCCGACAGACCTCCGAATCCGGGAAGTTGAAGTCACGCCCGAGCTCATCCAAAACGGACGGGGTTCTGCGAGGAGTTAGAATGATCGGCAAAGAACGATGGGTTGAAATTATGCAGGCAGCAGGCCTGGACGATCGAGATCTGCGCAACTGGCATGAGCAATTCGAGAAACTGGAGCCCGGCGCGCACCAGGAATTTCTCGAGTTCCTGGGCATTGAAGCCGCCGAAATCAAAAAAATACGCGAATGGAGCCGCGGCGCCAGCCCATCCCGTTAACGAGCCCGGGGACACGAAATTTACGAATGCCCCAAAATGAATGGTGGGCCGTTTGTATATTTCGCGTTCCCGCAGGCTTGCAGCTCATACCCAACACACCCTATCCATTTTCCCAACAATAAAAAGGCCTTCTTCCCTGTCTTCTGGCGTATAGTCGAAGCACCCGCTGATTTCATTTGCAGTCCGCGGATAAGACCTATTCTGCTCGAGGACAGAAGCACTATGTCCTGCATGTGGTCCAAACAGGAGCGAAGAAATGAGCCAAAACTGGCGGGAGCTCATCAGTCAACCCAAGTACGGCATCAAAACCGAAAAGGATGTTTTTGCGCCCATGCGGGACGGAATTCGCTTGTGCGTGAATATCTACCGTCCTGACGCAGCCGGGAAATTCCCTGCATTGCTGGCCATGGGCGGGTACGGCAAGGAATTGCAGGAACTGCTGATCCCGCCGCAGCCGCTTTCCAAAAGCGCCGTCTGGGATGGAAACATCGAGGCCGGGGATACACCGGACATCGTGCCCCGCGGTTACGTCCATGGAATCGCCGACGCGCGCGGGACAGGCAAATCCGAGGGGGAATTCCCAGGCATGTGGTCCTCACAGGAAGGCCGCGACGGCCACGATCTGGTCGAGTGGATCGCGCAGCAGCCCTGGTGTGACGGGAACGTGGGAATGATCGGCTACTCGTACTATGGCTGCCTCCAGCTGAAAGTGGCGATCGAGCAGCCGCCGCACCTGAAGGCAATTTTTGTTTCCCACCTGGTCAACGATTTCTACCGCGACGGCGTGTACGGCGGGGGTGCGCTCGGCCTGTTTTACTACGGGATCTGGGACGGCCGGCACGGCACGAGCGGCTTTGCTCCCAAAAACGCTCCGGTGCTTTCCATGAAGGAATTTTCCGGCGAGGAATTCGAGCGCAGGCGCCAGGCTCTGTTGAACGACCCGGACATCCGGCACTATCCCAATATCTACCATCTGCTGAACTATCCCCAGAAAAATCCGTGGGTCTTCGACATGCTCCTGCATCCTTTGGACGGCCCGTTCTGGCGGGACCGGTCCATTTATCCCTATTTTGACAGAATAAAGATACCCGTGTACGTGGTCGGCAAAGCCGCCCACGGCGCCGGCGCTTTCTGGGATATTTACAGCGGCATTCAATCGACCAAAAAGCTGCTGGTCAAACCTTTTGGGCCGGAGGAGAGGCCGTGGCGCGAGGATACCGAACTCATCATCCGCTGGTACGATCATTGGCTGAAGGGCTTGGACACCGGAATAATGAACGGACCGCCCATTCATATGTTTGTCCAGGGAATCAACCGGTGGCGCGATGAGACGGAGTGGCCCCTCCCTGGAACCGAGTGGGTTAAATGCTACCTCCGCCGATGGGAGAACCTGTCTTTCGCCCCTGAGCGTTATCAGAATCACCCGGACTGCTTCCTTCAGCAGCCGCTCTACCTGTCCAACAAGCGAGACTCCGTCAAGTATGTTAGCGCACCCATGCCTGAGGATTTAACGGTTATCGGGCCATCGGCATTCAACTTTTACGCTTCTATCGACACCGACGATACCAACTGGATCATCAAACTAAGCGATGTGGCTCCGGGCGGCGCGGAGACGCCTCTGGCCAAGGGCATCCTGAAAGCTTCGCATCGCGCCCTGGACCGGGAAAAATCCAGGCCCTATGCCCCCTATCACACACACGTCCAATCGGATCCGGTCGTGCCAGGCGAGATCAACGAGTACAATGTAAGTCTGGGCAAGACAACCAATGTCTTCAGGGGAGGCCACCGCATCAAACTCGAAATACTGAGTCTGGAGTCTCCCAGGGATCCTGAGATGCAGATTCATTATCACCCGACGCTGCCCAGCAGCAGGACCACCCTGCACAAAATTTACCGCAATAAGGAGTACCCTTCGCACCTCGTGCTCCCAATCGTGGGCAGGAAGGACAGCGTGATGGAATACCTGAGCGACGAGAATATGGTGGGGGCGCTTTAGAAGATTGGATATGATGGATTTCCGGGCGGCCTCCCGTACGTCCCTGCCAAGCCGTCGTCACCCTGCAGCTGAGCCGGCTCAACAGTTTCGGGCCCTTGAAAAGGGCCTGATCAGAACCGATTACAGACAATATCCGTTCTGTACGAGATACAGATTTTTAAAGCACTGGGAACCGCAGAATGCAGGATCCAGAATGATGGATTTCGAAGTCCGGTTCTGACTTCTGCGGTTCGACATTCGATATTCGCTATTTCTTCCGGTTGCTGAAAAAAGCCGGGATAAAGGCATGCTTCCTCATCTGTGCCGCTTATCCTGCCCCGCCGGCGGAGCCGGGAGATCTCGCAACGGCCCGGGACACGGGTCTATTTCGACGATGGCGGTAGTCTCTTGGGCCTGGGTTTTCCCTTTTCCGAGGAGCCGTCCGAATCAATAAAGATGTATTTGCTTCTCATATCGGCGGGCACAAGGTCTCTGAGGGCCGTTTCGACAATCTTGGTTGCGTACTGCGCCTGGATGAATATGAATGGCCTCGTCACTTTCGTCACGGTAAAGGGACAATGGATAAAATCGGGTGGAATATAGATGAGGGCCGGCTTTGAGACCACATGCTTTTCCATCTCCGGTCCCATACAAACGAAAAATTCGGCACCCAGTTCCTGCGGATGATTGATATCGGTGCCCAGAGCAACCAAAACCTCCGGATCCCTATGCTTGTGAGGACCATGCCCGGCAATCTTGGTTGCGCTTTCACCCATCAGCATGGCGGAAAAGAAGTGGCACCCCTCGATGATGTCGCCGTCGCAAAAGACGAGGAACATATTCTTGGCCGCGCCGAAGCCTATCTCCAATTCCTCAGGCCTGAGCTCGGTCGTGAAGTATTTTCGATACTTCAGCTCCCCCGCCTGCGGAGCAGCGGGTTGGACAAGCGGGCCCGGCGCCGCGATCAACTGGTCGCTTGGGGGCTTGAGGGCTGCGCCCAAGGCGCCGGCAAACGCCGCGCCGGCCGCGCCGACAGCCACATCCTTGACAAATCCTCTCCGCGATGTGCTTCTCTTATCAATCCTGATGAGACTCATTGATTTTCTCCTTTACCGATGGATATTTGAGTTTCCTTCCTGGTGTTTCGCGCGAATTCCTGGATAATGACGGCATGATATCCCATCTTCCCGCGTTATTCACCCACTATCGAACATAAGCTCGCCTCCTTAAAAGATACAGAGAGATTAAAGGCAGGAAGCCGGGAGCCGGACATCCCCATATTTTGCGGGACTCAACAACCGCTTTTGGGAGGCTCCTCATGGATATGGATGGTTCGCGTCGGAAAGGGTATTTCGATATTGTCCTGTCGCAGGCGGGCCAAAATCCGCTTGCGCAGTTCATGCTGAACCCGGTATTGATCGGCAAATTCCCCTATCTGGCATATAAGCGAAAAATCCAGGGAAGAATCGCCAAAGCCGGGATTGAACCGCACCACAGGAGCGGGGTCCGCCAGCAGGCCTGGAATCTCCGGCGTGGCCTTCTGGATCACCTCCATCAGAATTTGTTCGATGCGATCCGGATCGCTGTCATAGCCGACCGACACGCGGATGGAGAGGCTGATACGCTTTTCAGGCAGATGATAATTCGTGACAATGGCCTGGGCCAGTTTGAGGTTCGGGATAATGATGAGATTGTTCGCAAGCGCCTTTATGGTGGTCGCGCGCCAGCCGATGTCCGCCACGTGGCCCTCCTCCCCGCTGCTGAGCTTGATATAGTCCCCCGGACGCACATAGCCGGAGAGGCTGATATGGAAGCCGGCGAAGAAATTCGCCAGCGTATCCTGAAGGCCCAGCGCCACGGCAAGGCCGCCTACGCCTAATGCCGTCAGCAGGGGAGTGATCGAAATCCCGAGAAAATTCAGGATAATGAGGATTCCGATGACGACCACCGTAACCTGGGCCAGGTTCTGGGTCAGGCTTGTTACCGGGAGCGTTCCCTGCATCCGCTTCCCGTATACCCGGACAATTCCTCCGGCTATCTTGGAGCCGGCTGCCGTCATGGAGATAATCATCAGGAAAAGCAGTATCCTGGTAATGAGATTACTGGTTTTGGCCGGCATCGGCGAGACCTGGGCCGCCAGGTGTATTCCCAGCATCAGGACCCATATCATAAAAGGCCCTTTGATCGCGTGAACGATGATGTCGTCGAATTGCCCTGTGGTTTTTCTCGCCCACCGCGCCAGGGACGCGAAGAGCAGGCGCCTGGCCCCATAACCCGCAATCAGGGTGACAAACAGGGCGAGCACGGGCGGCAGCAATTGATACCCGTAGGTCTGCAGAAGCTTAATCAGGTTCATGAGTCTTCCTCACATCAGAAATCCCTCGAGGGACGCTAAAAGCCGATACAGGCAATGGATCATTATATGGATTCGAGATCCGAGATTAAAAACAAAAGGATCGGGGCCCCTTCACCGGTATTCGATCAAAAATCGGGCGCCTTGCTCCCTGGTGGCGCAGGGGGGCTAACCCCCCGTATCCTTCCACCTTTCCAGGAGACCGAGGCGCCGGAATTCCTGTTTGCAGCGCCGGGTGAGGTCCGTCATCATGGCCGGCCGGTACCGGTGATCGAACACATAACCTTTCAGCTTTAAAATCATGAAGGGCGACTCGGTATAGGCATCTTGCAGAACCACGGCTCTGCGGCGTCTGAGAAGAACATAGGGGCAGGTCACCAGCGCATCGTTGCCGATGCGGATTGCCAAATCAGGATCTGTGCTCGGCGGAAGATACAATTCTGTAGATACCAGGCACTCGGGAACTCCGGCGTTGTCATTAAAAGAAAAGGAGTCGAGGATGCGGGAGTTGGGGATAGTAACCAGCGTGTCGTCGGGTGTCATCATCTTCGTGCTGCGAAGCCCGATCCGCATGATCTCCCCATCGGCGTCGCCAATTTTCACACGGTCTCCTATCTGGTAGGGACGGTCGGCGACGATGACGAATCCCCCGATGAGGTTCTTGATCAGGTCCTGCGCTCCCAAACCGATCGCGATCGCCGCCGAGCCGATTGCGGCGAGGAAGGCATCCTGAGATGGGGCCAGAAGGCTGATCGCAAACAGGATCGCCGCAAACCAGGATAGAATGCGCAGCGCAGGCTCTATCATCCGGACGATGAAACGCGCGCGCGGTCTGGCCTGCGCCAGTGAGGCGAACATGCGGCTCAAGTAATGAAGGATTACCCATACCGCGCCGAATACGGCCAGAACCAGCAGGAGGTTGCCCGGGGTCAAAGTGGTAAGTATTTGAGGTCCGTTTGCCATCGCATCCTCTCAAATCATATTCAGGCGTTGCAGGAGGTCGTTGACGAAAAGCTGCGCTTCCGGCCGGACGCGCAAGCCGGAGTGATCCGGGTCGGGCGCAACCAGATCCAGCGCAGCCAGGCGTTCGAGGCGGAGGCGGCTTGAAGAGGCCGGCTCCAACAGCACAAGGGACAATTCCTCCGCGGTCAACGAGCCGTGTTGCTGGATCGATAGGAGTGAGAAATGATCCATCTGATTCATCTCGCGGCGCAGGGGACCGAAATCGGGCGCCAGAGGCTGTTTCATTTCGACTTTGCCGGCTTCCACGCGCTGGATGGAAGACTGCCACAGTTCAAACGCCGACCGGAATATGCCGCCGGACTGTTCGTATAGTGAATCAAAGAACATCTCCTCCGGATCGTCCTCGATCCCGATGAAGCTGCGTACGCGGTTGATGCGAGGATCGCCGGGAGGCGGGGGCGCAAAGCTCACCCGGAGGCCAGACAGGTTGTGGCGCTGCAGAATAGCCTTTACGAGGTCGCCTCGCTGGACACTCATGGCATTGATCCGGTGGGAAAAGGAAGTTCCGAATCCGACGGCCTGATCGAGCAACTGGAACGCGAAATCGTTCAGGGCGAGAATCCAAAAAGCCGCAGATGCCGTGGACTGGATCAGTTCCAGCAGGCGGCGAACGGCGTCGAAGCCGCCAATGGTTTTGAGAAACGTCCGCTCGATTTCCTCAAGGATAACTATCCGGCGGGATCCTCCCAATCCTTCCACGAAAGTGTCCATCCGGTCTGGTTCCGTGATGCGATCGGAAAACTGAGCCTGAACGACGGTTTCGCCGCCCAAAAGACTCGATATGGCGCAGTTCAGCAGGCTCGTTTTGCCGCTGCCTCTCGCCCCGATCAGAAGGCAGGCTGCCGATTCCCCGGCGCGCCAGGCTTCAAACGCCTGCTGAAAGCCCAGCATTTCTTCGTCCCTGCCCACAAGAAATCGCGGATCCTGCACGGGGCTGAGGCGGAAAAGCCGCCGATAGAGGGCCGGCAGCTGTTGTGCCGCCGCTTCAAGGTCCATTGCCTCTCGCAGCTGCATCCGGTGGACGACAGGCGGCAATGGCGGCCGCTTCGGCAGCCTCCAACCGAGTTTGATCTGTAAAGCTTCCACCCATCGGGAAGCGGCCGAACCGACACAGGCAGCAGCACGAGAGGCGACCCTGCGGATGAACAGCCATGAAAGCTCGTAGACGCGGCGGCCCTGCCGCCTGGTCACAAGAGCCAAAAATCCGGCACGGCCCAGTTCGAGCACTCCGCTGGCTTCCCGTCCGGCAGCAAGCAAGGACGCTCTTGCGGAATCTTCCAGACCGGCGGCTTCTGCCGGCGTGGATCGGTCGCATTGTTCGAGCAGGGTCTTCGCGTTGTTGAGAGCTTCACCCAGCAGGTTTTCCCCTGTATCCCCCGCTCCCTGCGCGTAGAGAATAACCTCGTTGGCGCGCTCCATATCCCGGGCGATTGCCAGGTTCTGCTCGATCGCATTCCCAAGACCGGCAGCCAGCGCCGGCCGGGTCGAGGCGCGCAATGCGTTCCAATAAGCGGAACGCGGTTCGATGGTGCGCCAGCGATTCCAGAATGATGGGAGGGCACTGCGCGGCTCGGTGACCTCGACCTGTTCGGGCAGAAAGGTCTGGAGCGTTTTGTCAATTCGAGCCTGCCAAACATCCAGCCTCTCTTCAAGGCTGACAATTCGGGCATCGGTATCGGGAGGATTATAGGCGCCTCCCGCCCAGGCGCCCAGATACTCAGCCTGCCAGCGGAGAGCCCGGTGCAGATCTTCCCGCTCCAACCGCACGTCATTCAGGGTGCCGGCAGTTATGTTGAGGGTCTCCAGAGTCATCCGTACGAGTTGCGCCTCCAGTTCAAGGCTGTCTGCGACCGCCCGCTGGCGTCGCCACCAGAAAGCCAAATGGCACTGATGTATTTCTTCCTGTCTTCGAGTAGGTTTGACTTTAGGAGCTTTGGCGGCATTTTTCTCGAACCAGGACCGATACCGGGAAATCACCTGCTCCGCGGCTCGCCGGTCGCGATCCAGCGCAGTCACCCAGTCGGCCCATTCGCCCCTCCGCGAAAGGATCCTGTTCCTGTACTGAAACGGCTGTTGCCTGAGATTTCTATACAGGATCCATGGATCACACAGGCGGAGGCTGGCACGAGCCAAAAGCAGGTGCATCTGGCCGTCGATGCCCGCCCGCCGGAGTGCCATCGGAACACCCGCGGCGCTGTCAAATTCTTCCTGAGAAGCCAAAGCGCGTTGTGCAGGACGGCGGCGCCTGTACTGGGCATAAAAATCCAGGTAGAGGCCCCGGCCGGCTTCGGAAAGGCTCTGAATTTCGTCGCGGAAAGATCCGCCCGTCTGCAGTCTGTCAAGGTGCTGCAGAAATGCTTGACGCAGTGCTTCCAGCAGCGCTGCCAAATCAGCCCATGCAGCAGACTGCTCCTCCAAAAACCACCGGCTTCGGTCGGCGGCTGGCTCCGTGACTTCCGGCATAGAGGTGGCTCCCAAATCCTGGATAGTCTGTAAAAATTGGCGATTTGTTACAAAATCCAATTTATCCGACGCATCGGCCCCGGTGAGAGGCTCTGATGTGCTGGCCCGCGGATTGTTCCGCAATCCTGTGTTCGCCGGCCACGCGAATTATATACTGGAACCGGCAGGTAAGTCATTGCCGGGAGGCATCGGTCCGCTTCGGGTGCCCAAACGGAATAACTCTTCAATGCTTTGAGACTCTACCGCACCTAAGGCTTTCTCCGGCTTTCAAAGCCGGATTTGTGCGCCAGGGGCGGCCCGCAAGATTGTGCCCGCAGTTTTGCCTGAATCCCCATGATTTTGCATTGACAATGTTTGGCCGCTAGATTATCAAACTAATACCCGGCGCCATGCGCCCGGATGGCTTTACTCACTGTTCATTTCTGGATGGGCTGGGCTTCTGTTGCGAATCATTGATGTTTTTTCCAAATTGCAATCATCCGGCATTCAATCAGGCAGGCAGTGTGTGGCAGGAGCCCGTTCAATCGGGAGGGTCGCGGTTTGATACATTTTGCTGCCGTTTCAATCCATGAACCGCGGATCGAGAGCCCCTGGCGGACAAAAGCTCATGGCTCATTCGGCGGCCGGCCGCGGCGCGGGATGCGTCCGGCGGAGTTGTCCTATCAATCCCGGCTTTCTGCCGCCTCCGCCGGCAGAAAGCTCGATCGAGCAAGGTTTGGTCCATGTCCATAGCCATCGTCGGAATGCTGGATGAGAGAGAAGAAGCCCTCAGAATCATCAGGGACTGCGTCGTGCGACGCGGCCACAGGCCCCTATTGATGGATATCAGCGTTGGAACCGGCGCCATTGTTTCTTCGCTCCAGGCGGATGTCCGCTGCGAGGAGTTGCTTGAATTGGGCAGAAAAAGCGCAGAACCGGATTCAGGGGGCAGCAGAACCCTGACATCCATTATGGCCGAGGGGCTGAAGGTAAAGGTCCTGGATCTTCAGCAATCGGGGGAACTGCAAGGCATCATTGCCATCACCGGGATGACCGGAGCGCTCATATCGCTGACAGCCATGAAAGCGTTGCCTTTCGGCGTCCCCAAGCTTCTCGTATCCGGCGCCACCGCCCAGCCTGCCCACGCAAGCCAGTTCGCCGATTATTTCGCGGTGCGCGATATAACCGTGATGAACACCGTGGTCGACACCGTGGGGATGAATGCGCTGGTTCGGACGCTCGCCGTCAACGGAGCCAACGCCATTTCCGGCATGGTGGAGGGAGCCGAGGGATTCCGGTCTGAGGGCAGGCCTTCCATCGCCATAACCGAATTCGGTTTTTGCGAGAAGGGGGCGCATCACATCAGGGCGATTCTGGAGAAGGAATACGACCTCGTCTCATTTCATGCCACCGGCCTGGGCGACAAAGCCGTCATGGATTTGTTGCCCCAGGGGATCTTTCTGGCATTTGTCGATCTTGTCCCGGGGGCGTTCAGCGAAAACCTTCTGGGAGGCAACAGGGGCTTCGTGGGACCGAACCGTCTGGATGCGGCTTCCGCTCTGCCGTTGCCCTACATTTTTTGTCCGGGAGGTTTTGACATCATAAGCTGCGGGCCCATGGAAAGAAGAGACAGAAACGACCCGCTCTGGACATCGCGCAGGCTTGCGGAGAGGAAACTCTACGTGCAGGACCCTCCCAGGGTCCAGGCCAGGATGAATCCCGAGGAAACGGAATATGTAGCCGCGGCCGCCGCAGAAAGACTGAATCAGTATAGCTTCAAGGCAAGGGTCAAAGCCGTAATCCCGAGGAAAGGTTTTTCCTGCATCAGTGTTGAAGGGGGACCGCTTCACGATCCCGCCGCAGACAGGGTTTTTGCGGCCGCCTTCAAAGAGCGTTTGGATCCCGAAATAGAGATCATCGAGGTGGATTCGGACATAAACAGCCCCGCTTTCGCAGAGGCCGTGGCGGGGGCGTTGGCACGCGCCATGACAGGAGAAACCGGAAAGGGAGGTTCATCGCAGCATGGATAAGATCGAATTCGTCGATCAAACCATCCGGGACGCTCAGCAGAGCCTCTGGGGCCTGATGATGCGGACCGACCACATAGTCCCGATTGCGGAAACCATGGGCAAAGTGGGATACCGGGCCGTCGCGACCGTCGGCTCCCAGGCATTCACCGTGCAGGTGCGCAAACATCAGGAAGATCCCTGGGAGAGGATCCGAATTCTCTCTCGGCTTATGCCCCAGACCTGCCTGCGCGGGTCCTACCAGACGGCCAGCCTTTCTGCATTCGACCTCAGCACTCCCCGAAGCGTCATAGTACTCTGGATACAGCGGTCCGTGGCCAACGGCATCCGAAGCTTCTGGATCTGCGACTACCAGGAGAATATGGAGAGGTTCCGCTATTTCGCCCACATAGCCCGGGCCGAGGGAGCCGAGATCGTCACGGCGCTGATGCACACGCAGAGCCCGGTCCATACCGATGAGCATTGGGCGCAAAAAGCCCGGCTGATAGCGGACTCGAAGGACTGCATCGACCGCATCATGATCGAGGACGCCTCCGGTATCCTGACGCCGGAGCGAACGCGCAAGCTGGTCTCCACGGTTCAGAAGAATTGCGGCGGCATTCCGCTCGAGTTCCACGGTCACTGCAATTCCGGGCTGGCGCCTCTCTGCTACCTGGAAGCTATTGAATCAGGCGTCACGACCGTCCATACCGCGGTTGGGCCTCTTGCCAACGGCACCTCCATGCCCTCGACGGAGAACATATTGAGAAACGCGCGCCGCCTGGGCTATGAATCCGATCTGAACGAGGATGCTCTTTCCACCGTATCTGCACATTTCAGGGCGATTGCCCAAAAGGAAGGATTACCCGTCGGCGTGCCCGTGGAATATGACCTCTTCCATTTTGAGCACCAGGTTCCCGGGGGGATGATGACAAACCTGACGCGGCAGCTCCGGGAGGTGGGAATGGAGCACCGTTTGAGTGAAATCCTCCCCGAGGTCGCAAAAGTGCGCAAGGAATTCGGATATCCCGTGATGGCGACCCCTTATTCCCAGATTGTCGGATCGCAGGCTGTCGAGAACATTGTCTCGGGCGAACGATATAAAAAGATCACAGACGAGACGATTAAATATGCCCTGGGCTACTATGGCCGGCCCGTCGTTCCACTGGATCCGAATCTGATGGACAAAATCCTGAGCTTGCCCAGGACAAGGGAATTTCAAAACTGGGAGCCGGAAGGATTCCACAAGTCTATTGAACAGCTGCGCGAGGAAATCGGGCCGGAGCTTTCCGACGACGACCTGTTGCTCCGGGTTCTGATTCCCGGCAAACCGCTTCAGCGCGGCGGGCCAGAGGCTCGGACCCATGCGCCGGCCGCTCCCGCTCAAGCGTCGGGCAGGCCATCCATGGGGATCCGGAGCGTTGCGGGAAGATTCAGCGTGGAGGTGGACGGAGAAATATTCAACGTGAAAATCTCGTCCATACCGGATGAATCCGCAAAAACCGTCGAAGCCGGGCAGTCCCGGACCCCGAAATTGCCCGAAGGATCGGTGGTTTGCGACATAGCGGGGCTGGTACTCTCGATCGATGTGAAAGTGGGGGACCGCGTGCTTGAGGGAGATCCGGTCGCGGTGATCGAGGCGATGAAAATGAGGAGGCAGGTTCGCTCGCCGCGCGAAGGGCTGGTCCGGAATATTCTGGCAAGAGAAGGCGAGATCGTCGACATCCACGACGTTCTGATGGTGGTGTCCTGAAATGATCCGAAAGATTCTCATAGCCAATCGCGGTGAAATCGCGGTCCGTGTCATGAGGGCATGCCGCGAAATGGGAATCGCATCAGTCGCGGTGTATTCGGAAGCGGATAGGGACGCGCTGTTTGTCAGATACGCGGACGAATCTCACGGGATCGGCCCGGCGCCGGCTTCCCGGAGCTATCTCAATATCCCCAAAATAATTCAGACCGCCAGAGAATGCAGGGCCGATGCGATCCATCCCGGATACGGATTCCTGGCGGAAAATCCGGAATTCGCCCTCGCATGCGAAAAGGAGAGGATCCGATTTATCGGGCCATCCAGCGGCGTGCTCAGACTCCTGGGCGACAAGCTAGCTGCAAGGCGCGAGATGATCAAGGCAGGCATCCCTGTTGTGCCGGGAACGGTTGAGCGCGTGGAGAGCTTCGAGCATGCCCGCAGCGCCGCCGGAGCCATCGGATATCCCGTGATGATCAAGCCGTCGGGAGGCGGCGGGGGGATCGGGATGGCGGTGGTCGGGAACGAAAGCGAGCTGGCGAACGCGCTGGAATCCGCACGCGCGATCGCCACAACGACTTTCGGACTCGGAGACGTGTACATCGAAAAGTACCTGCTGCATCCGCGCCACATTGAATTCCAGATACTGGGAGATTCCGGAGGCAATGTCATCCATCTGGGCGAACGGGAATGCTCCATTCAGCGAAGGCATCAAAAGCTGATCGAGGAATCGCCGTCGACGGCGCTAACTCCCGAGCTGCGTGAAGTCATGGGCGCGACCGCGGTGAATGCCGCCCGGTGTGTCGGGTATGAAGGTGCGGGCACCGTGGAGTTTCTCTTTGCGGATGGAAGCTTCCATTTCCTTGAGGTAAACGCCAGGGTGCAAGTGGAGCACCCGGTTACGGAGATGGTGACGGGGATTGATATCGTGAAGGAACAGATTCGGATTGCCGCAGGAATGCCGCTTCGTTTCAGGCAGCAGGACGTGAGGATCCGGGGGACTGCCATCGAGTGCCGCATCAATGCGGAGGATCCGCTGAACGGCTTTGTTCCCGCGCCGGGAAAGATACACACCTACCACGCTCCCGGCGGCACGGGCATCCGGGTGGACAGCGGAGTCTGCAGCTCCAGCTCAATACCGCCCTTCTATGATCCGCTGATATCAAAGCTCATCGCCTGGGGCATGGACAGGGATGAGGCGATCGGAAGGATGCAACGGGCCCTTTACGAATATGTGATCCTCGGCGTCGCGAGCAACATCCCGTTCCACCAGGCGGTGATGGAGAATCCGCGGTTCCGGGCAGGAGAACTGGGGACCGGCTTCATAGACCGCGAAGTTTCACTGAGCGCTGAAATAAGACGGATGGCGGAGACTGGAAGGCGGCTCCAGGATGGATTTCCCTGCCAGAATGAAAACAGGAAAAAGGTCGTCGCGATGGCGGTTGCCGCCGCTCTGTCCGGCGCGCTCGAGCCGACGCAATGAAGCCGCAGTCCTGACCGGGCCGCCCTGGAATCGATGCCGCGGAATCGGACCGGGTTGTATGGCGCCCGGAATCATCGGAGGTTTTCTATGAGTAACAAGCCGAAAGTCATGATGATTGTTACGATGGACACCAAAGAGGCTGAGGCCCGCTTTACCCGAAGGTGTCTCGAAGACGCCGGCCTCGAGGTCTACCACCTCGACGCCAGCATACTCCGGACGATTGATTGCGGGGCTTCCATCACCCCGGATCAGATCGCCGCGGCGGTCGGCAAAACGATGCCCGAGGTCCGGGCTCTCAACCACGAAGCCAAATGCCTGGCCATTATGATTGAGGGTGCCATCTTATGTGCCCAGAATCTCCACCGGCGGGTCGGGCTGAGCGGAATCATCGCTGCGGGAGGTTCGCTGGGGACTGTTCTCGGCTCGGCGGTTATGCGGACATTCCCGTTCGGCCTTCCCAAGATGATGATCTCGACCATGGCGTCCGGAAATACACTGCCCTACGTAGGCACCCGCGATATCGTCATGGTTCCCTCAATATGCGACGTTGCCGGTTTAAACACCGTGACACGATGCGTGTTTCAAAATGCGTCCCGCGCCCTCGCCGGAATGGCTCATGGCTACAAACCTCTTCCGGCTTCAGACAAACCCCTGATCGCGATTTCAACCCTCAGCACCACCGAAAAATGCTGCACCGCGATTCGAGAAGCCCTCGAGCAGCGAGGGTTTGAAGTGATGGTCTTCCACACACAGGGAACCGGCGGCGGCGCCATGGATGCAACCGTCCGCGAGCAGGACGTCTCCATCGCCGTGAACCTGTCGCTGATTGAAGTCAGCGATTTTCTGGTCCAGGGCCTGTTCAGCGGAGGCCCCGACAGGTGCAAGGCATCCCTTGAAAAGGGCATCCCGACGATCTTTGTGCCGGGCAACATCGACTTCATGGTTGCGGGCCCGATTGAAGACGCGAAGGTCCGCTTTCCCGGCAGGCGCTATCACATTCACAACGAAGTGCTGACGGCGGTTCGAGCGCAGGCCGGGGAGTTCAAGCGTGTGGCCGATCATTTGGCGGGGCTGGTTCGGGAAGCGAAGGGGCCCGTGGCGTTTCTTGTTCCGCTGCTCGGATTTTCCAATCATGACAGTCCGCAAGGTTATTTGCACGATCCGTCCCTTCCGCCTGTTTTCGCCGAATATATAAAGCAGGCAATGCCCGAAAGTGTGCCGATGGCGTTTCTCCCCCATCACATCAACGACAAGCCTTTTGCCGAGGCCATTATTCAGCAGGTCCTCGCTTTTCAGAAAAACACTGGAGCAGCGGGCTGACCTGCATGAAAACATAATCGGATTGCGCGTTTCCGCCTTGACGCGACCCAAGATGGAGTTTCGTCTGGCACGACGGTTCCGGCATGCTCCGGCATTACTCGCAGGCTCTTCGCAAGCGCGCGTAACGGTCCAGAAGTTCCAAAAATTGAGAAGCCCCTCGCCCATCGTCTTCGTGCAACTATGAGGTTGCAGCGCCTGTCGATGAAGGTCTAGAATTCGCATCAGGAACGGGAACGTTCGCTGATTTCCAGGTGATTATCCGTCTCGCAAATAAGCCGGAAAATATCCGAGGAGGTTTTTATGGGAAAGATAAAGATTGCATGGGCTCCTGCAATCCTGCTTTTTGCTGTTGCGGCCTTGGGCCAGATCAACCAGCCGAACCATCTGCCATACAAGGACCTTATTTTCGCTCAGCTCGCCGCGGGCGGAATCTGGGAAACACAAATAACGGTTACCAACCGCGGAACTCAGCCATGGGAGGGAGATTTTAATTTCTATACCGGCGAGGGATCGGCGTGGAATCCCTATGTGAACGGCGCCCAATTGATCGGAGGCAGCCTCGCGGTAACGCTTAATCCCAAAAGAACTGCAACCTATAAAATTACCGTACCCGGCTCCGCGATTGAGCCGGGATTCGTGATGGCCATTGCCGACAACACCGATCTGGACAATTTCATTGAAGGCAACTTGACATGGTTCGTCAAAGACGCAGACAAGGTCACGGACAGTATCGGAGTGCTGCCTTCAAATCCCATCATGGCAGCGACTGTTCCATTTGAGAATTTCAACTCGGTCAGCGTGGCATTCGCCAACACCGACGCGCAGGGCAGAACCGCCCATTTGAAATTGAAGCTGTATTCGGAATCGGGCAGCCGTGTGGGCGACATCTTTGAGTGGACCCTCGACGCCCGGGAACACCTTCCCCGCTATCTTCGGGAACTATTTACAGGGGTGACGCTCGGCCGGGGCCGTGTCGACATTTCATCCGATGTCCCCATCAGCGGCGTGGCCCTGATCCAGACAGAATCCCAGTTCGCCTCTCTTCCCTTCAATTCCACTGTCCGAACCTATCAAATCGATGCCTATGGTTCGGAGGTGAACTTCGCGCGGATGACTCTGTGGACCGAGGGCCTTTTCATAAGCGGCTACGTTGCCATGGAGCGCGAAAGCGTCCTGAGCCTGTTTGCCATAACCGGAAGCATCAAAGACGGGAAAGCGCTGCTGCATTTCGACGGCGACAACGAGACGACAAGCGACTATGGCGTCTACGGTTTCATCATTCCCAACGGCACCCTCGATCCCGATCAGACATCGTTCAGCGGCACGTATTCCGTGGCCATCCCATCCGAATATGAATTCGAAAACGGGTGGTTCGATGCCACTCTGGTTCCCTGACAGATTCATCGGCAGCCTTCCGGCTATGCCGGGATGAGACGGGTTTTGACATCCTGAAAATGCAGGCATCCCCAGGATAACCGGAGGCTGTATGGGCGTCGTCCCTTCAAGGGGTTCGGTCGCAACCGGCGGCAATGAATGGAATATTCATGCAACATGGATATCTCTAAAGCCTTTTGAACCGCAGAATGCCGAATAACGAATGTCGAATTTCGAAGCCCTTTTCTGTTCGACATTCGACATTCGATATTGGATATTGTCCGCACCCTGGAACAAAATAATCCGGGATTCGTCAAACGCCTGCTTCTTCCCCGGCAGAGCCCTGACTGTTACCCGCAGGTTGCTTGAACATCGTCCAAGCCGGAATCAATACCGGCCTGCCCGCAGGCTCAAATGTATCTCACAGTCCGGGCAGCGCCGGGGGATCTCCTAACGGATTCGTAGCGGACCAAGGAATATTCACGGTTCAATGCCGCCACAGGGGGGCCGGTTTTATCTGTAGGAAATTGCCGTGACTCCGAATACTATGGACCCATGATTTTGTACGCCGGAACCGTTTTTGTCGGTGCCTTTTTGCTGTTTCTGGTTCAGCCGCTTTTGGCCAAATACATCCTGCCCTGGTTTGGCGGCAGTCCCGGAGTCTGGACAACCTGCCTGTTGTTTTTCCAGGTTCTGCTGCTGGCCGGGTATAGTTTTGCCCACTTCCTGGCCCGAAGATTCCATCCTCGCGCGCAGGCAGGAATCCTTGTGGCTCTTCTGCTGCTGACTCTGGCCTTGCTGCCCATAACCCCCTCCAGGGCATGGCTTCCGGAAAACCTTTCGGCGCCCACATGGCATATCCTCAGGCTTCTTGCAGCAAGTGTCGGCGTATGCTATTTCCTTCTGTCTTCCATGAGCCCGTTGATGCAATCCTGGTTCAGTCTTTCTTTGCCCAACGCTTCCCCCTATCGCCTGTACACGCTCTCAAATCTTGGCTCGCTGATTGCCATCGTCAGTTACCCGTTTTGGATCGAGCCCGGCCTGGGTCTGGAATTTCAAACAAAGCTCTGGTCGCTTTCCTACGCCTGTTTTGTGGCCCTCTGCATCGGGAGCGCGTTCAGGATGTGGAACCTGGGATCGGAATCAGCGGGTTCTCGCATCCGCGTGGCCGATGAAGACAAAGCCGATCCGGAGGTTTCCTCTTCCGTGGCGGATCGGTCCTTGTGGCTGATTTTGACCGCCCTCAGCTCGACCATGCTGCTGGCCACGACCAATCAGATGTGCCTGGATGTAGCGGTCATCCCGCTTTTGTGGCTGCTTCCCATGGGGCTTTACCTGCTCTCGTTCATTCTCTGCTTTGAAAGCGACCGGTGGTACTCGCGCACAGGTTTCGGCATCGCCCTGGCGGCTGCGCTGGCGCAGAACAGTGTCGTTCTCTATCGGGGCATATACATAGGGATTCCGGCTCAAATCGCTTCCTACAGCTTTACCCTTTTCATCTGCTGCATGGTCTGTCACGGCGAACTGGTGCGATTGAAACCCCGGCCCCGCCATCTGACTTCCTTCTACCTGATGATTTCGGCCGGAGGAGCTTTGGGTGGAGTTTTTGTGAACCTGGTTGCGCCCTATATATTCAAGGGCTATTGGGAATATCACCTCGCGCTCGCGGGAACCGCCATGGCTTTTCTCATCGTCCTGTTCCGCGACCGCAGCGGGCGCCTCCGCGGCGGCCGGCCCTTCTGGGCATGGGCCCTTCTGAACCTGGCCTTCCTCGCGCTGATCCTGGTCCTGGGCGCGCAGATACACGACACCTTCAAAGACGCCATCGCGATGCGGCGCAACTTTTTTGGAGTTTTAAAGGTGCTGAAGGATGGCAAAAAGGATGATACCGGGCAGCGCCTGGTCCTCATGCACGGGCGCATCGAGCACGGCTACCAGTTTGCCGATCCGGACAAGCGCTATTGGCCGACCTCGTACTTCGGTCCGACCAGCGGTGTGGGCTTCGCAATACACTTTCACCCCAGGCGCCTCGATCCTTCCCGGCGGCACCTGAGAATCGGCGTGGTTGGCCTGGGGACAGGCACACTGGCGGCATATGGAGAGGAGGGAGATTATTTCCGTTTTTATGAGATCAATCCCGAGGTCCTTCGGTTATGCGAAGACTATTTCACATACCGCAAAGACACCTCGGCCAGGGTGGATGTGGTTTTGGGGGATGCGCGCATATCGATGGAACGCGAGCGCAGCCTGCATCAGCCGGGAGACTACGACGTCCTCGCAGTGGACGCATTCGCTAGCGATGCCATCCCTGTGCACCTGCTGACCCGCGAATGCTACCGGAGCTACCGGTATCACCTGAAAAAGGACGGGATTCTGGCCATGCATGTCAGCAGCCGGTATTTCAATCTCGGCCCGGTGATCCGCAGCCTCGCGGAGCTCGATTCGGAGAGTGGCGCGAAAGCGCTGCTCTTTCAGGATGGCGGCAGCAGGTTGCAGGGGACGGATGCGACGCGCTGGATTCTGTTGACCTCCAACGAAGAGTTCCTCAAAGATCGAAAGGTGCAGGATGCCGTCAGCCCCTGGGCGCCCGACGATTACCCCTCCCTTCTCTTTACCGACGATTACAGCAACCTCTTCCGCCTCCTTCGAAAAAAAACCTTCTTCTAGCCCGCATTCCTGCGTGGATTTCGCGATGATCGGTTGCAGGATAAAACCGCGCCCCTGCAAATTGCGGCCGGTACCTGGTGAAGAGCGATTGCCGTCCTGCCGTCGCCAACTGATGGAGATCCCGTGGAATGGCGCCGAACGGTGAGTATGCTTCAATTCGTCATTCGTCAATCGTCATTCGTCAATATGTTGTTATACCCAGGACTTGGCCGGCTGGTAATCATAGGGTTCCATGGAAAAACTGCCTCGCCCCTGGGTGAGAGACCGGACCTGCGTGGAGTAGCCGAACATCTCGGCCAACGGCACATATCCCCGGACCACGGCGACACCGGCCAGCAATTCCGTGTCATGGATCTCCGCTCTCCGGGAACCCAGGTCCTTCATCACAGGGCCGAGGCAATCGTCCGGGGTGCGGACCTCGAGGTTCATAACCGGTTCGAGCACGATGGTCTGCGCCTGCGCGACGGCTTCTCTCAATGCGAGCGTGAGGGTCCCCATCAATGGAACGGCGATATCCGGAGGATCGTTGTGGCGGAATTCAAGGATGCGCACGGTGAGGTCGACCACGGGGTAGCCATGGGAACCTCCGGAATCACAGCCCCTCAGAAGTATTTCTTCCGCTTCGCGCTGAAGGGCGGGCGACAGTTGTCGGGATATGCGGGAGATGTCTATCTCCACGGGAGGCAGACTTCGATCCCCGGGGGTCCTCGTCCTCGGCAAAACTTCGACCGCGGCGCGGCCGCTGACCAGCACATCGCCGATGCGCTTTTCAAATTCCCCCTTGCCGACGCTGCGCGACGTTATGGTCTCGCGATAGGAGACGCGCGGCCGCCCAAAAAAGGCGGCAACGTTGAACTCCCGCTGCATGCGGTTTCGGGTTACCTCCAGGTGCAGTTCGCCCATGCCGGAGAGGATCATCTGACCGGTTTCTTCATCCGTTCCGACGCGAAGCGTAGGATCTTCCCGCAACAGACGGTTGACCATTTCAAACAGCCGGTCTCTGTCCGCGGAGGTTTGCGTCTCCACCGCCATGGAAACAACAGTTTGCGGAAAGTGGATCGGTTCGTAAGTGATCGGGTGCTGGGGATCGCACAGAGTGTCTCCGGTTGCAATATCCTTCAGCCCGTGGACTGCGACGATATCCCCGCATCGAGCTGCGTCAACAGGCTCGGTCCGGTCGGCATGGAGGCGGAGGATTCGCCGGAGCCGGAGACGGGTTTTTGAGCGTGGATGATAGCAGCGTTCCTCCGTCGTCAGGGAACCGGAATAAACGCGCAACCATAAAAAATCGGTGCTTGAGGTCGCCACAACTTTGAAAACCAGCGCGGAAAACGGCGCCTCCAGCTTCAGTGGGCGCTCGAGCGGGGAGCCGGTCGCAGGGTCCATGCCCTGAGCCGGAGGGCGGTCGAGAGGAGACGGGAGGTAATCGCAGATCGCATCCAGGACCGGCTGAATGCCTGTGTCCCGCAATGCGGCGCCGCACAATACGGGTATCAGGCCGCCGCTGAGGGTAGCTTCCCGTATGGCCCGCCTGAGGTCTTTGGCATCCACGGGCTGGCCGGCCAGATAGATGTCGGCAAGCCAATCCACGCAGTTGGCAGTGTTCTCGACAAGATGATTGCGCGCCTCTTCCGCAAAAGACTTGAACTCATCCGGGATTTCCCGGACCTCGAGTTCGCGTCCGTATGTCATCGGGTTGAACAGGATGAGCCGCCGTTCCACAAGATCGATGATTCCTTCCAGGCGGTTCTCGAGGCCGTGTGGGAGGTTGATGAATGCCGCTCGAGCCCTGAGCCGCGATTCCACCTGTTTGAGAACGCGCTCATGGTCGGCGCCGGCCCGGTCCAGCTTATTAACGAATGCCAGCCGGGGGACCTGATAGCTATCGGCCTGCCGCCAGACAGTTTCGCTCTGGGGTTCCACCCCCTCGACTCCGGAAAAGATGACCACCGCGCCATCCAGAACGCGCAGGCTGCGCTCCACTTCGGCCGTAAAGTCCACATGCCCGGGGGTATCGATCAAATTGACCTGGTGATTCCTCCAAGGAAAGGTGGTTGCGGCGGCCGATATGGTGATTCCCCGCTCCCGTTCGTCCGCCCGGAAATCCATAACGGCCTGGCCATCGTGGACCTCGCCCATCTTGTGGGTTTTCCCGGAAAAAAAAAGAAAGCGCTCGGTGACTGTGGTCTTCCCTGCGTCGATGTGGGCGATAATTCCGACATTCCGCACGCGCTCGAGCGGTGTTAAGGCCATCCGGTCCTCCACACCCGGTAGGTAGTATCCTGGGGCGGCATCACCGGGCCTGCTTTTGTTCCGCCCAAAACACAGAAAGCAGTACTTTTACAGCTGGATGTGATTTCGTCAAGCAAATCGATCAAAGGAGTTTCCGGTTCCCAGTTTCGAGTTCCCAGTTTCGAATGACAGCCCGCAATTTAAGACAGGCTGGATTGAAGGCTGAAAGCCTGTCGGGAAACGGGGGGCACAAAATTTGATTTGCCAGTCTGGCCATTTTCCATGCAAAATCTATTGTTTGGCAATTGCGTGAGGTTTATGAGAAAAGTCATTGAAATTGAAGTACGCGAGGTCACGCCGAGCCCCGGTGAAGTTCTGGAAAGCCTGGGAATGGCGGGCCGGGAAAATCTGCCGGCCCGCATTGGTGTGCTCCTCGATTCGGCTCTGGAATTATTCGGGCAGCTTGCCGAGCCTCGGGGGCTGCTTCAGGATTGGCCGATTGCGGAGTTTCCGTCCGTATACGACGGAAATGGATTGAATTCCCCGGAGGGCCCGGTTCCGCTTATTGTTCCAAAGGCGGACGGCCTGGCCCTTTTTGCGGCCACCCTGGGCGGGGCGCTGATTGCCAAAAGCAGCGAGCTTTTCGCAAAGGGAGGCCCTGCGCTCGGTTTTATGCTGGATGCGGTCAATTCCTCCGGGGCCGAAAGGCTGGGGATGCTCATGGGACAGCGTTTTCTTGAGCTTTTACCTGAAGGATTGCGCCGATCCGGGAAACTGAAGGCCCAATACTACTGTCCCGGCCACTGCGGCTGGCACATCTCGGGGCAGGCAAAGCTGTTCGAGATCCTGCGCCCGGAGGAAATTGGCATCACGCTGAACACGAGATGGGTCATGCAGCCAACCAAATCAATCTCAGGCATTCTTGTCGTCGGAGACATGGAAATTCACAGGTTCCGGCCGAATTTCCCTTTCTGCAAGGATTGCAGAGAACACAAATGCATCAAAAGGCTGGCGTTCCTGGAGGATATAAACCAGTTGATTCCTGAATAAAATGGAGCCGCGAATCAGCATGAATCCTGATAAGCACCTACCTATGAGGGAGAATCGAGCGGGATCTTATGGAAAACATTATTGAACGTCTGCGTCGGGGCGAAGTGATCGTCGGGGACGGCGCGCTCGGCACGCAGCTTATGAAGCGCGGTTTGAAACATGGGGATCCTCCGGAGTCCTTCAATCTCACAAGACCCCGCGTCCTCGAGGAGATCGCCTCTCTATACCTGGAGGCCGGGGCGGAAATCGTCACGACCAACACCTTCGGGGCCACTTCCCTGAGGCTGAAGCAGTTCTCTTTGGAGACGGATGTCGATGAAATCAACCGGAGCGCTGTTCATGCCGTGCGCAAAGCAGTCGGCGACAAAGCTTATGTTTCCGCTTCGGTGGGTCCTACGGCACAGATGATCAAGCCTTTCGGCGACGCGGAACCCGATGCGGTGTATTCCAGCTTTCAGCAACAGGTGCGGGCGCTCCTGGACGCGGGTGCGGACATGATCTGCATTGAAACCATGACAGACCTGACGGAAGCTACGCTGGCGATCCAGGCAGTGCGTTCGATCGATCTGAAAATTCCGGTTATGGCGACCATGACCTTCAGCAGGATGGCTCAGGGATTTTTCACATTGATGGGATCCTCGGTGGCGAACGCGGCGGCGGCGCTGGAAAAGGCCGGAGCGGATATTGTCGGCTCCAACTGCGGCGACGGAACGGAGAGTATGGTCGGGATTGCGCGGGAGTTCCGTCAACATTCCCGGCTTCCGATAGCCATTCAGGGCAATGCGGGGCTGCCCACAGCTTCGGACACCGGCCTGATATATCCGGAAACGCCCGATTTCGTTGCAGGCAAAGCCCTTGAAATGCTGAATCTGGGCGTACAGATCATTGGCGGGTGCTGCGGCACGGGCCCCGAACACATTCGCGCTATACGAAAGGTTGTGGATAATCAGAGGCAGTCGGTCCGCTGATTGCCGTTTCAACAGGACGGTGTTTTGCGCCCGGATTTCCGCTCGATATTTCCGGAGCGCTCTATTCGGATACACCGGAGGCTCACATTCCTCAACCGGGAGCAAATATGAGAATTGCGGCCAGGCATATGATTTCCACGGTATTGCTTCTAGCGGTGATTTCCGCCGGGCATGGTCAGGATGCCAAAATTGCGGTCCTGAATCCTCGCGGGAATCCCCCTCCGGTCCCTCTGGCACCCATGGCTCCAAGGCTCCCAGGCCTGGACGGCAAAACCATAGATCCCTGGAGATAAAAACAGCCGCAGGCTGCAAATCAAAAACCTGCGGCTTGCAGCCCGCGGCCGGCTTATTTCTCTTCAACCTGTCATTCGTCAATCGACGGCAATCATCACATTGGAAGCCTTGATCACCGCGTAGGCTTCTTTGCCGGGGGTCAACTGGAGCTTTTCCGCGGATTCTTTGGTGATAATGGAGACAATTTCCACACCCTTCATCACTTCCAGAACCACTTCCGAATTGACGGCGCCTGCCTTGACCTGTTTGACGGTTCCCTTCAGCACATTTCGGGCACTCAGCCTCATACTCTGCCTCCTTGGATAGCAAATTATACCATACCGGCTTCGGCGCCCTCGCCGATCGTGATAGCATAGACAGCCGGAAAGGCGGTTTGGAAATGGGATTCGGCAGATTTGAAGAATCCGGCCCGGGCCATCTGGTAGCATCGCAGATCCGGCCCCCTGCAGACGAGGACGGGTTGCCGGAATCGCTTGCGTGGGAAAGCGCCTCACCTGTCAGCTATTGTTCCGATTGGCGGGGCGAGAATCAGGATCCGGAGCGCGAAACAGAAGCGCGCCTCCTATGGTCGGCCGATCGGTTTTTCATACGCTTCCGGTGCCGCTACCGCGCGATATTCGATTACGAAGCGCATAACGAACGGTGCGACCGGCTCTGGCTACGGGATGTGGCCGAGGTCTTTATACGACCATGCGGCGATGAAATCCGGCATTACAAAGAATTCGAAATCAGCCCGCATGGAAACTGGCTGGATTTGAAAATAGCCGAGGGAAACAAATCCATCCTATATTGCGATCTGAAAAGCAAAGTTGTTATGGACCCGGCAGCCCGTGTCTGGACTGCGGAGATGGGCATACCGATGACCAGCCTCACCGCTTGCTTCAATCCTCGGGATACCTGGCACATCAATCTTTTCCGCATCGAGGGAAAGGACCCGAACCGGTTCTACTCCGCGTGGCGCCCCACAAGGACGCCTCGGCCGAACTTCCACGTCCCGGAGCTGTTCGGAGAGCTGCATTTTTCCTGAATCTCACAGCGCCTTCTCTGTCCTCGCGCGGGGGCTTTTTGCCGGGAGCGGCGTCCGGCGGAACAGACTGCCCGCGCTCGCCTCAAATACTTCATCTAAAAGTGTTGTAGATCACATCTCCGCCCCCGGAAAGCCATAATTAAAAAGCCTCCGAAAGCCGAATAGTTCTCCATGTCCCATAAAGAGATCCGGCAATGCTATGGGGCAAAGTATCAAATGCACGATATGGGTCTGCTTTTACGAACTCACAGCAGAACATCCGGTTGAAGCGCATTCTCTGTTCCGAAAATCGCGGCAGAGATAACGAGGCAAGTTCATGATCCTGGGTCCCGATTCGCTGCTGGTAGTGGACAATGACGATGCAAACCGCAATCAAACGGTGCAGCGCCTGCTTAAATGCGGATTTGACGCAAAGGCGGCCGCCAACGCCGGAGAAGCATTGGCATGGATTGATTCCCAGCAGATCGACCTTGTGCTCCTGAGCACCTCGATGCCCGGCATGAAGGGGATAGAGATCCTCTCGATGCTCCGCAAAACATATCCCCCCGAAAAACTCCCCGTGCTCCTGATTATGGACAGGGCCGGTGCCGAGGAAGAGGCTGCCGTGTTGGCGGCGGGCGCGAACGATTTCATGACCCGGCCCGTTGTTTTTCCCGTAGTGCTTGCCCGCATGCATGCCCATCTGTCGCGCAAGCGTGCCGAGGATGCGCTGCGTGAGAGCACCGAACGATATTCTCTGGCGGCCCGGGTCGCCAACGACGGCCTGTGGGACTGGGATCTTGTCACGGACAAGATTTACTTTTCTCCCCGATGGAAGCTGATGCTTGGCTGGGAAGAGCATGAAATCGGCACCGATCCCGATGAATGGTTCCGGCGCATCCATCCCGATGACGTCGACAGGGTGCGCGCGGATATCACGTCGCATCTCGAGGAGCAGACGCCCATTTTTGAAAATGAATACCGGGTGCTCCACAGGGATGGGAATTACCTCTGGATGCTCTGCCGTGGACTTGCCGTCCGCGGCCCCGACGGGAAGCCTTTGAGGATGGCCGGATCCCAGACAGACATCACACGGGGAAAGGTAGTGGATATCCTGACAGGTCTACCCAACCGCGTCCTCTTTATGGACAGGCTGGGCCGGTCTTTTGAGCGGGCCAAGAGACAGAAGGATAAAACCCTCGCCGTAATCTTCCTGGACCTGGACAGTTTCAAACTGATCAATGACAACCATGGACACCTCATGGGCGACCAGCTTCTAGTGGCCATTGCGGGCCGGCTTGAAGCGACGGTGAGGTCCAGCGACAGTGTCGTGCGGTTCGGGCGCAACCACACAATCGCGCGACTTGGCGGCGACGAATTTACCATATTGCTGGAAGACATTTGGAACGCCCATGATGCGACGCAGGTCGCGGAGCGCATAGCCAAAGAACTGTCCATACCATTCGTGGTCGGCGGCCAGGAACTGTTCCCCACCGCCAGCATGGGCGTTGCCCTATACAGCCCTTCCTACCGCACTCCGGACGAAATGCTGCGCGATGCGGACACGGCCATGTACAGCGCCAAGGCTCTCGGTAAGGGGCGTTACCAAGTCTTCGACGCCGGGATGCGCGCTCATACCATAGCCCGCCAGCAGCTCGTCACAGAGCTTCGGCGAGCGCTGGAGCACAAGGAGTTCGAGCTTCATTATCAATCCCTAGTGTCGCTGGAAACCGGCAGGATCTGGGGATATGAAGCACTGGTCCGGTGGCGCCATGCCACCCGCGGGCTCGTGTCGCCCAAAGAATTCATACCCGTTGCGGAAGAGAGCGGACTCATAGTCGGGCTTGGCCAGTGGGTCCTCGAAACGGCGTGCCAGCAGATGCGCACTTGGCAGTCGCGTTTCCCGGACGATCCGCCGCTGTTCATCAGCGTCAACCTTTCCGCCAGACAGTTGCTCCAGACCGACCTTGTCCAGCAGTGCCGCACAGTTCTCGAAGAAACCCAGCTGATGTGCAACAGCCTCAGCCTGGAATTCACCGAAAGCGCGATGATGCCGGACCCCGAATCGGCAATCAAATTGATGTGTCAGCTGAAAACCCTCGGCATCAAGATTGCCCTCGACGATTTCGGTACAGGCTATTCGTCGCTCGGCTACCTCCATCGTTTCCCGATCGACAGTCTCAAGATCGACTGTTCGTTCGTATCCCGCATGATGAAGGACGACGAAACCGTCCGCACCATTATCAGCCTGGGACAAAATCTGGGACTGAAAGTGATCGCCGAGGGAGTTGAGACGGCTGACCAGGCCGCGAAACTGCGCGAACTGGGATGCGAACTCGCCCAAGGCTATTACTTCTCGGTGCCGGTCAGCGCCCAGGAGGCCACGGATATGCTGGCCGCCAACCGCCATTGGGCCACATCCATTAAAACCGCAAAATTCGTGCGCGGTGACCGCCGGCAGGCGGCAATCATCCTGCCGCGCCGCTATGTCCGTTCCGGCTGATCCCATCCACCGGGGATTCGGCGGGATCCTCCGGGAAAACGCGCGGGTGAGGACATGTTGAGAATGATTCCACCTCCCGCCGGCCTACACCCACCATGTGAACGATATCGAGGCGCATGGCACGCGCCATGCGTTCAAGCCCTTCAATATCCGGTTGCGCCCTGATTGTTTCCACCTTCGGACCTTTTCTCAATGGAGGGCTATTTCTTGTCGATACCGAAATCGAATCCCCGGTCGGCATAGCCGAAAACGAGCATATACTCCCCGGCCTTCAGTTCCCTCTCCGGTATAACGGAAAAGGAGCCGTCGGAAAAGACAACCGTCGCCGTTTTAAAGATATCCTTCTCTTTGAATCCGCCCTTGTTCCCCGTCGTGGCATCGGCCGACGACGTCTCGAAACTCCGGCGGCTCTTTTTCTGATCAAGCCGGATGATCATCGCGTCGTCCGGGGAAACGGCGCCGCGCACATAGAACGTCGGACGGCGTTCGGGGATGCGAGCGGCGGATCTTGGATTTTCAAGCACGCCTTGGGTCCCCAGGCTTGTATATCCGCCGGTATCCACGAATAGCTCCAGGCCTTTCGCCGTCACATCCGCCATAGCAGCGGGATTGAGACTCATCCACCCGCCGCTGTTCAAACGGCAGTAGACTCCCGTCCCGGCCGGCATACCGGTTGGAGGCTCGGGCCCGGGAACCTGCATCAAAAACAAAACAGCCAACGCTATAGCGCGCATGGGATAATCCTATCACAACCCTTTTGGGGGAAAACAAGAGGAAGCATTCCCCCGGCCTGTGCTGAAAGACGTTCCAGCCGGTTGCGATTCTCCGGGGCGCGTCTGAGACCGGTTCGACGCAAAGGTTCTGCTCATTCATTGTCTATTGAAGAGTATCAACCCCACGTACGCTACCGTGTTTTTCCCATGGTAAATGGGGATGCCGGCACTTTTCTCCATTGCGATAACATTCATGCCGTACGCTTCAACGGACGAAACCGCCTGGTCCGGATGGCGGCAGGGTTCTCCGTCGAGGTATGCGCATTTTTCACAGATAGTGCAACACCCGGCATTGAGAGGCAAAAAATCTTCCGAAGGATACTGCGCCCGTATCCTGGCCATCAGATCCCTGAAGACCTTTTCGTGGATTTTTGCCTTTTCCAGCATCCCTTTCATATCGAAGTTGCTGGCGATGGCATGGACCGTTTGAAACAGCAGGCCGTGCCTGTAGCGAGTCGCCCGCTCTATCAGCGCGTGGATGGGGCCGATAGCCGGAGGGCCCATCCAGTTGGTATCGTACTTTCTGCAGTAGTTTTTCTCGCAGGCCTTGCGGAAATCCTCATGAAACTGAATTTTGGATGTATCCAGAATCGCCGCGTGCGTCGCATCGGATTCCAGTGCCATTTTTATCAGGTTTTCGCCATCGAGCATAAAAGCGGAGTCCGTATTCGCAAATTCCTAAGCCACAGTGTACCTTGAAGCGTCGAGGACTCAAAGGGCGATACCTGCTGTTTCTTCCCTAATACCCTGTTTTGAGAGTACGGTTAGACCGCTGTCTCTTTCGCTGCCGCGGGCTGAGGAGCCTTTTTGTCCTGAATCACGGCATCCATCGACACCTCGGGAACGGTGAGGATCAGCAGAAATGCTATCACCATGGTCACGCTGCCCAGGAAAAAAACGCTCCGCAAGCCGGCCATGATGGAAGCGCGGATAGCCTCAACGGTCTGCCGGAACAGTTCCGGCCCGCTGCCACCGGCACTGCTGAACGTCTCTTGAAGGCCTTTCATTGCTGTGGGAGATAGAAGTGCTCTGGGGTCGCCCAGCGTTTTCACAGTCGCTTCATCCGCAAACTGATGCAATCCGGCAGGCGCAGAAGCTTCAAGAGATGTGGCATAGGAAACGTTCATTACCGAGCCGAGGACGGCAGGGGAAATCGCCATGCCCATCGTGATACTGAAAAAAATGGCGCCCATCGCCGATCCGAGCAGCCTTCTGGGCACTGCCCACTGAACGACAAGCGTATTTACGGTGGGGATCGCACCCAGGCCGAGGCCGGCCAGGGTGACGGCCACAACGCTCCATATAACCGGGGTTTCCGCATTGAATAACATGATGCCGGTAATGACAGCCGCCATAAGGGCGTAACCCGCGATGTACATCCACTTGTAGCGTTTTGTCCTGGCGAGGATGAATCCGGTGGGCACACCGACAAAGGCCATCAGGACGCTGTAGGGCGTTATGATCTGACCGCTGCGCATGACACTGATTCCCTGAACCCCCTGGAGGAAGATCGGGAAATACATCATGATCGCCATCAAACCGAAATTCGACAGCAGGCCGGCCACGGCAACGGTCAGAAAAGTCCGGTTGCGGAAAACCTGCGGATCCATGATGGGTTCGTCAGCACGCGACTCAGCCCAGAAGAAAAGCACCCAAAAGAGCAGCGCAATCCCCAGCAGGCCGATGATCTGGACTGAGGCCCATGCGTAGGGGGATCCGGCATAGGAAAAACCAAGGATTGTCGCCGAGGAAGCCACGGCAACCAGCAGGGCCCCTCGTATATCGAGCTTGCGGCTGATTTTTTGGGTGACTGGCGGCACGCCGATCGGAACCATCACGAGACAAAATATGAGGAGAGGCACTCCCGCCCAATATAGATGGCGCCAGCTCAGGTTATCCACAAACCATCCCCCCAGCGTGGGTCCGAAGAGCGCCATACAACCTCCAGGGATATTCAGAAGCCCGACCCATTTGCTGCGTTCTGCCGGCGGGAACATATCCCCCAGCACCGCAAAACAAAGAGGCAGCAAAGCCCCCGAGCCCAGACGGGCCAGAGTATTGGCGGCAATCAGGAGCGGAAAAGTCGGGCTGACCGCACTCAGGATCGTGCCCGCAAGAAAGGGAACCATGCAGATGATGAGCATGATACGCCGGCCGTAATTATCCGACAACTTGCTGAAAAGCAATGTCACGAAGGCAGCTGCCAGGGACGGTATGGAAATCGACCAGGAATATAGGGACATGCCGTTCAGATCGGCCGCCATCCTGGGTCTGGCAATGCCAAGCGTCTGCACAAAGAAAAACACTGCAAAATAGACCAGAAAGATCGTGACCAATCCCAGCGTAATCTGCCTCCTGGAGTATTCGCTTCCTGAAGGCGGCGGCTGCATCTGTGGCATAGGGTTCTCCCGGCTAATGTTGGATGGGGTCTTTGTCTCATCAGAAGCACCCGGGATGCAAGCTTTTTATTGCCGAGGGAATGGAAATCTGTGCGGAACGAAGACGGGGATGGCTCCGGGTCTTTGAGACCCGGAGGCATAGAAGCATATATCTCCAGGTCCCAAAGACTCCGTTCTCGAAGAGGCTTACTTTTTATAGACGCCGTATTCCTTTACAGCAGCCACCATGGCGCGCAGGTTCTCGAGTTTAGGATTATCCGGAACCGCGCCTGCGCACAGAAGGTATCCACCTCCCTGACCGCAGGTTTCTATCAGTTTGCGGCAATATTCCTTTGTGTCTTCCGGAGTGCCGGTAACGAGAAGCGAAGAGGGCACGTTGCCCTGAATGGCGCATTTGGCGCCCAGGATTTTCTTGGCCCTGGCCATATCTGTCTTGTCGAAATACCAGACAACCTGGCCTTTCTCGAATTCGTTGACGGTTTCCAACCGCGTATTGTAGCCGCCTTCGGCAAACATGCTTTGGATGAGGCCTTCCTTGATAAAGGCGTCCATGATCTTTTTCAGCGAAGGCCAGTAGAAGGTTTCGAACTGCTTCTGAGACATCCATCCGTCCGCCCCTTTATGCAATGGGTAGGTCACCATGAATATGTTCGCGGCGTTGGGAGCACCCAGAAGCGAGCGGATGGTGAAATCGGCCACCACATCCAGGGCCTCCAAAAGTTTTTCGGGCCGACGATACATATCCTTCAGGATTGGCTGCGTCCCGCGGAGGGTGTCACCAAGAGTATCGAAGGGCGCTTTGCAAAAGGCGCCGAAAGCAACCGGGAATCCATGTGCAGCCCCGGACGGGCCTGCATCCATCATCGCTTTCATCATTTTCTGATATTCCTTGCCCACATCCATCAGCTTCTGCAGCAAGGCCTGCATTTCAGGGCTCGCCAGCGGCATGAACTGGCCCAGGTTGACGATTTCCACCATATCGGTGGCGGGCCGGAACATCCGGAAAGGCTCAAACGCTCCAAAAACGCGGGGCAGATACGTCCTGAACCAGAAATCGGACGGGTCCAGAATCAGCGCGTCATACTCCTCCGCCGTCATGTATTCGGCTTCCATGAACTGGACGATACCCGCATCCTCTCCCAGTCTGTGCCCGGGCCAGGAATAGAGCTTATAATCGAGCATATCGAGTATTTTGCCGGGGGTGATCCACGGGCTGGCGAAGTATTCCAGCTCCCCGGAGAAATCCTCATTGAATTTCCTGCACGCCTTCACGGCCAGATCGTAATCATACATGGCTGTGCGCAGGTTGATGCCGTAATGGGTATAAGGGAGATTGCCCACGGGAAGGGTGACGGGAACTCTGTCCGGTTCCTGGACATTGTAGTAGTCCACCAGCCTCTGGGCTCTGATCTTATAGTCATTTTTGGCCTTCTCACTGACGAAAGTCAGGTTGGGCGGATTGAGAAAATTATCCAGCCTGCGTTGACGCTTTTGCGCCGGGGTAAGCTGCGCCCAATCTGCAGGCAGGGCGCCCGTCTGATTCGCTATGCTGCCTAGAATTGTTGCCATAACTTTTTGTCTCCTGTTTGATGTTTGCAGCGATTTGGAATTGCCCGGGACGGCGAAGAGCTCTGCGGCCGATGCAGACCCCCGCCGATCCATGATTGCCTGATGAGTCAACCCACCGCTATCCCTTAACTATGCTTTTCCGGCTTTCAAATCGGGAACCATCATAGCTTGAGCCCAACGCCCGGGCAACTGCTCATAATCGATCCGTGAGTGCCGCTGAAAAAAAGCCTCTCCAATTCTTGCGCAGGCAAGCCTCGCTTCACTGAATGCAATACAGATGCTTGAGCGTGCGCACGAACATCCGGCCCCCGGAAACCGCCGGCGAGGCCATGATCGCCTCTCCGACCGAGTTCTTCGCCACGAGTTCATATTCCGGCCCAGCTTTGAGGACAAAGACATCCCCGTCTTCGCTCATTAAATAAAGCTTCCCTTCTATGGCTAACGGCGATGCGGAAAAATTGGCGCCGACGTCGATTCTTCTTCGCCCGTAGACTTCCTTTCCCGTTTTCGCCTCGTAGCAGGCAATGAATCCCTGGTCGAGCAGAACAAAAATATAATCCCCATAGGCTGTCGGGGACGGGATGTAAGGCGCCGCTGCCATTTGCCGCCATGCGATGGCATCGGACTTCGTCTCTCCCTCTTTAAGAGTGAGGTTCCCACTGAAGCCCGGATGGAATGCGGTCACCGGGCGCACTTCTTCGCGGATAAATCCCGAGGAGACAATGATCAAACCGTGCGCCGAAGTCGGCGTGGGCACCGTAATCGAGGTGGCGGGTCCCCGGCATTCCCAAAGGAGCTTGCCGGTCTCGGGCTCATAGCTCCGTATGGCGCGCGTTGCATTAACGATCAGTTCGGCGCGCGGCCCGTCAAGATAGAGGTACGGCGTGCTCCAGGACGAGAGTTCGTCGCGGTCTGTCTTCCATACGGTCTTCCCGTTTTTCTTATCCAGGGCGATGAGGAACGATTGGCCGGTTTCCTGGTCGCAGGTTTGAATCACAAGGTTTTTGTAGAGCACCGGCGAACTGCCCAGACCCCAGCCACTGCGCATGCTGAAGGCGCCGAGGTCCCGGCTCCAGATCAGCTTCCCGTTAAAGTCATAGCAATACATCCCTTGATCCCCGAAGAAGGCGTAGACATAGGTTCCGTCCGTTATCGGAGTCTGGGATGCATAGCTGTTCTTCGTATGGCGCGCACCGGCGGGTGGCTTGCGGACTGCCGTCTGCTGCCAGAGCAGCCTGCCCGTGTCCCGGTCGTAGCAGAGAATCACCCAGGAAATTTCGGCCTTATCCGGCTTGGGCTCCTCGGAAAAAAAGCCTTTTTGCCAGTTATCCTTCTTGGGATCGCTGCTGACAGCGGTGGTTAAAAATATCCGATTGCCCCAGACAATGGGCGATGAGTGGCCCAGGCCCGGCACTTCGACTTTCCACCGGACGTTTTTCGTCAAATCCCATTGAGCGGAAATTCCCTTTTCAGCCGAAATTCCGCGTCCCCCGGGGCCGCGCCATCCAGGCCAGTTTTCCGCCTGGGCGGATGCCATAAATAGTGCAATCAACAACGCCATAGCCAGTTTTCTCATCACCGCAACCTCCTGCTCTTATTTGCATCCTAGGATAGGGTGATCTTCCGGTTTTTCCAAGCATTTCCGATGATCGGCCGGAGAAGGCCCTCCGGCTTTTTTTGGCCGTAAAATGCCGATTTGTCTTTCGGGGATTCCAATGTATGCTGATGGTTTGCAATGAGGAGTCCCCATGAGATTTTGTGTTATGGCAGTTGCACTGTGTTTGCTTACGGCCGGATTGTCTTTGGGCGCCGATGTCGACGGCAAATGGACCGGCACAGTTCAGACCCCCGGTGGAGAGATGCCCGTAATCTTCATGTTCAAAGCCGAAGGAGGCACCCTGACCGGCGCCATGTTGAGCCAGGAGAATAAACAAATCCCAATCAAGGACGGGAAAATAGACGGCAGCAATATATCCTTTGCGGTCTCCATCGAAATGGGCGGGGATTCCATGCAGCTGTCGTATAAGGGCGTTGTTTCCGCCGGCCAGATCAAGCTGACAGGCGAGGCCATGGGCCAGCCTTTTGAATTGGTCGTCAAGAAAGCCCAGTAACGCTGCCGGTCCTCTGGAGCATAGCCGCACAAACCTCCGGGAACTGCGCATCCCGGCTTGACCCGACTTTGATTTGGGTACGAAGCGCCGCACTATCGGTGGCGTCTTTGGCGTTGCTGAGATTTGGGTTCGGAAGCTGCCGGAACCGCCGCCTTTTGAATATGACCACGAGCAGGCAACACAATTACGACGAAGAAAAGATCAAATCCCTGTCCTCCCTGGAACATATCCGCAAACGGACCGGGATGTATATCGGCCGTGTAGGAGACGGAGCCGACTACGACGACGGAATCTACATCCTGCTGAAGGAGATCGTAGACAACGCCGTCGACGAATACATCATGGGCTACGGGGAGCGTATACGCATCGCACTGGAAGGATCCCGGGTTACGGTGCGCGATTATGGCCGAGGCATTCCGTTGGGCAAGGTCGTCGAATGCGTCTCGCGCATCAACACGGGCGCCAAATACAGTGACGAGGTTTTTCAGTTCAGCGTTGGATTGAACGGCATCGGCACCAAGGCCGTCAACGCGCTGTCGCGGACATTTACCGTGCGCAGCCACCGGGGCGGCGAGTTCGCGGGAGCTGTTTTCGAGAGAGGGAAGCTGCTCGAGCAACCCAGGGGAAAGATGCTCGACGAACCCGACGGCACGCTGGTCACTTTTGAGCCGGATCCTGAAATCTTCAGCAATGCGGCATTCGCGGCCGATCACGTCGAGCGCCGTCTGCGGCTCTATGCGTTCCTCAACGCAGGATTGCGTATCGAGTATAACAACCAGGTTTTCCTCTCCCGAAACGGTTTGCTGGACCTGCTGCGCGACGAGGTGGCCGATGAAGCCCTCTACCCGCCGCTTTATTACCGGTCCAAAACCCTGGAAATCGCAATTACTCACACGCAGCGTTTCGAAGAGACTTTCCTGTCTTTTGTCAACGGCCAGTTCACCGTTGACGGGGGCACGCATCTGAGCGCATTCCGCGAAGGCCTGGTCAAGGGATTCAACGAATTCTCCAGGAATAAATTGGACGGGGACGACATACGCGAAGGGATGGCGGGAGCCATCGCAGTCCGCCTGAAAGAGCCCGTATTTGAATCCCAGACAAAAAACAAGCTCGGCAACACCGAACTGCGCGGCGAACTGGTTTCACAGGTGCGGGAAATCGTCGCCGACCTGCTGCACCGGAATCCCAAAGCCGCAGAGACCGCCCTCGCCAAGATCGAGGAAACCGTCAAGCTGCGCAAGGAACTGCAGTCCATAAAAAAAATGGCTCGCGAACGCGCCAAAGCCACATCGATCCGGGTCCCGCAACTCAAGGACTGCAAGGTTCACTATCACAAGCGCTCCGGGCGCGGCGCCGACTCGATGATTTTCATCACGGAAGGACAGTCGGCCGCCGGTTCCATCGTCAGCTGCCGCGACGTCAACCACCAGGCGATTTTTACGATGCGCGGCAAGCCGCTGAACGTGTGTGATCTTCAGCGCGATGTAATGTACAAGAATGAGGAATTGTACAACTTGATGCGCAGCCTGGACATCGAGGAATCGTCCGAACACCTGCGCTACAACAAAATAATTCTGGCTACCGACGCCGATGTCGACGGCCTGCATATCCGCAACCTGCTTCTGACTTTCTTCCTGCGGTTTTTCGAGCCCGTCGTTGCGGAAGGGCATGTCCATATACTGGAAACCCCGCTCTTCCGGGTACGCAATTCCAAAAAAACCGAGTATTGCTATTCGGAAAGCGAGCGCGATGCGGCCGTCAGGGAGCTGCGCGGGTCGGAAGTGACGCGCTTCAAGGGTCTCGGTGAAATTTCGCCCGCGGAATTCAGCCGTTTCATCGGCCGGGAAATGCGTCTGACGCCCGTGAAGCTGGCAAACCGCCACAGCGTCCCCGCGATTCTGGGCTTCTATATGGGACGCAACACGCCGGAACGCCGGCAGTACATCATGAACCATCTTGTTGTCGAGGCGGCGCCATGACCGACGGGCAGAAGGAATTACCGCTTTTCAGCGGTATGCAACCCGAGGGCGAGGCGGAAATTCCCGCTCCGGCGAAGGGCAGCCCCAGCAGCGGGCTTCAGGCGACAGGCGAAGGGCCGCTGAAGCAGCTTATGGATCAGAATTTCCTTCAGTATGCGGCCTACGTCATTCGCGATCGTGCCATCCCGGATCTGGAGGACGGACTGAAACCCGTTCAGCGCAGGATCCTGTTTTCACTTCATGAGAACGACGACGGCAAGTTCATCAAGGTGGCCAACATCGTCGGGTACTGCATGCAGTTCCATCCCCACGGTGACGCCTCGATCGAGGAAGCGCTGGTCACGTTGGCAAACCGGCAGTTTCTAATTGAGCGCCAGGGCAACTTCGGCAACATGCTCACGGGCGATCCGCCTGCCGCCGCACGCTACATTGAATGCCGGCTGACCGAATTGGCCCGGACAGAGCTTTTCAACGACGATCTGACGGAATTCGTCCCGACCTATGACGGAAGGAAAGAGGAGCCTGTCGTTCTGCCGGCCAAAATCCCGATCCTTCTGATGCTCGGCGCGGAAGGTATCGCGGTCGGCATCTCCACGCGCATCCTCCCGCACAATTTTGCCGAATTGCTGGAGGCGCAGATCGCCATACTCGGCAAAAAATCCTTCAAGCTGAATCCCGATTTTCCGCATGGCGGCCTGATGGATGCACGGTCTTACGAAGACGGCAACGGACACGTGCTCGTGAGGGCACTCATCGAGAAAAGGGATGCGCGCACCCTGGTCATACGCGAACTTCCGGCCGGCTCGACGACCGATTCGCTGACCGCCTCGATCGAGGAAGCAGCCCGCAGGGGCAAGATCAAAATCAAAAGCATCGACGATTTCACAGCCGAAAAGGCGGAGATCGAGATCCAGCTGCCGCCGGAGCAGAACCTGGACCGCGCAATAGAAGCTCTCTACGCTTTTACGCAATGCCAGGTGCAGATCGCAAGCCGCATCATCGTCATCCGGGACAACAAGCCGGTTGAAATGGATGTGCCCTCCGTCCTGCGGTATAACACGAAGCGCCTGGTGGAAATACTCCGCCGTGAACTGCAGCACAAGCGTCGCCGCTTATTGGAGGAAATGCACCACAAGACATTGGTCCGGCTTTTTGTGGAGCACCGCATTTACAAGCGGATCGAAAGCTGCGAGACGGCCCCGGCAGTTAAGGAGGCGGTGCTCGAGGGCCTTCTGCCATTCCGCGGCGAGCTTGAGAGGGAGATCACTCACGACGATGTGGAGGAGCTTTTAAGCATCCCCGTCCGCCGCATCTCGCTTATGGACATGGAGAAGAATCGCAGGGAAACCGAGCGGGTACGTGAAGAGCTCGGGGAAGTCGGACAGAATCTCTCCGAAATCGTGCCTTATACAATCCGCTACCTGCGGGCGATCCTCCGCAAATACGGGGCGGAATTCCCCCGGCGCACCCGAGTCGCCACGTTCGGGGAGATTTCGGAGCGCGAACTGACCGCTACGGAGCTTTCGATTCATCAGGACCGGGAAAAAGGCTATATCGGACACAGGATCGGCGGAGACCCGTTGATCTCGTGCTCACCTCTGGACAGGCTCCTGCTCGTCTGGAAGGACGGCCGGTGCAAAGTCGTGCCGCCGCCCGAAAAACTCTTTGTGGATACCACGCTTCTTTATTGTCAAATCCTTGACCGGGAGCGTGTCCTGATGGCCGTATATGAGCTGGATTTTTTTACCTATTACAAGAAGTTTACTCTTGGAGGCCTCATCACTAATAGAGAATCACGGATTGCTCCCCGTGGTGCTCATCTGCGCTTTTTCGCGGACGACAATCCGTCCGAACTCTATGTGCGTTACGCGGCCGATGCGCGCATAAAGATCCGGCAGCAGAAATTTGCCGTGGAAAGACAGCCTGTTCGCGGGCGCGACGCAAAGGGTCTGGTGATGACGGCAAACACCATTGAGTACATAGGCTCAAAAAAGGCTGCCGACTGGAATGACGCCTTGACCGGCCCACCGGGCAAATTCATTGACTCTCCCTGATCCGGATCTCACAAACGTATGCCCGGAACAAAGAAGCCGGGCAAAGCGAATCCGAATTCCTCAGAGGTTTTTGCCGAACCGGCGCATTCCGGATTCTGCCTTCATGCTGCAGGACTCATGTCATGGGTCGTCCTTTGCGAGCCTTCAACCTGCGGCCCGTCCTCCCATCAGGCAGCGTATCGCATCCTGTGTCGCCGCGGCAGGACAATCCCGAAAAAGCGGTTAGCCGCCAAGATTTGACGAAATAAAACGTCTTCGGGCGAAACAATACGGATGGAATCCCATCTATTCCAGAAGGAGGAGTCCCATGTCCGTCATGGCGCCGAAGACCGCTGACTATCAACCCAGATACCCACGATATCCTTCGTTTCCTGATTTAAGGCATTTTGAAATGCTCGATGGGGTCCTCTGCATGATTCCGGTTCCGGACACAAGACACCAGGCGGTCGTGTTGAGAATGGCGGCCGCATTGCTGGCAGGGGTTGAAGCCGGAAAGCTGGGGCTGGTGTTGCAGGCACCCTACAGCGTCATGCTTTCCCGCAATACCGTTGTTCAGCCGGATATTCTATATGTTAGAGAGGAGCGCAGAGGCATGGTCGGCAGGATGAACCTCCATGCCGCTCCCGATCTCGTCATAGAGGTGCTTTCCGAAGGGACACGGCTAAGAGACCTTACCGTCAAAAGAAAGATTTATGCCCGCTTCGAGATACCCGAATACTGGATTGTGGACCCCGACACAGAAAGCGCGGAGATGCTGCTCTGGAGCGAGTGGGGGTACGCCAGTGCCGGCATCCTGGGAAAATCCGGCCGGCTGTCCTCGCCCATGCTTCCTCTGGGCATCCCTCTTTCCCGAATATTCAGAACTGAAAAATAATAGCTCCAGAATGGTTGCTGAACGGCCGCAACCGCTCTGTATCTGCAGCCGGGCGCTTCCGGCAGGGCCCGAGGCTTGCATGGGAAACGGTGAAGACCGTTTCATCAAGCCCGGGAGTCTTGCCCGCCGTTTCCCATTCTGAAGAGCGCAGGCCTTCACCGGCGCTTTTGTCCCGCTCTGCCGGCTTTAGCCGATCCCGCAGCTGTTACATCCCCAGGCCCTCCGAAAGCAGGGGGGTTGCGGATTTCTTTCCGCCCCCTTGGTAAAATGCTCCATTTCCATTAAAATACACTCAGCTTTTGCGGCAATGAATGCATGTTGGGCTTAACCGCAGGCGGCATCTGCGAACCAGGCTATGGATTCCGGGTATCTTCCCTCAAAGGCGGATCCTGTCCGCAATTTTTCTGCCCGGAAGCGTTCACCAGGAGGAGGGAAAGACTATTAGTTTTTTGTAGTGACAGACGTCACAGGTTTCGAGGCCATGGCTCATCGATAGTATAGCCTCGAGAGGAATGCTCCATGGTGTGCCGCTTTCAACCATTCCCCTCCGCAATTATCTGGATTTTCATGCTCCTTTACGTGTGCAGGTTGGTACCTGCATCCGACGTCACGCTCGCATGGGATCCGAGCCCATCGGGAAGCGTCACCGGCTATAAGCTTTATATGGGAAACACTTCAGGGGTTTACCCAACATCCATCCTCGTGGGGAGCCAGACCTGGTACAAACTGACGGGCTTGTCGGCTGATCCTTATTATTTCGTGGTGACCGCGATCGATGGCTTTGGGAACGAAAGCAGCTTTTCCAATGAGGTATCCATCAATACAATCCCGGTCAAGATGTCTTCGAGCGTTTTCCTGCTGCCGCGCTTTCCAGCCGGTCCCTTTTCATTCCTACCCGACGAAGAAAGCTGGACGGGAATTGCCATAACCAATACGGGCTTAGGTTCCGCCGACCTCACCTTCACGGCACTGGATCCCGAGGGCAACGCCCTGGCGGGTCCCGATATTGTGAATCCGGCAACCCGCCGGATTTATGGCGGCGATCAGCTCGCGATACTTGATACGGAGATTTTTGGAAACGGCATTTTGCAGTCCGGCCCGAACAGCTGGGTCAGGGTGGAAAGCTCCAGCTCCGGCATCAGCGGTTTCTACCTGATGTTCAACGGCGGTGTCTTTCTGATGGACGGATCCCATTTTTCGGCCGCTCCCATGGCGGACTTTGTCCTGACCGGCATAGAGGACTCGGGCAGCACACGGATCAGCATTGCCAATGATGATTCTGTGGACGCCCGGGTTGATTTCGATCTGGTCACGGCCGGCGGATCCGTGTTGGAATCCGCAAGCCGCAGCGTAAAGGCCCGCGGATCGATGGCTGCAGATCTGTTCGGCGATCTGTTCATCGGGGCCGCTCCGGATCCCACGAACTACGTCCGTGCATACTCCAATCCAGCCGTCCATGCGTTTGAACTGATGCTGCAGGGAACCGATTCGATCGCCGTCCTTTCAGGTCAGCAGGCAGGCGCCGGCAGTACAGTGCTTTTTTCTCCGCAGTATGTCGCCGACGGGACCTATCGGACGAGCCTTTCCATTGTCAATTTGGACTCGAAAACCGGGAGCATCCGACTCCGCCTCAGAGGCGACGATGGATCCCAAATCGGGACGGACAGAACGGCCACGCTGCAGCCGAACGGGAAGCTTTACATCGAGGATCAGGAGTTTTTTCAGGCGTCGCAAACTTCGGGCGGATACGTGGAGATTGCCAGTGACGGCATAAAACTTGCGGGGAGCGTCCTGTTCGGCGACATCAATCGCCGTGCTTTTTTCTCGGCGCTACCGCTGGTATCCGGCCTGCAGACATCTGCGGTTTTCAGCCACATTGCATCGGACGATTTTTATTTCACCGGCATAGCCGTTGTCAATCCGAACGTAACGGAAGCGAGTGTGGAACTTCAGGTTTATTCCGCCGCAGGCAACCTGATCGACTCCACCCGGATTCGCATCCCGGCCGGCCAGCGGCGATGCCGCCTGTTGACGGAATTCCTGCCTTCAATGGCGGGGAAAGCCCAGCTGAATGGATACATGAGGCTGAATGCCGATATCCCGGTCGCTTCCTTCTGCCTGTTCGGCACACACGACCTGTCTGTGCTGTCTGCCATACCGGGGCAGGCCGCGCCTTAGGCGGGAAAAAGCCCAGGCCCAGCCCGGCGGCAGAATCACTGGGGGCAGGATCCATAAGTCCGGGCATCCGGTTCTCGCGCAATACCGGAGGGGGTTTTTTGAAAAGGCCGGCGCGCGCCGACCTTGATGTTTTGATATGCGGGATCCGACAATTCTTTTTCGAAAAGCCATATCGTGGCTTCCCTGACCTGGGAGCGGAGCCTGAAAGCATGGGAATATATCCGGCATCAACAAGCAGCTCTGCAATGAAGATCAAACTTTTTTCCGGGCCGAGCACACGCCGCTGGCCCCGCTTCGACATTGACGCCGTCCCCGCACTGAATGGCGTGTGTTCCGGCTCCGGGTCCGAGATGCGGCTCAGCAATATCTCCTGCGGAGGCGCGCTTTTGAAAACCAGGGAGCGCCTTATGCCGGGTGCAAAGATCCGATTCCGATTTGTGGTTTCCGGGGAGGAAATCCGGCTTGCCGGTTTCGTGCTCCGGTCCTCTCCCGCCGTTCCGAGAACTCTGCCGCGATTTCAAACCGCAGTGGTTTTCGATCGCCCCTTTCAGATTCCGGAGGACCGGCCTGCTGCGGGGACCTGCGCTTCGCAAGCTTTGCGGATCGAGCCTTCTTCGCTTGCCGGGATTTCCCCGGTTGTGGCCGGTCCGGGGCTCCGATATGCCGCAGGGCCGGCAGATGCCTTGAGCGCAATCATCCTGTCCTATCGTATCTGCAATACGCCGTCTCGATTGTTATGCGAGATGTTCGGAATGAACAGCTGGTAAGTCGCAGCCGCCTGCCGGCCACGTCGTCGATTCGGGCCAACATCCTTCAGCAGTCCCAATAATGCGGGATAGCAGGACTTTGGGGCCCCCCTCCGGAGCCTCCGGCCCGCGCCTCCGTTTGCGCATCCCCCGCCGACATTTTTCTTGACAAGACATCCCGGCAGACTAGAATAGCCTCATACTGGTGTTTCTAGTCTCCTATAGGAGACTATGCTGCAGGTTTTGAGTCACGGGCATCACAGGAATTGCAGGCATGGCAGGGGTTCGCAAAAGGGCTCCTCGGAAAGACAGAGTCGCCACTTTGAGGGGCCTATCCTATTCCCTCGAAAGACACGCTAGGAACCGGTGGATCGTCAGGATCAACGGCGGGCAGACCACCCGTCTCGAATCCGGCCGGCGGCAAGATTGCGTTCCGGTACATGGGTCGGAGCAATTCCCTTGCCTGGCATTCAGGAACATTCACACACGCAGGATTATTATCCGGTCATTGGCCTTTCCCAGGAGGCCGCGACACCGGCTTTCGGTCACCGAAAGCAGAGCCAATGATTCGAAAAGAGGGGTGCACTATGCAAAGAATCTATCGATATATCGGATGCGCCGTACTGCTCGCGTTTCTGACGCTTGTTTCCGCCTCCCTGCCCGCGGGGCAGACGGGCGGAGGAAGCCAGAGCGGAGAAAGCAAGTATGGCAAATACTTCTTCTATGATACCGCCCCGTTCCAGATGCCTCCCGAGATGGCGGCAAAAATGAAGGAAGCCCCGAAAAAAGAACCCTCTACCGTCGAGGCGACCCGCCTGATAAACATCGACGGCAAGAGGATGCAGGGCGCCCCTTACATGGATTTTGTCTGGTTGTGGAAAGGGTCCTCCAAGGGTTACGTCGAGGAGGAGCACATCCACAACTTCGACGAGTTCATCGGCTTTATAGGCACACGCGGCCAGCAGGACCCCCACGGCCTCGGCGGCGAGATGGAAGTCTGGCTGGGCGGCGAAAAATACCTGATCGCCAAAAACTGCCTCATCTATGTGCCCAAGGGTGTCCGGCATTGCCCCATCCGCTTCAACCGGATCGACACGCCCATCCTCTTCTTCACCGGATCTTTCAGCAGCCAGGAAGCCCAGTACACCCGGACGTCCACTCAGTTCAGTGAGGCCAAGGCTTCCGAGCGGAATTTTGCCAAGTACATCTCCTATGGCGTCAATCCCAAGAAGGCTCCTCCCAAAGACAACTCTCCAGAGGCTAAAAAGAAATCCGAGGAGATGCGGGCAAAAAGCGGTTCCACCATAGAGTCCACCCGCATCCTGGATCTGGACCTGGTGGAGGGGGCTCCCTATATAGATTTTGTGTGGATGTACAAAGGGTACGAGAAACAGGTTACTCACCCGGAGCACGCCCATGACTGGGGAGAAATTTTCGGTTACATCGGCTCCGTCGGCCAGCAGGACCCGCACAGCCTGGGCGGAGAGGTTGAATTCTGGATCGATGGAGAAAAGCATGTTCTAAACAAAAGCTGCCTTGCCTGGATTCCGCCGGGACTCCCCCATTGCCCGGTGAGATTCGCACGGATAGACAAGCCCATGCTGTGGTTCACGATATCGATAGGAATGAAAGGCGGCCAATATACCTTTGCGCCATCGGCGAAAAAACAATAGCTGGAGGCTCAGGCTTCGCCGGCCGGCCAAAGGCGGTGGCTTCTGGTGGGAAGCGAACGGGCTGATCGATGTCAATGCCTTGACGCCGGAGAGGATCGCCATGAATGACCGGGAGCTTGGATGCGGCAAGCAATACACCCGGTAGCATGCAAACTCTGCCACATGCTACACAGAATATTTTGAATCCCCGGCTTTGGGCGATTCCATCAAGACCGCGAAAAGAGCATACAGTCAAGACTATGCGTGCAAATCGTTGGTTCCAAAACCCATTGGGCAGCCACTTGGTCCCGGGAGACCGGGCGCATGCTGAGTGGCATTACCGGCGTTCCGGATTTCTCCTCCCTGATCCGGAACGCCGGGATTCCCCGATTTGCGTTTTTTTGCTGTTTTTTGCTGACGGCCTGGCCTCCCCGTAAACATTCGCCCATCATCGCCTCATATGCAGATTACCCCCAGGGAAAATCCCAATCCGGATTGATGCGGTCAAAACTCAATAGCTTTTGCTATTGACGCAGGCGGAAATCCCAACCCTCATACCCAGTCTTCTACCCTGGGATCGCGGGCCTTGTTTGATATTTTGGCTTGGTGATGAGAATCTCATCCACCTGGCTGATTTTCGATTTTGGCTCAATAAGTCAGGTATTTCCGGCAAAGCCGGAGGCTTAAAAGATTTGAACCGCTTAAAGCGGTTGGAGGAGTTACACTGGACTTGAACGCTGACTTACGCGGGCAAAAGCCGATGAGGCCCTTCCGATCGCCGCAAAAAGCGCGGCCAACCCTTTGGGACTCAGCCCCGTTGGGGCTGAATGCATTAGGGAAGGAAAAAGGTAGGTTGGGACACGGCCACAATGTCACGTGTGGGCAACAGTCAGGGCAAAGCCGGGGGTTTACCAATGTAATTAGTTTCTGTCGCGAAACTCAGAATTTAGGCCCGGAGGGCCGGCAGGCAATAGGCCCGGCCGTCAGAGGCCGTCTTACGGTTATGAATTTGTCAAAAATGGCGTTCATAAGTTCTTTGTTTTCAATAGCCGATTTTGCGCAAAATCAACCGTTGGACGGCCTCGTCAGGCCGGGCTTATGGGTGAATAGGAAATGAGCGCCAAAGGCGCGGCACAAATTGTTCGGGTCATTGGTTTTAGTGTCGCCCCTTCGGGGCTTTCTAATTTCCTAATCCTTACCCCGGGCTCATGCCCGGGGCTATTTTCTGTCGGCCCTCCGGGCCTGGATATCGCGTTTCGCGACTGAAACTAATTAGTTTCTGTCGCAAAACGCGTGAAGACAAGCATTATTGCCGGGGT
>CAYYTC010000003.1:0-31668 GCA_964474425.1 uncultured Acidobacteriota bacterium
TTTTAGGAATTGCAGGGATGACGCGCCCCTCGGCGCCTTAGCGCGGGATTAGGGGCGGTAGAGCCTATCCAGCTGCCTGGAGCGATATTGGATCAAGGCTGCAGTTAAAATCAAAGCCGTCTTCAGGATGGATTTGATGAATCGGTCCCCCTTCGCAAGGATCATCCCGACGATATTCTGTATTGCCGGCACATATTTTATCCATGGTTTCCCGGCTTTTATACAAGACAAATCGGGCAGCGCCATTTTTTCGGATTGAATCCCCTGTTGTGGAAGTACAATGAGCGGCGCGCAACGCGCCGATCCATACGCAAAGATAAGGGTCAGGTATGAAGAAAAGGCAATCGATTCAGGTTGTTCTGCTGATCCTGTTGGTTGTCGTTGCAGCCTTGGCTTTTTATTGGCTTAGGCTGAACCGGCCGGCCTTCCGGAGCACGGGGGATGGATACGCGACCTCCTCCGGTTATTCCGGCACGCAGTCCTGCCGGGAATGCCATGAGAAGTTTTACCGGCTTTGGGCCCCTTCGCATCATGGGCGGGCCATGCAGCCTTTTACGGCGGAATTATTCCAAACAAAGCTTGCGGTTCAGGCCAAAAATCTGGCGATTGGAGACGCCGATTATGGTGTGGAATTTGACGGCAAACGAGGCTGGATCAGCGAGAGCGGACCGAAAGGAAACAATAAATATCCAATAGTTCATGCAATGGGAGGGAAAAACGTTTATTACTTTCTTACGCCCATGGATCGCGGCCGCCTGCAGGTTCTTCCCCTGGCTTACGACGTGCAGAGAAAATCCTGGTTCGACACGGCGGCAAGCGGGATACGCCATTTTCAGGATATCGAGGAAGAGCCGGTAGGATGGAAAGACCCGGAGTACACCTTCAATACTTCCTGCTATGGATGCCATGTCAGCCAGTTTGCGCGCAACTACGATCTTCAGACCGATACCTACAGTTCCGTCTGGCGCGAGCCGGGCATTAACTGCGAAGCCTGCCACGGATCCGCGGTCGAACACATTCGTGTCTGCCGTCAGGCCGCGAAGGGAAAGCCTCCCGAGGATCTCAAAATCGATGTGGTTCGTCCGCCGAAGTTCAGCCTGAAGATTGCGGCCGATGCCTGCGCTTCGTGCCACGCCAAGGCAAGCCCTCTGACCGTTTCCTATCAGCCGGGCGATGATTTCTTTGACCATTTTGACCTGGGTGCTCTCGATTTGCCTGATTATTATCCCGACGGGCGGGATCTGGGTGAAAATTACACCTATACGCAGTGGTTGTTGAGCCCTTGTGCGCAGTCGGGACAGATGGACTGCCTGCATTGCCACACATCGAGCGGGCGTTTTCTGTTCGCAGACAATATGAAAAACAAGGCCTGCCTGCCCTGTCATGCCGAAAAAGTGGAAAATGCCTCCGCCCATTCGCACCATCCGGAGGGGAGCGCGGGGAGTCAGTGCATTTCCTGCCATATGCCGAAGACCGAATTTGCCCGAATGCGCCGCAGCGATCATTCGATGTTGCCGCCGACTCCTGCGGCGACCATCGCTTACAAGTCCCCCAATGCCTGCAACATCTGCCATACGGACCAGGATGCCGCATGGGCCGACGGATGGGTGCGTAAGTGGCGAAACAGGGACTATCAGGCGCCGGTGCTTCTTCGGGCTTCTCTCATTGATGCAGCCCGCAAGCGTGACTGGAAAAGGCTTCCGGCAATGCTGGAATATCTGGAGCGCAAAGACCACGACACGGTTTTCGCGGCCTCGCTGATACGTTTGATACGGGCTTGTGGTGACGACCGGAAATGGCCGGTCCTTATGCGGGCATTGGAGGATCCGTCACCACTGGTTCGCGCCAGTGCCGCCGAATCTCTGGGAGACCGGATCGACAATGAAACAATGAAAGCGCTGAGCGCCGCGATTCAGGATGGATCCCGGCTTGTGCGCGTCCGCGCCGCTTCCGCTATGGCGGCAATACCGCGGGATTTGCTGGATGCCGGAACTGCGGCGGCCTTTGATAAAGCAGCCGGGGAATTCAAATCAACTCTGGAAGCCCGGCCCGACCATTGGGCTTCACACTACAATATGGGCAGCTTTTACCTCTCGCAGCGCGACTACGGTCAAGCCTCCGCATTCTACGAAACCGCCATTCGGCTGCAACCGCGCGTTATTCAGCCTTATGTCAATATCTCCTTCGCCTACAACGGGCTCGGCTTGAACGACAAAGCCGTACAAAGCCTGCGCAAGGCCTGGGAATTGCAGCCGAAAAGCCTGGAGGCGAATCTAAACCTCGGTCTGCTGCTTGGAGAGATGGGACACTATGAAGAGGCCGCCTCGCATCTGCAAAAAGCTGCAGAACTGGACCCAAAATCCGCCGTGGCGGCCTATAACCTGGGCGTAATCCATGCAAAGCTGGGGAGAATGGGTTCCGCGATCGATTATTTGCGTCGTGCCTACGGACTGCAGCCGGAAAATCCCCAGTACGGCTACTCGCTGGCTTTTTACCTTCTGCAGAGCGGAAACAGCTCGAAGTCGGTCTCCATCTTGCAGCGCATTGTTCGGCAGAAGGCGCCTTATATCGATGCCATCTCCCTGCTGGGAGAGATCTATTTCAAACAGGGAAAGACAAAAGAGGCCAGGACGCTGTATCAGGGCGCTCTGGAGAGCGGCCGGCTTTCCACCGAAGAAAGAGAGTTGCTCGAGAGCAGGATCAAGGCGATGCCAAAGTGACTGCTCTTCATCCGTTTGTTTATAGCGGGAAGGAGTACCCATGCGGAAATTTGCGGGAATATGCCTCATTACCCGGAATGTCCCGGCCCTGACGCAGTTTTACAGGCAGGTACTGGGCGTCATGGCAGACGGTAATGATGCGCACGCTGAGTTGCGCACCGAAGGGGCAAGCATTGCCCTGTTTTCAGCAGAAGGCATGGAAAGCATGGCTCCGGGCTCGATGCAAGGCGCCGGTTCCGGCAACGTGATCGTTATGTTTCAAGTGGACGATGTGGATGGCGAATAGGAACGACTGAAAACATTGGGTGTTGAATTTGTGATGCTGCCGAAGACCCATCCGTGGGGAGCGCGATCTTTCTGGTTCAAAGACCCCGACGGGAACATCGTTGATTTTTTTGCCGTACAGCATCGCGATAACGGATGAGAAAGATAAACATCCGAAACCATGCCGCCCAAATTCTCATCCGACAAAGAGCGGATTGGTTGAATGGATTGGGCCGATAGACGCCAAAGGTGGGGGGGAAAACAGGTTGGGTCTGGACAAGCTTGCGGTAGAATAGAATGTACGTAATGTATTTGCTGCTGAAAGCAACTCCGAAGCGGGGGAATGACAGTGATAAACAGAGCCGTCATGATGGTATTGCGCCGTTTTGCCGTACTGGCTGTGGTCATGGTTGGAGCCGCGATTGGGCTCGCGGCAAACCGGCCGGAAGCTTCCGACGATAGGTCGCCACGTCCAAACATCCTGCTGATCCTCGGCGACGACATCGGCATCGACGTGACCACCGGCATGTATCCCGGCCTGATCGACAGCCTTGTCAAGCAATACGGGCCTTCGGGGCATAATCATCCCAAATATCAGGAAATCAATGGCCGCCCCGCGTCCACGCCTACCCTCAACTCCCTTGCCAGGGCGGGCCTAAGGTTCACTCAGGCATGGACACAACCGTTCTGCTCTCCCACACGCACATCGATTCTCACCGGGCTTTATTCCGCCAAGACGGGAGTGCTGGATTATACCAACTGGCTGTCCCAAAACCATCACTCCTTCGTCCGGGACCTGAAGGAAAAGGGCGGCTACAGCACCGCGGTGTTCGGCAAATATCACATGGCGGGTTTGGGTGTATACCCCGGCATGAAACCCAAAGAGGCGGGTTTTGATCTATTCCTTGGCAATCTCCATGGCGGTGTCGACACGTACTGGGAATGGGACTATCATGTCCAGGACAGCACGGACGCTCCGGACAAGTATCGCACCGAAAAGCCGCCCACACGATCCCTGCCCGGTGTTACGCCGACCACCTATGCGCCGGTAGTGAATGCCGCCGACGCCATCCAATGGATCAACGGGCAGGAATCGAAGAATCCCAACAAGCCATGGTTCGTTTGGCTGGCGTTCAACCTATCGCATATCTCGGGCAATCAGAAACCGAATCCGATGATTGTTCCGAACATCGACACGATGGACGAGGTATCCATCAAAGAGATGAAGGCCTGCGGCGGCACATTCGGTTCGGCCATCGTCGGTTCCTGCTCCTCAGAGGCTCTCATGCGGGCGATGACCAATTCGATGGATACCATCATCGGCAAGGTGCTCGAAGTGGTCGACAAGATAGATACGAACACCTATGTCATCTACCTCGGCGACAACGGCACTTGGATGTTCGGCCCCCAGCGCGAGTTCATCGACAACATGTATATTACACGTCGGGAGCGCAGCAAGGGCACGGCCTATGAAAGCGGCGTGCGAGTCTCGATGGCGATCCGGGGACCGCGCATCAAAGCCGGATCCAAAAGCGACGAGCCGATCCATTGCGTGGATCTGTTCTCCACCATTCTGGAGCTGGCGGGCCTCGATGTGCCCAAAACCGTCCCCAACAGGACCGGCGACGGTACCGTAGCCCTCGACTCCGTTTCCCTCACCCCGATTCTTTTCAAGGGCGCCAAAGGCCTGCGCGATCCCAATAATGGCTATCTGCTTACGGAGACCATAAATCCCGTAAAGAACAACCAGCGGCAGGTTGCTGCACGGAACGCATCATACAAAGTCCTCTGCACTGAGAACGCGGAAACGGCAAGTTGTACGTTCTATAACCTGATGAACGACCCGCTCGAAGAATATCCTTTGGCAAAGCCCGAGAGCTGCGCCAATTACAAGAACGGAACCTGGACGCCGGCCGCCCCGGAGTGGCACTTCTGCCGCCTGCAGGAGGTCATCCGCAAGGAATCGTTTCTGGCAACTCCGAAAAATACGAACGGTCGTGCCCAAAATCCGGGGCAAACAAATCCTTTCTCGGCTGCCGGTCTCGCCGACTGGAATGCGCCGCGGGAACGTTAAACCTAAACATTGTCCCTCAGGACCTTGCCTGTAATTGTGTCTTTCCACAAGCCTCTTTGTTGCAGCGGCCAATTGAAGGAAATCGATCCAGGGTGCTGGCAGTCAATGACGCAGCAGCCGCAGTACCAGCACTCATCGGGGTGCAGGATGATCGGTGGACTGCCCTTCTCGGGATTGGGAATGAAGACGTCAACCTGGCATACGTTCACACACGTGTTGCATCCTTTGCAAACGTCGGGGTTGAAAATTACAGGCGTATTCGGAGTTGTGATATTAGGCAAAGCGCTTATTTTTGTCTGAGCCATCGCAGTCTTCCTACTTTCCTTTATAGACTCCTGTGTAGTCCCGGTTGTGAGCCTCGTAATTGGACTTCATGTCCCCCCAAAAATTCAAAGGCAATTCGCCGGATTGGATCTTGCCGTTCTCCAGCTTTATCGTCAGGTATTTATTCCATTCGGGCGGGTCCACGTCAGGATAGTCGATTCTATGGAAATTGAGAGGCGCGCTGCTGGCCTTCCGTGCCAGCGAGGCGCTCAGGACCATCTGGGCATGCGCCAGCATGCTCAAGTCTTCGATGCTGCGCATCAACTTGTGCGGATCGAGGGCATAGAGCCTCGGCACAAACACTTCTTCAATTTCCTTCAGAGCGTCCAATCCCATGTTAAGAAGAGACTCCGTCTTGAATTCGCTGCAAAAGTATTGCATTGTCCTGGCGATGCCGGCATTCAGCTCCTTCCACTCGATGCCGCTCGTGCGCTTGATTGGGGCGTAGATGCGGGCTTTCTCCCGGATGACCTGATCGCGGGACACTCCCGTTTCATTTGCCTGCCTCGAGTAATCGGCTGCTTTTCTCCCGGCATATCTTCCCGTAGCTGCCGCGAAACTGTGATCGAGATGAGAGAAAAGCTGCTCGCCGGCGACATACAATCCGTCCAGAGTCGATTTCAGATCCCAATCAACCACGGGGCCGCCTCCCCTTGCAGTCCGCCACTGGGAATGGGTTTCACCTTCTATGAAGGCATAGCTTTGAAGCAGGTGTTTTTTCGGGTCGAATCCGGCCCTTTCATAAGTGCTGGTGATGATTTTGGTGGTGGATTCCTGTCCCAGCATGAGATCCCAGGTCGCACGGCGCTCGATATCGGGCATTGCGGGGAAATCGCCGTAGAAAGGCAGGGCCCATTCGCCTCTGAAGATTCCTTTACGGATGGATTCCCCCACGTCCGGCGGAGGCCTCATCGCGCCGCCATCCTGCCATCCCTGGGCAGGCCAGGGCAGCTTTTTTCCGTCAGCATCGACAATCTGAACATTTTCATAGCTGGCATCGCCTGCGCCGCCGTACCAGTTGTGCTTGTATCCGGTGCCCAGCATCAGGGGTACTGTCTGCTCCATCAAAACGAGCTCTGCCCCTGCATTCCAGGCCATGGCCAATCCATCTCCAGTTGCGCAGCGGGAACGGAACTGTCTGCACCCTGCATGTTCTGTATTCAACATCCACATGTAAAAGTCCCCTGCGGTTGCGAGAACTGCAGCTTTCGACTTAAAAATCAGGAACTCGCCGGTGCGGTTATTAAATCCCGTCGCACCAATCACCCGCGCTCCCTGGATGCCTCCCTCCGTCAGGAGACTGGTAACCATAACCCGGTCGAAAATTCGGACGCCCAGTCTCTGACATTCCTTTTTCAGAGCGGGTTTGAACGTAACTCCCCAGACGCGCAAGACAATTTCGGTTTCGTGGTTTGGGCTGGTGCGGGGTGAAATCATGAACTTTGTGTTGTCGTACCTGCCTTCTGCGCCAATATATTCATCATGAATATCCCTGATTTGCCCCCCCATCTGTTCCAGTTCGAGGAGCGTGTCGTAGTTTTCCCGGCACGTGATCTGCGCCCCGATGCCGTTTCCATAGGAAAACCTGGGAGTGCCTTTCGGCAGCGCCGACATGGTCCCCGGGTGCAGGGCCAGCACTTTGGCCCACGCATCGGGATCGGCTTTGGAATGCGGGTTGCCCGGGCACTGGCACCAATGATCGCAGCCCGGCCCTCCGGAGCCGCTTCTAATGGTGTCGCCCTTCTCCACCAGTGCCACCCGGACTCCCTTTCTGGCGGCGCTGATTGCGGCCCAACACCCGGCAATGCCTCCGCCAATGACCAGTACGTCCGTTTCGATTTCATGCTCTTTTTCGTAGTCCACATCATAGGGCCAGGGTGGCGCCGTGTTTTGTTTTTGATAGAATTCATGCCAGTTGGTCATCGTGTTCCTCCATTGGCTCAGGCATAAAGGATTATGGAGAAAGCCTTTTCAATAGGCAGGACCGCACGCAGCCGCTGCGGCGGAAACTTCCCCTTCGTACATGAAGGGAGTTTATCTTATGAACTCAGGTTATCTGCAAAGAAAAAACACTTCACAATGGACGGATTACGTCATGATGGGAATTCTGATAGCGTATATAATTGCATTCATCCCAAGGAGAAATTTGGCAGAAATAAATCCGGGAACACCACCATCAGTGCTCACAGTGGAGGTAGTGATGAAGAAGGTCTGGATCGCTTTTTTTGTGACAGGCATTTTCGCACAGCTTGCGTTTTCCCAAATTCAAACCGCAAAGGTAACGGGCGGGGAAGTGCAGGGTGTCGTGACCGATGGCATCTCGATATACAAAGGGATCCCGTTTGCGGCGCCTCCGGTGGGCGATCTGCGCTGGAAGGCGCCCGCACCGGTGCATGCCTGGACCGGCATCAAAAAGGCCGATGCCTTTGGGCTCGCCTGCATGCAAGCCACCGGCGCAATGGGGAACACCGCGCAGGTCGGCGAGGACTGCCTGTACCTGAATGTGTGGACGCCCGCCAAAAAGCCGGGCAAAAAACTCCCGGTGATCTTTTGGATCTATGGAGGAGGCTTTAGCGGCGGCTCGACCAGCGTTCCCATGTACGACGGAGTGAATTTTGCCAAAAAGGGAGTAGTGCTGGTAAGTGTTGCGTATCGAGTCGGCCCCTTTGGTTTTCTTGCACACCCCGAACTCAGCCGTGAGAGCGGCAAGGGATCGGGGAACTATGGGCTGGAGGATATGATTGCGGGGCTGAAGTGGGTAAAGGAGAATATTGCCCGGTTTGGAGGCAATCCTTCCAACGTGACAATTTTCGGCCATTCGGCCGGCGGCATGGCGGTTAGCATGCTCGCAGCTTCCCCGGCTACCAAGGGCCTTTTCCATCGCGCTATCTGCATGAGCGGAGGATCGTTTGCTCCGCTGCAGAGTTCAAACCAGGCAGGCACGGGCATGGGCATCCCAACTCTCAAGCTGGCAGAGTCGAGAGGGGAGGAATTTCTGAAAAAATTGGGAGCTGCCGACATCAAGGCGGCACGGGCATTAGGCGCCGAGGAAATCCAGAAAAGCGCTGCAGGCGGAATGGGAGGCGGAGGTTTCCGGCCCGTAGCGGACGGGTATATTGTTCCAAGCGACCTTTACTCGCTATACCAGGGGGGCCGCTTTAACGATACGCCTGTTTTGCTTGGCAACACCTCGGATGAAGCCGCATCGTTCGGCGGCAGCCGGAAGGTCACGCCCGAGGAATTTGAGAAACAGATTCGATCGCAATACGGTCCTCATGCCGATGCCATTTTGAGCGTGTATCCTCATTCTACGGACGCCGAGGCAGCGAAGGCATCAAGAGAGATCATGCGCGAGAGCACGTTTTCCTGGAACACCTGGACCTGGGCTCGTCTGCAATCGCGGAAAGGGAAGGGCAAGGCCTTCGAATACGTCTTCGATTACCATCCCACTTCTCCCGATGGCGGCTCCGGCCACGGCAGCGATGTTCCGTATGCATTCCAGACTCTGGGCGGACGGCAGGGTGCGCCCAAACCGGAGGATTTGAAACTCTCCGATAGGATCAGCTCCTATTGGGTCAACTTCGCCAAATCTGGCGATCCGAACGGCCCCGGTCTTCCCAGGTGGCCTGCATTCGCCGAGAACGACCAGCAGGTGATGATCTTCGACGCGGCTCCCGGCGCCAGACCCATGCCTAACCTGGACAAGCTGAAAGCATTCGATGCCTATATTTCCTGGCTTAGAGAGCAGGCGAAATAAGCCGGAGGGCAGTAGTCGATCGAAAGCGATTTTTGAAATAAGAGTCTTTGGATTGGCAAAAAACTGCCTGCTTGGGCAAGAGCTTTGTCAGGGCGTCCCGTGCGAGACTGAAAAAAGCGAATTCCGCGATTGATTCAAAAGGCGAACCGAGAGTCAATTTGTTCTTAAAATGTTACATATAGTACGCTTTTGTGGTACTATTAATAGCATTATGGCTGCCGATAGCGAAAATCTGGAAAGGGCTTTGAAGCTTTTGGGGGCTCGACTTGATTTTGCGCAGGCACCGGCTATTGGGCTCGTCGTCTGTGGTGGATCGGCGCTAATTGCGCTGGGATTGATAAAGCGGACGACCAGAGATGTGGATGTCCTTGCGCTAATGAATGCGAGCGGTGACTTGGTCAGTCCGGATCCTTTGCCCAGCTACCTGCTTGATACGGCGAAAGAAGTTGCCCGCGATTTAGGGCTCGCGGCTGATTGGCTGAACAACGGACCGAGCCGCGATGCGGGCGGAATATTCCAGTTAGGGTTGCCGGAAGGCATTGCGAGTCGGCTTCACGCACGCACCTATGGAGATCGGCTTACGATCCATTTCATTGGACGCTTCGATCAGATTCACCTGAAGCTCTACGCAGCGGTGGACAGTGGAGAGGGCACGCACCTCGATGATCTTTTATCTTTGAAACCTAATGATGTTGAACTGGAAACTGCAGCTCGTTGGGCTATGACTCACGATGTTTCGCCTACGTTCCGAATGATTCTCAAAGACATGTTGAGGCAGTTTGGATATGAATCCGTCGCTAATAGAATTTAGAGAGGAGTTTCAAGAGCTGCTGCTGGATTTCCTGTGGCGGCAATGGTCCGCATTGGGAGTTGCGGGTCATGCGCAGCCCTCGGATCAATGGATCATCGATCCGGAAGCGTTGTTATTGATTACCTGCACTTTGGGGCGTCACGATCCTCGCTTATTTGATGAGGTGCTGGACTGGATCAAAACAAACGGAACCTTCATTAACATCCTTCGGCTTAAACGCATATTGCGAACCGAACAGTTTTCCGGCGAGCGCGTACTTGCTGCAGTGGCAGGGTTAATGTGCAGCGGATCGGATGTCCTGAAGTGGAAGAATCTGGCAGAATCGATTCAACAGGGCAGGGATTCCGAGACTCTATTCTTTGCAAAAAACGGACATCCTCTTCCATTCTTAGTCAAGGAAGATCCTCATTTCGCCCGCTATGGCTACAAGCGCGGCCCGATACGAAGCCGTAATCAGTCGCAAGATTTTCGCGCAACCGAACAAACAAATCTGATGCTGCAATTGCGCGCGCTGTTCGGCATCAACGTTCGATGCGAGATCATCCTGTATCTGCTTACGCATGAGGCTGCGCATCCGTCTCGTATCGCTCGAGACACATATTACTTCGGGCGCGCCGTACAAAACACGCTGGTCGACATGACTTATTCCGGAGTCATTCACTTGCGAACGGCTGGGCGTGAGAAGCATTACTGGCTCAGACCGGATTCCTGGGCAGCATTGTTGAATCGTAGTGAACCGTTTCCAAAATGGATTACGTGGCCTGCTCTTTTCAGCGCTTTGGAGCGCATCTGGCTGAAGCTCAACGATCCCAAATTACTGAAAGCTGATCCGCTGCTGCAGTCATCCGAGGTCCGGCACCTTATGATTGAAGTTCGCCCTCTTATCGAACGAGCAGGATTTGACAAAGCGTTATCGGATGATCGCCAATACATCGGGGAGGTCTACCTCCCGGCGTTTTTGTCGGACGTCAGAAGGCTCTTCGGATATCTTTTGGATTAGGGCCGATACTGCCGGAGACAATACCTGAAGAAAGTGTCTGCAGATTCCTCCCCTATCTGAATCCTTCTATGCAGGCGACCTGCAATTCCCGGTTTCTGTAGGAGCCGGAATGCGTATTGGATCGAGCAAAAATTTGGCCGCTATTCCCGCTGTGGACTATGGTTTTATTGGCAATGCTGCTCATCTGTGCAATATACTCCCGCCGGCGGCTGCTCCGGGAATTGCCGGCCTGCTTTCAGATCTCGCCCATGGAGAAAAGGTTGTTTTGACTAAGGCAATCAAAGTCCTGCCAGGAATTCTGGAGAAGCTTGTGGGTACATACCGGATCGCCCCCGGGAACAGTATGAGAATCGACCTGGAGAACGGGCACCTGGTTTCCAGGACCGGGAAGCTGACGGGATACGTAAATTCAACGACCCTGTCCCCCAGTTCGCCGCGGCGCTCCCAAAAGAGCAAAAACTCAATAACGCAGACCTGATGATTTTGGCTGGCCGGGAGAGAACTCATGATTATTCCATCCCGGGCTTCTGGGCAGCCGTGCCGTCCTGCAGACGCAAAATCCCAATGGGTTTCACCATTTTGCCTGCAGCGTCTTAAAAACGCTACACTTAAAGGCAGATGTCTTGCCGGATATGTCTCTAAATTTATGAAATTATGCGTGATATTCGATAAATTTCATGAAATTATGTGTCAGATATGTATAACCGGGCCATAACACTGGGTTCGTCTCTTGAGCGCAAATCTGTTTTTCTGTTCGGACCTCGGCAGACAGGGAAGAGTACCTTGCTAAGATTGCTGTATCCCGAGGCTGTCTATTATGACCTTCTCGAGGCCGACACCTTCAGGGAAATCAGCGCAGCCCCAGAGCTTCCGCTGAAGCGCCGGATTGTCGTCTGCTCAGCGCAAAAGCCCTATCGGGAAGATGATGGAACAGAAATAGTGCCGATTGAGGATTTCTTCCGCGCACTCTGGCGGGGAAACATCCTATAAGCCAATTCCGAGCAGATCTCCTTCCCGGAGCTTTTTGCAATACTTCTGTCAGAGATAGACGCTGATAGGACATCCACTGCAGCCGGCCGGGATCATCTCCCTATTGAAAGAAACCCTCGAGCTGCGATCGGGGCCTTTGCGGCCCGTGGTCGTGCACTCTGTCGAGGGGTTCCTTTCGTGCGGTGGATTCAAGCAGGCTTCGCGCGCATCCGCTACACTGAATGTCATGCGGGACCTCTCCAACGGGAACGATCATTCGGGTGAAAGCCGGCTGCCTTCTTATGCTACCTGGGGCTCAATGTCCTTGGGTGCTTCCAAAAACGAATGCATGAGCAGTTTGGCAGCTTTCGACAGGTACCGGTCCTTGCTCCAGGCTAATCCTGCTTCGAGCAACAGAGGTTTGGACAAAGGCCTTCCGACAACCTCGGGGTATTTCGTGACGATCGAATCGAGCAAAAAGGATATTCCGACTCCATGCCCGACCATCCCCATGACGGTCTCGATCTGGCTCGAGGAGAACACGATGCGAGGAGTGAACCTGTTCCGGGAGCACTCGTCCAGAATCATTTTCCGGCTGTATGTATCTTCGCGAAACATAATGAAAGGCTGGTCCTGGAGTTTGGCGAATGGGATTTTATCTAGTTTGCCCAAAGGGTGGTTACAGGAAAAACAGGCGAGCAACTGCCCTTTGGCTACGGGCACGGTTTCGAGATGTGAGGATGTCTTGGACGTAATCATCATAGCAAGATCCAGCTCTCCGCGCGCGAGCCTCTTCCGGAGGGACAGCGATCCCTCCTCAATTACGGCAACCTGTACGCGCGGATGAACCTTTTGGAACCTGGCAAGGGCGGCGGGAAAGAAATAGGCTCCGATGACGGGCGTGATGCCGATCTTGATAATTCCCTTCTGCGCGAACCTGTAATCATTCATCTCTGATACCAAATCCCGTACGCGTGCGAGAATGTCATCGGTTCGCCTCAGGCATACCTGGCCTTCGGGCGTGAGGCCGATCTGCTTTTGGCTCCGGTCTAAGAGGGGTACGCCGAGTTCCTCTTCGAGTTTCTGAATTGCAACGGTGACCGAGGGTTGGGAGACGTGCAATTCCTCGGCGGCTTTGGTTATGCTCCGCATTCGCCCCGCCCTTTGAAAGTATTCCATTTGACGCAGTTCCAAGGGAGCTTCCCCCTATCATAAATATTTCCTATGATTATATAGCTATTAAATATTTTACATCAATGTGAAATCGTATTACCCTTCTATCGGAGAGACTATCTCCCGGCGAAAACGGCTGTGAAGCTGTTCCCGAGCGTGCGCGGCATCTTGCTGCTGCCCGGGTCACCGGGGATGACGGGACGAAAATCAGTCGCGTCCGGCTCCAGGAAGGCTTTGGCGGTGGAGAGGCTGCCGGGGCGGGCCGGAATGTCCCAAATGCGGAAACAATGGCGTATATAGAGTATTCATGGAATTAGTTCGGCGAAACGCCTGTATTCAATGTCTATAATTATATAGATGCCCGGCCGGGGATCCGGCGGGCGTCTGCCTGCCATGCCCGCAATTCAGTGCGTGCAGGGAGACGTTATCTATAAGTGCCGGAATCATACTTTGCGGGAGACATAAAAGCATGGCAAAAATTATCAGAGTGAACATGGAAACCAAGGAGATTACCCAGGAGGAGGCCGGCATATACAACAGCTACGGCTCCCGGGGCTTTATCGCCCGTTTCATGACCAACGAGGTCGACCCGACCTGCGAGCCTCTTGGCATCTACAACAAACTCATCATATGCACCGGCCTTCTGGGTGGCACCATGGTTTCCAGCTCCGGCAGGCTTTCCGTGGGCGGCAAGAGCCCGCTCACCAACGGCATCAAGGAAGCCAGCGCCGGCGGCACGGCTGCCAACGATCTGGCGCGGCACGGCATCCGCGCCATCATCTTCGAGCGGTTGCCCGCAGCCGGCGACAACAATACCTATGTCCTCGTCATTTCGGAGGAGGGCATAAAGCTCGAGGCCATGAACGAGTTGCTGCACATGGGCGCGGTTAAAACCATCAAGGTGCTGCGCCAAAAGTTCGGCGACAAGGCGGGTGTTATATGCAACGGCCCCGCCGGCGAATATATGATGCGGGGCGCCGGTGTCGTGTGCGCCGCTCCCCGCGGAGAAATGCGCTTCGCGGCCCGCGGCGGGATGGGCGCCGTCATGGGCAGCAAGCGGATCAAAGCCGTGGTAATCATTCCGGCCATCACTTCGAAGCTTGAATATTTCGACAAGGCCGTTTTTACCGAGGCTACAAAGGAATATCACCAGATGCTCATCGACGCCATGCCCACCATCAAAAAGACCAACCAGCTTTACGGCACGACAGGCATGTTCAAAATCGTCAACGAGCTGGGGCTGTGTCCCACCCGCAACTTCACGCTGGGCGCTTTCGACAAGCACGCCGAGATCGGCGGTGAGAAGCTGGTCGAGCTCATCCGCGTCCGCGGCGGCGACGGCAAGACCGGCCAGTCCTGCATGAACGGCTGCATGATCAAGTGCCTTTCCATCTTCCCCGACGAAGACGGAAAATCCATCTGCTCCACGGTCCAGTATGAGAATTTATCCCTGATGGGCTCCAACCTGTGCCTGGCAAGCCTGGACAGCATCGCCCGCTTGAACCACAAGGTAAACGACCTGGGCCTGGACGCCATCGAGACCGGCGCCGCTCTGGGCGTTGCCGCAGAGGCAGGAATAGCCGAGTTTGGCAACGAGGGGAGCTTCATGCGGCTGCTGAACGAGATCGAGGCCGCCACGCCGATCGGGCGCGTAATCGGCAACGGCGTCAAGATCACAGGCGAAGTGTTCGGAATAAACGATCTGCCCATGTCGAAAGGCCAGGCCTTCGCGGGCTACGATCCCCGCGCCCTGAAGGGCAACGGTGTGACCTTCGCGATGAGCCCGATGGGCGGCGACCATACCGCAGGCAACGCCTACGGCGCCCGGGCCACAGTGCCGCCTCTGGCCTGCGAAGGTCAGGGAGCCCTGTCCCACAAACTCCAGCTGCAGATGGCCGGCCTTGAGAATTTGGGCTTCTGCATGTTCGCCCGGGCCTACCTGTTCAAAAAACCCGAGCTCTTCACCAAGTTCGCTTACGGCATCTGCGGCGACAAGCTGACGGTGGACGAGTTTTGGGAGCAGGGCCGCGAGACCGCGCGCCTGGAATATGAATATAATGTCAAGTCCGGCATCTCCCCGGCTCAGGACAAGCTGCCGGAGTATATGTACAGGGTCCCACTGCCTCCCACCAATTCCGTTTTTGACCTCTCCGACGAAGAGATGCAGAAGGGCCTCGTGCACTAAAACAGGGCCTTTAGGAAGCAATGATCGAGATAGAGTTCAATCTGAATCTGGCGGAGCGGATGGGCAAAAAGCGCCAGGTGCTGGACATCGGCGAGTCTCTCAGCCTGTCGCAGCTCGAGACCAGACTCGGGCTCACCGATGACGACGTGGGCATGGTGCTCATCAATGACGCCTGGGCGCCGTTGGACTGCGTCATAAAGGACGGCGACTTCGTCAAACTCTATCCTTTCTTGGAGGGAGGATAATCGAAAGGCGCCGCCCGGCGTTATGGCAAGCCCTCCGCGGACATGCTCCACGGAGGGCTTGCCGTTTTGTAGCGGGAATCTACGACAGCGGAGCTGTTGCAGGCCTGAATTGAGCTTCGATTCCGGACAGTTGCTTCCATAATGGATGCCGCTTGAACAGGATGGGGCATTTTTGCGCATAGCAAGAGAATGGCGGCGATGCTGCAGGCGGCAGGGGATCATGGGGACATAAAGCACAGAGAACCTCCAGAAATCGGGGAAAAACCAATGCCGGACCGATCCGCTGATCCGCTGACCAAAATTTATGTGGAGCCGACCAACCGCTGCAATCTTAGCTGCGTGACCTGTATCCGCCATTCCTGGGATGAATCGTTTGAGATTATGGCATGGCCCGTTTATCAGGCCTTGATGGACGGGCTGGCAGATTTTCCGGATGTAAAGACGATTGCCTTCGCCGGTTTTGGGGAACCCCTGTTGCATCCACGTTTTCCCGAGATGGTCCGGCTCGCCCATGAAAACGGATTGCGGACGGAGGTAGCGAGCAACGGCATGCTCCTTAACTCATCGCTGGCGGAGCGGCTGGTTGATGGCGGCCTCGACCAGTTCACCGTCTCGATAGACGGGACGTCTGATGAATCTCACTGTGCCGTCCGCCCCGGGGCGTCCCTGGAGGAGATTGTCGGCAATGTACGGAACCTCTACTTTTGGAGCCAGGTTAAATGCGCGGCACGGACCGGCATCGACAAACATTCACAGGAAGAAATCCTGAAACAGCTGAATGATTATGCCCTGTCTCCGTTAGCGTCTCCTGTTTTGGCGAGTGGTGCGCCTCCCTTCGAAATTGCGCTGGATTCCATGCCTCCGGCGCCGCTGAAGATCGGGATCGAGTTCGTGGCGATGAAGAGCAACATCCACGAATTGCCCGCCCTCCAGGAAATCGCCAGGAAAATCCGGGCATCCTTTGTTCTTGTTTCGAATGTGCTGCCGTATACCCCCGAGCTTCAGAACGAGATTCTTTACAGCCTGGAGCCGACCAGCTATGAGGGGCAAGGGGACGACAGGAATCCGCAATGGATTCTTCCCAAGATGGACTGGAGATGGGAGACGCTGAAATCGATATCAGCTATTGCCAGTCAGCAGGCCAATCTCAGCTATCTCGACATCAACCTGAATCAGCGGAACAACTACTGCCCCTTCATAAACCCGGGGAGTCTGGCACTGTCCTGTCACGGCACCGTAAGCCCCTGCCTGCCGTTGCTGCATTCCTACACATGCTATATCAGGGGCTGGCAGAAGTTTTTCCGCCGCTATGAATGCGGAAACCTGAAGGAACATTCCCTGAAGTCCATTTGGCTGCAGCCTGACTATGCGGTTTTTCGGGAGCGGGTGCGAAAATTTGATTTTTCCCCCTGCACGGATTGCTGCGGCTGTGAATTCGCGGAGAAAAACGAAGCGGATTGCCAGGGTAATCCTTTCCCCGTCTGCGGCGACTGCCTGTGGGCCAGAGGAATACTGCGCTGCGCGTAATGCAATGAAGCGGTCGGAACCGATACGTTGCCAATGTCTGCGAGGGAAACCTGACACGCTATCCTGCCTGGCATGCACTGCGCCATCCCGAATGACTTCCGTCCGCGAATTTATCGCGTATCAGAATCCTGATATGCAAGCGGCCTGCAATTTCCGGTTTTGAAGGAACCGCCATTCGCATTGGATCAGGAAAACCATCGGCCGCTATTCCCGCCAGTGATTACATTGGTAAATCCCCGGCTCTGCCGGGAGACTCAAAGAGTTTGACGGCTCCGTATTTTGAAACGCTGAGAAACGCTGATAAAAGCGCTGCCAAACGCCGATTTGTTCGGCGAGGATCGGCTTTTGCCCGCGTAAGTCAGCGTTCAGGACCGGCGTAACTCCTCCAACCGCTTTGAGCGGTTCCAATCTTTCAAGCCTCCGGCTTTGCCGGAGGTACCTGACTACGAGAAGAGCTGGTCGGAGATCAAGAGCGGCGATGGGATCATTAATAAAGCCCCCCCTGCCCCCAAGGATCCTCCGATGGGCGATCGGGTTATCAGGGAAATTGACACGGTCGGGCTTATTGTACCTGTTGATTGCGCAGTTCCCATTTGAGCTTTTGGACCTCGCTTGAAAACTTTTTGAAGTACAAAATGATGCCTTACAAAAGGTCCTTCATCCTTTTGTGGATCAGAAAATCCCTTCTGAATACTGCAGTGTTTATTTCATGCGAGGCATGAAAAATCCTGGAAATTTCCAATTGGATTAGATGGCAATTGGTAATAATCAATTATTTCTGCGCTTTTATATTTTCCCAAGCGCCTTCAGGACTTTATCCGGAGTCGTCGGATAATCCAGGACCCATTTGCCTGTCGCATTGTGGATCGCGGAGGCGGTGACTCCCGACATGCTGGCCCCGATGTTTTCACCAATGCCGCAGGCGCCATAGGCTGCGTATCCCAAGTGGCTTTCATGGATCAGGCACTGGGTGTCCGGATAGTCATTCATCGTTCCTATGTGGTACCCGATCAAATCGTAATTGAGGGCTACTCCGGTGCGGGGGCAGAAGATATGCTCCTCGGTGCCGCTTCGGCCCAACCCCATAACAGCGCCGCCGTATTGCTGGGCATAGGCTCCTTCGGGATTGAACAGGTGGCCGACATCGTTGACGCAGACTATATGGGTCACATCGACCATTCCCGTTTCGGTGTCTACCTCAACTTCGATGAAGTGCGCCTGCCTGGGCATCGCATACGACTGAGGGTCCGTTGTACCGTCGGCTTGATATCCATGGCCGCTGCGTGGCACAGGAGGATGGAAGATTGCAGGATCCTGCGCCCACCAGGTATCCGCCACCTCTCTCACTGTCTTTCGGTTGCCTGGGTTCGCTTTCTCGAAAACCATGCTGTCTTGGATATCCAGATCTTCGGGCTTCTTATTGGGGAACAGGGAAGGCTGATTGGGACTGGCAAACGAAGCCGGCCTGGGCCTTACGGCATATTCAAGAATTTTCTGCTTTAATTCCCTGGCGGTGGGGATTAGCTGGGTATTGATATAACAGGTTCCAAAGGAACCTCCTGGTTGCCAGAGGTGGTACGTCGTATTGTCGGAACGGCGCTCCAGTATGACAGTATCCTCGTACTTGAGTCCGGCTTCCGAGGCTACCGCAAGGCGCGCCCCCGACTCCGTATCGACGCCCATATCGCAGCGGGCTCCTATAATCGCGGCTTTACCCTGACGCAGCGTCACGCATGCGAAGGAGCTGCCGGGAGTGGGAGCGTACCAGTGCCATTCGTTCACATGGATGAAACCAAGCCCGTGCATTTTCCCGTTCGGGAGCTTTTTGGTTCCGGGAGGATGCCATTTCTCATCCCATCCTATCGCCTTCTTGCCTTTGTCGAGTACTTCCTTGAGGCTCCATCTTTGGGGGAATCCATTTTCCTTCTGGTACCGCGTGACCCATTCCCAATCATGGCCGGCGCAGCCGTCGTTTTTCAGGGCGACTTCTGTCGGGTCCAAACCCATTTCCGCAGCCACACGGGCAAACATTACGTTGTGCGGGACGCAGGTATGGGCTCCATGCCGGAAACACATGTTGTGCCCCGTATTGACCAGAGCCCATTCTTGTGTGCCCAGAATGTTGGGAATTTTGGTGCTGACACGCGTCTTATCGATCGCAGGATTTCGAATCCCAAGCATGTGCCAATGCAACGAGGTGATAGTGCCGTCCTTCTTGATCCCAACCTTGCACCTATAGGTCCCTGCATCGTCGCCGCCGCAGTAATAGCCGCTCTCATCCCAAAGCAGCTTCACGGGTTTCCCCGCCGCTCTTTTGGCGAGGATCGCGGTCAGGCGGATAAAGGCATAGGAGTAGGAAAGCCATGCAAGGCCGCCGTACCACGAACCCTGGTAGGGCATCGTGACGGTGACCTTGGCCCACTCGGCAAGCGGATCCCGGGGCTTTTCACGGACCTTGTTCGCGGTGGTAACCGTAGCTTGCGGAAGATCCTGGTGATGAACCCAGAGATCCAGAAAATCGCCTCTCCACTGGGCAACGCACACAACGGGCTCAACACCTGCCGGCGTATTCCGGGCGCGAGTGATGGTGTATTCAATCACTTTGTCGGCTTCCGCGAATCCTTTCTCTACGTTGCCGAATTCGGCGCGATCGGTCAGAACCGTATTGGGCTCTTTGGCCTTCGGGTTCATGAACTTCACCTCAGGCATGATCTTTGGCGCATCCGGCTTGAGGGATTCCGCCATATCAAGGATGAACGGCCGTTCTTCCCATTCTATTTTCAGGAGCCGCAGCGCGCGGTCGCATATTTCTTCGGTGTCGGCCACGACCACGACACCCATCGGGTGCTGGAAGAATTCGGAGGTTCGGGGCAGGGTCAGCAGGTTGTAGTTGCGGGAAACTTCAAAGCCCGGCAGGGTCTCGTTGTCGAACTCGATGTCCGGGTCATCGTATTTTAAGACGTCCCGCACGCCCACGAGAGCTTCGGCCTGGCTCGTATCAATGCTCTTGATGCGCGCATGCGCGTAGGGGGAAAGGAGGATTTTCGCGTAGAGCATTCCGGGGAGATTGACATCCCTTGTAAAAACCGCCTGTCCGCTGACTCTCTCGAATGCGTCCTGCCGGTTGATCGTGCGGCTCATGTCTTTGCCGGTTTCGGGTACTTTCCACGTCCATGGTCGATATTCCACCATCTCAAGCCTCCGTTGACGGTCTCAGCCCTATTCTGATTCTCATTGTGCCAGATTGTACATTGGGTCGGGCGAGGCATTGTACAATTTTCGCGCTGAGGACGGATTAGTGTTGTTCAATACCGGTGCGGTCTACGAGTATCCTGATGTTCTCGAAGGAAGGCGGAGAACGCAGCCCGAGCCGGATTGGGAAGAGGTGATGCGATCCTGCAACCTGTATGATTTTCAAGAACATACAGCCCAATCCTGTAGGGTCTATCTGCCGGCCGGTTTTATGCACTCACCCTGGGTCATCCGAAGGGTCGACAGGCCTTTCATTGCCGTCACGGTCTGTCAGGAAACCGGGCACACTGACAAGCCCTATCCGGAGTTATTGTCTGAAGTGGAAAGAGACAAAACGATAGGTTGGCCGGACGAACCGGCGTGCAAATAGCGTTTTGACAGGAGCGGCTGCAAATCAGCACGGTTGTACTTCGATCCCAATACTGCCGCGATCTGGATGGCCAATAAAAGCCTCATAAAGAGCAGGCAACTGCTGCAGGCGAATTTCTGTCTCCACACCACGATCTGGTAGTAAAATTTCAACAATATCGGCATCCTTGAGTTCCAGGGGACAAAGCTTTTAAGAAGCGCATTGATTCTATTCAGAGGGATGGCGCCGGCGATTTCCGGAAAAATGCGGCTTGTTCCGCCTGTCTGCTTGAAGGGAGACAAGTATGGAAAGGAATCTGGAAAATTTGAAATGGCAGCCGAGATGGATATCGTTCCTCGGCTGCATTAAGGGCTGTCTCGACTACTTGAAACTGGATGTTTCGGATGCCTGGCTGTATGGGGCTACCGGACACGCCTTCGCATTGAATTTGCCAAAAGGTGCCTGACCGAGCGGGCCTACTGCGTGGGACGCGCAGAATTCACAAATGGCCGACTTCTGAGGATGCATCCAGGAGGTCGGTGGAGTATATGTCGGCGAGGGACAAGTATATCGCGATGTGCCTGCGCGGATCCGGCAAGGTGGTAGGTTTGTGGGTGATCAATGGAATCGATGACGGGAAGCAGCTGAACCTGGGGCATTCCTTCGGCAACGTTCCCATCCATAAGGAGACATGTGCCGACAAATATAGCGTTTTCAATGCAATACGCGTTAAGGTAGACTTTAGCAAAATTAAATGCCCTATCAATTTGCTTTCCCTGCCAGCAAAGAACATAATTGCCAACAACGGACCAGGATTTTTGCTCTAAGCAGCTCAGGTTTCCCTCGCAAGGACCGGATGAGGCTCCAACAGCGGCAGCCCGCAAAGGGCTTTTGTCCGCTGAATTGAGAGGGCTTGACCTATGAAGGCTTTCAATCGGCCTGGTTTGACGCATTTGGCAATCACTCTAAACGGCTGCATTCGCCTGAGCGGTATGTCCGCGACTCACGCCGGCAGCAGCACGGCAATGACCAGCCTCTGTTTCCCTTCGCCTCAATGCGGAATCGGCACAGCATTGCAAGGCTGGTCGGAGAGTTCGGGCCATTCGAGAACAAGTGCCCGATAAATTCAGAGAAAGGGGTTGGCGAAGATGAAGACGAAACTTCTGATGGCAGTGGCAATGTTACTTGCGCTATCGGTATATGGCTTCGCGCAGGCCTCATTCACCGTTAGTAGCTCACCGACTTATGCAGCCTCCTGCTGCGGAGAGACCGAAAACGCCGGACAAATAAGCTTTTACCCGCGTCCCGGTTCTCTTGACACAATTGCAGGAACCATCACGGTAACGAGCGCCGTTAAGACATATGTTGGCACGCAGCACGTTCAGACAAGCGGGAATGACATCCATGCCTTTGCATGTCCGTGAGTGGATATCCGTCTCGATATCCTGGCCTTACGCCCGCATGCGCGATTCCGAGTCGGAGGAATATTCATCCCGAATTAAGAACTGGAGTAAAACTGTTTTCAGGCTCCGCCGGATTTGCTCTTTCGCCCAAAGGGCTGATAGATAGGAATCATCATCCCAGCGGAGAAGAATGCATACAGACCTTGGCCGGCAGCATCCGCTGCTGCGCGGCATATCCCAGGCATCCGGCCGCCATCATGCAAGCGGCGGGCGTAATGAAAGGAGCACAAAGTGACGGACATTGAAGGTGTCAACGGATAGAGAGAAACCTTCAGGGTCCCAGGAAAGCCCAGCGTTCCCGGCATGATGTCGCACACCATAGCCGCAGGAATCGCAAAATGAAAGCAAAAGACTGACGTCGGAGTCGAGGGAGACGAATGCGCCACCCTCAATATCGAAAGAAATAGGCCTCGCTTACCGCATAGTCGCTATCAGCATCAGAGGATTCTTTTCACCCCGGAACCAAAGGTGCGAATCCAAAGGCTAATCCAGCGAGAATTTTGCGGTCTTGGGATCGTGAAGCCGCCAATGCGCGATCCGTATGCGGTTCATTTTTCCGTCCTTCATGTCGTACATGACCCAATTGGTCGATAGCGTGGGCTCGCCCTTTTTCCACTGCTGCCGGCCCTTGACCGGCTTGGAATCATTGTAGGGGTGAAATTCAGTATAGAGTTCCGCAAAAACCCTGTCTTCGGTGGACAGATAGTCCCGGAGCTCCAGGACCTCTTTCACCATGGCAGAAAGCGCTTTGTAGTTTTCTATAAACTCCTTGGGGCCGTGGAGCGTCCTGGGCTCCACGCGGGGGCCGGTGGCATTGTCGTAATACTCCACGGTTATGTCAGGCGTGAAATAGCCTGCAACCGCCTCAAAATCCTTGCGGTTGAAACAGGCGACGTATTCCAGATATTCCTCTCTAGTCATGGCATGGTTTTTCGGCTCGGCTTTTGGAGCTTCACTAACAGGCGGGTTTTCTTGGCTGCAGGACAGCGAACCCAAAACGGCCGCACCTGCAATTCCGGCTGCTGCGTCCCTGAAAAATTTTCTTCTCGACGGCGTCTGTTTTTCGTCTCTGGCGATACGCATGGCTTTTTCTCCTTTTTGCCAGGGCTCAACGGTTAAAAGGCAACGTGGTTCTATGGGATGTCCTGAGCAGACAATAAACCATTTTGAGAATTGCCTGAACTGAATTTATCGCCTCAGGCAATTGTGCAGGCGCATCCATAGGAATCCGGCTGCTGACGTATGCGGAGGGATGCTAACCGCCGGCGTGCGTCAGCGGCCTGTTCTACGGGAAAATGAATATCTCCGGATACCGGCAACCGGCCCTCGAAACGAACTTGCTGCAATAAGGCTGCGGTTTTCAAAAAAAGCTTGCGTCCGGAGTTTCTCCGGTGACACACTCTTTGAGTTTATTATATATCCCATTGCAGCATAGACCGTGCAATTTGCGAATCGTCATTTGGATATATTCATTCCAGGAAGATTGCATTCAAGCCCTGGCCCGCAATATCTGCTGTTGCGCGGCCGATCCCGGGCATGATGAAAGGAGCACAAAATGGCGGACATTGAAGGAATCAACGGACAGAGAGAAAAATTCAGGGTATTGGGAAAGCCCAACGTTCCCGGCAGGCTGTCGCACGCCATAGCCGCAGGAATCGCAAGATTCGGCTCAGATTATGCCGTTCCCGATATGCTCCACGCGAAATTCCTGAGAAGCCCCTACGCGAACGCAAAGGTTGTCAGCGTGGATACTGCGAAAGCCCGAAAAATACCTGGCGTTGTGGATATTGTTACCTGGGAGGATGAGGACATCAAAAACCTGAGCTCCGGAGGTGGATCCAGAGGCCCTGCCCAACCTTTTCTGGACAACATCGCGGACCAGGAAGGAGCCGAGGTCGCGGTAATCATCGTAGCCGAAAATGAAGACATCTGCGAAGAGGCTTTAAGGCAGCTCGATGTCAAATGGGAGGTGCTGCCCCACGTAGTGGACCTGCTGGAGGGGAGAAAACCGGATGCGCCGGTCATTCGCCCGGCTTCTCCGAGCGGCGGTGGCGGTACGGGAGGACCGGGAATGGGGGGAGGCAAAAATCCTCCTAAAAAAGGGAATGTCTCTTACTCCAATACAGGCGAAGGGGATATCGAAGCCGGTTTCAGGGAGGCCGATCATATTATCGAATACAACATGAATTCCTCCACCTTTTCCAGCCATATCCCGAACCCTGTTGGTTCCGTCGCCTGGTGGTTCGATGATCCATACCATGGTGAAGGAAAGAGCCTGAGAATCGAGGGAGCTCCATGGGGGCACGACCAGGTGGTCGGCCTGTACCGAATGCCGGCGGAAAAGGTCTTTCAGGAGTGCATGTTCGTGGGAGGCAGATATTGCGATTGGGGTATCCGCAAATCCCAGCTGATAACCCCTATGCTCGCCAGAAGAACCGGAAGACCGGTCCGGTGCGTCAACAGCCGCTATGAGCAGTACGATTTCGGATTGAGCCAGCGCTTCATGCATCTGAAGGTCGGGTTTAAAAAGAATGGCCTGATTACGGCGATAGACGATTTTACGATTGCGGACGGCGGGGTCCGGGGAAGCTCCAATTTTGGCACTACCACACCGCAGACCTTTGGCCCCTATTTCACCACCCGGTGCCAGAACGTCAAACAGAATATGGATGTCGTCGACAGCAACCGCGGAAAGCTTTGGGTCAGCGGCCAGCATGATCCGGTGGGCTGGGATGCCATGATGATTGGTTTACATCTGATCGCTGAAAAGCTGGGCAAAGATCCGATCGACATCGCGACTTTGAATCTTCACGGGCCGGAATCCCAGACCGACCCCAACCCCGTGCCCAGTTATGAAGCATGTGTCAAGGCCGCAAAGAAGATGTTTAGCTGGAAGTGGCATGGAACGGGAGAAAAGAAGCTTTCCGACGGAAGGATGCACGGAGCAAGTTTCCGGTACCAGATGTGTCCACGTCATTCCGTTTCAGGTTACAATCCCAAGCTTGAGCTCAGGAACGGGGTCGTGTATCTGCCGTCCAAGGGGCCCGTAATCGGCAACTATATCATGGAAGCGAACGCGATGGTTGTGGCCGAAGAACTGGGCCTCGATTACGAAGATATCAAAACCGGGCTTGATCACCATGAAATTTACAGGCCTTATGGGGGCGGCAGCGACGGGACCACTGCATCTGCCTGGGCGCTGAAAGAGTGCGCGAATAAACTGAAAAAGCTGATCCTGGAAGCTGCAGTTGAGGATGCCAATAATCCTTCTGCTCCCGGCGGATTCGGTGCTCCTGCAAAAAAACCTGCTCCCAGTCCCTTGAAGGGGCGGAAGCCCGAAGAGTTGGATCTGCAGGGCGGGAAAGTGGTCGTGAAATCCGACCCCGGCATCGGGGTTCCGCTGGCGCAGGCTGTTCGGGCCAATCTGTTTGCGACATACTCCGGCAGGCCGCCGGCGGCCTTCTGGACTACCCGGGGCAAAAAACTGGATACCATGAACGTGGGCATGTGCGAGGTCGCCGTAGACACCGAGACTGGAGAAGTGGAAATACTCCGGTTCGGCGTTGTCGCCGACACCGGGAAAATCATGCGCCGTACGTCGCTGGAGAGCCAGATCCACCAGGTAATGTATTTCAGCCAGGGATCCCAATTGGCGGAGGATTACTTCTTCGACAGGGCGACCGGCGCGAAATTGAACAACAACATGTTTGAATACAAAAAACCCACTATCGTGGATCTCGCGCCCACAGAGATGGAGCTGCTGGAAACCCGCGCCGGCAATGCCGCCTACGGTTCCAACGGCATCAGCCATTCGCTGGCGAGCACCTATCTCATCATCTGCGCCATCCAAAACGCCATCGGCAAATGGGTTGATCCGCCGGCCACGCCCGATAAGGTTCTCAAAGCGCTGGGCAAAGCTTAAAAGCGTTTCCCGTTGATAGGCTTTTTGAAAGGGAAACGCAGGGTGAAGTGGTTTGACCAACCGTGGGCAAAGATCCAGACGCGGTACAATGGCGCGTGCTCCCCTGAAAGCAGGGGAGCCTGTTTCTCAAAAACTAGGAGAAACTCAAAAGCAGCTGCATCGCTTTGGCCGCACAGTGCTAAGATGGCGCAATTATTCAATGTATACTAATGTGTATTGATGATGAGGATTCACAAAAAGGAGAGTCAGCCATGAGTCTTGTCCACACCAGGGGAAAGGGTACATCACGCAGAGGATTCGTTAGGAATATCGCCGCAGGCGCCGGCAGCATAGCTCTCGCAGGCTCCTTGCGGGAAGCATTGACGCCCGGTCAAAGTGAATTATTTGCAGCTCCGGAGGCAACACCGTCAGCCGACGGGACCCAATATGGGAAGTATTTTCTAAGCGACAACCGACAACCGCCGAAAGCAAATGATTTTGTTTCTCTTAACAGTCTTCCTCCCTTTCCGGAAATTGCCAGCCCCCAGACCTACTTTAGAGGCGCTTCGGCATTGCCCGGGGCAACCGCCACCATAGGATGGCAGGTTTTCAACGCGCCGGTTTGCTGGGAAACTCCTCACATCCATAAATATGATGAATTTCTGATTTTCCTCGGCGCGCAACTGCCGGACCTGTGCAAAAGCTTCGATGCGGAGATTGACCTGTGGATGGGAGCGGAGATGGAGAAGCATACCATCACCTCGACAACCGTTGTTTTCATTCCCAAAGGGGTGGAGCATTGCCCGCTGAATTTCAGAGCCATCAGGAAGCCCGTTCTCTTCCATGCACTGTACCTTGGGCCAAACCTGGATCGACAAGACACCGTCAAGAACTTTGATTTGACCAAATTTAATTGGGGAGGACCTGTTAACTTGAAGACCTTTGGTCCGCCCAAGAAGAAATAGAAACTCCGGATGGAATCGGGGCCGTATCTCCACTGTCCGTTTTGGGGGCCAAGGCCCGGAAAAAGGTCATAGCTCCTTTATCGCTGTACTCGCAATTTTTCGGCAGTGGAGGTACCGCCCTCTCGCGCAAATGAGTTTCAGTTCGTTTGCGCCGCATGATTGTCTACAAATGGCGATATAGGAAATCGGCGCAATGCGCTATCCGGCCTGGGGAGCCGCCGGGCACTGGACGCTGCCCAGCGCGGAATGGGCCTCAAATATGTCGCGGATACCATGGAGAAAAGGAGCAGTCTGGGGTCCTGAATCTACGAGCTACCGTCTGTCAATCTTCGGGAGGGCAGGCATTGTGCCGGTCCTCCGATTGTATTCATAGCTAAGCAGCACCGCTCTCAGTTCTGGAGACAATATGCAAAAATTCAAGATGTGGATTGATGGCAAATGGATTGATGCCGAATCCGGCAAAACGTTCCGCACATACAATCCGGCCAATGGAGAGGTGATCGCGGAAGTCCCGCTTGCGGCCAAATCCGACGTGGACAAGGCCGTGTCCGCGGCACGAAAAGCCTTCCCGGCCTGGTCCAGGAAGACGCAGGAAGACCGCTCGCATTGCGTGGCGCAAATAGCAGCGGCCCTGAGAGGGCATCAGGACGAATTGATAAAGCTGGAAATCGCCGAACATGGGGCAACGGCGAGGCATGCTCCCATTATGATCCAATTCGCCGCTGCCAATGTGGAACTGGCCGCTTCGGCCGCCAGGGTGCTTATGGGCAAAGTCCTTCCCGCAACGCCGAGCAAGGGCGCGCCCCCGGGCACATCCAATACGCTGTGCTACCTGAAGTATGAACCGTTCGGCGTTTGTGCATTGATCACGCCATGGAATGTGCCGACGCTGCTGCTTGCCACAAAAATCGGGCCTTCCCTCGCTGTCGGCAACACCTGTGTCGTCAAGCCTCCAAGCATCAACTCAGGAATCGGGCTGAAGATCGCTGAAATCATCAGCAAGCTGGATTTGCCTCCGGGCATCATCAATTTTGTAACAGGGCCGGGGAGCACGATCGGCAACGACCTTTCCTCTCATCCGGGCATTGATTTCATCAGCTTCACCGGAAGTTCGGAAGTCGGCAAGACCATCATCGCCAATTCCAGCCAGACGGTGAAAACGACTATGATGGAGCTGGGCGGCAAGAACCCCGCCATCATTCTTGAAGATGCGGATATTGAAGCCGCGGCCGAAGAGCTCTGCGGCATCACCTTCGAGAATGTCGGCCAGAACTGCGCACAGCCTTCGCGTTTCTATGTCCACGAAAAGGTGCATGACAGGTTCGTGGAGAAGTTCGTGGAAACCGCGAACAAAATCAAGGTTGGCGATCCGGCGGATCCGGAGACGGTCATGGGCCCCGTGGTCAGCAGGGAACAAAGGGATACGATCGAGCGCTATATAAAATCCGCGATGGATGAGGGCGCAAAACTTGTATGCGGCGGCCGGCGTCCAACCGGTCCCGTGTTCGACAAGGGCTATTATCTGACGCCGACGGTTTTCACCGGCCTGACCCCGAATATGACTGTCGCGCGCGAAGAGGTATTCGGCCCCGTGGTGGGTTTCTTCAGATTCTCTGATGATGAAAAGGTTCTGGAAGCGGCCAACGACAGCGTTTTTGGCCTGTGCGCCTCGGTATGGACAAAGGACTATGCCCGGGGTCTGAAGTTCGTGAACGGGCTGCAGGCGGGATCCGTATGGATCAATCAGCATATGAATCTTGTCGCGGAAACGCCGTGGGGCGGATTCAAGGAAAGCGGCTTGATGAAGGAAGGCGGCGTCATCGGACCGGAAGGGTACGCACAATTGAAGTATGTGTGCATAAAGCATAGCTATTAAGAGCAAGGCGTGCATGGACTCCATGCATCTATAAAGCAAAGCAAATTTACGGAGACAAAAATGCAGAACTACAAAATGTATATCAACGGCAAATGGGTCGACGCCTTATCGGGCAGGACATTCGCGACTGTAAATCCCAGCACAGGGGAGGAGCTTGGAAGAGTGCCTTTCGCAGGCAAAGAGGACGTGGATGAGGCGGTCAAAGCCGCCAATGAAGCTCTGCCCGTCTGGTCCAGGAAGATGCAGGCGGACAGGGCAAAAGCCATTCTGCGTTTCGCGGCTATGGTCAAAGAACACTCCAAAGAGCTGGTTGACCTTGAAGTTAACGAGCACGGCACGCCCGTCATGCTCGCGAGAGGGTTTGCGGCGGCTGCCGTGGATCAGCTCGAGTATATTGCCTCCATCAGCCGCGGCATCATGGGGCAGGTCCTGCCGCAGTCCATGCCGAACACCATCGGGTATCTTCAGAGAGTGCCGATCGGCGTGTGTGCCGTCATCACTCCATGGAATGTCCCTCTGATGATGATGCTGAGCATGGTTGGCCCGGCAATTGTAACGGGCAACACATGCATTCTCAAACCCGCCAGCGTCAACTCCATCCTCGGGGTCAAATTCATAGAGATACTCGAAAAGGCGGACCTTCCCAAAGGCGTCGTGAATCTCGTTATGGGCCCGGGCGGAAGCGTGGGCGATGCCCTTGCCACCCATCCGGGGATTGACGTAATACGCTTCACGGGAGCGACGGATACGGGGCAAGTCATCCTCAAAGCCGCAAGCCGCACCGTTAAAAAGTGCATTATGGAACTCGGAGGCAACAATCCGATTATTGTGTGTGAAGACGCCGACGTGGAAAAGGCCGCCAGATTGCAGGCAGGCAGACATTACGGCAACAGCGCCCAGAACTGTTCGACGCCCGGAAGGTATTATGTTCACGAGAAGGTGTACGATAGATTCCTGGAAGTATTTGTCGAGGAAGTAAAAAAGATCAAAGTCGGATTGCCCTGGGAGGAATCTACCGCCATGGGGCCGATGGCAAACCTCGGGCAGCTTGAGAGGGTGGAATATTTGATCAAAACCGCGAGAGAAGAAGGAGCCCGGATCGTGTGCGGCGGCGCGAGGCCGACAACGCCTCCGCTCAATAAAGGATATTTCCTGATGCCCACAGTGGTGGCGGACTGCAAACACGAAATGACGATCGTGAGAGAAGAAATATTCGGACCTGCGGCTCCCATCCTGAGATTCTCTTCGGAAGACGAAGCAATAAAGCTTGCCAACGATTCCAGTTATGGATTGTGCGCGGGCGTCTGGACGAAAGACGGTAGCAAAGCGCTGCGACTGGCCAACGAAATTCGCGTCGACAGCGTTTTCATCAATATGCCGAGAATAATGGCTCCCGAATTCCCGTGGGGCGGCAATGTCAAAGAGAGCGGAGTCGGCAAATCCGATTCCGTGTGCGGCATGGAGGAATTTACGGACCTGAAATTTATCTGCACGGCGTATTCCTAGCCATAATGGAAAGGCCGATTCGGAAATCGCAGGGCGATCCACGCCCTGCGATTTCGGGCAAAATAGCTTGTGAAGGGTGTAAAACAGTGGTGAGAGTTAAAAGAGATATTATTCATATTGACGAGGCGGTATGCGATAGCTGCGGCAAATGCATACCTTCCTGCATAGAAGGCGCGCTCAGAATCGTGGACAACAAGCTGATCCTTGTTGCAGAACGATTTTGCGACGGCTGCGGGGATTGCGTGGGCAAATGTCCGTTGAGCGCCCTCAAAATTATTGAGCAGGAAGCCGATGAGTGGCAGGAACTGGTATATGTCAGATGTTAAGGATCCCTTCGATGGCCTCTTATAATCCCATTGGATTTAATCTGCTAATGCAGCTAAGCCATGCCATTACAAATAGCCTTGAGCAAAGGTTTTCGTGCCTGGAGCGGATTTGCCTTCTTCAATAGTTGCGCCACCTTCTGGTCGATCGGAAAAGTCATTTGATCCGGCTCAAGCTCATCCAATCCGATCCATCGAAAACTCTGGCTTCCATGGATCTTGTGATCAAAGTCGAACGGCTTTGTGGATATCTTAAACTGTATAGGATCAAGGAATCGTGCCAGGTAATAGATGCTGATCAGTTGCGACTCCCTATAAAACGCAGCTCTTTGAAAGAAATCGCTGGTATAGAAGTGACCGGTAACTTCAATCGGTTGACCGAATTCCTCCAGAGCTTCACGTTTCAGGCAATCAATCGGCCCTTCTCCCCACTCTAATCCGCCGCCGGGGAATTTTGTCATGTGCGTGTTGAGCACAAATTCATCGCTCAGCAATACCTGGCCGTGATCGTTGATCACTATAGCGTAAACCCTTATTACAAAGCGCTTATCCACCATACTCAGGGCTCAGGTATCACATCGCTGGATTATTGTGTGTTTTTTTCAGCTTATCCAAATGCCTCAAGCGGGGGATTATGCGTTTGTGCAATTCACATAGCACGGCTTTTCCCCCGGTAGCGCCGGTCAGCACCCTCTTCTCGTTAGGACATCCCCCCTGGCACGTATTCCTGGACTCACAGGTTTTGCATTCATCCGGAAGACCCGGCGCATTCAAGCCATGTTGAAAAACGCCACACCGCAATTTGCCCAGTGGATCCGGCTCGAAAATCGTTCCGGTTTTGAAGGAATGGTTTCTGATACACGGCCCAATCGTTCCGTCCGGAAAGATGGTGGCGATCCGTTCTCCGCAAGGGTACGGGGAGATCCCAGCTTCATCCCACAGGGGGATAAGGATGTCAAAAAGGAATACGGTATGGACATCGTA
>CAYYTC010000003.1:31768-115681 GCA_964474425.1 uncultured Acidobacteriota bacterium
CTTCATCCCACAGGGGGATAAGGATGTCAAAAAGGAATACGGTATGGACATCGTATCCTCTCACAATATAGCTTTCGAACAAGTCGCACAGTTGATGATATTTCAGCAAAAGAGTGTTTCTGTATTCAGCATCCAGCCCCTGGTAAAAATTTGCATAGTAGCGGAGACGATACCCATTCTCTATCCCGAAACGCGATATGTCGGCGATTCTTCCAAGGTTGTGATCGTCCAATGTAGCCACGATTGTCTGGCCGATCACATTCGATCGTTTGCCAACAACCGCCATTCGCCGCGACAGCTCATCGAGAGGGGTGTCCGTGATGTTTGTGGATATCCACTGTATGTCCTCCAGATCATCCCAGTTTACGGAATCTACCAGGTCCCCATTGGTGTAGAGGAATCCCTGCATGCCGTCGGTATGTTTATAGACAGAATCCATCATCTTTTTGATCCTGTCGGTTCTCAACAGAGGCTCCCCTCCCAGAAAGCCGATGGCATTGACTTTAATATTGTTGACTCTCCAAACCTCCGGGACCCACTCAAGCAGCCTGGAAAAAGTCGGTTCGTCCATTTCCATTCCGTTGTCGTCGCCGACTTGATTCAATGCGTAGCAATGCTTGCATCTTCGAGTGCATTGGTAGGACAGGAATAACAAAAACCAAAACAAGGGATACTTTGTCCATCCGCCCTTTCCCCGCAATCGGTCGCTATTCGTTGAATACAGCTGTTTCAATTGTCTGGAATGTTCTGTTTCTCGTCTCACAAAGCTATTGTCTCTCCTCTCGAATCCTTCCGGAAAGCTGCAGCGCAGGGATCTCAGAGCGATTGAGATTTCTGTGCCGGGAATGCAAGGCTTGTTCTGTCACGCGAGGCCAACACAACGCTGATGGCGGAAGAGGCGGAACGCCGTGATTGGCGCCGCGGCACTTTCGCAGATATCACCGGGATAAATGGGACCGCCTGCTTATTTCTGATCCTGGCCGTTCTTGAGTATCCCTCTCTTCTCCAGGTCTTCGGCGACATAGCCCAAATCCAGCGTGTGCAGAGTCTCTTTGGTCGGAATGCCGTCCTCGTTCCATCCCTTGAACCTGTAATAGGTGGTCAGGAGATTGGCTTCTATATCAGGGAATCTTTTTTTCCAGTGATCCTCAGGCGGCTTTTCGTCGGTTCTTCTCAGGCCTCTTCGGACATTGATGGCCCGGTGCAGATTCCGGCTTCTCCTGACAATCTTCTTCACTCCGGCTTCATCCAAGTCCATGCCCGTTGCGGACGAAATCAGGAGAGGGAAGTTGTGAATATGATAGGGGGGCTTCAGGCAAAAAGATGACATCCCGGCGCAGAATCCGAGGGCATCATCGACATTGTGCAGCATTTCCATCCAATCAACTATCTCACAGGCAATCTCAGGAGTCGGGTAGTTTGGATTGGCTCGTTCTCCGCGCGGCTCCCAGTCCAGAAGATATTGTTTGAATTTGGGGTCCGGGAGCTGCGGCCAATCCTTCACGAACGCCTCTCTCTCTTCCATGGTTGTAAAAGGCGCCTGGGGCCAGTTCCCCTCAATCTGAGTGATGCTTATTTTCTCGTTCGTCGAGTACATTAAGAAATAGAGGGGATCCAGCATCGCGAGCTTGATAGGGAGCTGCTCATGTTTTTTTATCGTATTATGAGCATAAGCTTCCGCGCCTTTTCCGATCTTCTTGGCTGCCCAATAAGTGCCGTCAGCGAGAGCGTCTCCAATTCCTTCCCTCCGAACAAGTCTGTCGAGAAGCCAGTTAAAGCGACCTTCTTTATCGGTCGGGCATCCTGCAAAATCCGCGTCGGTCAGAATGCCGGCCTCGTAGAGCTCGACCGCGAACGCCAGAATCTGCGGGGTTGAAAAGGAATCCACGCCGTACTGTGTTGCACGCTCAAGAATTCTAAAATTGAAATCGAGCCTGTCCACCTGAGCGGCCATTGCATAGGTCAGCTTCCCGAAGCACTTGGCCATATACCTCGGTACATCTTTGTAGGAGATCAAGGCGCCGCATTGCTGAGGGCAGTTGAAGCAGCTGATCAGCCGCTTTATCGCGCTTAGCTGTGTTTGGGTCCAGTCCTCTTCGTGTTCCTTGGTCCAGAAATCCCTTCTGCGAACTCGGGCATTCCCCCAGGAGAAGCTTTCCGTGTGCCATTTCTCATCGGTGTGTTTCATTTCCTGGGGCGACCCGATTCCGGACAGGATCGTCATCACACCCGGGATGGGATTCGCGTTCCGGTATTGGATGTATTTCATAATTTCGGCAAGGTGCTCCATGAATTCGGCGCCCCGAGCCAGATAAACATCCTTTGTCCCGCGGACAGCGACCGCCTTGATCCCTTTGTCGCCCATAACGGCGCCTCCGCCGAGCCGGCTGGCGCTCGACCTGCCTTGCTCGATGGATGCCGTGAAGACCCGATTTTCGCCGGCCAGACCGATCGAGGCGACCTGTGCTCTCGGCTCTCCCAGCTCCTGCCTTATGAGTTCCGCTGTCTCAAGGGAACCCTTGCCTTTCAAATGAGAGGCGTCGCGTATTTCGACCTTGTCGTTGTTAATCCAGATGTAAACCAGGTTCGGTGATTTATTGCGAAAAATCACCTTGTCGTAGCCTGCATATTTCAGCTCAGCCGCCCAAAATCCTCCCATCATCGGGTATGCCAGAAGTTCCGATTGGGGAGAGAGCGTGGTCACAACTGTCCTGTTACAGCTGAAGGCAGGAGTTCCGCACAATAATCCGGCGCTGAATATCAATAGATTTTCCGGATCAAAGGGTTTGGTTTCCGGGGGTACCCTGTCCCAGTGTATCTTGACGCTGGTTCCCAGTCCGCCGAGATGAAGTTCCAATAGTTTCGGGTCGGTTTCTACCCGTTCAATGTTTCCTGTCGCCAAATCAATTTCCAAATTGTGACCGGTCTCTGCGTAACGCATTATCCTGACCCCCTTACTTGATTGTCCGGCAGAGAAGCAAATTCCCGAGAAATAGCGCTTGAGAATCGGGCGCCACTTTGCAGTCGATCATTGGGCTGGATTCCTGCGATGGTTGTCGTTACAAGATGCATCACCCGAACTTCCGCAGGAAAGCATGCCATCATAAGCGCAAGAGCCATTTCAGGTTTGAAAGGCTGAATTCCCTTCTCAAAGACAATATTTCCTGGACTTTACTCCAATATCGGTTACCGATATTGGTCACCATATTATTAGGTATTTCATATTTTTACAACAAATTATTCCAAATAATAACAAATACGCCGAAAAAATCGTAGTATTTATGCATAAATTGAACCTATGGAGTTTATGATTTCCTGCATTAAGCTTCAGGAAATCCGGTAATGGTCACCACGGTGGTATCGCGATTTTGATATTCCTTCCGGCCAACTATGGAAGGCTGGAGGCAGGAGAAAGCGTCGTGGCGAGCCGAATTTATCCGAAGTATGCTCCAGGACGGGAGGTAAGTCGAGAATCATCCGCAGTCACTGGTCGCAGAAAAAATCCAATGACGCTATGAAGTTTAAAGTGCAACTAAAGAGGAGGCCGAGAAAATCGATACGGGTATGAGGATCCGGCAGGTCGGGCAATGCGCTTGCACGGGATTGATAATTACATTGGTTAATCCCCGACTCTGCCCGGGGGGCTCAAAGAGTTTGACAGCTCCGTATTTTGAAACGCTGACGAACGCTGACATGATGCTGACGTACGCTGAAAAAATATATAAATTTTTGTCGGCGTGAGTCGGCGTCCGTTCGGCGTGCGTCAGCGTTCAAGACCGGCGTAACTCCTCCAACCGCTTTTTGAGCGGTTCAAAAACGAAATTCTCAGGCATGTGCGGCTTAAGCGCCAGCTTGACGCCTTATGCGGCTCCCAGTTTTCCGCTGGCTGCCAGCGTGTCGGCGACTTTCTTCAGGCCGAAGCCTTCGAGCGTCTTTCGCGTCGGCCAGCCGTGTTCCTTGTCCCAGCCTTCCAGGGCATAGAAGTGGGTTTTGAAGTCGTCCACTCCTTTCCTGTCAAGGTACATGTCCGGGGCTGCGTCGTTACGCCATTTTCCATTCTCGTAAATGGGCACTCCGCCATAGACCGCAAAGCCTGATGCCCCCGGCTTATACATATAGGGGTAAAAGTCCTCCGTCTGCCGGCTCCTTCCGTGCATGACACGGATGGCGCGCTCCAGGGTCCAGATTTTTTGGCCGATTCGCATGGTATCGGCAAACGAATCCTTCTTCCCCGTGACAGCCTGATAGTACATGAATTCTATCTCGGGGCTATCGCCCCCCAGTTCGGGGATCAACATCTCACAGAAAGCCATGGATTCATTCCAGAACCCCGTATAATGGCGGCTCCAGGCCACCTGCTTGGCCTTATGCGGGGAATAGATGCCGGTCTTCCAGGCCTCTTCGCCCTTCCATGCATGGTTGAACATAAAGATATCATCGGTATACGGAATCGTCTTCTTGGAGAGATTTTCCAGCACTTTCTCCAGCGGCGCGCCGTCGCGGGGGACACCGGTAGGAGCCATGAATCCATGCCAGGTAGGATCTCCCGCTCCGAGGATATAAGAATACGCCCAATCGATAAAGGGCATTGTCCAGTGGCTGCTGGCACCCCAGGCAGGGAGGCGCAGGGCGCCGCTTTCCTTGTCGATTTCCAGCCGTCCCCATTTCTGAGCCGCCCGGCAGCAGCCTTCGGCCAAAGCATCGCCGATCCCCGCGCGCCGGGCGATGGCGTCCAGCAAGGCCAGGCGGAAACTCAGTTCGCCCCAGTGGTCCATGGGCAGCGGCGCCGAGTCGATCTGCTTTCCCGGACCCAGCACTCCCTGCTCGTAAAGGGTTTGAAGATACCAGCCAAGCCCGGAATCTACCGGCACCTTTCCGTGGAATATCGGCGGCGCCCCGGCAATCTCGGTTGAAAAAGCGTGGAAATGGGCCGCCCAGCTGCTGACGCCATATCGTATCAGGGCTTCGGCGGCTTTGTCTGAAGCCGTCGGATCCTTACTGCCGAAGAGCCACCCCTGACAGGCGCACATGGTTTCGCCGCCATGATAGTTGCTTCTGCGCCGGTCGCCGCGCAGGCAAGGCATGCAGGAGGCCGCACCGGGCCCGGAAGCGAATCCGATCGCCCCGGTCTGGTTGGCTTGCAGGTGGCGGAGTCTTACATCCACGACTCCCTTGGGATCCGATACCTGCACGCTGCCGGTCCCGGTCACGCTGATGGCTTTCAAATTCTTGGCCCCGAAGACCGCGGCGTGGCCGCCGATCCGCGCACTGACCCCGCTGCCGGTGATCAGGGCGGCGAGCCTCGACTTGGTCTCGCCTGCCGGACCAATGCAGACGATCTGCGGACGCGCAGTGGTATAGGCGTTCCCGATCTCCTGCCATTCTTCGCCGAAACGGGTTCTTCCGCCCACCATTTTGGTGATTCGGTCCTGCGTCTCATAGGTATCCAGGCCCCAAAGCTCCTTGGCGTCCTCGATCTTCACCTGGTCGTTAATAATGTTGATCCACACAGGCCTGTCGGCCTTGCCTTCCACTACGACTCCGTCCCAACCTGCAAGCTTCAGCGTGTTGCCAAACCGGCCGCCGAAATTGCCCCGCCAGAATTCGCAGGTAGGAAACGTCTCCGGAGACAGCCCGCAAACGCTGGTTCTTCCCGCGCTCGGAACTCCGGTGCCAGCCAGGGGACCGACCATGAGGGGAAGGACATTGCGGGGATCGTAAGCATCCTTAAGGTCCCATTCGCCCGGAGCTACCGCAAGGTCCCAGAAGATAGCTGTTCCCATTCCATAGCCGCCCCCAAACTCCTCGTATTTGGCGGTGCCCAGGGTGCTGATTTCCTTGGTGGTCAGGTTGACTCTCAGTATCGTTCCACAGTACCCGTTAGGCATCGTCTCTCTCCTTCCCGGTGGAAGTTTTTCTTGAGCTGCCGATGGGACGAATGAATCCCTTCTTTTGACAGGGCCTTGCCGATCGAGCCGTCCCCAGTGATTCCGATAGGATGCTTTTTGCAGCTCTTTTTGAATCTTCAGCCGGGATTTTACTACATGTTGGCGCAAAAATACGGAAATTCGGGGCACGGTGTGGCGCTTTGGAAGGCTGTTTTTTCGGCGAGGGGACCGTTTGCCGTCCGGAGATGCGGCCCGGCATTAAACTCCCATGGGCGGGATATGGCAAATCGACCTTGTCGCATAGGGATCGGCCGTCACCCTACATTGTGATCCCGGCTCTTAAATGCTATCGAGGCAACCTGAGGCGCTCTGCAGCCACTGATGCCACTCCGCCCTGCTTGCTCTATCAGTGACCATACCCGCCGAAAGGAGCGGCAGTTCTGCTTTTCTTCAAAAGTCCTTCCGCTGTCCGGCGCATGTCTTCCTCCGGCAGTTTCCTGAGAGGACTGACCTCGCTGACGCTCCCATCCGCTTTGATGTTCCCTTTCCAGTGCCATCCTTCGGTCGAGCTGAATACCGTGACTTGATATAGGGTGTTTCTCAAAGGCGCCAACTCCTGGTAAACCTCAATGATCCAGCCATCCGACGTGAACTGTTTGGCCGTCGTCACCATGTCCTGGGGACCGCCTGAGAAGGTAGTTTTTTCCTGCCACTGAGCCTGCGCGTTTGGAAACGTTCGAGAATCCAGGCTGCGCAGGTAAACAACCGACGCATCTCTGGCCTCGGCAGCATTTTTTACTTTCAGCAAGTCCTCGGAATAGATAGGAACAACCATCAGAATAGCCACCGCCACCTGGATCGCCCGCCTTCTGAATATCATTTGGAATGCCCCCGAGATCCCGCTGGGCCGGCCCTGGACGCAATCAGGCCGCGACAAAAGCGCTTCTGTCTCCCGTGCCGATCACACGCAGACCGGCCCAGAGGGAATGTTGGAAATCGACATTGTCAACGATCAAACACGGCCGGCCTTTGTTAAGGTCGCCCCTTTGATTTTTTTAGACACGTTTGCATTTATCATCATAACCGTATAGAGCAGGCAATAACCGGGAACACCGCCCGCGACCACGACCGTCAGATTCTCAGGCTTTATACCGGCCTTTTGCCCAAACCACTCCTGCACGTCCTTCCTGGTGAATCCGAGTTTCTTCAGCTCATCGACGACTTCAGGATCAAAGACGGCGATATAGCCGAAGTTTTTGGTCATCCTTGCCGCCATTTGATCCAGGATCGACTGAGCGGTCCAGAATGCCACGGCTCCCCCTCCGAACGTGGAAAAGATGTTATTCACCTTCGCAACCGTCATGACGCTGTCGTCTTTATTAAAGCCCAGGCTCACATGGAACGGCTCCCAGGGACTGGCCTCCTCATTTTCGGCAAAAGTAAACCATGTATGGGCCGAGACCCTGCCGGTGAGTGCCATGTCGTTTTCCCTCGGCCACGTCTGACCGATGGTGACGGTGCTTAATCGGACAGTGCGGCCGATTGTGTTGTTTGCTCGCCATCCATGGCCGAACAAGCCCATTCCGGAGTTCATGTTGATTTCCTTGGCCATCGGCCCATTCATCAAAATTACCAGGTTGAAAGCCCCGGATGAACCAAGAGTGTGAAAAAAGTATTCTCCTTTCTGGCCGGGGCCGCTTTCCCCCACAAAACATTCCATTGCCGTGATAATGGCGGGGAAGTATTCCGGCCTGGCTCCCGCCATTACGGCGTTGATGGCGAGTTTTTCAATCGTCACATTCCCGAACTTCATCGGGCACTTGCCCAGCATTTCCTCGGGACGCCGACTTGTTCCGGAAAGCATCCATTTCACCCGCTCCGCGGTCGGAGGAACGAGAGGCAATCCGTCCCCCAGGTGATTGTCAAGGAAGACCTGGTTGAATTTCTCCAGCGCAGATTCATAGGTATCCGCGCTTACTTTTATATTCGAATGCTCTTCCCTCTTCAGTTGCTTTGGTTTTGCCTCCTCCTGAGTGGCGGGCCGCGTTAACCCATCAATGATGGTATCAAGCAGTTTTGCTGCTGTCGGCCGGATTTCCTCAAGGGTCCTCCTGTAGGTATACCATTCCTGAGAAGGGATGGAGAGCATGCGCAGTCCCGGCATGCCCCAATCGGCGGACGCGGATTTGCCGTCTTTCAGAAAATTCGAGCTGACAAAGTAGATTCCCGGTTTCCCAAGCTTCTCGATCTGTATCGCGTGGTAGGCACCCCACCACGTGCAGGTCCCTCAGTCTCCTGAGCCGAGAATAAAGGCGTCGCACGAATTTGCCATCGCCGCGTATTTTTCCGGCTTATCTGCCAGGTTGATAGTTGTGTCTAAATGAACAAATGTCATTCCGGGATATTTGACCTTCAGCAACTCTTCGACCGCCTCCAGGAAAGTCTTGGCGCCAGGCTTGTTATTGTGAACCATGGCGATCTTTTTGCCTTCCAGGGATGCGACCCGGGGTGATATTCCCAACATCGAAGGGGGGTCGATGACGCCTTTAGGACTCAATAGCTCCAGTTCAACGCCTGCTAATGGCATTGGTTCCGCTTTAGATATTGCATTGGGAGCAGCGAACGCTTTTGAAGCGACAACCGGAGCGCCAATAGCCAGGCCGGCGTCTCTCAAAAAAGCTCTCCTGGGGACTGTCTTGTTATCACCAACTTTTTCTCTCATTGGTTTCTCCTTGGTATATCTGGAAAAGCGGCAAGGACTCACTTGGCCTTGCGTTTCATCAATCGGGTTATCTGTGGTTTGACCTCTGATACTCGCGAATCCTTTCATTTTCAGTCCGTGCGGCACCCTTCTAGCTCTGTTTTCAGACGGACACGCGCAGATGCCGGGCACGGGTTTCTCACACCTATTCGTAGCGAGACGGCCTGGACGGGCATTCTGGCGTCAGCTCAAGGTTGCATGTCCCAGGCTCCACGTGGACCTCTGGGACCCGCGACTTGTGACCTGTCACCTGAAAGGAAATGCCTGGATTGGCCGCAGCGAGAATTCTGTGAGACATGCACGTCAAGCCGTTCATTACTTGCCTCATTCAACCGATAGTTCAAGTTTATGATCAGGGAATCGCCCTACATGATATCAGCATTGGTGGCTCATGGCACGGCTTACTCTTCAGCGGCAAAGAATCCTATAGGGTGTGGCTGAAACACAGCTAAGGCGAGGATCAGCGGGCGCCAGCGGTTAATACCGACATCAAATCGGTTTGAGCCGTATGCAAGCAAGGCTTCGTCTTTGCCGGAGGCCGTTAACGGCTTCGAGCTTTTGAAACCATCGGCCGAACTTAAAAGCGAAAACACTTGCCCTACAGCGGGAAATCAATGTTAAACTCATTAGCGCCGCTGCGGCGGAAGGTGTCTCCCAGTTTTCAGATTCTTGTGCCCTATATTCGCTAAAAACATTAGCCGTGGGAGACGTGACTTTTCAGCAGAGTTTTGTGGCGGTTGAGCAGTTGAACCCTTGGTCTCATATCACATTGGATCTCAGTCGGAGGAGATAGGCTATGGAAAGAAGGGATTTTTTTAAATTGGGATTGGTAGCCGGAGTCGGCACGATAGCTAGGGCCAAAGATTCGTGGGCGTTGGAATACTATCCGATGCCTTCGGATAAAAAATGTGCTGTTGTCTACGGGACATGGTGCGGAAGCTCCCGCGATGCCGCGGTATGGATCTCGGAAGGGATGGGCGGTATTGCAAACGTCTTCGATGCGCGCGAAAATCCTGATCTGAAAGCCTTTAATCATGTTGTGATAGGCGGCTCCATTCGATCGGCTGTGACTCCCAAAGAGTTGCAGGATTACATCGCGAAGAACAAGGAGTCTCTCAAAACCAAGGTTATAGGGCTCTTTGCTGTTTGCGGAAACGGCGAGAAGCCGGTCGGGCCGCAACAAAAGACCATGTTAATAGATAACCATCTCGCCAAATTGCTTGAAGTCAGCAATATTCCGTCAAGAGTATTTAACGGGAGGATAACAAAATCGCTGCTCGATCCTCAGACACGAAAAATGATGGAAGACAATTATCCCAAAATTGCGAATAAGAAGCTTGAAGACTACGACCTTCTAAAGCGCACGGATTGCCTGGAATTCGGCAAAGAGGTTTTGGCCGGCATTAAGGCCTAACCCGGACTCACAGGATTTCGCGGCGAGCTGTAACGGAAAGGTATAGGTATTATCGATTTCAGATCCCAGGCCGTTCGCGGGCAGCTTGGGACCCGTGACTTGGGGCCTGCAATATGATGATACATGCCGTAATATGCCGCATCGTCAAAAATCCTGCGGGTAATGCAGGCTGGACCACAAAAATGGAGTGGATATCGGCGCAGCTATACGGAGTTTTGTGATAAACGAGCCACTTTCCAGCCAGCGGCAATCGTTCAAGAGAAAAAGCGGCCTCTCCCCGGGCTCAGGCTTCAAAGTCCGGAAGCCTGTCGCATTTTTTATGGCTGTGATGTCGGATGCCTTGAGTCTTCAAGGTTGATCAATCCGCACACCCTGAGTATGATGGTCCGCGTATTAATCCCAATTTGCCTTGAATCCCTTGAATCTTTAAATTTCGTTACAGAAAAAGGAGAATTTCATGAGGGTGAAATTATTTGCCGTCACTTCGATCGCGCTTCTGCTGTTTGTTGCCGTGGCCTGTCAAAGCACTGCTCCCGAGAAAACCGCTCCGGAGACCAGCGCCCCCGAAGGCGTTGCGAATCAAAGCACTTGCGACCGCGCATGCCTGGAAGGTTATGTCGATAAATACATGGACGCGATGCTGGCCCATGATGCGAGCAAGACCCTTTTTGCCGAAAACTGCAAATTTACTGAGAACGGAGTGCAGCTGCCTTTGGGTAATGAGGGTCTTTGGGCCAGCATGGTGGGGAAGGGAACCTATAAATTCTATGTTCCCGACATTGAGACTCAACAGGTTGGGTATATCGGGACAGCCCGTGAAGAGACTGCAAAGCCCGGTGTGGGTAATCCCGTCGCCATTGCACTTCGCCTGAAGATAAGTAAGGGGCGGATCACCGAAGCGGAGCAGCTCGTAATACGGCCGCAGAGCAATCGAAACGATCCGAACAGTCGGCCGGGAACATCGGCGGGTGAAAATATTGAAAAAATGGGCGAAACATTGGGCTCGCCGCATCCGGTATTCCTGGAAGTGATTCCTCCGGAAGAACGGCCTTCCCGCGATGAGATGATCAGGATCTCCAACCTGTATTTTTCGGGATTGCAGCGGAATGACGGGAAGGGCGTCTATCCCTTTAGTGATGACTGCGATCGCTACGAGAATGGCAACCGCGCCACCAACGTTCCATTAAAGCCGGGACAGAAAAGGCCGGATCCAACAAAGGGTATGGTGTATTCGAGCGCATGGGGATGCAAAGAGCAATTTCAGTCCGGCCTGATGCATTTTGTTTCACGAATCCGGGATCGTCGGTTTGTGGCAGTAGACCGCGAACGCGGAGTCGTTTTTACCTTCAACTTTTTCGACCATGGCGCGGGCAAGACCCGATATTGGAGGACGCCCGACGGCCGCGACGTGGTTGCAGGGCCTACTGAGCCGTGGACCTGGCAACAGGCGGAATTGTTCAAGATTGAGAAGGGCAATATCCGCCGCATCGAGGCGGTTCTGCATCGATGCCCGTATGGGATGAACTCCGGCTGGAGCACCTACGAGCAGGGATTGTCGGAGGAAATTCAGAACATCAAGTAATTGCCGAATGGCGGTTGAAGAGGGGCGATGGACGGGTGTCCCGGTTCGTAAATTCTGAGTTTATGGGAGGGTATCCATCGCCCCGTCGAACCCTTGCTGCAGGGCAAACTCGTTAGACTGTTTTGGAAAATAAACTGGTTGCAGGAACCTGGGCCATCCTCGTGTCCAAGTTCCGGTGTTGAACCGAGATTCTTCGACCAGGAGCATAGTATGGCTGATCTTGTTGGAATCAACGGACAAAGGGAGAAATTCAGAGTTGTCGGAAACGCCAACCTTCCCGGCAGGCTGTCCTACGCAATTGCTGCGGGAATCGCAAAATACGGCATCGATGATGCCGTCCCGGATATGCTCCACGCCAAATTCCTGAGGAGCCCCTACGCGAACGCAAAGGTTGTCAGCGTGGATGCCGCAAAAGCCAAGGCTATACCCGGAGTTGTCGATATTGTTACCTGGGAAGATGAGGACATCAAGAATCTCAGTTCGGGCGGCGGATTCATGGGGCCTGCCCAGCCTTTTCTGGACAACATCGCGGACCAGGAAGGAATCGAGGTTGCGGTTATCGTCGTAGCCGAAAGCGAAGACATCTGCGAAGAAGCCTTGCGGCAACTCGATATCAAATGGGAAGTGCTGCCCCATGTTGTGGACCTGATCGAGGGCAGAAAACCCGATGCGCCGGTTATTCGCGCGACGTATCCGGGCGGTGGCGGCGGGGGAGGGTTTGGAATGGCGAAAAGCAATAATCCTCCCAAGAAAGGAAACGTTTCCTATTCCAACGTCAGCGATGGCGACATCGAAGCCGGTTTCAGGGAAGCAGACCACATCATGGAATTTGATGTGAACACGGCCGCCTTCGCCGGTCATCTCCCCAACCCTCCGGGCTCAATCGCCTGGTGGTTTGACGACGCCTATCATGGGGAGGGAAAGAGCCTGAGAATTGAAGGCAATCCCTGGGGACATGACCAGGTGTCGGGCATGTATCGCCTGCCGGCGGAAAAAGTCTTTCAGGAGTGCATGTTCGTAGGCGGCAGGTACTGCGACTGGGGCAGCCGGAAATCCCAACTGATCACGCCGCTGCTGGCCAGAAGGGCCGGCCGGCCGGTCCGGTGCGTCAACAACCGGTATGACACCTACGATTTCAACCTAAACCAGCGCTTCGTGCATCTGAAGGTCGGTTTCAAAAGCAACGGCCTCATTACCGCGATAGACGACTTCTCAATTGCGGACGGGGGCGCCCGCGGAAGCACTAACTTCGGAAATACCATGGACCAGACCTTCGGCCCCTATTTCACTACCCGGTGCCAGAACGTCAAGCAGCGCATGGACGTCGTCGACAGCAACCGCGGAAAGATGTGGCTCAGCGGCCAGCACAACCCGATGAGCTGGGATTCCCTGATGGTCGCCCTATACAGGATCGCCGACAAACTGGGAAAGGACCCCATCGACATCGCGACACTGAACCTGCACGGGCCGGAATCCCAGACCGATTCCAATCCCGTGCCCAGCTATGAAGCGTGCGTCGCCGCAACGAAGAAGATGATGAATTGGAAGTGGCATAATGCGGGCGAGAAGAAGCTTGCCGACGGCAGGATGCACGGGGCGAGCTTCCGGTACAATCAATGCCCGCGCCATTCCGGCACGGTGTTCCATCCGAAAATTGAGCTCAGGAATGGAAAGGTGCGCCTGGATTCCAAAGGGCCGGTGATCGGCAACTATATCATGGAAGCCAACGCAATGGTTGTGGCCGAAGAACTGGGACTCCGGTACGAGGATATCGTCACAGGACTCGATCACCACGAAGTTTACAGGCCCTGGGGTGGCGGCAGCGACGGAACCACCGCCTCTTCCTGGGCTCTGAAGGAATGCGCGAACAAACTGAAAAAGCTGATCCTGGAAGCAGCGGTCGAGGAAGCAAATAACCCCTCCGCCCCCCGCGGATTTGGCGCCCCAGCCAAAAAGCCCGCTGCCAGCCCCCTGAAGGGGCGGAAGCCTGAGGATCTGGACTTGCAGGGCGGAAAAGTTGTTTTGAAGGCCGATCCCGGCATCGGGGTTCCTCTGGCAGAAGCAGTTCAGGCCAATCTGTTTGCGACCTACTCCGGCAAGCCCCCGGATGCTCTCTGGGGCCAACGGGGGAAAAAGCTGGACACTATGGACGTGGCCACGTGCGAGGTCGCCGTGGACACCGAGACCGGCGAGGTCGAAATCCTCCGTTTCGGGGTAGTTGCAGACCCGGGCAAGATCATGCGCCGCACGTCGCTGGAAAGCCAGATCGACCAGGTGATGGATTTCAGTGCCGGATGCCAGCTCCAGGAGGAATTTATCTTCGACCAGAAGACCGGAGTGAGACTCAGCACGAATATGTTTGAGTACAAAAAGGTCGGCATGATGGACATGCCCCGGGTGGATCTGGAACTTCTGGAAACGCGCGCCGGCAACGCCTGCTACGGATCCAACGGCATCAGCCACTCGCTGGCGAACACCCATCTCGTTATCATGGCCATCCACAACGCCATCGGCAAATGGGTCGAGTCGCCGGCTACGCCCGACAGGATTCTCAAAGCCCTGGGGAAGGCATAAAATCGAGTTCCCAGTTCAGAGTTTCCAGTTCCCAGTTGGATGTTTAACTGGGAACTGGGAACTCACAGGGAATGGCGCTGATTGCGGCACTATCAGTCGAAATGTTTCAGGGTGGGCCAGAGTTGCTGCAGGTTTTCCTTCAATCCGCGGCAATGGTAAATCGGGCGGTTCTCGTCGGGGCGGGCGAACGGATCATCCGGGCGCGCGACCAGCGTGAGTGACCTGCAGAGGCTTTCGTATCTCTGAGGATTGCCTTCATTCAGGAGGATAATGCTTTCTCCCGTATATTGCCGCGGTCCCCAGAACCAATAGCTTTGATGCGAGCCAATGGCCTTCGGCAGCCCGTACTTTGGCCCGAAGAAATCGATCGCTCCAGCCTGCCCGTAGTTGGGAGCGCCGATCGCCGTTGCCTCCCGCTCCTCGGGGGACAGCGAATGATAATAGGCCGCGACGAGCCGTACCCGTTCCTCCCACCCGAACATATCGGCATATATTTGAGGCAACCGGCCCTCGGGCTGGTGTTCGATCCTTGGTTGCTCGATTCCTATCCGCCGGGCATAGGCAATGAAAGTCTCCACAGGCAGAATCGGAAAGATCACCGGCGCCACAAGCCCGCCAAGCATGATTGTCAGCAGAGCATAGGCCGGACGCAGCCATCGCGCGTTTTTCCTCTCCGTCAGTTGCTCCAGCCCTACTGCGCCGCAGGCGATCATCATGGGATAGACCGGCGCCACGTAATAGATCTTTCCCTTCAGCAGGATCATCAAGCCGAGCATACCCAGAAATCCCCAGGCCAGCACTGCGTACTTCCGGGCTCTGCCCGAGAAAAGGAACCAGACTCCGAGCACAGCCAGCAGCGCCGGGATGAAACCGATCATGAATGCCTGCTGTCCAAGGAACGAAACCTGATTGTAGACGACATCGCGGCCGTGAAGCCGGATGTTGGCGATCAGCTCCAGAAATGGGAATCCGTGCTGCCACTGCCAAAGGAAGTTGGGCAGGGCCATAATCGCGGCAAGCGCCATCCCGCCCCAGAACCAGGGACGCGACAGACTCCGCCGCAGAGGAGTCGCCAATACTCCGGCAAACAGCGCGACAGCAAAAAATGCAATGGTGTATTTGTTCAGCAGACTCACGCCGATCACCGTCCCCGCCCACAGCCAGAGACGTTCGTTTCCGCTGCGTATCAGCCGGACTAGGATCCAGGCAAGCAGCGTCCAAAGCAGGAAATCAAACGCGTTCATGGTAAAGAGATGGGTCATGGCCAGCACCACCGGCGCCACCAGCACAGAAAGGGATGAGAGAAATATTGCCCAGCGCTTTCCCCCGAGTTCGCGCGTTATAGCCGCAGTCAAAATAATTGTGCCGAGGTGCGCCAGAAGGGGAAGGAGTCGCAATGCGTACAGGGAAGTGCCGATCGTGGGATGCAGCAGCCGGGCCATCCAGCCGATCAGCGGCGGTTGATCGACGTATCCCCAGCCGGGATGCTCCCCGCATGCCAGGTAGTAGAGCTCATCGCGGAAGTAGCCATAGTTTGGAGCGGCGATCAGGTAAAGTGCTACTCGGGCAAGCAGGACATAAAAAACCAAAGCTGTTCCGGAAGCCAGCCGGGAAAGGAAGCTTTCATTTGTTTTCATTTCGAGAGTTGCAGAGGACATTATGTTTTTGCATTCGCTGATATTCCCTGGACCCACGGCTGCATCAATGCGCCTGAGGCTCGGATTTGGGTGCTTTCCATATGCGTTTATGGAGTACGGATATCACAAGAGCGGTGCTCTGAAATGTCAAATCAAAAGCGGAATTTTATCTCCACCGTTCGCTCTTTGCCGGATATCCAATAAAAAAACCTACTTCCCAGGCTGTTTCCTTGGCAATTTTCAACAGGGATGTACGACCCCCCTCATTGTTTGCCCTCGTATTTGGCGAGCAATGCCTGGAATTTCGGATCCGGCCGCAGCGGATCCCACGTAGGATCCAGCCGGAGCACATGAGGCGTCCACCAGCCGCTTCTCCCAAGCAATTCGTCCAACGCAGCGATCGCTTCGGCCGGCCGGTCGACCATCGTTAAGACTACGGCCAGTTCCCAAAGGCGATTAAGAGCCCGCAAGGCGTCCTTCGATGCCGGCATGAGTTCGCAGGCCAGCCGTGCCTCGCGAACGGCTTCCTCGCGCCGGCCGAGACCCGCGTAAGCGATGCCAAGCGAACTGCGGAACCGGTGGTCGTCGGGAGCCTGCCGGACTCTTTTTTCGAGTTCCAGGCGTGCAGCCTCATAGGAGTTCCGCGCAAGACTGAGCTGACCGGCCAGCCGATATAAATTTCCGCGGAGCAGGGGGCTAGGCCAGAATCCGTCCTGGTTGTCGATTGCGGATCGCATTTCAGCCTGGAGCCGACGCAGTGCGCCGGAATAGTCCCGGCGGCACAATGAAATCCGAAATCCGCAGTTGCACCTCCGCAATATAGCCAACATCGTCCGCAAGGCCGGCAACCCGGGCGGCCTCGTCCAGAACAGCCTGAGCCTTGTCCGTGTCGCCAAGCCACAGAAGCTGCACCCAGGCTCGTTCTGCATAGGCATCCCCGTATAGCGGATTAAGGGAAAGCGTCCGAACAAAGGCACGATCCGCGTCGGCATAGCGGCCCAGGAATTCATTGGTGAAGCCGAGGTCAAACAGCCGGGCGGCGTTTTTGGGATCCAGGTCCGCCAGCGTGCTGAACTTCTCCGTCGCTTCCAACCACCGTCCCTGGCGGCGTAGAACAAAGCCGATCCCTGAGAGTGCGTCGGCATTGTTAGGCTGAGATCTCAAAGCCGCCGCGAACGCATCCAAAGCCTTCGGGTAGTTCAACATGCCCTGGTAGTAGTAGAGCCCAAGGGCGGTTTGCGCTTCAGCGAGGTCAGGACGGAGTTGAACGGCTAATTCCGCTGCTTCCCTGGCCTTGACAAGCCGCTCCCGGCTCCGGTCGAAGTACTCCCAGTACATCAGCAAGTTGGTCCTCGCTATCCCTGCAAAAGCCTGCGCAAACCGTGGATCGCGATGGGCCGCATCCTGGTACATCTGAAGCGCGCCCTCAAGATCCTTTCTGTTGCTGCCTCGGCTGTCCAGCTCGCGGCCGCGAAGGTAGAGCTGGTAGGCTTCCAGGTCATTCGTTGAGACCTCTTTCAACGCAGCCTGCTCAGTGGGCAGGAGCGCGACGCCCATCGCCTTGACGGCGTTCTCCGCCACCTCTGACTGGATAGCGAATACGTCTGCAAGCACCCGCTCGTATCGATCGGACCAAATGTGGGTATCGTCCGCAGCCCGGATGAGCTGCGGGGTGATGCGAACGCGGCTCTCCCGGCCGGGAGCGCGCTCCCAACGCACGCTGCCCTCAAGCACATAATCGACGCCCAGGTCGCGGCCGATCTGCTTAACGGTTTTCCCCCTGCCGTCGTATCCGATGGCCGAGGTCCGCGAGATCACACCCAATCCCTGTACGTTGGCGAGCCGGCTGGTGATCTCCTCAGTCATACCTGCGGCAAAGTATGCATCTTCGGCGGCACCGAGGTTCTCAAATGGGAGGACGACGACCCTGACCGATTGCCCTTGTGCCGCTTCCGGAGGCTGCGGCGGCGGCCGTGAGAGCAGCTTCCAACCGGCGATAATGGCGGCGACAAGGACCAACGCTGCTAAACCCGCGAAGGCAAGCCGCTTCCGCAGGCCCCTCGGCGGCATCTCCGTTCCCGGTTGCGGTCGGCTCATTTCCGCTGGCTGCGAGAGAAGCCGCAACGCAAGCGCCACGTCGTGGGCGGTGGAAAAGCGGTCCTCCGGGGCTTTCTCCAGACACTGGCTTACGATAGCCTGCAGCGCCGGCGGAATTTCCAATCCCAACGCCGATAACGGCGCCGGGTTTTTCGAGAGAATCGCGGTCACGGTGTCCGCCGCCGTCGCTCCCTGGAACGCCCGTTGCCCGGCCAGCATTTCGTACAGCACGCACCCCAGGGAGAAAATGTCTGTCCGGTGATCCACCGGCTGGCCGCGCAGCTGCTCGGGGGAGACATAGCCTACGGTGCCGAGCAGCTTGCCGGCCTCAGTTGTTTCGTTCATCAGGGTGGTTTCTTCCGATTCGGGAGCGCCTCTCGGCGATGCCAGTTTCGCGATCCCGAAATCCAGAATTTTGACATAACCTTCCCTTGTAACGAACACGTTGGCTGGCTTGAGATCGCGGTGAATAATCCCCTTTTCGTGGGCCACAGCCAGACCATTCGCGATCTGGACCGCAATATCCACAGCTTTGCGAACGCCCAGGCCACCCGGTTGCACGATCTCCTGCAGACTCTCCCCGTGCAGCAGCTCCGTGACAATGTAGGGAACTCCCTCCTGCGTACCCACATCGTAGAGGGTCAGTATGTTGGGATGGTTGAGCTGGCCGGCCGCCCGGGCTTCCTGCTCGAAGCGGCGGAGCCGGTCCTTATCGGCCGCATACTGCATCGGCAGTACTTTTACAGCGACATCCCGCCCGATCCGTGCGTCCCGCGCCTGATACACCTCCCCCATGCCGCCCTTGCCGAGTTGACTGGTGATTTGATAATGACCGAGCGTTTTGCCGATCATGAGGAAGATCTCCGCCACGCCGACAGCCGTTTCAATGCACTGAGAATCGGTTTAAGAAGATGGAGTTATTGTAACGAAGTTCGATGCGCTTGAATAGCATGGAATGGCAATGCGGTTTCAAGACATAGGGGTTCTATATAATGTGAGGAGGCAGAATTGAAGAAGGATAGGTCCGCATCAATCGCGGGGCGTTAATGGAATAGAATATTAGATAGTATTTATCCTTAAGTCCGGCGAACCGTTTGGATCGGCTTTTTCTATAGGGACCAGGATGCCTACCACCGATGACGCATCTTTATCGCCCTTATACCTTTTGTCATATACCTCAACGGCGTATTTCATGCCGTTCAGCAGGGCCTGTTTATATTTGCCGGCGTTATTTGCCAGCCATTCGTTCACATCCTGGTTGCTGCTTTCGTAGCCTTTGGATGGAAAGATCTCAAATTCGGCATAGGCGGCAGCGGGCAGGACGAAGACCCTGTACTCCGCCGGGACACTTGCGTCCTGCACCTGGACACCCACGTGGATTTTTGCCATGCCTTCCGTCGGATAAAGGCGGATTTCATAGCCTTCTTCGCCGGCCTGGTTCTTCAGGGGATGCATCTTCTGTATCGCCATAAAGGCTTCCCAGGCTTTGCCGGTCTCGTCCCCGCTCCCGGCCACTCCGGCGATAATCATGGCCTCTTTTTTCATTATTTTCGGGTTCATCATTCTGCCTCCCTCCGGGCTTTCCGATCTGACGAATACCAATTGCCTATTAAGGGCTGCCCTGCCATGGGCTTGCTGGGCGGATCCGGCACTTTACTCGTTGCAAACTCGCGACAGGCGAAACACAAACTAATTTTTATTGGTGTGCGGCGGCATTATCGCCAGATCGCCCAAGGCTCGTTTTTATGACGGCCAACGGTCAGGCTGTCTTCGCAATAAAGCAGCGCTGCATCCATCAATAAAGATGGACTATCAGCATCGGCCTTTCCGGCAAGGCGGCTGAATGCGGATCTGCAAAAAGGTCCATTCCTGTTGAACCTGGGGCCAACACCGCAGCAGAAGTCTGAAAAAACTCCGAACCATAGTACACCGATCTGGGATAGAATCCCAGGCAACTCCTGAATGGTTGATTTGCCGGGAAACTCGATAATTCAAATGAGGAGGAAATGCATATGGAGGTGAAGAAATACTGGAGGAATGTGATTCGAGGGCCTTTTTATAAGGAAACAGAACCGGGGATGACCGGTCTGTCACTATTCGCCCACCACGGTGAGTATAAGAATGGCACCACGCTGGGCTACCATTGCATCAACACCAACTATGAGGTGCCGTTCGCCCATTCCCATGATTTTCATGAATTGCTCTGCTTCATCGGTGGAAATCCAGAAAACATCAATGATTTAGGGGCCGAAATCAGCATCTGCCTCGGGGACGAATCGGAAGAACATATCATAACCAGCGCTACGGTTGTCTCTATCCCGCCGGGCCTGAAGCATTGTCCCTTGAAAGTAAAGAAAATCACAAAGCCTTTCGTATTCCTGGAGATCTCAACGACCAAGGAGTATGGTCAAGGTTCGCAAATGTCCGACAGCACCTTCGCGCCGCCATCCGTTGCAGATCAGCAAGCCAAACAAGCCAATAAAGGCAAAAAGACCAGACTTAAATCTCGGAGCTAATATTAGGAGTGCAGCGGCCAAACTATATAAATCCATGACGAAGCTTGTGAACATCCCGGCTTAGGCCGTCATAGAGATCTCAATATTTTCTCGCATTCCTCCAAAAAAGGCGGGTACGGGCAGTTGTCCAGGGCAAATTGACGAATGACTCAGCCAGGTTGTCCCGGCCGATTGAGTGTTCTCCAGGGGATAGGTATCTCATATCGACTGGATGCCGGTGCGACGCCAGTGGGCTGCAGGAATGCGCCGCGCGGGATTTCAGCGGGAAAGTATCCGTTTGCGAGAGACCCGTTCTGCCGCATGCGCAAAGCTGTCATAAAGGACCGGAACCATAAAGCGCCTGAGAAGGATCGCGAAAAGAAAGCCTCCTATGTAAACGACCGCCAGCGGACGGTGCAATTCTGCACCTGTTGTTACGGTCAGCGCGAGGGGCAGCACACCGACGATCATCACCAGGTCGGCGATAAAAATGGGGCGGAATTTGACCATGGCGCCCTCCACCACGGCCTCGCGCAGCTTCATGCCTTTTTTCCGAAGCTCGTTTATCTTGGCTACCAGGATGATGTCGTTCTGCGCGCAGATGCCGAACAGGGCGATCAAGCCGATTGTCGAAGAAACATTAATCGTCTCGCCTGCTACCAGGAGGGCGAGAATGCCGCCGACAAGCGTCGAGGGTATATTGATAATCACCAGAAGCGCCTGCCAGACCGAGCCAAATGAGGAGAAGAGAACTACGAAAATAATCAGCAGCACCAGGATCATGACCATGCCGAGATGCCGCATCGCGCGCTGCTGGCTTTCGTACTGCCCGCCGAAACTGAACGAGTAGCCTGGAGGCAGACGGATGCCTTGCTCCAGTTTTGCTTTTGCTTCTTCGACGAATCCGCCAATATCCCGGCCTACGACATTGCAGAGGATGATTTTCCGGCGCATCATGTTCTCCCGGAAAATTGTCTGCGGTCCCTCGCTGCGGAATATGTCGGCCAGCTCTGAAAGCGGGATGCGTTGGCCATCCGGTGAATCGATCAGAAGATTCCGGATAGCATCCTCGCTGTTCCGGTATTCTTCAGGAAACCGAATGAGCAGTGATGTCACCCGGTCCTGTTCGTAGACATCGGTAGCCTCGATTCCGTTCAGGGCTGTTTCCAGAATGTCCGCTATCCGGGATACCGGGATGCCGAACCGTGCCAGTCTTTCACGATTCAGGCGGATGACCAGCTGAGGGATGCCGGTGGTCTGCTCTATTTGCAGGTCGGCTACGCCAGGGATAGTCGCGAGCACGCTGTGGATCTCCTCGATTTTTTGGTTGAGAACGGTCAGATCGGAACCGAACAGCTTGACGGACAGTTGTCCCTCCGTGCCGGTCAGCATCTCGGCCAGCTTATTTGCGATGGGCTGCTCGAAGATGTAGACAATGCCGGGAATCTTGTCCAACTCCTGCCGCATTGCCTGGGTCAGAGCCTGGAAGTCGCGGGATCTTTCCTCGATAGGCGCCAGCTCGATGTTGTAATGACTGTGGCTGACGGGATGCAGATGCTCCGATGCTTCCGCCGTCCCTGTCGTGCGTGAAACGGAAACGACCTCGGGAAAGGAAAGAAAGACACCTTCTATCCTTTGCCCCATCCGCACGGATTCCTCAAGCGAGGTTTCGGGCAGCATGACTGTGGAAGCCAGGATCGCACCCTCGTCGAGAGGCGGGACGAACTCCTTTCCCAGCCGCGTGTAGGCATAAACAGCTCCCGCGATGAGCAGCAAGAAAACAAAAATAATGCTCCTTTTGAAACGGAAAGCCCGGATAAGCAGGGCGCGATAGGCTTTGAGCAGGAGGCGATTCACCAGGTTCTGGCGGCCTTTCCCCCTCCCCTGCCTTAGAAAGCTTGCGGCCAGTATAGGTTGAACCGTCAGGTTCAATATCAGCGAGCCGAACAACGCCGCGGCTACTGCAAAAGCCGTGGGACCGAACATGGCTCCTTCGATCCCCTGCAAGGTGAACAAAGGCAGAAAGACAAGGATGATAAGCAGGCTTGCCGAAAAAAGGTATTTCCCGACTTCCTTTGCAGCCTCGGCTGCCAGTTCGAGATTGCCGGCTTCGCCCTGTCTTTCCTGCAGCACACGGTAGATGTTCTCCACCATAATGATGGATCCGTTGGCTACTTTTCCGATGCCGATGGCCAGCCCCCCAATCGACATGACGGTCAGCTTGATCCCGAAAAGGTCCATGAGGACAAGGGCAATCAGAATGGAGAAAGGGATGGTCAGCGACGCGATCAGAGAACTCCGCAGGTTCCACATGAAGAAGATCATCACGATTACAATCAGGATCGCTCCCTGGGCAATCGAGACCTGGACGTGTGCGAGCGACTTGAGAATCAGGACAGACTGGTCATAGAAAGGCTTTATTCGAAAATGCCGGGGCAGATCCCGCTGGATTTGCGCAATCGAGTCCTTAAGATTCCGGATAGCCTCGAGCGTGTCGCCGCCGTACTGTTTTTCGACGGTCACACAGACGGCATCCTTTCCGTTATGGCTGGCATCCTCCCTCCGGAATTTAGGACCGATGCCCACGTCTGCCACATCGCCGACAAAAATGGGAACGTTGTTGCGGGAAGTGATGACAGTGTTTCGGATGTGATCGAGGGTATCGATCCGTCCGATGCCCTTTACGAGTACTTCCTGAGGTCCATTAAGAATTATGCCGCCGGAAAAGTTCCGGTTGCTGTTTTCAATGGCCTCCTTGACCTGGGCAATCGTTACGTCGTAGTTCTTGAGCATTTCCGGCCTTAAAAGCACCTGAAACTGCCTGACGAATCCGCCAAGATTGATTATGAACGAAACCCCTGGGATTCCCTGCAGACGGTAGCGGATTGTCCAATCCGCGATGGAACGCAGCTCCATTGGATCGGCGCCGTCGCCGATCACGGCAAATTCAAATACTTCTCCCATGCGAGAGGAGACCGGGCCCAGGATCGGGACGCTGGTACCGATCGGCAGGCGGCCGGAAATCAACTCGAGCTTGCTCGAAACAATCTGGCGGGCCAGATAGATGTCCATCCCCCACTCGAACTCCACGGTAACGACCGAATCCCCGGTTGTGGATTCCGACCGGACATGGGTCACGTGCGGCGCGCCGGAAAGCAGGCTCTCCAGAGGAAATGAGATGAGTCGTTCCACATCCTCGGACGGCATACCGTGGTTCTCGGTGACAATCTTGACCAGCGGAGCGTTCAGATCGGGGTAAATGTCCTTAGGCATCCGGGAATAGACCACCCCCCCCCAGATAGAAATCAGCAAAATGAGCAAAATGGTCAATAGGCGGTGATTCAATGCGAAGTCGATTAACCTGTTGATCATGGCGCGCCCTCTATCTGACGAGGAGTATTCCGATGTGAACGGCGATTAGTGAACGCCCTCTCTCTTAAGCAGTTCGTCATAGAGCCTGGATTTCAGCATATAGTTCCCCTTGGTGACTACCAACTCGCCTTCCTTCAAGCCCTCCGCAATCGCACAGAAGCCGCTTTGTTCGGGACTGACAGTTACAATGCGCGGGGAATATTGGTTTTCGGCTTTGACAAAAACAATCTTTTCTTTGTCATCGTCTAATACTGCCTCGGCCGGGACGGTCAAGAGCATCTTCGGGCTGTTAAGGGAGATAGCCACATCGGCAAACATGCCTGCCTTTAGCTTGAATCCTCGGTTCTGGACTTCGGTTCGTACGGTTATCGTGCGGGTTTGATCATTGAGGATTTCGCTGATGTAGCTCAGTCTTCCCCTGAATGATTCACCTGGATAAGCCGGCACCGTAACTTTCACGTCCTGGCCAATCCGGATTTTGGCGATGTCGCGCTCAAAAATCTCTGCCTCGACCCAGAGCACAGTTGGATCCATGATCGTGAGCAGCTCGCTACTTTGATCGATCATACTTCCCAGCACGGCTCGGTGCTCAATGATCCTGCCGCTGATAGGCGCATAAACGGCGATCTCAGGATTGATCTGGTGAGTCTGCGAAATGGCTTGGACCTCATCCTCCGAAAAACCCAAGACGTGAAGCTTTTTTTCTGCAGCGTCCAGATTGGCCTGGGCAACCTTGTATCCCGCCTCGGTCGCCAGCATGTTCTTCTGAGCGCCGACACCATGATCAAAAAGCCGCTTTTCGCGCTCATAATTGCTCTTTGCCAGCTCAACATCTGCGGTGGCTTTGTAATACTCCGACTTCGCGCGGCCGACCTCCTCGCTTTGCAGCGTAAGCACTTTGTGCCCCTTGCCCACCCAGTCGCCGATGTTTGAATGAATTCCCGAGATGCGAGCGGGGAAGGCGTAACTGACCTTGGCCATCCTTGTTTGCGGTGCCAGAACTTTTCCCATGGCGAGGTGGATGGATCGGACAGGCCGGTATGCGGCCTTGACTGCCTCGATACCCAGGCTCTGCACCTCAGCGGGGGATAGATTAAAGGCGCCATTTCGGGCGCGCCCACGGACAATCCCGCGATCTGCAAAAGTCCGTCCAGATCCCCACCCAGCCGCAGACTCCCGCCCGGTGCCGGGCTTTGCAGGAGTTGTCTCCCTTATCTCTTCTTCATCTGATCCCGATTCCTTCGCCCTGGCGCGGCTTTCCGTATCCTGCCTTTCTTTCTGAAGGAATCCCTGACAGCCTGCCAATGCGACAGTAAAGCAAGAGGCCAGAAAAAATGCCGCTTTTATTCTTTTTTTCATTTATCCCCCCCCTTAGTATCTGACCGGGATTCCGGTCGCTTGATCGTGCCTCAAACGGCTAAGGCATTCGCCCGATGGCTTTTTCCAGGGCTGTCAGGGCAAGGTTGTACTCATACAGAGCTCTGGCATAGGATTTGCGGGATTCGTTCAAGGTCCTTCTCGCCTCGATCAGTTCAATACCGCCGATTTCTCCCTCCTGGTAACTGAACAGAAACATGTCGTAAACCTCCTGGGCCTGGGGCATGATCTGGTCCCTGTATAGCTTGATTTCGTCACCTGTTTTCTGCGCACTCGCGCACGCCTCCTCTACCTCCACCCGGATGGTGTTCCGCACCTGGTCGGCTTCACGCAACAACGCGCTGATGTTGGCTCGAGCTTCGGCTATTTCCGCGTTCTGCCGTTGCTTGAACAGAAAGGGTAGGGGGACCTCAACCGTAAACGACCAGGTTGTCGATTCATTGTCCAGCCAGTGTGCGGATGCGTTGAAATCCAGATCGGGCCAATTACTTAAACGTGCATTCTGTTGCACATGCGTCTCTCTTAATAGCGAGTGCTGCAGCTTTTTGGGCTCGGGACGTATGGCCAGCGCCTCCTCCTGCAAACGATTCAGGCTCAAATCAACCAAAGGAGACTCCAACCGTCCCTCGACCTCCAGCGGTTCGTTCTCTTTTCGCGCCAGGTGGTAGTTCAGGCGAACCTTGGCCAGATCCAGATCCTTGGAGGCCACACGCACCGCATTGGCGGCTTTCAAAGACTCCACCTTGGCGCGCAGCACTTCGACTCTGCCGACGTCTCCGGCGGAAAATTTGAGCTCTGCTTTTTGAAGGTAGTCATCCGCAAGCTCCTGGTCGCGCTTCGCGTACTCGAGTTGTTCCATCGAGAGCAGCAATTGATAGAATTCGCTCCTTACCTGAAAAACAACCTCCAGTTGGATTAGACTGATATCCGTTTCAACTTCGTTTGCTTCCTGTTCCGCAATTCTGCCGCGCTCGGTGCGTTTGCGCGGCAGCTCGAATGTCTGGTTCACGCCCAGGTAGGATTCCTTCGAGTTGACAAAATCCAGTAGAAAAGGCTGGAGATCGGAATTGAAGCTGACACTGGGATAGGGATAGGAGGTCGCCTGCTTGATTCTTGCGAGAGCTGCCTCGTGCCTCTGCCGGGACGAGTGAATGAGCGGGTGACGTTCAAGGGCCAGCTTTACGCATTGGTCCAGAGAGAGGGCGTCGGCAGGCTGCCCCTCCCCCCATAGAGTTGCGGGGCAAATTAGGGCTAGCGCAATGATCAAATATACTCTGCATCCATGCATTCAGCCTCCTTTAGCCGAAGATGGGATATTGCAGGAGAAACAAACGTTCCGAGGTCAAATGGGCAGGGGAACTAAGCAAGCGGCGGAGAGCGGGCAGGGATCAGCGGGAGAGCGGCGGATTCCTGTAAAATCTCATGGAGCAGCTGGAGTGTTTCCAGGACAACCGGCGCGGGCAGCTGAACGAAGTATATCTGCACCGTGGCCAGCGTTGAATGCTGAAATTTGCAGGCCGGGCATAATGGATCGTGGCCGAGAGGCGTTTCGGTGTGGAACAGGGAAATGCACGTGGAAAGCAATAGAAAAGTCAGCAGGAAAACAATATTTAGAATTTTCCAGCTTCTTCCGACCATGCTCTCACCCGGAGATTAAGCGCCAATTGCTTAAAGTGTTCATTATTCCAATTTCCAGCCTGACTTCAAGCCCAATCTGCTCATCCTATGAACCACCAATTGCCATCGATTGTTTGATATCCCCATAATGATCGCGTATAAAGACGCCATGGGCAACGACTTCAATCGGGAGATCGAGCAGGAGCTTGACCTTCATGGCCTTCGAAATGGTCTTCTCCTCTACACCAGGAAAGCCTACGAATTGCTGCCGCATCGGAAGTGGTCTCGGATTCTGGACATCGGCTGCGGACGAGGGGAGGTCACTCTGGAACTGGCTCGGCTCACCTCCGGCGATGTCATCGGGATTGATATTGATGAAACCACGTTTTTCGACCTGCGCGCAACAATTGAGAGCGAAGGCTTGGGCGCCAGGGTGATCATAAAGCGAGAAAACCTGTTCGACGTGAAGTATCCGGATCACAGCTTTAATCTGATCTGGGAAGAAGGTACGCTCCATCTCCTCGATTCGATGCGCAGCATCGCGACCTGCAGCCGCCTGCTGAAACCGGGTGGCTTCCTGGTCTTGTGTGAAACCGTGGACTGGTTCGAGGGCAAGCTTCAATCCTTTGGCACTTTTGCATTTGAACTGGCAGAAAGCTTCCTTTGGCCAAAGGGAAGCTGGTGGACGGATTACTACGAGCCGCTTGAAAAACGTATCGGGGCCCTGCGCGAGAAGCATGGCGATTCACGAGATCTTGGCGCATTGTGTCGATACGAAAATGAAATCAGGATGGTTAAGGCTGATCCCGAAAGGTTTGATTGCGGCCACTTCTTCTTTTACAAAGGGAGTTGATCGGCAATTCCAATTGCGCAATTTGCCGGCTGCCGTGGTTTGGCTGCAGAGCCATAATGCTGAGTCGCGTGCGCTCCAGCGCTAAATCGATCATTGGTATGGTATTTTTTATCTCGGGTAGCTAAGCTCATTCAAACCCAGGCCGATCCGCCGCTGGATCGGCAGCCGGCCTCGTTCCGCAAGTTTTGAGGGCGATGCGAAAATCCCGTGATGCAGCGGATAATTCGCCGAGCTTTTAGGTTGGGCACAGATGCAGCGAAGTTTGACGATGCGGGACGCTTTGGGTAATCCATCAAGGAATGCTGATATGAAAAATGCTGAAATCATCAAATTGGGGCGCAGGGAATTTATTGCACCCTCAATTCTTCTGACTTTGGGCGCTGTATCTCTCAAAGCATCCGATTTGCCTCCAAAGGACGCGGCAGGCGCTTCGGACCTCAGTGAGGATTTAAGTCCGGCTGAGCTGGAGATGGTGAATAGATCGGCCATGGCCAGGGATATGGATAATTTCTGGCACAAGGGCTACAGCTGAGCCGAAAGCGGGCTAATGGTTTCATTACGCCACCTGAAAAAACCCGAAGAACTTGTATGGATAGCGGCAGGCTTCGGCGGCGGCATGGGCCACCAGGACCTCTGCGGTTTTCTTACAGCCGGCATCATGGCTATCGGCCTCCATTCAGGGTCCCTGAAAATGGCAAATAATGAAGCGCAAGCGCGTTGCAGGGAAAGAGTGAATATATACTGGAATTGGTGGGCCTCAATAGCCCCGCTGCATTGCAGCGATTTAAGAAAAGGACGCACGAGCTTCAATATCTGCCAGCGTCTCGGCAAACTGGCCTGCACAAAGCTCGAGGATTTATTGAAAGCCTGAATGGCGAAATGAACGCAAAATCCCGGATTTGCTTTTAGCGACAAAATGGACCCGAAAGCTGCGGTGCTTGGGGCTCAATTCCTACCCGATCACAAAACTCAGGACAGCAGCAGGGCTTAACGAACCCGGAGCTTCAGACATAGAAGCAAGCTGATCGTGCACAATACTCCCAGGAGGATGAAGCTGGAGTTGAAATCGCCTGTTGCGTCCCGTATCCGCCCCACGATGATGGGCACGATAAAGCTGCCGGCGTTGCTGATCGTGACCAGCAGGCCGTAGACGGGACCAAGATTTGTTCCTTTCGGCACCATATCCGGAGCGCAGGCATAAATCATAGCGCCCGGGGCATAGGTGAAGCCGAGATAGCCCACCAAACCCAGCACGAAGACGGTCTGGTCCTGCGACGTGAGCATGAACAGCCCGACAGCCATAGGGGTTCCGGCCGCGATCATGATTTTCTTACGCGTGCGCAGCTTGTCGGCGAGAATGCCTGCCACAAACATCACGGGCAATCCGATTGAATAGGAGAGGCCGATGACATTTCCGATGGCCTGAGGATCCATATCCCATCGGTGCGCCATCGCCAGGGGCGCAAAGCTCATGATCGACACCTGGTTGCTGCCGATCATGAAGGTGAAGATCAGCCCCATCAGGTAGATGTCCCAGCACCGGTAAACGTTGAATCCGGAAACGGCAGACGACGCGGCGGCGCTGTCCGGAGCTGCGGTTCGGGCGGACGGCATGCGCAGGAACAGCCAGATCAGGAAAAAGCAGAACGCCGAGAAACCGGCAAGGGTGAAGAAGACCCCCTGCCAGCCGAAATTGGAGCCAATATAGCCTCCAACAACCGATGGCCCGATAATTGCACCTCCCGCATTTGCAGTATTCATGATGGTCCATGCGGACGTCATGACCGATGCGGGAGCGATCGTGGCCGCCCCTGCCCAGGATGCGACCGTGGCCGCCCGTATCCCCGTTGATGCGAAGATTCTGCCCGTGAGCCCTTGAGCGAACGCGTCCGCCGTTGCCATCAGCATCATTCCGATGAAAATGATCGTCACCGCACCCATGACGGCGCGCTTCACGCCCCATCGCCGGACCGCTTCGCCGATGGGCACAGCCACGAGGATGGTGAGCAGGCCATACATGCTTGTGTAGATGCCGACGCCTGTGTTGCTCATTTTCCACGCGCTCTTTATCTGAGCCATGACGGGACCATAAGAAGTGGCGTCGATCGAGTCTACCAGGATCACGAACAGAAGCAGGCTGAAAGGCCACATCCAGGCCCTGCTTTTTGCTCCGTCAGCGGTTTGTTTGGAGGGGGGCGCGATCTGGCTGTCGGGTTGAGCCACGTTTCCTGTCTTTCCACCTTTGAGGTAGGACGCTACCGGCTGCTGCCGGAATTGCGCGGCTTTGCCGTTTCTCCCTTGGGCAGGCGATAGCAAACATTATTCCTTTATCATCCTGGATCTGCAGGCCCGCTTTCAAGAACAATCGCTCCGATACAGATAAAACCATTCTCCGGCCTTGATGCTTCGCCCCATGGGATATTCCCGTTGCTTTTTTCTTTACACTTTCAAAAACCAGCTTCGTTTCCACATAATCCATGCGACTGCAAAGGACAGCAGCACATAGGAAATTGCAAAAAGGGGCGAAGCATTCCGCGGGCTGGCCAGCGGCAGGAAGAAATGCCCGTAAATGTAAACGTGAAGGGAAGTGGATGCGCCGCTGGCCGGATAGGAGTTTAACTTGAAATAGGGTGACGGGCTACGTAATTCCGGAATTGGCTGCTGGCCCAAAACTCAACAGCAATTAGGGAATTTGGTAGCTTGTCACCCTGTCTCCGAATATATAATCCCGATGTGCTTTTCTCCCATTGGGCAATATGGAACCTGCAGTCACCCTGAATGTCATTCCCGTGAGAACAAAACGATGAATTCGACTCGAAAAGACCGGATCCTGGCTGTCCTCCTATGTGTCGGGATCAGCAATTTAGCTGCGCTCTCCCTTCCGGCCGGGCATGCCCAGGCAATCGAATCCGTCATGGGACACGAGAGGGGCCATTACGCGCTGAATCATATTTGCTACTACTTTCTGCGCTTCTTCCTGCTATCGTGTTTCTATGGATAATCGGATATTATCGTAACAGCAGCACCGCTCCCGGCCCCGGGGGGCGAAAATGCAATAACCCCTGGATCCGGGGCAGGTGTGGAACGATCCCTGAAGCTGCCCTCAAAAGCTGGATAATACGGAGCTGGCTTATGCGCATCAAAAGCAATCTTTTGTTTCTCGTGCTCTCCGGGATAGCCGCCTTTCCGCTGGCCTCCCAGGACTGGCCGATGTGGGGCGGCACGGCGCAGCGAAACATGGTATCTGCCATGAAAAACCTCCCGGAATTCTGGGACGTCAAAAGCGGCAAAAACATCAAATGGAAGGCGCAGATCGGCACGACCTCTTACGGAAATCCAGTGGTGGCCGACGGAAAAATTTATCTTGGCACCAACAATGGAAAACCCAAAAATCCAGAAATTGACGGCGACAAGGGTGTGCTCCTGTGCTTCCGGGAGTCCGACGGCAAATTTCTCTGGCAGGCCGTAACGGACAAACTGGACTTTGAGAACGACTTTCCCGAAGAAGGCGTCTGTTCATCTCCGGCCACGGAAGGGAAGCGGCTCTACTATGTGAGCAACCGCGGAGAGTTGGTCTGCCTGGACGCCGAAGGATTCATGGACGGCAGAAATGACGGCCCTTTCCAGGACGAAGTTTACAAAGGGCCGACCGATGCCGACATCGTCTGGAAGCTCGAGATGATGAAGGAACTGGGCGTATCCCAGCTATTCATGGCTAATTCATCACCCGTAATATGGGAGGATCTGGTCTTGCTCGGGACCTCCAACGGCCGAGACAGCAATGGCGAAAAAATTCCTTCGCCGAACGCTCCCAGCTTCATCGCTGTAAACAAAAATACAGGGAAAGTGGTGTGGCAGGATAATTCTCCGGGTGACGGCATTCTTCGCGGCCAGTGGTCCTCCCCGGCTCTCGGCCTTGTGGATGGGATTCAGCAGGTGTTTTTCGCGGGAGGAGACGGCTGGATTTACGGCTTCAATGCTCGAACCGGAGAAAAGCTTTGGAGGTTTGATCTGAACCCCAAAGACGCCGCGTGGCCCAAAACGCGTAACTACGGTGTTTCCACGCCCGTATTCAGCGGGGGCAAGCTGTTCATGAGTGTGGGTCAGGATCCCGATAGCGGCAACGGAATCGGTCACACCTATTGCATCGATCCTGCCCGGCGAGGCGATATCACCGAAACGGGCCGCGTCTGGCAGTACGACAAAATCGGCCGGTCCATTTCTACGGCGGCGGTCGCCGACGGGTTGGTTTTTATCTCCGACCTTAAAGGATTTTTGCACTGCCTGGACGCCAAAACCGGAAAGCCCTATTGGATCCATGACATGATGGCCCCGGTCTGGGGATCCCCGCTGGCGGCTGACGGCAAGGTCTTCATCGGCGATCAGGATGGGGATGTCGCCGTCTTCAGGGCTGCTGCTGAGATGAAAAAAATCTCCGAGATCGATATGGGAGGCTCGGTCTACAGCACGCCCGTGCCCGCCAACGGGGTGCTTTACATCATGACCTCCTCCGAGCTTTATGCCGTTACTGCCAGCGCCGGCGGGTCTGAAAAATAGGGAACTCGTGCCTGGAGAGTTTCAGGAGCGCCCGACAGGGCTGCCCCTGCCGGCTGTGCGTATCACCGCTTTGACGAAAAAGGAGCCATGCCAATGAAAGCTAATGGAAAACTCATAAGCATAATCGTCGCACTATTCGCAGTCTGCGCCTTTGCTGCGGATTGGCCGCAGTATTTCGGACCCACAAGAGACAGCACATCCTCGGAAAAGGGTTTGTTGCGAAGCTGGCCAAAGGAAGGCCCGAAGGTCCTCTGGACAGCTCCTATTGGTATCGGCTACGGCGGTCCGGCCGTCAGCGGCGGCAAAGTTTATCTGCTCGATCGTGACGAAAAAGTCGGCGACAAACTGAGATGTTTCGACCTTTCCGGCGGCAAAGAGCTCTGGAGCTTTGCCTACGATGCACCGGGCAGCTTCAACCATCCCGGCTCGCGATCCACCCCCACAGTGGATGGCAATAATGTTTATACCTGTGGGCCGCTGGGAGACCTTTACTGCATCAACATAAACACGCACAAATCCGTATGGAATAAGAATATCTGGAAGGATTTCGGCGGCGGCGAACTGCCCAGGTGGGCCATAACCCAGAACCCGCTAGTCTACGGCAATTTGCTTATTGCGGCACCGCAAGCACCCCAGTCGACAGTGGTTGCCTTTGACAAGCTGACAGGCGAACTTAAATGGAAATCAACTGTTCTGCCCGGCGCTGCCGGATATGTCAGCCCGTCCATTGTTAAGGTCGGCGGAGAAGATCACCTGGTAATGATCATGGCCGGCACGGGATTTGGGCGCAGCGCCAGCGGCGGCAGCGTCAATGGCCTTGATCCGCTGAGCGGAAAAGTATTGTGGACATACGGCAACTGGCAGTGCGCGATTCCCGTTCCTCATGCGGTCGATGCCGGAGGGGACCGCATGCTGATCACAGGCGGATACAGCGCTGGTTCCGCAATGATAAAAGTCCAAAAGAAAGAAGGCGGCGGCTACCAGGTTACGGAGCTTTTCAAGACTCCCGATTTCGGAGCACACACACAGCCGCCGGTTCTTTATAAAGACCATTTCTATGTCCAGTACACTATCAACGAGCGAAGCGATGGTATGGTGTGCATGGGCATGGACGGCAAGATCAAATGGAAAACGGGCGAGGATCCGGCCTTCGTCAGAGGCGGATCAATCCTGGCTGATGATCTGCTGCTGAGCACCGACGGCAGCAGGATACTGTACCTTATCGACCCCAATCCGGCCGGTTTCAAGCCGCTGGCCAGCGCCGAACTGCTGGAGTCAGGCGAAAACTGGGCTCCCCTGGCGCTTGTGGACGGCAAGCTGTTGATACGCGACCAGAAGAACCTGAAGTGCGTGAGCGTAGTAAAATAGAATCAGCAGTTGCTTCCCTGTGCTCAGACTGCGCGAGGCTGATGACGGCCAGCATTGCGCGCCTGAGGTGATCGGGCAAATGAAATTGTGCCGAAAATTCCAAACCCATTGAGCGACGCCGCTTTTTGCCGCTGCCTGGGTTGTGAGGGGGATCCTGCATATGAAAAAACGAGCGCCGGCGGTTGTCGTTCTTCTTATCGCTGTTTTGGGAATATCAGCATGCAGCCGCCAAACGCACACTCCAGCGGATGTGGTGTTGATCCACGCGAAAATTTATACCCTGAATCCGAAAGAGCCCTGGGCGCAGGCCATGGCCGTGCGCGCTGGGAAGATCATTGCCGTGGGCTCGGATCAATCGATCGCCTCGTATAAAGCCCCTTCTACGAAGGTGATCGATGCGAGGCAGCACATGGTGCTTCCCGGATTCGTCGACGCCCATGTCCACATGATGGCCGGCGCCGCTCAGCTGAGGAATCTTTCACTCAATAGCGCCAAAACAGTCGGTGAATTTCAGAAGGCGATACAGGATTATGCCGCTGCCCACCCTGACAGAAAATGGATCCAGGGTATGGGATGGGTCTACAGCGTCTTCGGCAAAAACGGCCTGCCCCACAAGAAGCTGGTGGACGAAGTCGTTCCCGACCGTCCTGTTTATTTGGCGGCATACGATGGGCACACTGCCCTGGCGAACAGCAAGGCGCTTCAGGCGGCGGGAATCACGCGCAAAACCCCCGATCCGCCGAGCGGCATCATCGTGCGCGATCCTGTCACGGGCGAGCCGACAGGCGTTTTGAAGGAGGCTGCAGAACGATTGGTGACCCGGGTTATCCCTAAACCGACCCGCGAAGAAGAGCTGGATGGTCTTGCGAAAGCCATCCGTTACGCCGGCTCCCTGGGCCTGACCCGCCTGATCAGCGCGGGCGCGGACGCGGAGCGCATCGAGCTGTTCGATGAAATCCGGCAAAAAGGCGGTTTGACCGCGCGCTTTACTATGGCCCGGTTTGTCAGCGCACCGGTCACGCCGGATGCCATTAAAACTCTGCAGGAAAACCGACAAAAGTATTGTGATGATTGGATCGATGCCGGCCAGGCGAAGTTTTTGCTGGATGGCGTCATCGAAGCGCATACGGCGGCGATGCTGGAGCCTTACGAACACGATCCGGCCAACAGGGGACAGCTCTATTTTGAACCCGAAAAGTACAAGGAAAGCGTGATCCTGCTGGACAGCCTCGATTTTCCAATCTCCACTCACGCGATCGGCGATCGCACCATCCGGCTTGCGCTCGATGCCTATGAGGCTGCGAATAAGGCAAACGGCCGCACGGACGCGCGGGACCGGATCGAGCATATCGAGGCCCCAAGCGCCCAGGACATTCCCCGATTCGGGAAACTCAATGTGATCGCCGGCATGCAGCCGCTGCACGCAACTCCGGACAGCAACACTTTCGAGGCCTGGGCGGCAAGCATAGGCCCGCAGCGCGCTCAGCAAGCATTTCCCTGGCACTCGGTACTGAACGGAGGGGCCCCAATGAGCTTCGGCAGCGACTGGCCCGTGGTAACTCTGAACCCCTGGCCGGGCCTCCAGATACTGGTGACGCGCCAGACCCCGGAGGGAACGCCGGCGGGGGGATGGCTTCCAAACGAGCGGCTCACTCTGGAGCAGGCCATTCAGGGATACACCATGGGCGGAGCAATCGCCGCGAAACGGGAGAAAACGGAAGGCTCCATCGAGAACGGGAAGCTGGCAGACGTGGTCATCATTTCACAGGACTTATTCAATATTCCACCGAATCAAATTGGGAAAACGAAGGCTCTGATGACATTGGTCGGAGGCAAAGTCGTTTATCAGGATCCTTCGTGGGAAGGCGAACCACCTATCGCTTTTAGGTGAATCCGTCATTGACCTGCTCCCTCCAATAAATTGCAGAGTCTGACAGTTCCAGGATCTAAAAGGGAAGAAAAACTTCTTTGCAAAACACAAAGAAGTCATAGATATAGGACTCTATATGATTATGGAGCCATCAGTTTTCGATAACCATGACACTCGCGGGAGGAAAAATGTTGCCCGGCAAATATCCGCACCTGTTTCAGCCCATTAAGATCGGGAAATTAGTTCTGAAGAACCGTATTACCAATGCTCCAACCTATAATTTCCTCGCTTCCTATGATAACCACATCACGCGGGCGCAAATCGAGGCCTCCAAACCTCTCAGCAGCGGCGGCGCGGCGACGGTTACCTTGGGCAGCGGCTTTATCAATAGAGTTTTGCCCGCGGCAGCACGCCACATTGTCGGGCTGAATGACGACTGGATCGTCACATCCCTGTCGGAATGGTGCGAAGCGGTCAAACGCTACGGGGCAAAAGCTTGTGTGGAACTGGTTCCGATCGCTTCTTATTTCGGCACTCACGAAGTTGAAAGTTCCGTCGGAATTCCAATGGAAATCGACTGCAATCTCCTATCGCTGAGAGAGCTTCAGGATTTTGTCCAGGACTATGCGAAAGCGGCGCGCAACGTTCTGAGATCTGATGGAGACATGGTTTTGGTCCACGGGGCGCATTGCCAGTTGCCCGCTCTGCTTTTTTCCAAAGTGTTTAACCGGCGAACCGATCCATATGGTCCCCAGTCTTTCGAGAACCGGTGCCGCTTTGCCGTGGAAATTCTGGATGCCATCCGTGCCGAGGTCGGCGACAAGTTGGCTATCGAATACCGCATCAGCGCGATCGATATGGTTCCCGGATCCCCGGACATTCAGGAGGTGATTGAGTTCGCAAAAGCCATTCAGGATAAGATCGATCTGCTGCACGTTTCCAGGGGCAACCTGGCCATCAATAAGCTGACTCCCTTTATTTTCCCTCCGCCCTACATGGATCACGGGATCAATATCGACTATGCGGCTCAGTTTAAAAAAGCTCTGCATGTCCCGGTGAGCGTTGTCGGCGCCGTCACCCTGGAACAGGCCGAAGAGGCAATTGCCTCGGGCAAAGTAGATATGGTCGCTTTGTGCCGGCAGCTTATCGCCGATCCGGAGACTGTAAGGAAGCTGGAGCGTGGGCAAGAGAATGACGTCCGTCCCTGTGTGCGATGCAATACATGCATCAGCAGAAGCCATTTCGGCTCGAAACCGCCCAGATGCGCCGTGAATCCGCTGGCTGGACGAGAAATGGATTACGAGTGCCGCCTGGCTCCCGGGAAAAAGAAAAAGGTTGTCGTTGTGGGGGGCGGGCCGTCCGGTCTGGAAGCTGCAAGAACTCTGGCCGGACGCGGACACGAGGTTGTTCTGTTTGAAAAAGCGCCTCAATTGGGAGGCCTTTTATGGAGAGCCGTCCGGTCTCCCTATAAGGCCGATTTGAAGAACTATCTTGACTGGTCTGTCCGCACGGCTGCCCGCGATAAAAATATCAGCATTCGAACAAACACTGAAGCAACACCAGGGCTCATTGCCGATGAAAACGCCGATGCGCTGATCCTGGCCATGGGAGGCGTGCCTGTTATTCCGGAGTTGACCTATCAGGATGAATCAAGGGTCCTATGGGTTGGCGACATAGACAACGGTGATATACAGATTGGCGACAGTGTTCTCATTGCCGGCGCCGGTTTGACTGGCTGCGAAGCCGCGTTGAGGTTCCTGCAATCGGGCAAAAAAGTGAGCTTGATTGATGTGCTGCCCAAAGAGGAGCTTGGATCCGGTTCTTCACCCATCAATGCCTATGCGCTTTTCAATACATTGGCCGAACACAGCCTTGATTTGAGAACCCATACGAAGCTGGTTGATGTAACGCGGGATTACGCCATAGTCGTCAAGGATGGCAGGGAGGAAGGACTGACCTTCGATACGGTAATCCTTTCGCTGGGAATCAAAGTTGACGCTGAAGCGATCAACCAGTTGAAGACTGCGGTCCCCGAGTGTTATGTGGTAGGAAACAGCAATGGAAAGTCCGGCACCGTGTGGAATGCCACAACCAGCGCATTTGATGCGGCCATGGCTATCTGATCTGAGGGTCAAGGCGCTTGGAAAGTCCCATTTTTTGCTGTATCCGCCCGGGTTGGCTTTTTCAAAGTCGCCGGTGCCCAGAGTGATGGACATCGGCAAATGCAGCCTGCTGGATGAGTGTGATGAGGCCGGCCTTTGAGAAACAATAGGCCGGCACGGCGGGCAGGCATCGAGTCCCGGCCACGGTTACGGTATTGTGGGAACAATGGAATCCGCGACGCCTCTCAATGCAGGACTGATGGAGCGTGAAGACACTCTGAATCCCCCAGGGAGCGCCTGGTGACTGACGACAGGACGATCTGCGATGAGCGGATCGCTCCCATGGAAGCCACGATGATTCGGTCTATCTGGCGCATCGTGCGCAATGCGGGAGTGCCGTTCGTGGAGCGTCCCGGCGGGCACGGGATTTACGAATCAGTTCATAGGTAAGCCGACATACGTTTCCGGTGGCTGTCTAAGCCTTGCCCAGGGCCTTCAGGATCTTATCCGGCGTCACGGGCGGCGCGATCCAGTGGCCTATCGCGTTGGCTACGGCGGCAACAGGGAAATAGGGCGCGGCCATGCAATGGCTGATGCCCGATGCGCCATAGCAGGCGTTCCCGCTTCGGGTCTCGACGGCGTATGTTTCGATCGGCCCGAAATCCACGATCGTGGGCTTCTTGTATTCGAACATGTTCGTATTGAGTTTTACGCCCGTCGCTTTGTCGTAAATAAACTCTTCCGAAAGCCCCCCCTGGCTGAAGAACATGGCCTGGTGCAGCTGGCCTTCGAACGACATCATCCGAAGCACCTTGCCCGGATCGCAGACGACCACAAATTTGGTCACCTCGACTCCGCCGGTTTCCGTATCTACGGCCACCTCCATGAAGCTCGTATTCATGACATCGAGAACCTTCCCGGCCTGGTTCCAGGTAGTGGCCGGCGGCCTGCCGAAGAATGTCGTGGTGAGATCCAAATCATGATCGCCGAATCCTTCCTCTGCGACGAATTTACCGAATGGAAAGGATTTGCTTGGATCGGACTTCAGGTAAACCGTCGTGTCCTTTGTCTCCAAATCTTCGGGCTTGGCCTTGAACTTTGGGGCGGCAAATTCCAGAAGCAGCTTTTTGCAGGCCACGGCTGCTTCTTTAACAACCCAGGCCGATGCCGTAGTGCCGTCGCTCCCTCCTCCGACAGGAGTGAATATGGCCTGTTCGTCAAACTCGAGAATCACATCCTCGGGCTTTGCGCCCAACTCCTCGGCAACCACCAGGGCACAGGCGTCGGATCCATAATAGCCGGCCCAGGGACCTTTAAGCGGCACATATACTTTGTTATCCCCCCGAATTGTCACGGTCGCAGTGTACGGCTGAAATGCGTGCCTGGGCGACATGGCATATCGGAATGCCTGACCGTGCATCCTGCCGTCCGGGAGCTTTTTGGTGCCGGCAGGATGCCACTTCCAGTTCATGGCCTTTCTGCCCTTTTCGATGCATTCCACAAGGCCGGGAGGCACTCCGGGATCTGTCTGAGACGAGGGGCCGTGGACATTTTTAAGCGCCACGTCCAGCACGTCCATGCCAAGCTTTTCCGCCACGATCTGCTCGGCCGCGGTCATGACGTCCCAGTTGAATGGAGAAGTCTGGCTCAGCGTATTGCGCCCCGAATTCGTAAATACCGACTGGGAATGGCTCTTCTGGTTGATGCATCGGGTTGTGTTAAAAGGGCTGAACCTGGCCTCGAAATTGCCAGCTCTGGCGGTTTCATCCGGACAACCCTGATCCGCTATGGTGGTCTCCTCGACCGCTATAATCAGTCCATCCTTTTTGAACCCGATTTTCGCGTGAGAATATCGCTGTGGGTTTGCGGGGTAGTAATCGTTTTGCCTCTCGTTGACGCAACGGACCGGTTTCCCAGTTCTTCTGGCCAGTAAAGGCGTAATGAGCTGGGAGCGGCGGATGACCCAATCGCAGTATTTGCCTCCCTGGAACAGGGTCAGACGGCGGAGTTTGTCGAAATTCACATTGTACATGGGACGCAGCGAAAATGCCCCCCAGGTAGGACTTATGCCCTCGATATACAAAGTTGGGCCCTCGACTCCCCACGGATCCTGCGCCCACCAGGCGACGCTCCCGTTTGGATTCGGGATGTGAGAAGCCGTACGGGTATGGGCCCAGTCGAATTCGACGATGTGATCCGCCTCCTTGAAACCAGCCTCAGCATCTCCCTGGGAGAAGGTTGCAGCCAGCTTTTGGGGATCGTGTCGGATGATCGGGGCACCGGGCTTCAAGCCATCCAAGGCGTCCGTTACGCTTGGCAGAACCTCCCATTCCACTTTGATGAGTTTGAGTGCCTCCTCGCAAATTTCCGGGGTTACGGCGACAACTACCACGCCTATCTCTTCGTCCTCCGTCTCCACTTCGTTGGGGACCATGGACTGCCGGAGGCCGGCCATCGGCTTGACCGCTGCCTTGTTCATAGCCTCGTTCATTGCCAGGATATCCGGGTCGTCCCAGGTAACGATATCCACCACGCCCTCCAACGCCTTTGCCTTGCTGATATCCAGGCTTTTTATTTTCGCGCGGCCATGAGGACTTCTGAGATATTTGGCGTGAAGCATGTCCGGTAGGACCGCATCGTTGCCGAACTTGGCTCCTCCGGTGGCTATGGTATAGGAAAGGCGGCCGGGTATATTGGCTCGACCCACAGCTTTGAATTCCGTTCTTTGTCCGTTGCTGCCTGCAATATCTGCCATGTTGTCGCCTCACGATTGGAATTTTTGCGCTGATTATAAGCCATAATAGGGAGACAGGCTACGTAATTTGTGGCATACAAAGCAGACTCTGGCGCTTCTCCGCTGGCTGAAAATGATTCGCGCATGTGCCAGATCCCAGGATTTTTGTGTTGCTCTGAGTGCTTCAAGTATGGAAACTCGGACGAGCAGCCCTGGACGACCATTTCCTTCAGCGTCAAGGAACATCCACGCCTATGGGCATTACGGACGTACAGTACCCGGTCGCGATCGACCCCATCAGGCCGGCGATCGCCGGAGCCGAAGCGCGCGGCGAAGAGGCGGTATTCAACACCGACATGCATCTCAGGATGGCTGTGGGATTCCTTAGCGAGAAGGATGGCTCTCCAGTGTCCGTTTCAAAACGGCTGTCATGAGATCCCCGCCGGCTGTGGTCCTACGGCACTCCGGAGGCGCTGGGCAAACCGCACGAGTGTATTCTCAAAAGGAATCTCGGCTTCGACAGCGGCCGCAGCCGCGATGATGGCAGGGCGATCGATTTTCCCGGTTGAGGCGAAATACAGAAGATTGTGTGATTTCAGGCAGGGCAGCTTCCAGACGGGGCCCACGATCGACTGGAGATGCCTCAGCAGGTCTTCCCGTGTTTGCGAGTCTCCGCTCAACCAGTTGACCGCCAGCACGCCGTCATCGAGCAAGCACTTCCTGGCATCCCTGATGAATTCCCGGCTGGCGCACTGATCCGGAAACCGTTCCTCCACATAGGTGTCGATTACGACAATAGCGAAGCGTGATGTGCAGCGTTTGAGGAAAACCGCCGCGTCTTCCAGGTGAATCCTGAGGCGGGGCAGCGCACGGATATCAAAATACCTGCCAGCCAGTTCCACGATAGCCGGATCGTATTCGACGGCTTCCACCTCGATCTGCGGGCGCGCCGAAAGCAGCATGCGCGGGATAGAGCCTCCGCCGAGCCCCAGGACAAGACAGGATCGCGCCTGCGGGCAAAATGCCAGCACCGCCAGCATATTGCGGGCATATTCCAGCCCGGGGAGATGCGGGGCTGCGATATCGAAAACGGTGTGGCGAAGCCCCGCCGCAGAACAGAGTGTGACCGTCGCTCCTTTCCTTGTGACGATCAGGTCGTGGGCAATACCTCTTGTGCGAAAAAGGGTCTTCATCATTGCCTGAGAAAATCCCCAGTAGCGGAGGACGGACCACTCCCGGTTTTCCCTATCGCTTCCCTCGCGCCGCAATGAGAAAAGAATGGAAATAACACTGCCAGCTTTCGGGGGTTGACCGGTAGAAATTGTCGAAATAGAAATGGCCCGAACGGGCTTCCCTTACACGAGTCCTTTCCTTCAGCCGCCCGCGATTCTTTTCATCGGCAATCGTCAAATCCATCAGCTCCAGCGCACGCTCGAAAGCACCGCTGCTGATTACAAGGCGTCGCTTTTGTTTCCAGGATATTGTCCGCTCAATCTCGCTCCCGATATCCGCCATTTGTTCGGCGAAGGAGAGCAGGTTCCATCTGCCGGCAGCGAGGTTTTTGTGATGGTGGCTCATGGCGGAAACCCTGCAAAAACATTCGTCAAAAACATTCGTCATGCGCAACCAAGCTTTGTCTTTTTTCAGATTAAGGTCCCACGGACTCCATTACGGTGACAGGTTGCTCAAATCCCCGATTCGGGCAAGAGGCCCGCAGGTTCCCCATATTCCGGAATTGGGGATATGGGCGCCTGTTACCGTATTTTTTAATCCGAAAGATTACTCCTTCCATTCGTAGATTACTTCTCCGAGACCCAGCCCGGGGTCTGTGGGAGAACCCTCGCTGATGCTCATCTTCGCATCGAGCACCTTGACAGGGCCAAAGAAGGTCAAGGGATCATGGGGTCCATCAAAGAATTGAACCGTGGCGATACCCCTTGTTCCCTTAGGCGCCATCGGGATAACCGAGCGCGAGTCTCTTGGTGGAAGATTACAGCCGACGCAAACTAGCTGGGTTAGAGGTGGAACCGTGGGCGAAGCGTTGGCAATGCGTTTAACCAGGTATGTGGGGCCCATCTCCGGCCATTTCACCTCAGGGATGGAATTGGAAGCCTTGAATTCAATATTCATCAGTGGAATGCTGTTCTGGTCTTTCATCGCGTTGACTATGACCGTCCAGCCTGTTGCGGTCTGTGTCCAGGTAATATCCGCCATTTTTTTAGGCCATCCCCAGACCTCCCGCCCGGTGATAAGCCCCATGCCGCTGTCAATATACTCGATAAGCGTTGTGTTGCCGGTTTTGTCTTTCCATTTGACGGGGGCGTTGATTGCGATCTCGTGGACATTATATCCTTCACAGTTTGGACTCCAACCCATCAGGAGGATAAACTGATCAGCGTCGCCAACCGTTTCCAGAGGCCGGGCCAGCGCTCGTGCAATAGCCCCCTTTGGCGCCTGGCATAAAATCTGAAGGCCGTAAGTTTTACCGAAACGGTGGGGCAGCGGCGGATACGGCGGCGAAAACTCCGGGGAGGGAATAAAATTTGGCCGCACAGCGGGCTGCGCTTCTTTTTTGACCTCTTTGTCTGTAGTGGCTTGATTTGCAGTGGTGCATCCCAGAAAAGCGACCACAAGAAATGCACAGATACAAGCCAACGCAACAAACCATGCCTTCCGTTTCATCGTTAGATTCTCCTTTCAATATAGCCACGAAAAACCTTTAGGTTAAGGGAGCCGTAACATTCCAGGATTCGTGCCGAAAATGGCACACAAAGTCTCGTGGATGCTGACAATGATTGCCCCTGCAAGGCGTTTAGCCTCACGCGTGTGATCGGACCGCATGGGAATCCCAGGAGCATTCCTGCTGGAACCCAAATTCCTACAGTTCTCGAAACGACTTTTAAACGGCCTGTGTCGGGGCGCAATACCGACAGCACATCGCAGGACATCACGCCGGTTTGGCGATTCTACAACAGCATGGGATTCATGCGCCATCTTTCTGACCGTGCAGAGTATGTGTCCTAAAAATTCCGCTCGACTCCTTCGGGCAATTCCGGAATTCATGCCGGCAGTCTGCAGCGTGTTCCCAAGATCGTGATCGCCGACCTCTGCCTGCACTATTTTTCCGAGGCTGAAACCAGGGAGATCATCTCTGAAATACGAAGGATTCTCGGTGATGGCGGATGGTTGTTTCCCAGATTTAACTCGGTCAATGATATCAACCACGGTGCCGGGGAAGGTGTTGCCGTCGAGCCCCTGTATTATGAGCAAAGCGGAGCCAGAAAACGCTTCTTCGACGATTCAGCCCTGCGCTCTTTTTTCGCCGAGTGGAAAATTGGGACGCTTCATGAGTGCACAATGAGCCGGTATTTCAAAATCAAAGTGGTATGGGAGCTTGCAGCACAGAAATAGCATCCTGCAACCCGCAGCCTTCAATCAATGGTATAGATGCCCGCCTGAGCTGCCGCCGCAGCAAAGCTGCAGGAAATACGGCGTAGATGCAGGAATGGAAAGCCTGCCCCAACAGCCCGAAGGTCGTGTATCATAATCCCTTGCATTTAAGGAGACCCGAATGAACCCGAATCCAGGCCCGGTCCGTCCCGTTTTTCCCAAGCGCATCGCCATCACCGGCGGCATGCCTTATGGGAACAAGGATCTGCATTTTGGACACATCGGGGGAATGTTTGTCCATGCCGACGTATATGCGAGATTCATGCGCGACCGGATTGGCCCCCGGAACGTTATCTTTGTTTCAGGGACTGACTGCTACGGATCGCCCATTGTCGAGCAGTATCGGCAGATGACCGAAGCCGGGGAATTCCAGGGCAGCATTGAGGATTTTGTCCGCATGAACCACGAACGGCAGAAAGAGGTGCTGGACTCTTACGGGATCAGCCTCAATCTGTTCGCCGCATCGGGATTCGGCCGTTCCGGGGAAATACATCGCGATATATGCGGGGCTTTTTTCCGATCCCTCTATGAAAATGGATTCCTTCGCCGGATAAGCAGTCTGCAGTTTTATGATAGCAGGGCAGGCGTTTTCCTGAACGGCCGCCAGGTTGTGGGACGCTGCCCGGTGCCTGGCTGCAAATCGGAAAAAGCTTACGCGGACGAATGCGCGCTCGGGCATCCCTACGAACCGCGGGAACTGATCGCCCCCCAAAGCGCGATTACGGGCGATACTCCCGAAATGCGCGGCGTGGCCAACTGGTACATCAATCTCGAGGATTTCCGGACCGAGCTCCTACGATGGGTCGAGGCCCAAAAGAAAACTCCGGGGTATCGCCCGTTTGCCGTGAGTGCGATCGAGGAGTTTCTTGCGCCGCCGACAATTTATGTCAAACAGGATCAGGGAGAAGTACTGGCAAACATTTTGAAGGATCTTCCGCAGCACGAGCATTGTGAGGAGCTGAATAAACCTGTCCGGCTTGTATTCCAGGCTCTTGGCGATCGGGAAAAGGCAAATGAAGTGCTTGGACGTGCGGGCATCCGGTATCGGAACGGCAAGACTCTTGTACCGTTCCGTCTGACGGGGAATGTCGAATGGGGGCTTCCGGCGCCGGACCTGGAGGATGATCTTAAGGGGCTGACTTTCTGGGTCTGGCCGGAATCGCTCTGGGCGCCGATTTCATTTTCGGCCGCCTATCTGGAATCGACGGGTTTTGAAGCGGCGGAATGGAAGCGGTGGTGGGAGTCGAAAGAGTCCCGGATTTATCAGTTTATCGGCGAGGACAATGTCTATTTCTACAGTCTGGCCGAAATGAGCATGTTCATGGGCGTCCAGGGACGGCAGGTATCGGTCGATCCGGAGGATGGCTGCCTGCAGCTTCCGGAACTGGTTGTGAACAACCACATACTGTATTTTGACAAAAAGGCGAGCAGCAGCGGAAAAATTCGCCCACCGATGGCCCGCGAGCTCCTCGACCATTACACCGCCGATCAACTCCGGGCGCACTTTGTTTCGCTCGGCCTCGGCATCCGCAGCGTCAGTTTCAAGCCCCGTCCCTTGAATCCGAACGCGGATCCCCGCGAAGGCGATCCGGTGCTTAAGGAAGGGAACCTGCTGTGCAATTCATTCAACAAAGCAGTGCGAACGTGCTTTTATACAGCCCAGAAGTATTTTGACGGCCGTGTCCCGACTGGCGAAGTGTCTCCGGAAGTTCTGGAGGAAAGCGGCAAGGCCCTCCTCAATTTTGAGGCCGCCATGCATCGGCTGGAATTCCACCAGACTATGGCGATTACGGACAACTACGTCCGGGCAATCACCAAAAACTGGTCTGCGGCGGTGAAAACCGCTCCGGGGAAGGAACTTTCCGGGAGCGACCCTGTACTGCGTCAGGCGCTGATTGACGCATTCCACCGCGTCCGCACGGCCGCGCTCATGCTTCACCCGATTGCGCCATTCGGCACGGAAATGATCCGCGAATACCTCGGATTTGACGAGTCTTTCTGGAGCTGGGATCGGGCATTTGATACCGTGTATGCCTTCATGAAGGATCCCGGGGAGCATACGCTTCGTTTTCTGGAACCCCGAGTCGATTTTTTCCCCAAGCACCCGAGCCAGATTCAATTCTGAGAGCGTTGGGTAACGCTGGCATACGCCGATAAAAGCGCTGACGAACACCGGTCATGAAGGTGAAGTATCGATAAAAGAAAGGAGAGGGCTCAGCGATTCCTTGCTATGCCGAGCCTCTAATGAATAGGGTGTTGTATAAGTGATGAAATATTAGCATACCTTATCGGATTTGTCAATCGTCTTCACATATCTAATAGTTCTCGGCTCCTCCGGCAAATTTTGCGTGAGTTCGCTGCAGTTCTGCTGTCCGCAGGCTATTCCAAAGTCGCTGGATTCCTTCGTAGGCGGATTGCCCTGAAAGTCGCCGTAGATGGCCTCCAGCCTTAGGTTCGACAGGCGAATCAGGCGCTCCAGCTCGTAGCGGAAGAAAAAACGCATGGGAAAACTCCAGGTCGCCTCGCGCTCCGTTCCCATCTACGCCCTCTCGTTTCGAAGAGCTGTGAAAATCCCGGATCAGCTCTTGGCCAGATAAGCCCGAACCTCTTTGCGCACATAATTAGTTTCTGTCGCGAAACTGCTTTGTGCCGCGTAGCGGCACTATGATTTTAGCCCGGCCTTTCAAGGCCGGGAACCATGATATAGAGAGCAGCGCGTCGCGTAGCGACGCTTGAGATTCAGCCGTCGCTACGCGACGGAAAACCTAACTCCTTTAGATCCAGGCCTTAAAAGGCCTGGCTAAATTCAGCTGGCCGCTACGCGGCCTGCATCCCATTTCCGGCTTATATGTAATATCAAATATCCTATTGCCTGTCGTAAAATTTGGTTTCCTCGCAAAACCCGCATTTCGCGACAGAAACTAATTAAGGAAGGCATCCTTGCGCCCAGTTAATTGCCATACCATTTTCAGGTTCGTCCACCCGGTCTGCTTGCCGTCGACCGTGTTAGCCAGGATGAGTGATTTGGATACGAGCTTGTAATCCTGGATGAAATGCCGGTTTTCAGGCTGTTCGTAATTGATGATCCGCATCTCCAGCCGTCCGTTTTTCAGCTCATCCGGGAAACCCTGAAGGATTGCCTCCTGGGAATAAGCCTCGATTTTCCTGCAGGTGCTGCAACGCGTGTTCGTGTGAAAGTAGTAGGCGATTACCTTATGCGCTCCCGGTTGGGGCGCGGCGGGTTGTACCCCGGATGCGTTAAGCGCCGTATATGCGATGGCAAGACATAATCCAGGAAACAACAGACGCCTGAAATGGCATTTATAGTTCATTGTGATCCTCCCCGCGATGACTTCGCTTTGTTAGGGGATCCGGATATTTATAGCTCAATTGAGGATAGCATCCAAATTGTTATGTGCCTGTAATCGGCTCCGCGCTTTTTGCAGTCGCCTTGATCCACGAGACGATCTCCTCGCTGTTTGGAATGCGCCCGCTCGCCTTGACCTCTCCGTCGATGACCAGCCCGGGCATGGACATCACGCCGTATTTGATGATTTCGGTGATCTTCTCGACCTTTTCCAAATCAGCTTGCACTCCCGATGAGGCAATGGCCTTTTGAGCCTCGGCATAAAGCTTTTTGCATTTCGGGCATCCCGTGCCCAGAACCTTGATCTTCATATCCCGTCTCCGTTCTGTTATATCCTTTAAAGTCACTCCCTGCTTAAGGCTCCTTTAGTCCCCGCGCCTCTCGGATTGCATTCTCAACGCAAGCTGCCGAACAGCCATCCCACAATCGTTGACATCATCACCGCCAGCGCGCATAAAACGAGTGTCTTTTTGGCACCATTAACCTTGCAGACGACCAGGATGCTGGGCAGAGAAAGCGCCGGGCCGGCCAGTAGGAGCGCCAACGCCGGCCCTTTTCCCATTCCCAGCCGCATGAGCATCTCTCCTTCAGGAAGAACGCCATACGCCGGAGCAATTCATCGCGTGTTTCCCGGAACGTAGCCAGTACCTCCTGTTCTGAACCTCTGGCCGCTGCAGGATCCGGCAATCCCCAGTGCAACCGCCGGACATTTCCGGGAAAAACCGGACATTCCTCTTCCGCGCACAGAGCGACGACGGCGCACACCTCGGTAACGGGGATCTCATCTATCCCCTTGGAACGGTATCCCGAGATGTCTATTCCGATTTCCTTCAGGACGGCAATAGCCTTCGGGCGAACAGCGGTCGGCCGGCTCCCGGCCGACCAGATTGCTGTTCCAGACGGCGCCATGGAGCGCGCGATCCCTTCGGCCATCTGACTGCGTGCCGAGTTGGCCACGCACAAGAAGAGAATGCCCTTCGACATTTTCTCGGCTTTCTGGCTGGGGATCCTGACCTCCATCAGCCCATGTCCACTGGCCACCAATATAGCGGCCGTTTCCTTCATTACCCGGAACTTGGGATCATCCAGGAAGGTACTGGTCAGCGGACTAATTTATGCGGCAGGCAGGATGCTTGCCTATGTGGTCCTTGCGGTTCTGGCTGTTGCAAGCCTGCTGTCTCTCCCGGAAGTATCCTTCTTCCTTGAATCCAACATGCACAAGATCATAGGGCCGCTGCTGATTCTTGTGGGAATCATCCTGCTGGATGTGATCCCCATCTCGTTCTCTGCATCTCTGGTAAGCGGCTCGGTTCAGGAGAAAGCCGGGAAATGGGGCATGTGGGGCTCCGGATTGTTGGGAATTATTTTTGCGCTGACCTTTTGCCCCCTTTCCGCAGCGCTCTTTTTCGGAAGCCTGATCCCGCTGGCCGTCGACGGCAAGTCGGCTGTTTTGATGCCGTCCGTTTATGGCCTGGGTACGGCACTTCCCGTTGTCGTGTTCGCTCTGGTGATGGTCTTCAGCGTACAGTCGATCGGAAAGGTTTTCGACAAATTGACGCAAATTGAAAAATGGGTACGCAAGCTGACAGCGATTGTTTTCATAGGCGCCGGAATCTATATCCTTTTGAAAAACCTCATCGGATTCTGATGGGATGACCGGTTGAACCGCGGGGCGTTTGAGAGAGCAGGACAAAAATGCTGAAGGCTGAAATGGATCAATACGGAAAGCCGTTTTTTCCGTGGAATTCAACCGCCGATACAGCCCTAAGCAAAGAGCCAAAGCTGTTGTCGATGAAACAACAAATCAACCCCTTCTGCCTGCGGAGCGTACCGGCGGGCACAGGATCTCGTAAAATGTTTGTGGCATATACTTGAAAGGGCGAAGGATAACGCAATTATGGGGCGGCAGTCCTATCCATTGTGGTTATGGGAACCTTAATTCTCTCTATTGCAGCGGTTGCGGCAATTCCCGTACAGGGCGGAACCACCCCCGGCGGAGTCGCGGAAACCGCCCAAACGATAATTGCCAATGAAGTCGACAGAGTGCCTGCCGATAGCGGGCCCGCTAAGGTCTCTTAGCGGAGGAAAACAGAATGGCTCAACCTTTGAAGAGGAGAAGAAATCATGGGCAATTTCAATCGGAGCAAGGGTTGGTTGGTGCTCTCCATGCTTTTATTGTCGGCGGCCCTGGCTTGGGCATATGACTGGCCGCAGTGGCGCGGGGTGAACCGGGACGGCCATTTGTATCTGCACGGCGAAGAAGGGGAAGTGGCGCTCATCGAGGCATTGCCTGAGGCGTACCGGGAACGCGGACGTTTCGTGCCGCCCGATCAACCCAAGCATGGCAACCCGATGGAAAAGGCCTGGGCGTATCCCGTAATAGCAGATGGGAAACTATATATCCGCGATCTCAACATGCTCTGGTGCTACGACATAAAAGCCAAAAAGTAAGTTTCTTCCTGTGAGAGGTGTGGACTTGAGGCCAATCCGATGAGCGCAGCAGCCTGCCCAAATTGCCGGCTCGGCGGCCTCACGGCATTTGATCGATCGGTGCCTGCAGGGAATTCCACCGATCCGGACACTGCCGATGGAGGCAGCGGGGCCAAGTGATTTCATTGATAAAACTCCCGGCTCTGCCGGGGGGCTCAAAGAGTTTGATAGCTCCGTATTTTGAAACGCTGAGAAACGCTGATAAAAGCGCTGACAAACGTCACCGATTTGTTCGGCGGGGATCGGAATCGCCTCATCGGCTTTTGCCCGCGTAAGTCAGCGTTCAAGGCAGGCATAACTACCCCAACCGCTTTGAGCGGTTCAAATCTTTCAAGCCTCCGGCTTTGCCGGAGGGATCTGACGCATCCGTAAACTGCCGGATTACAGGCTGTGCTCGTTCCGGTTGATGACATCGTCCTGAATGGCGGGAGACAGCTGCGTGAAGTAAGCGCTGAATCCCCCGATGCGGACGATGAGGTCGCGGTGGTTTTCGGGGTGGATCTTGGCGTCCCTCAATTCACGCGTATCGACCATGTTGTATTGAATGTGCGACCCGCCGTTCCGCATGAACGTATTCGTGTAGGCGACAAGCTTGTCGACACTCTCGTCGCTTCGAATCATTGCAGCGGAAAATTTCTGGTTCAGGACCGAGGCGTGGGAGTCCTTGAATTCCGCCTTGAGCGCCGAGCGGAGCACGGCGGTCGGGCCTTTCCGGTCGGCGCCTCTCATCGGGGAGACGGAACCGTCGTTGAGCGGCTCGAAAGCCTTCCTCCCGTTAGGCAAAGCGCCGACTCCCAGTCCGCCGAAATAGTGCCAGGCAAGACCCTCTCTCGCGATGATGTAGTTGCGGAAAGGCGAGTTGTCATAGCTGCGGATGATTTGATAGGAATCTTCGCTGATTTTTTTTGCAAGAAGGTCCACTTCATCGATGTCGTTGCCGAATTTGGGCTGTGCCAGGCACATCCGGCGGATTTCTTCGCCGCGTTTGCCGTCAAAGTTGCTGTCCAGCGCCGCAAGGAGCTCATCCATCGTGAGTTTTCTGTCATCGAAAACCAGCTTCTTCACGGCCATAAGAGAATCGGCGACATCGATGATGGCTCTGTCGGAAATGCCGAACATGCAGTTGTCGGGATTCGGAACAAGCAGGTCCTGTCCCGAATCCATGCATGCCTGGATGCTCATTGTGGACAAAAAAGGCAGTCTCACGTGTTTAGACTGCTCCTTCCGGGCGATGGCAGCGAGCCAGAAAGTGCGATGCGTGATGAACCGGTGCTGTTTCATCAAAGCGTCGTATAGCTCTTCAAAGCTTTTAAACCCTCTCGGATCGCCCGTTTCCAATCCTGTGCGCTTGCCGTTCACATCGACGCCGTTGTGCAGCACCAGGTGGAGCATGGCGGCCATGTTGCAGGCAGCCACGCCTTCGGAACCGTAATGCTCGGCTCGTGACGGGAGGCATGGATACACGCAACCCAAACCGCACCACTCCGCGGCTTCATCCATGGGAATCCCGTCTTCAACGAAATGTGAGATCACGACTTCATCATTCTCAAAAAGGGGAATGCCTCCCTTTGTGACCATGTTGGTGCGGATGGCTTTGTTCATCAGCCAATCGGGCGTAGCCCTGTTCCAGCGCAATCCGAGGGTCGGGGAAGACAACTGCAGGAGGCCGATGACATGAAGGAAGAGATAACTTAATTCATTGGAACAATCGGTTCCGTTCCCGTCGTATCCGCCGATCATGATGTTGTTGATTCCGAAATTGATCTGATGAGACTCCTTGAGGCTTTCGGAAGCGACAAATGTCTGAGTGCCCCACCGGCCTATGAGTTCTGCCAGGAGTCCGGCAGCTTTTTCCAGCGTGAGGAGGCCGTTGCGGATGTCCCGGATAAAATAGGGGTACAGATACTGGTCTCCCCGCCCCCACTGCGGATTATTGTGCATGGGGTGCTCGTAGTTTTTGCACACGCCGACAATGGCCATGGCCTGAAGGGCTTCGTGGAAGGTCCGGGCCGGGTTTTCGGGGACGTATTCGCAAGCGTCCGCAATATGAAGCAGCTCGGATTTGCGCTCCGGACGCGTTTCCGCCGCAGCCATTTCTCTGGCCAAAGCGGCATATCGGTGCGCATGATGGATTGCGGCTTCGCAGACAATGATGGCGGATTTCCAGAAATAAAGTTTGTCGATATTGATCTCGCGCTTGGCGACAAACGCGTCCATATGCTCCTGGGCTTCCTGGATAAAGCTGCGCAGGCCCTTGCCGATGATTTTTTCCCAGTTCAGCACGGATGTCGTTTGCCCGAATATACCGCTGTCCAGGGTGGGGTCCTTCAGCTTCGCCGCTTCCACATCCTTCATCCACGACCCGACGACCGCTTCCCACGCCATGTAAGTCATCTCGGGCGCCGTTTTGCCGCGGAATTCCCGGGCGCTGTCGCGCAGAATCCCGATGCTTTCGGGATCCATGCCGACATTTGCGTCCATCGTAATGTGGAGCTCTGCTGTGTCTTTCCAGATGTCGGGGATGTAGTCGCCGCAAACATCGAACGATGTCGAACATCCTATGATACCGGGTGTCAGGCGGCCCGCAATAAGGTCAAAATCGTGAATGCGGATCTCGATGTTCTCGACGATGTTCTTAAACAGCTTGGCACGGCGTATCTGGATGTCCTCCCCCTCGGTTTCACGCCAGGAGGCAACCGTCCATCTTTCCCTGTCGGCGAACAACTTCCAGCCTGATGTTTTCATGGCCTGCTTCCATTGCTGATTATGTTCGCTGAGTTCCAGCGCATCGATCCGATTGAGGAGTTTTGTATCTATTTCGACCATGCTCTCACCCCAATGTCCATGTTACCGTGAAATCGTGCAGTCAACGCCGCGCCTGATATAGGCCTCCTTGACAGCCTCAACCTGACTGTCGTTAGCAGCGCCCAAACCTTCCATTATACATGATAAATTGAGCGCCTTATACTTGGCCTGACCCATTCTATGGTACGGCATAAGCTGAAGCTTTGCAGCATTTCTGCCCAGACTGGTCAAAAACCTGGCCATCGCCTCTATATTGGCGATGGAATCATTCACCCCGGGGATGAGCGGCTGGCGGAAGATCACATCGGCTCCGCGCTCCACGACCAGGGCGGCATTTCTCAAAATTTGACCGTTGGATTGTCCGGTGCACTTTCTGTGGACGTCGGGATCCATGTGTTTCAGGTCAAACAGGAAATGGTCCGTCACCGGAAGGATTTCTAGGAGCGCCTCGGGAGCAGCCGCTCCGCATGTTTCGATGCAGGTGTCGATCCGGTCCTGATGGCAGAGTTCAAATAGTTCCCGGACGAATTTTGCCCACAGCAGCGGCTCTCCTCCCGAAGCGGTCACCCCGCCGCCGGAATTCTCGTAGAAAATCTTGTCGCGCCTGACGGCGTCCCAAACCTCGGTAACGGTCATGGGTTCGCCGTATCGCACCAGGGCGCCGTAGTCGCAATGATCCCTGCAATTGCCGCAGGCTATGCAAAAGGCATAATCGATACGGTGCTCTCCCTCGCCGCGCCGGATGGCGTTGTTGGTGCAGATTTCCAGGCACTTGCCGCAGCCTGCGCAGAGATTCGCAAGGAAACCCATCTGGGATTTTCCCGACAGGCATTCGGGGTTGGCGCACCAACTGCACGACAACGGGCAGCCTTTGAAAAAGACCACCGTCCGAATTCCAGGTCCATCATGAATGGAAAAGCCCTGGATGTTGGTGATAATGGCGCTCTGCGGGGAAACGATTTCCATAATATGTCGGTAAACCCCCAGCTTTGCTGGAGAACTCATCGGCACTGAAAGCTCCAGAATTGGATCACGCGGACATACGCTGACAAAAGCGCTGATGAACGCTGGCAAATTAATCGGGCGTATTGCTTATCCTCTTGTATTCACCGGCGAGGGCGATGTCTACAAAAACCACGGGCTTGTTAATGACCTTGAAATTCAGCGGGCCGTGGAAAACGCCGGCCGGGATATAAAGTGCTGTAGGCCGGGTTATGATGTGCTTTTCCCCGTGGATTTCGTCCTCGCCCAAGGTCATCTCGATCTCCGCGTCAAAGATCTTCTGGTCGTCCGGGGTTGCGGAAAAGAAATGCAGATACTGGGGGAATTCATGCCGGTGCGGCTGGCTGACCATAACAAACGGCCTGGTGATGAAGATGCAGTCCACGGAGAGATGTCCTCCCCCGAATCCTTTCAGATGCCGCGTCGATGAGCAGTCCCACAGCCCGGGGAACTTAGGGCTTTCCTTGAGCACATCCGTAGTGAAATATTTTCCGAATTTGGTATCGGGCATATAGCTCCTTCTTTCTGAATCCAAAAGCTTGTATTTACCCATCGCTCCAAAGAATGCTGACTTACGCCGATATCTGCTGACGAACGCTGAAAAAATCCTTTTGGGAATTCAGCGTTCGTCAGCGTTTCCAGACGGGCTTGGGCCTATGCGGAAATGCGAGGCTACCCAAGAAGTTCCTGGGCGCGGATCAGCCGTTCCCGGACCATGACGCCGTTCGGACATTGAATGACGCAGGACGAACAGTCGCTGCAGCGCAGGTTCCGGACCTCCCTGGGCAATTCCATGAAACTGAGGCGCGCCTGCTGAAGACTGCGGCCGAAGTCGTTGTAGGCCAGGAACCGCAATTCGTCCGTCACAGGAACGCCCTTCGGGCATTGGCCTTTGCACTGATAGCACATCCGGCAGTAAAGCGGGCTGTTTTCTTCTTTCCGCACATACAAAAGCTTCTCGTCGGCCGGAGTGTACGATCCCGTCATAGCCCGGATATTCATCTCGAGCTCATGAACGCTCTCATGGTGCGGAACCGTGGTGCTGATCCCGGGATTTCGCAGGACCCATCTGAGCGCCGCAACACCGGTCTCCTCCCCTGCTTTCAATGGGGGTTGATAGGAAAAATCCCTTGGTGGTGTTGTGAAGCCATAGGCTTTCAGCATCCTTTCATTAAAGTATTCCGGCATGGGGCCCATTTCCTTGGGCGCATTGGTCAAACCTATGACCGGCTTCATGGCTACCACTCCGAGGCCCGCATCGTGCAGCTTTTTGATGGCTGCGTCCCTGTAGACTCCGCCGATCACATAGCTGTAGGAGGTCTGCACGACGTCCAGATTACATTTGATAATGTAATCCACCATATTGTTGGGGTCGTGCGTACTGAGGCCGATAGCCCGGGCCTTTCCCTGCTTTTTGATCATCCGCAATGCCTCAATGGCTTCTTCAGGCGCTCTTTCCGGCGTATCCCTGCCGTGCAGGAGGTAGACGTCCACATGATCGGTGCCGAGCGTCTGCAGGCTGGTGTCGATGTCCTTTAAAACACCTTCCCGGGTCGCTTCGCTGCTTTTGGTGGAGATCAGGACTTTGTCCCGCTTACCCTTAATGGAAATGCCGAAGATCCGTTCACTGTGGCCTCCCCCATAGATACGTCCGGTATCAAAATAGTTGACGCCCAATTCAATGCAACGCGCGATGATATCGGGATCGGGATATTGTCCCAGGCCGTATCCGACGCCGGAGGGTTTCAGCCCCGTCTTCCCCAGAGTTCTATAGACAATTTCGCCGGGCGCCTGCGGGGCCGCTTCCAGGCCGCGTGAAGAGATGAGTTCGGCAGCGGGCAGCATCAATCCCGCCTGCAGGAACGTCCTGCGTGATGACTTGCGCTTCATAGGACCTCCTATTCCAGCCAGGTTTCATTCATTCAAAATCCTCGTTCCGGTTTGTGTAAAGGCTGCAAGGCGCGACCTTTGCTGCAGCTGTGACATGAAGACGATACTATTCTCAAACCGGGCGGCTTGCAACTGTATTGGCGCCGTACTGGTACAAAGAGATTCGGTGTCTGAAAATGGTGCGCTGGGATGGATGCCGGTGTACTATAGGCGCAATTGTGCCTTTGCAGAATCGCGGATCCACCCCGCTTGCGGGAATGAATCTCCGGGTTTTATCCGGACCCAATTGAAAATTCCCGGTGGATATAGGATGGAGCAAGCCCATGAGTTTTGATGAGAACGACATCGCGACGAGAAACAAAACTGCCGCAGATGCGGCTGCATTCAAGGACTCACTGGCCGGGATTGTCAATGAGCGACGCGTTGTCAACGATCCGGCTGCTCTTGCGGGATATTCTGAAGACTGCAGCTTCGTCGCCGGGAGCGCTCCGCTGCTTCTCGTGTATCCGGATAGCAGGGAGGAGGTGCAGGAAATAGTCGGGCTGGCCAATAAGAGCAGGATGCCGCTGGTGCCGGTCAGCTCGGGCCCGCCCAGGTTTCACGGCGACACTGTGCCGGTCCAGAGCGGCGTAATTGTGGACTTCCGCAGGATGAACCAGATCATCAAAATAGACTCCCTGAACCGGTGCACCGCGGTTCAGCCTGGCGTTACCTTTGGCAAACTGGTTCCGGAGCTGAAGAAACATGGACTAAGGCTCAGCATGCCCTTACTGCCGCGAGCCTCCAAATCCGTGGTTGCCAGCCGCCTGGAAAGAGAGCCGACCCTCATACCCAAGTACCAGTTTGATTATCTGGATCCGCTTCTGACTCTGGAGATAGTTTATGGAACCGGGGATGATTTAAGAACCGGCTCGGCATCAGGTCCCGGACCTATGGAGACACTCAAGTCCGACATGGTGAATCCCTGGGGCCCGGGGCAGATTGACTATTGCAGGTTTGTGTCCGGAGCACAGGGGACGATGGGCCTGGTCACCTGGGCAACAACCAAGGCCGAAGTTTTGCCTTCTCTGCAGAAGATTTATTTTATCCCAATAGCAAACGTCGATGACCTGGCGGCGCCCATGATCCGTCTGTTGAGGGGCAGAGTCGTCGATGAGTGCCTGGCCTTGAATAACGTGAACCTGGCCAAGGCCCTGGCTGAAAACTGGCCAACGGATTACGGGGAGCTTAAAAGAAGCCTGCCTCCATGGACCGTCATTGTTTGCGTCGCCGGATATGAGAGGAGGGCAGACGAAAGACTGAATATACAGGAAAGGTATTTGAAGGAAGTTTGCCGGGAACTTGGATTGAAGCCACAGGCTGCGCTCCCCGGAGCGGAAGGGAAGGAAGGCGCTGTTCTCGAACTGCTGTCGGGTCCGTGGGAAAAAGAGCCGTACTGGAAGCTCCGTCACAAGGGTTCGTGCCATGACCTGTTTTTCCTGACAACCCTAAGCAAAGCTCCGGGCTTTATCCGGCTTATGGAAACGATCGCCGCCAAATACCGGTATCCGGGTGAAGACAGGGGCGCTTATGTCCAACCCATGGTTCAGGGCAGGGGATGCCACTGCGAGTTCAGTTTGCCCTGCGACAGTTCCAATCCGGACGAAACGGCTGAGGTCCGGAAGCTGTTCATGGATGCCTCGGAATCCCTGATGGAGAACGGCGCGTTTTTCAGCCGGCCGTACGGGCCGTGGGCGGAAATGGTTTACGGGCGATATCCTGGAAGTGTGACAGCGCTGAGAAAATTGAAAGACATCTTCGACCCGAACAACATCCTCAACCCGGGAAAACTCTGTTTTTAGGAAATGAGATATGGATACGCTAGGCGACTATAAATACACCATGGAATCCTGCAATCACTGCGGCCAGTGCCGTTTTATCCTGGGCCCCAAGATGAAAGCCTGGGAATACTCGGAGGTTTGCCCCATCTACCAGAGATACAAGTACGATTCCTATTCCGGGCAGGGGCTCATCAATATCGCCCAGGAGCTTCTGGAAGGGGCCCTCGAGTATGAAGAGGATCTGTTGGCGCATATCTATGCATGCACAACCTGCGGCGCCTGCGATATCAACTGCAAGTCGGTCCGCGACATGGAAGTCCTGGACACAATCCTTGCCCTCAGGGCGAAGTGCGTCGAGGACGGCCGGGGACCGATGCCGCAGCACAGGGAGCAGGCCGTGCATGCCGCCGCCAGTCACAACATCTATGGGCGGGCGCATAGCCAGCGGTTCGACTGGGTGCCCGAGGGTTTGCGGGTATCCGAGGGAGCGCAGACAGCCTATTTCGCCGGCTGCACCGCGGCCTATCTGTACCCCGGCATCGCCCGCGACACCGTAAAGATCCTGAGCGCCGCCGGAATCGATTTCACTCTGTTGTACGGGGAGGAATACTGCTGCGGCGGACCGCTGTGGCGGACCGGACAAAGACAGGCCGCCGCAAAACTGGCCGGGCATAACCTGGAAGCCATAAAAAAGCTGGGGATTAAGACACTGATAACAAGCTGCGCCGAGTGTTACGGAACCTTCAAAGGCTTTTACCCGAGAGTCGCCGGTTTGGATTTCGAAGTGTTGCACATCAGCGAGGTTGTGAGCCGGCTTTTGCAGGACGGCAGACTGAGGTTGGGCAGAATTCCGGATATCCGGGTGACCTATCACGATCCGTGCCTTCTCGGCAGGCTTTCGGAGCTGTATGTCCCCTGGAAGGGGGAAATCAAGCCCTACGGGTATCACGATCCTCCGAAGCAGTGGCGCAGGGGAACGCATGGCGTCTACGACGCGCCGCGCCAGGTTCTGCGCTCGATTCCCGGCATCGAGCTGATCGAGATGACCCGGAACGAGGAAAACGCGTTCTGCTGCGGGGGCGGGGGAGGCGTGCCCGCCGCATTCCCGGAATTTGCGCTTTGGACGGCTTCGGAAAGAATCGGAGAAGCCGCTTCTACCGGGGCGGAAGCCATGGTCTCCACCTGCCCTTTTTGCCAGTCCAGCTTCCAAAAAGCTGCGGAGACCCGAAAAAATGGGCTTGGCTACCATGATTTCTGCGAGCTTGTCGTGCGCGCGCTTTGATTCAAAGGGAAGGATCGATCGCATGAGCTTACCGGAAGATATTTACAGGATGATCGAAGGCGTGGTGGGGAAAGAATACATAAGTGGCCGCCCCCATATTCTCGCCGCCTACCGGCATGCTTCGCCCCAGGATGGCCGCAAGCCCGCAAGCCCCGATGCCGTCGTGCTGCCGGGCAATACCGAAGAAGTGCAGGCTGTCGTCAAAATATGCAGGCAGCACGACATCCAGTGCAATTCCGTCGTCTCGCTCCTTTCGGCCGGAATGCCGCCCGGCCCCAAGCTGAAGATCATTCTCAGCCTCAGGCGAATGAACCGGATCCTGGAGATCAACGAAGAGGACCGCTACGTGGTGGTTGAGCCCGGAGTCCGGCATGTCCAGTTGAAGCCGGAGCTCATGAAAAGGGGACTGAGCTATCCGGTTCCGTCCGTGGGCCCCTCGTGTTCGGTAATGTCGAACTTTCTGGGCAAGGGGGAACACCACAACCAGCACAGCACCTCGAAGAATAACCGCTATCTGCTGGGATACGAGTGGGTGATGCCTTCAGGCGAAATCCTCAGGGCCGGCTCTCTTGGAGATGACGCCGGATGGTTCTGCCCCGATGGGCCCGGACCAAGTCTGGTAGGCCTGATTCAGAAGGGGCGCGGAGTTTTTACCAAGGCGGCCATTGGCCTGGACGCCTGGAAAGGGCCTGCGGTCATGCCGTCGGAAGGCCGCGCTCCCTCGTACAAGGTCCGCCTGCCTCAGGACTGCCACAAAGTCTTTATCTTTAAATTTGCTGCTCTCGAAAAGGCCCGCGATTTCATGATCGAAATGGGCAGAGCCGAAATCGGCGCGGCGGTGCTGAAGTTCTTTTATGCCACTGCGGCTGTGATGTTCACGGTTTCGGCCAACGATTTCTGGGCTCTGTGGGACAGCGGACTTTTCCAGAAAGAGCTGTCCTGCGCGGTCTGGGTTTATCTGGCCACCTCGTCTCCGGAGGAAACGGCGTATGAGGAGCGGGTCCTGTGGGATATCGCCAGCGAAACGGGCGGGGAAGAGGTCGATCCATCCATTCGCAAGATTTGGGAAGACAATATGGACTTCTTCATCATCGTGAGCTTCCTGCAGCGCGTGCTGAAGCTTGGGGGCGGATGGGCGCCGGTCCTGCACGCAGACTCGCTCCGCCACGCCGGTGAGATAGCCAGAAGGTTTCCGGAGTTCCTCAACGACTTCATCGATAAGAAGCTGATTTTAAACGCGCCGAATAATTTTCAGATTATTCCGATCGAGTATGGCCATGGCGCCCATGTTGAATTGCTGTTCTTTTACGACCGCACGCTGCCCGACAGCAAAAATATCCCGATGGAGTTGATGAAAAAGTCCCTGGAGACGGACCTCAGGCACGGGCATTTTTCACCGGCGCCCCACCTTGGGCATCTCTACGGCAATTTTGACCACTGGGCGGCGAAGATACGGGAAGCTTTTTAGCTGCGCTGGGATTCCATGCCCTTTTAACGCTGACTTACGCCGACAAAAGCGCCGATGAACGCTGAACCTTATGAGTAGGTTCGCGTATGCTTGCGCTTATAGATTTTCTGTGAACTCTTCGACTGAAATTCTGGCTTGCTTGAGAATACGGGATAGCGTGGTTCTCTTAATTGGACGGTGTGCCGGAACAATGATTTTCAGGGTTTCCGTCGGAGTGTGTTTTTGAAGACGAATATGGCTGCCTCTTTGGCGAACTACAACCCATCCGGCTCTCTGCAGCCCCTTGACGACTCTTTCATACGGAAGGCTCGGAACCTTCGTCATACAGCGATGTCCAGCAGCTCGGCATCAGAGGAGCAGGAAAGGTCATCCTCCACTGACTCCAAATAAAGCTCGATGGCTTCTTTAATGTTGCTCAGGGCTTCTTCTTTTGAGTCTCCCTCGCTTATGCAACCCGGCAAGGAGGGGACAATTGCGGTGAATCCGCCCTCGTCGCTTGGTTCCAGGATAATTTTCAATTTCATGTCAATCCTCTAGGCCGATTCTACCCTAATCGGTTTCTCCCCTCAACCGAAAGCCGGTCTTTAAGCAAGTCATGGTGGAATGCATGGCTTTATTTGACCGGGACGCGCTGCTTCAGTTCTTCGAGCCAGTTGACGACGATGTTGATTTTGCCCGGGGCCGGCGCTGCGGGCGCCGCGCCGGGCGCCTGATCATCCTTCATCATCAGGAAGCGCCTGCCGTCCGGGCTGATGTCCCAGGAGTGGCTATCCTCCATTTGATCGACAGCCTGAGCGGATAAATCGTCTAAGCCGCATCGCGGCTTCGGATTTTTTCATCCTATGGATCGCCCTGCGCTTTGATGTGTCGCTGGGTATGCTTTGTTGCAAGGGTACACTGCAAAATTGCTCGGGCAAAGACAGAATCAGGCCTCGGTGCAGTCGGAAGCCGCCTGGCTTTGAGGAGAATCGGCCGGATGCGTTCCATGAACTGGAAAGCGAGTGGATATTCCTATCTTTTGAAATGGGAGTGAGCGGAAAATGCCTGATGGAAAAGGCTTCCCTAGGCCTGCTCGTCGATCGCGGCGATATCCTATACGGGCAATCCCAGTTCACTGGCGGACATTTCCTGGGATTGATCGAGCGTGACAAAACGATGGAGCTTCTTCCGTTGATGAAACCACAAGGCTGTGCGTAAATGCGCAAGGTCAAACGAGCGAGGAGTTGAGACCGCCGGCATCATCATGGATCCGCATAAATCAAGAGTGAGGTCGCGCAGTAGAAACTGTTGCATATGATCATTGAAGGCAGACATGCATGCCTGAAAATCAGCGGCGGTGAGAATACCTTCGCGGGAAAGTCTTATCAGGTTTCTGCCGGTTTCAAGCACAAGGATAACGCTGGAGAGCAGTTCCGCCCCTGTTGTTTCCCGGATCAGCTTCTCGTGCCCGGTTTCGCCCAACAGGATGCATAAATACGCGGAGGTATCCAGATACAATCGCTTTGCCATGGATAATCACCGGGTGTCCGAGTCACGATCTCTTTCGAGTATTTGAAGATAGCGCCCCGCCGTTTTTCCCTTCATGACCGGAGTCAATTTCGCTTTGCCGAATCGCGATCCTCGGTGCAGGTGCTGCGTGTCCGGACGAGTCAATCGGGCTACAGGCTTGTTATGTTTTGTTATAAGCACATCGTAGCCCGCTTCGGCTTCGGCGACAATCGATGCAAGCCTCTGTTTGAGTTCATTTATTGGTACGGATTTCATATAAAAATAGTACATAAATATGTCCTAAAATACCAGGGCCCTTTCAACCGACGAAAAGAAGTTGCCAGCTCCGCACTACGCCAATTGCTTATGGCTCAAAAAAGCCACCCCGTTCTTCATCCAAGGCCCATCTGAGCGTGCCAGATTGCCGCTTTCTGATTTATTATCAATAATTTATCGCTGTCAGGCTGCGCTCTCCTCAATGCCCATTGTCGTGCAACTGTCGTGTTTCTGACGTTGTCCTGCCCGCTTGGTATGGTTAGCTTTCGAGTATCCTGAAAGGAGAATGAATTGAGGACACTCGATATTGTACGGGCTTGGGGATGCATTCTGGCTGGGCGGACACCTTCAATGTCCATTGAGATCACGCGGCAATGCCCCCTCTCCTGCCCCGGCTGCTATGCATATAGGGCGGATCGCCTTGGAGCGGCGGGGTCTCTCGCAGACCAGCGCGAATTCCAGGGGACGCAACTGGTTGACGGCGTCCTTTCCCTGGTCGATCGGCACCGGCCGCTCCACCTGTCGATCGTGGGCGGAGAACCGCTGATCCGCCGGCAGGAAATCACCCGGCTCCTCCCTGAACTGGATAAGCGGGGAATCCATACCCAGGTTGTGACAAGCGCGGTCGGCCCTATTCCCCTGGAGTGGCGCCAAATCCGCCGCCTGACTCTTGCAGTTTCAATCGACGGCCTGCAGCCCGAACATGACAGGCGCCGGTCCCCCGCTACGTATGACAGGATCCTTCGCAACAACACACGGGCATGCCGTCACCGTGCACTGCACTGTGACATGCCAGATGACCCACCGGGCGGGGTATCTGCGGGAGTTCGTCAGTTTTTGGGAGAAACAACCGGAAGTGCGGAAAATCTGGATAAGCCTGTATACGCCTCAGATAGGGGAATCAAGCCCCGAAATCCTGCCACTCGATGTGCGTGAACGGGTGATCAACGAGCTCTTTGCTCTCGAGAGCGTGTCCGAAAAATTGGAGTTGCCGGCAGGTTTGCTTCAGGCCTATCGGCGGCCGCCTTCTGATCCGGGCCGCTGTGTATTCACGCTCACAACCCGCGCGACCTCCGCCGATCTCAGGACTGCGGTAAACCCCTGTCAACTTGGAGGAAAGCCCGACTGCCGCCAGTGCGGCTGCATTGCGTCTGCGGCAATGGAAGCAATCAGCCGGCACCGGCTGCCGATGGGGATACCGATCGGCATGATCTACGGCGTATCGCGCTCGCTGGGACTTCACCTTAAGGCATTGCGCGATGCCGGCAGCGGTGGCGCATCGCGCGCCGGACGGGCTTCAGTTCCCGTGAGGATGATATATCCTCTCTGCAAAGTACACTTGCTCCAGTCCGTTGTACAAGGGAAAAGGCTTCGCAGGTGTGCGGCTTCGGCTCAGGGCGCAGCTTCCGCCCTTGGCTGTGTTGCTGCGTCTGTTTGCGCGAAGCGAAATGCAGATTAATTTGTTTGGGATGCGCTTTTTGCCTTATCCCCGGGACTGGTTCTCCAGTCTTCGAGGGCTTTCGGGTTGATGCTGATTTGTACCAGGGAGATGCCGTCGCGCTCAACCGCGCCGATCCGCTTCATTTGGATTCCGCCTTTCCCGCCGGTTTTTCAGGCATTTCCACCTTTGGGATGCCAAACTGGCCACCCAATTCATTCAGTTGCTGCGGATCGATGACGCCATCGATGTGGACGAAGGTTAACTCCTTCGGTTCTGCCACGATTACGGCCAGCCCGGTGACGGAACCTTTTTCCATCCGGAAGAAGACATCGACATTTTCTTTGTCGCGTTTGCTGCGCACGCCAACCATGCGGGACCAGGTGGGGCTTTGAAACTGGGCTCGAATTGCCTCGACATCTTCGGCCCCATACTGGCCGTCACTGTCGAACTCGAAGCTGCGGACGCAAAGCCCTTTGAGACTGGATATCAGTTTCCGGGCCTGGGCCTCATCCGATTTTTGCCCATTAAGAAATTTGCCCGCGAATTGAAGCATGTTAGCATCCATATCGACATCCACGACCTCCGCGGCTTTGGCAGCAAGCCTGTCCAGGTTGATGGGAAGCTTGCAGGAGGTTGCTGCTTGTGCAAAGGCGTTTAATGCCAGGCCGAGGATTGAGAAACATAGAAAGGTTGTATTTCGCATAAAATTCTTCTCCATATTCAATAGCCTTGCAGAGCTCCAATTTGCTGCACTTTCTCCTGAGCCAGCTGAAGCTTGCCGGCCGTAATGCGCAGAGCCAGCATGAGCTGTGCTTTGGCGGCCTCGCCGCGGGCCTGTTCCTGCTTATCCCGCCGGTACTCGACTCCGGCCACAACCAGCAGCAGGCACAGGGCACTGGCTAAGGCCCATCGGAAGGAAGGCCGCATCAGGAAATTCATCGGAGAAACGTGCTTTCTCTCAGAAACCCGCGCAAGAACACGATCGGCAAAACCTTCAGGCGGTTCTTCCCGTCTCATTGCGTTGCGCAGCTCATTTTCCAGGCGATTCATGATTCCGCATCTCCTAAAGTGCCTCCCAGCTTTTGGCGCAATATATCCAGCGAGCGGTGAAGCTGGCTCTTGACCGTATTGACCCTCAATCCCAGTGCGCGCGCAATCTCTGCCGGCTCGAGGTCTTCCTGGTAACGCAAAACCACCACGAGGCGCGCCTTGGGAGGCAGCGAAGCCACCGCGCGCTGCACAAGTGCAGCCATTAGCGGGTCTCCGGAACTGGGTTTCGAAACAGGCTCCGGAATCCTGTCAAGCGGAAGGTCCTCCTTCCGGCTGCGCACATAGTCGATGCAGCGATGGCTGGTAACTTTGCACAGCCACGAGCGGATGTGCGCTTCCGATTTGAGCGATGACAGTGTCCGGTGGAGCTGCAGGAAAACCTCCTGAGCTACATCTTCGGCGCCGGCACGGTCGTGCAGGAAATGGTAAGCGATGCTGAATACCATCCGCTGATAGGCGCGCACCAGATCGGCAAATTCCGGAAGATCGGCTGTCATCGTTCCAATCGCTGTTGTGTCTGCCATTACGCCCGCTCACCGGATATATACGCAAAACGGCAGGAGCGCGAATGCAAAATCTTGTTTCGTGCGAACAAAAATGATACAGATTCAGCCGCCTGATGTAACGGATCGAATCCATAATAAAGCACTTTGGCCGCGTGATTGACGGCAGGCAGCCTCAGTTTGACAAATACTGAAGCATGCCTTTCCCGAATTTCGAATGTCGAACCGCAGAAGGACCTCGAAATTCATTATTCTGCATTCGCCATTCTGCGGTTCAAATAGTTTTGGGATGTTTATTGTGGGTGGAACCGGTTTAATCTTTCGTCGGATGAAATCAGGCCCCTTCGAGAGGCCAGCCATCATGAAGCCTTCGGCTCCGCCGGAGGATACTAATTGCCCCGGTTGGGTTTCTATGAAAAAGCTCGGCTTCAGGCTGATTCAACTGAATCTCCGGCTTGTTTGTTTTTTGTTCGCCGGACCGCTGCTCGCAGGCCAGGAATTGCCCCGTGGTCAAATTCAGGAGACAGTTGCCTGCCAGGGCGGTCCAGCGCAGACCTACGCCCTTTATTTGCCCTCCAGCTATGTGTCCGACAGGAAGTGGCCCATCCTTTATGCGTTGGATCCGGGCGCCCGGGGCCTGATGCCCGTCCAGCGTTTCAGGGAAGCTGCCGAGAAATACGGCTATATCCTGGCGGGATCCAACAATTCGCGGAATGGCCCTGTCAAGATCGTTGAAGAGGCCGTCAACGCAATGCTCCGCGATACCCAGCTCCGATTTTCCGTCAATACGCAGAGGTTCTATCTGACCGGTTTTTCCGGCGGCGCCCGCGCTGCCGTTGAGGTCGGGTTTGCCATGAAGGGGAAAGTTGCCGGCATCGCTGCTTTTGGCGCGGGCTTTCCTCCGGACCTCCCTCCGACTGCGGCAACCCCGTTTGCGGTGTACCTCGCGGCGGGTTTCGAGGATTTCAATTTTCCTGAACTCCGGGATTTGGACCGGGTACTCGCAGGATTAAGAGTTCCCCGCCAATTCGAAACATTTTCCGGTGGTCACGAGTGGCCGCCGGAAAATGTGTGCACTCACGCTGTTGAATGGCTGGAACTCCAGGCAATGAAATCGGGGCTCCGCGGCAGAGACGCGTCTTTGATCGAAAAGATTTATGCGAAAACCGTGGAAGAAGCCGAAGCACTGGAAAGGCAAGGGCGGCAGGATGCGTCGCTGGAGCGCTATGCCGCTGCGCGCGAGGGCTTTTCCGGACTGAGGGATGTGACCGCCGTTGAGATGAAAGTAAAGCAGCTGGATTCTGCTGAAGATGTCAGGAAATCCCGCGCGCTGGAAAAGGATGTCGAGAGGAGGCAGAAAATCACCGTCAGGGATCTTTCGATTCTTTTTGAAAATGTGAAAGCAGGCAGAGATCCTCTGGCCGCCGCCCAGGAATTCCGGACCAGTCTTTCCCGTATCAGCGGTGAAGCCGATCAGAAGAAAGATGCGGTCCGCCGCATCGCCGGGATTCGCATCCTCACTCAATTCTGGATCGTGCTGAATGCGGATGCCTCGGACGCTTTCGAAAAGAACGACTATACGTCTGCGGCGCTGCGGCTGGAATTGATGACGCAAATTCAGCCGGACAATCCGCAGGTTTACTTTCACCTCGCCCGCGCGCAAAGCCTGGGCGGCAGGGCGAAACAGGCGATGCAGGCATTGGAAAAGGCTGTCGCCAAAGGGTATCGGGATATCGGGACGCTGGAAAGCAGCCCGGACATCGAGCCCTTGAGAAAAAGGCGTGAATACCAGGAGATCATCGAGGATTTGAAGAAGCGCTGAAACGATTCACACCGCATCGCCGGCGCGGAAGAAGCGCCGAAGGCATCCCTGGGGCTGCTATTGCACCATTTTGGGTGGGGCGGCTTTCTTCGCCGCGGGCGGAGCCAGATTGACGTCATATCCCGCAACATCTATTTGTGGCGGAGGCTCCTTCACCAGCTTGAGGGCCTTGGCGGGGCAGTTTTCAATGCAGGCCTGATGCCCGTCCGGGCCGCCCTTCTGGCTCCAGTAGGGTGCATTGATGCACAGATCGCATTTCGTGGATTTTTTCTTCGCCGCATTCCAGATCGTCCGGTGCGGTCTTTGCGGACAGGAGTTGATGCACTGCTTGCAGCCGATGCATTTCTTTTCGTCGATCCTCCGCACGTTGCCGTTGGCGGCATCCACGTGACATGCGCCCGTCGGGCAATTCTGGACACACAGAGGGGTGACACACTGCCTGCATACCGACAGGACGATGTCGTAAGGGTATTTTGTAAATGACGGGGCGTCGCGAATGATTTGGATTCTGGATACTGAGGGATTCCCTTCGCCCTCATGCGTCATCGAGCAGGCAAACATGCAGCTCTGGCAGCCAAGACAGAGCCTGCTGTCATAGACGATGTACCCGGCCGACGGCTCGTAGGAAACCGTTGCCGCTGCGGGCACCGGTTCTGCCAGGGCAGCGGATTCAGGGGTGCATACCGTCAGAGCGCCGGCCGCGATGGCCGCTCCGCTGCCAACCAGGAAATCACGCCTTAAAACCTGTTTCTTCTTTTTTTCGCCTGTCTTCGATTCAGCCATGGTCGGATCTCCTTAGCAGGGCTATAGGCTAAGCATAAATCAAATTCGGGCATAATTATCGAGAAAAATGAAGCCGTAAACAACAACATACCTCTGACCGGCAATTCTGACCTGCACCCACAACAGCACTGAAAAGCGCTGGTTTTTGATGAGGGCCCGCGTATTACAGCATTCGGGAGCACCGGATTTCATGAAACCGTTTCCAAATCCTCGTTATCAGGCGATTAAGAGCAGACCGCCGTCGTGGACCACGACCGTCCCTGTAATTTGGTTGCCGGCCGGCGAGGAGAGGAATACGCAGAGGGCGCCGATTTCAATCGGTTCCGCAAAACGGTGCATCGGCATGAGTTTTTCAAACTTTTCAAACGCATCCGGCGGCAGGTCTTTGTCTAGATCGGAATGGGTCGGGCCGGGCGCAATCGCATTCACGCGAATGCCATAGTCGCCGAATTCGATGGCCATATTGCGTGTGAACATGTCCAGAGCCGCTTTTGAGACATGATAGGGGGACATCGGGTGCGTTCGGGCTCCTCCAAGGTTCTGTCCTCCGGTTGAAGAAATATTGATGACGCTTCCACCCTTGCCCGCCTTAATCATGCGGGGAACAACTTCATAAATCGTATGAGCCGGGCCGTTAAGGTTTGTATTGAGGATGCGGTGCCATTCCTTGAGGCCCTTGTCATCCAGGAATTGAGAAACGGTCGAAGTGCCGGCGTTGTTGATGAGCACATCGACCATGGAAAATTTTTCGAAGACCTTGTCCACGGCCGTCTTTACTTCCTGCGCCTGACCTACATCGCACGGTATGCATATGCAGGTGGTTCCGTATTTGTCGAGTTCTTGGACGGCTTTATCGCCGCTCTCCTTGTCTCGACAGAGGATCGCCACATTTGCGCCATTCTGGGCATAAGCGGTGCTGATGCCGAAACCGATGCCCCGGTTGCCTCCGGTAACAATAACGTTCTTGCCCTTCACGGAAAATGCCTGGGTCATGCTTTGGATGGGGGTTGTTTTGATAATCATGCGTTTCCTTTCATTCTTAAGGATCGTGCCTTTTGAGGACCATGCAAGTCTATTACGGCCCCGGCCCGTATGGCAAATCGGGGATGAGGATCAACCGGACGGCTGCTGGAGAGACTGCCTCAAAATTGGGGCGAGGATCCAGGAGAATTTTATAGGAACCACCCCTATGCCAATTGGGAGCTACCCTGTGACTCAGCCGCTTTGGGCATGCGCGTCAATCTTGAGCGAATGTGCAACAGCCGTCCCGGTAGGGACAACGTGAGAATAGGCGCACCGAGCATTGTACGACAGCTTGGGAGTGAAAGTCTCGGACGGTGCAGTGATCCCACGGATGAAAGGATACCTCAAGCAAGGTGTGATGGAGGCAATGAAGCCATGGACGCCGGAGGGGAGAAATCCGCGAGGTGCCATAATCAGCCCGTTGTTCTCGAACATCTATCTGGACCCGTTGGGCCATGAAATGGCACGGCGAGGAATCGAGATGGTGAGACACGCGGACGATTTTGTGATGCTGTGCCGAAGCCAGGCAGAAGCCAAGCATGGGCTGGAGCTGGTGGGCGAGTGGATTACCCAAGCAGGTCTGCAGCTGCATCCGGTCAGATCCAGCCCTCGCGCTTGCGCAGCTCCGTAATATGAGCGGTATGATGCCGTCCGTGCCATACACTGTGACGGTAACAATTCAGGAGGACACTGGAAAAACGCCGGCAACTGAAGTATGACAATGGTCGGGACGCCGCGAGCCAGCCACTGTAATGGGAAGACTGTTTATCTCAAATCTGCGCTGTCGAGGTTGAGCTTGTCGATCGGGATACGTTCGACATGCGCGCGCTTCTTTTTGAGTGTCTGGAAGAAGATCCCTCCGTCGCCCACGACCACCATCGCAGCCTTTTGGGGATCGAAGAGTCGGGCGGCAACCGCCCTTGAATGCCGGGGCGTTACGGACTGCACCTCGGCGACATAAGATTGCAGCCTGTCGAGCGGCAGGCCGAAGGTCGCCAAAAGAGCAAGTTGCCCCGCCAGTCCCGATGCAGTCTCAACGTCGCGCCCGAAAGAGCCGATCAGATTTGCCTTGCGCGCTTCGAACTCGGCCACGGGCGTATCCGACTGCCCGAGTTTGGCAAATTCCTGTTCCATCAGTTCGACTACCTGCACCGCGGCGTCGTTGCGAGTCTGCGTAAGGGCCGTGATCGGCCCGGGCGCCAGCCGCTGCGGAAGGATGGACCTGGCGCCGTAAGAAAGTCCGCGCTTGATGCGTATTTCCTGATTCAGGCGCGCGGAATACCCGCCGCCAAGGACCGAATTGATCACCAGTGCCGGGAAATAATCTGGGTCTGAGCGCGAAACGCCGAGCATCGCGAAACCCACGGCCGCTTGGCCGGATTTCGGCAGATCGATTGCGACGGCGCGCCGCGCGTCTGCGAAGAGCGCCACGTTCGGCTCGGCCGCAAGCGGCGTGCCGGGTTTCGCCCAGTCTCCGAAGAACCGCGCCGCCAGCTTGAATCCCTCTTCGGGCGATATGTCTCCCGAGATGACGAGCAGCGCGTTGTCGGGCCGCCAGTAAGCGGCATGAAAGCTGCCGGCATCCTCCGGCCTGATTGCGGCGATACTCGCCGGCGAAGCGACGCTGCCGTAAGGGCCGTTGCCGAAAAGCAGGCGGGTCAGGGCGAATCCTGCCACGGCGCCCGGACGCCGCAGATCCACGCGCAATTCGTCGAGGGCCTGCTGGCGCTGACGCTCGACCTCGGCAGCCGCAAAGGCGGGATTGCACGCGACGTCGGCCATAATCGTGAAGGCATCGGCCGCGCGGTCTGCGCGCGTTTCGAGCGAAACGCCCGAACTGTCCGGGCCGGCGGAGGCCGACAGCAGAGCACCAAGCGACTCGATCTGGCGCGCGATTTCCGTGGCGCTGCGTGTCTTTGTGCCTTTGGTCAGCAGGACGGCGGCAAATGAGGCAAGCCCGCCTTTGCCGGCGGGATCGCTGCTCGATCCCGACAGCACCCGCAATTCGGCGCTGATGAGGGGCAGACCGCGCCTGGGCGCGATAATGATGCGCAAACCATTTGCCAGCGTCCGTTCTTCCGGCGCGGGCAGCTGCGCCGACACCGGAGCCGACGGAGCCGGCGGCTTCACACGTTCGGCTTCCGGCGCCAGAACATAGGACGGGGTCTCATTCTGCGGGATGTCAAGCTTCCGGGCTTGAAGGGTCGCGGCCGACGCGATCGCGTCGCTCCTGGCGCCCTTCGGTTTCGCTTCCTCCGGCAGGTAACGAATTGTCACCTGCTTGCCGTCGTCAAACACCTTCCTCGCCACCCGTTGAACGTCCTCCGCTCCGACGTTCTGGATCTCGTCCAGCAACTTGTCGGCGTGCCCGGCGTCGCGGTAGCGCATCACCGAATTTGCCAGCTCCATAGCCCGGCCGAAGGCCGTCTCGCGACCGCGCAGGGATTCGGAGACGAGCTCATTCTTCGCTTCATCGAGCTCGGCCGCGGCAACAACGCCATCGCGGACGCGCGCGATCTCGGCCATCAACGACTTGAGTCCGTCATCCGCCGGTTTGCCCTCGCTCAGGATCGCTATCAGGCTGTAGGCCCCCGCATCGCGTGTCGGGTCATGGAGGGTGAACACCTCCGTTGCGATCTGCTGCGCGTACACCATCGACTGGTAAAGTCTCGAACTTTCGCCTTTGGACAGAATGGCGTCGAGCACGCTCAACGCCGCCTGATCGGGGCTTAATGCATCCGGGGACGGATAGGAAACCGATACCGCGGGCAGCGGGGTGTTGGGTTCGTAGACGGTATAGGCGCGCGGGGCGGTGCGCGCCGGTTCTTTGGCCGTTAGGCGGGGGATCGGCCGGTTCGGCACGGGAATCGGTCCGAAATATTTATGGATCCATTGATCGAGTTGAGCCGGATCGAAATGACCGGAAACGACCAGCACCGCGTTGTCCGGACGATAGTATGTCGCGTGAAAAGCCCGCACATCCTCGATCGTGGCAGCGTCCAGGTCCTCTATCGAGCCTATGCCCGGGCGCCCGTACGGATGCACGGAGAAATTGGTCTGGGGGAGATAGAGAAAAAGCTTGCCGTATGGGGAGGCCAGGATGCGCTGGCGGAATTCTTCCTTCACGACATCACGCTCGGAAAGGAAAATCGCCTTGTCGACTACAAGGGAGCCCATGCGTTCGGCCTCCGCCCACAACAGCCTCTCCAGGTGATTGGCCGGGACGACTTCGTAGTAGTTCGTAAAGTCGTCCCCGGTGGATGCGTTGTTTTCGCCGCCGACATCTTCCGTCAGCCGGTCGAGCATCTCCGCCGGCATGTTGCGCGTTGCCTTGAACATGATGTGCTCGAAAAGGTGCGCGAATCCCGACCGGCCGGCCGGATCGTCTTTGGACCCCACGTCATACCAGACCTGCACCGACACATTCGCCGTGTTTTGGTCCGGCATTGCATAGACGCGCAAGCCGTTTGCCAGCCTGCGCTCCGTAAACTTCAGCGGCTCGATTTTCAGTGTTTTCATTGCGGATCCGGTCTTCTCCGGCCGCCGGGAACAGGCGAACAAGGCAAAGACTGCAATAACGGACAAAGCGACGGCGGATGGAATTCGCATGGCAGTTCTCCTGTTCCGGGAGATTTGTCTATATATCCTTTGAGGCCAAAGGAATTCGGCAACGGATTCCCGCGGATCCTTTCCGTGCAAATCCATGGCAAAAAAATCAGGGCGCCACACAGCGGAAGTTGGCTGCGTCGTCGATGCTGCCCTGGCCCGAGTAGCGCGCCACCTGAGGGTATGGGCACAATGGGCGTGTGCGTACGACCTGGCTGTCCACGATGCGCTTCGCCAGTATCGAGTCCGGGGCTTTTTCCTTCTCCACCCAGTTGATGATTGCCGTCACAGGGTCGAACTGATCCGTGCCGATGCCGCCGCTGCAGTGGGACATGCCCGGCACCATGAACAGGCGGAAAAAATCGGTCGTATCTGTGCCATTCCTGGCCACTGCCTGTTCGAAGTAATTCACCCCCATCATCGGCTGCAGGATCGAATCGGCCCACCCGTAGGTCATGAGAAGCTTGCCGCCGCGCTTTCTGAAGGCTGAAAGGTCGGGATTCTTGGCATCGGCCAGCCGGCCCCATTCCTCCAGCATGTGGATATCACGGTCATAGTCGAAGGTTTTATAATCGTAATCCGGTTTCGGCGGCTTGTGCACCAGATAGCGCATCGTGTTCTCGGCCAGGCTGAAATCCGCAGGTACGCTGTCCGGCTTGGAGCTTACGATCACGTTCATCCATCCGCTGCCGGCGCCGCCGCCAAAAAGGTTCGGCATCACCGCTTCGCTTCCCGGCATGAAGCCCGGGAAAATGAATTTGCCGTTGCTCATCGGGCCGGCATAAACCATGGAGATTGCCTCTGCCTGGGCCGGGGTGAGACAGTCCGCACTGCCGGAACCTGGACGGCACGCCGGGACGTCGCGCGCCGGATCAAAAGCGCATTTGCGCGGGTCGTCGATCAGCCCGTCTTTGAGCCCATCGGCCGCATCGCATTTTCCCATGACCTTGTCGGCCACCAGCGCCATTTGGGCAGCGGTGACCGGCGCCTCGCTGAGCGCCTTCTGGTTCCACATTGCTCCGATTGTAAAGCCTGTCTGATCCAGCCACGGCGCGTTGGCGACGATGCCGTCGAAATCCTCAGGGAATCTCTGAGCTTCGATCAGGCCCTGGCGTCCGCCGTTGGAGCAGGAGTTCCAGTAGGCTTTGGAAACCGGCTTGCCATAATAATCCTTCGTGATGGACTTGGCTGTCGTGGCCGTAAGGTGCACCGCTCGGTAGGCATAGTCGATTGCTTTCTGCGGGTTGCTCAGCACAAAGGTTGCGCCCGGCTCCTTTCGCGAGTCGTGGCCCGTGTTTGTCTGAGCGACGGCGAATCCGGCCTGCAAAGCAGCGTTGAGCTGTGAGACGCGCATGGGATCGTCCAGCGCCTCGCCCGCGTGGCCGCCGTTGCCGATCATATAAAAGCGGCCATTCCATTGGGCCGGCAGCCTCACCTCGAACGCGATTTCGGGATCGAGCAGGCCGGCGACCCGGCAGTGCGCCGGCGCCGCAGCCGTGGCGGATATTTTTGTAGCCGTGATCTGCGCAAACTCCTTCGACTTGATACCACCCAACGCCTCGCAATCCTTGCCGGGCTCCATATCTGCCTTGGAGTAGTCCACCAGAGCCGTTTTTAGGTCCGCGAAAGCCTGGGCGCGGACCGGGATCGCCGCAATATGTATCAGGAAGGCGGCGCCAAGCGTAATGCTTAGCATCGTTAGGCGGAACCCCGTTGTCTGGAGAAATGTCGCCTGATTTTGTTGCATATAGACTCCCTGAAAAAACGCCACGGATCCCATGGATTATAGGAACCAACACATTCGTGAATCCGTGGAATCCGCGGCCTTTTAGCCTATCTTTCCCGGTGAAAGGCCTATTTCCAGCTGTCGATCAAAATCCCCCTGCCGAGTCTGAAATCCGTTGCAAACCAGGTGGTCTGGATCTTTCCACCTGCGACCACAAACTGGATGGCTTTGGCATTCGTGAAAGGCTTGATCAGCGTTTTAGGAGGGACTTTTTTCCATGTGGCGAAAGGTTCCAGCCCCTGGAACGCCATAGGCGAGCTTGCAGTAGCGTTGACGCCGTTTCCCCAATAGGTGGCGGCGGCGACTTCCACATTCTTCGACAGCCATTCACTCAGTTCAGCCTTTGTCTTGAAGCCGTGCGCGTCCCTGAGCAGGCCGGCTACGGTCGGATCCATGATGATCGTAGCCCCCATTCCGGCGAGGGATCTCATGTAGTCCCGGAACATCATATGGGGCGGATGGTTCAGCTGGGCCTCACCCACACTCGATATGTAGCTCCATCCGGTGCCTATGCTGACGACATTGTCCGTCCGCTTGTAGCCCAGTTCCACACTGAGAGGCTCCCATCCCTGGGGTAGATCTTCCTCGTTTTCCGCAATACACACGTTATTGTATTGAAGGTTGTTGCCAATCGACGTATAGACGGTTTCCTTGAGACGCAGGTCCCCCATGATCTTACCCGCCAGCGCGAAGCTCCTGCCTATGACCGAGTTGGGCTCGCTATAGGGACTCATCACTCCGGTTCCCGAATTCATTCCCAATTGCTGTCGGATCGGCCCGTTCACGACGATCATGCTTGCCATGGAACTCGTGGAGTTGCCGAAAGAGGCCGCCTGGGTAAGCACGGCAAGAATGGTCGGGAAATATTCAGGTTTTGCGCCGGCCATGACGGCAATAGCAGCCGCCTTTTCCACGGTCAATTCCCGGGAACCCATTTTGCTCACCGCCTCGTTGGGCTTGCGGCTGGTTGCCTTGAGCATCGCCGCGACTCTTTCCTCTGTGGGCAGGATGATGGGATTAAAGTCCGTCCACTCTTTTTCTTTGAACAGGCGCTGCAGGTTGGCCTCGGTATCGGGCTTCAGCAGCCTGGGCTGCGGGGCCCCTTCCGGAGGAATTCCGCTTTTCTTTTCCTCAACCGTAAGGGGTTTTGTAAGCGCTTCAATGATCGCCTGCATCATTGGTTTCCCGCCCAGGAGATCTTTCCCTTCGACATAGGCCTTGTGCACGGATTTCGGCTGGCCCGCGACGGGAAAGGGGAACGCGACATAACGGATGGGCATGCCGTTGGAGTATTTAAGCTCGTAATCCTTGAATTTCACAACGTTGATGCCGGAGGCGCCAACGGCGGGTATTTTGGATTCTTCTTCAAGTCTTCTGGCAAATCGGCTCACGGCCGATACGCAGCCATGTCAGCCACCGATCCCGACAATAACGCCGGCAGCCTTCTTTTCAATGATCTCCTTCCGGAGTTCGGGATCGTCGCCGCCCATCCATCCTCCTTTTGACCTTCGAACCTCGGTCTTAACCGAAGGCATGTTTCGGGCAAACCAGCTCTGCATCTCCTCAAAAACGCTGTACGCGGCTTCGGGTCCGCCCCATTGCAGGTCGACCATATAGATGGTTTTCCCTTCCAGGGTGTCGGCACGTGGGGCGAGCGGCACCCTCGCCACCATCTTGGGCGAAATCGACGGATTCAGGACATTTAACAGCCGTTCCTCGCAGGCCTTATCCGAACCGGCCGGACCGGAGCATGCCGCTATCGAAATGGAGATCAAGGCAATAATCACGAGCAGAAAACTTCCATGCAGTATTTTATTCTTCATGTCTTCCTCCGCAGTTGGGACCTAACCAATTCATCAGGCATTTGGATTGACATATAGGGCATTTCATTGCATACCGCAAGCGAAATTGGATCCTTTGGGGTCCGAAAATGAATTCTCCACCCGCAGAGCGGGTGGTGTATTCATTGAAGTTCAATGACCCAGGTCTTCAGGTGCTCTTGGCAGCGATCCTGCGGGTGACAAGAATATGTCTCCGGTAATAAAATAGCCTGGCAAAGGTTTGCCATAATCGTCGGAAATCCACGCAGGGATGGAGGTATGCGGCAATGCACACGAATCAGCGTATTCTGCACAGAGCGGGTTCTGTTTTCGTTTACAACACAATCACGGGCACCCATACCGGCAAAGGCTTTCTCGACCTTCCACCAACGGGCAACAAGGTGAAATTTGATGTCGTGGATATGTTCCGTCTACGGGATGGAAAGCTTTGCGAGCATTGGGATGTCGCCGACACCCGGGCGTTGTTTTCCCAGGTGGGCGCAATCACGGTATCGAAGGAGGGAATTTAGGAAGTACCACGTGCAGAAGTCGATGAGGCGCCTTCGGCGTCATAGATCAGTTTGCCGCCAATCCAGGTTTTCAACACCTTGATGTCACGAATCCCGGCAGGATCAACAGTCAGCACATCCTCGCTCAGGAGGATCATGTCAGCCAACTTCCCAGGAATGATGGAGCCTTTGGCCGTGTCCTGAAACTCCGCATAGGCCGAACCCATCGTGTAGGCCTCGACCGCTTCTCTGATGGTGAGTTTCTGTTCGGGGAACCATCCATTGGGATTCTTGCCATCGAGCGTTGCACGCGTCACGGCTGCGTAAAGCGTCATCATCGGGTTGAGCGGCGCGACATACCAGTCGGTTCCGAAGGCGAGGCGGACGCCGTGATCGAGGAAAGTGCGAAATGCGTGGGTCCTGGCGGCGCGGTCGCGCCCGATGCGGGTTTCGGCCCAGCGGCCGTCGTCGATTGCGTGATAGGGCTGGACGGAGGCGATAACGCGCAACTCGGCGAAGCGTGCGAAATCCCCGGCGGCCATGTGCTGGGCATGCTCGATACGCCAGCGGCGGTCGGCCTTTCCGTGCGCTTTTTCGATGGCCGAATAAATATCGAGGATTGTGGAAATTGCCGCATCCCCTATCGCGTGTGCGCAGAGCTGCAATCCGGCAGCATCGGCCCTTGCCATCCGGTCCCGCATGGATGAGACGGGGTGCATCAGGTCGGCAAGCAATCCCCGATTTTGGGGCTGATCGTTCAGGGGCTCAAAAAAATAGGCGGTCGCTGAACCGAGGGAACCGTCCGTGTATGCCTTGAGAGCCCCGATCCTCAACCAGGGGCCGCCGAATGCATGGCGGATGCCGATCTTCACCTGATCCTCGAATTGCGAGATCAGCGGAACCGCATATACGCGCACGGTCAGTTTGCCCTGGTCGAGAAGCTCGGAGTAAACCGCAATGTCGGCATACTCGGGATTCATGTGCTGCACGCTGGTTACGCCGACAGACGCAGCCATTTGAAGCGCCCGCTCGATTGCCTTGCGGCGCTGGGCGTGTGTCGGCTCGGGTATGATCTTCAGGACAAGATCGGCGGCAGCATCTTTAAGCGCGCCCGTCGGATTACCGCGAGAGTCGCGGACGATGACGCCTCCCGCGGGATCGGGAGTCTGTGCGGTGATTCCGGCGGCTTTCAAAGCAAGGGAATTGGCGAGGATCATGTGTCCGTCGTAGCGGCTCACTGCGACAGGTGAATCCGGCGTAACCGGATCGATAAGATCTTTGGCGGGAATCTGTGGAGGATCCCAGCGGGTTTCATCCCAATTGCCGCCGATAATCCATTCGCCCTTAACGCCCCCGGCCGCGCGATCCGCAATTCTCCGGGCAAACTCACTTGGACTGGTCACCTCGTGCAGCTGCACTTCGCCCAGCCGGGCGCCGCCGGTTTCGAAGTGCGCATGAGCGTCGTTGAAACCGGGAAGCAGCCGTTTCCCTGCGGCATCGATAATCCTGGTTTCGGGTCCAAGCCAGGCGTCGAGTTCCTGATTGGCGCCGACTGCGACAATACGGTCTCCGAGGATGGCAACGGCCTGCGCCTCCGGGCATGCCGTGTCAACCGTCCAGATCTTTGCGTTGCGGATGATGAGATCCGCGGCGGGCCTGTTCAGGCATAAGGCGGGTACAACACAGAAAAAAATCAGGGAAACCGACAGAAGATCCCATTTCATTCCCGCCTCCCGATGTCGCAGTGGAGTTGAACTGCGTTTATCTTTGTAATGATTGATGATATATCTTTCCGGGCGCCCTTCAAATACATTGATCATCCTCCATCCCTGCGGGAGTTTGATGACGGCATCCCGGTTGGTTGTTGCAATGAAGGTGCGGCATGGGATAGATTCGCGTCAATGCATGGTCCTGCAAGCGGCATGGAAAGTGAGGATTCGCCGATGAAAGAGTCGTTCACCAGACGGAATATTTTGGAAATGGGGCTTGGATCCGCCATTGTGGCGGCATGCAGCGAGTCGGCGGCAGCGACCGTTGCCGGCACCCAACCCGTACCAAACCCGCAGGAGGGGAATCGGATGCTTAACGTGAAAGATTTTAACAATTTCGGGGAGGAATTGGAGCGATCGCTGGTGCTTCGCACCTCGCCTATAGGGGTAAAGATGCTGAAATCGGAGGCCGACATTCCGAAGGGAGCTTTCAGACCCAAGAAAGATAAGAACCAGCATTATGCTCAATGCCAGGTCTTCGGCCTGTCCAGGCGAGACAAAATGACGGTGGCAATGCTCAAGGATGACAACTGGTGTCTGGGCCCTCTGCTCGCATATGGACTGGTGGATACGCCAAAAGCGCAGGGCGGAGCACAGGGCGGGGATCCCAAAATGCAGTACAAGCGTTTTGAGTACGGCAAATATATCGGGATCATGACGGGTCCATTAAAGTCAGCCGCCTTCGAGCCGGATCTTGTGCTTATCTATTCGGACACCAATCAACTGAGAGATATGCTCCTTTCATTGAAGGAGGAAGAGAAGCCCAAGGTCCAATCAAACTTTTTCCCCATTTCCTGCGCGTTTTGCATCACAAACCCGATATTGGACAACGAGTATTGGATAAATCTGCCGGATCCGGGCGAGTATGTCAGGGCACTGACGCAGCCCGGAGAGATGATATTCTCCATACCGGTTTCCAAACTGAATGAATTTATGGATGGCCTAAGGAAGTTTTATAAGGAATCCATGTTTGCTCATGAGCAGATGATGATGGATTCCGACTTTGCGCAGCCGGAAATCTATAGGAAAATGTTCGAATCCTGGGGCATGGAACACAGCCGATAATCCAATAATGGTTGATCTATTACGCGGTTCGTCACTTGTGAAAGGAGTGCAATGATATGACCCGATGGCACGATTTACTGGAAAAATACGGCAAGCCGACGCCCTGGCCGTATCCCATTCGCTACGATGAGGAACAGGAAACCGAAACCGATGTCCTGATTCTCGGCGGGGGTATCGCCGGGTGCTGGGCGGCTATCAGTGCCGCCAGAACCGGCGTTAAAGTGGCGCTGGTGGAAAAGGCGGATACCATCAGGAGCGGCGCGGGAGGCCCCGGCTGCGACCACTGGTGTGTCACACCGGCCAATCCCCATTCCAAGGTTGACCCCGATGACTGGGCCAAACGACTTGTGGAGCATCCGGTTCATGCCGGCGATCCGCCAAACGGAGCGTTGCCGATTTCCTACGCCAACGGCATCGGCACCCAGATTCAATGCCGTGAGGACTGGGATACGCTGCTGGAAATGGAGCAAATGGGCGGCAAGATCCGGGACACGGATGACGAATACGTGGGAGCCGAAGGCCGCTATGACGACAAGATAATGTTTTCTCCCCGCATGAGCCCCAACCATGCCACCGAGGTGACTGTCCGCGTCTGGGGGACAACCTTTAAGCCCGCTTTGAAGAAAGAGTGCCAGCGGCTAGGGGTGAAAATTTTCGACCGCGTCATGGTTACCAACTTGCTGACAGAGGGTGGGGTCCAGGGTGCCAGAGTAATCGGGGCTATGGGCTTTAACAACCGCACTGGCGAGTTTATGATCTTCAAGTCAAAGGCTGCCGTACTGGCTATGGCCGGCAGTAATTCACTTGGCTTCCTGAACATGGAGCTGGCCGGTTATAACACCTTCCCCGGCTCCCGGACTAAGACTGGAGACGGCATAGCTATGGCCTGGAGGGCCGGCGCCGAGCTTGCCCTGATGGAACAGACTATGCCTCATGGGCTCGGCACCGGGCTCAAGCATACCTGGTACGGCGGCGCCAGCGACGCCAGTTTCGAGAATATCCAGCAGGTCGACGCCAACGGCAAAAAACTGCCCTGGCCTTTGCAGGGATGGCCGGACGGCGGCGCCATGGGACCATCTCCGGAAAACAGACAGAAAATCATCAAGGGTATCCAGGATGGCACTTACACCCTGCCCTTTTTCGGCGATTTCCCCGGCATGCCCGAGGTCGAACGCAGGGCTACCTGGAAACTTATGCTGGGCGAGGAGTCTACCACCAGAAATATTATCAATTCCTATGAAAAAGCCGGCTTTGATCCGGCCAAGCACCAGCTGATGAACTATTTCATGATTGAAGGGGCCAGCCCGTCCCACTGGCTAACCGCAGGCCGTGGCGGCCCCGTTGTCGACTGGGACCTGAAATCAACCCTCGACGGTCTGTACGTTGCCGGAGAACAGACCTTCTCCGCCGGCGACCACAGTTACGCCGCTTCGACCGGACGGTATGCCGGCAGAAAAGCCGCTGCCTACGCCAGGCAGATGGGCGAAGGTAAAATATCCAGAGACCAGATCGTTCTGGAAAAAGCCCGCGTCTACGCTCCGATCAATCGGAATGACGGCATCGACTGGAAAGAACTGCACGCCGGCATTGCCCGCACGCTGCAGTACTGGTGCAGTGAATTCAAAACAGAACCTATACTGAATATCGGGCTGGATTCCCTGAAAGAAATACAAGAAGTCTTTGTGCCCAGGTTGTACGCCCTCGATCCCCACAAACTCATGCGCGGTATCGAAGACCTGAGCCTGCTGACCCACGCGCAAATTGTCATCCATGCATCCCTGGCACGCAAGGCCAGCAGCCGTGCGCTGTTCTTCTTCAGAATCGATTACCCCGACATAGACCCGCCGGAATGGAACAAGTTCGTTACCGTCAAGCTGGAAAACAACAAAGTGAAGGCGGGCGAACGGCCCCTGAACTACTGGGGCGATATGAAGGCCAACTATGAAGCGCACAACAAGGACTACACCGGAGTTTATAAAAGAAAATAGGGAGAATCGTCATGCCTCGTAAGGAAACTTTTGCTTTACCCAATATTATCAGCCCGGCTAATCCCGTATTTTTCAATCCGGATGTCTGTACCGGCTGCAACCACTGCGTGGAAGTCTGCCAGGTGGATGTTTTTATCCCCAACCCGGAAGAAAAGATGCCCCCGGTTATCCTGCACCCCGATGAATGCTGGTACTGTGGCTGCTGTGCGACCGACTGCCCCAACCAGGCCATCACCTTCAACTGGCCGGTCCAGCAGCGGGCCTACTGGAAAGACAAAGCCACGGGGAAGATCCTCCGGGACAGCCAGTAATTCGCTCTGGCAAGCCGCCGCCTATGGCGGCGTGACTGGAAAAGGCTCTACCGTTCCGGGGAGCGTCCTGAAGAAACAGAAAAGAGAATGATGAATATCGGCTTTTCGGTAACGACATGCGCAACGCGCTCCCGGATCAGATCAATTACGATTGCCTCGTGGCCGAGCGTTAAAACATAGCGACGGAAATCGGGAGATGTCTGTATGGATTCGAGCGCTGCTGCCATTTCTCTCGCAGCATCCGCGACGGCGAAGGAGCCGGCTTCGATAGCATCCATGGTTGTGAACAAATCAAGGTCGTGTGTTTCGCGATGCCCCAGATGATATCCGGCCAAAGCTGCGCCGCCGGTCAGGAAGAAACGTTTCTCACGGGGAAAGAATGCCTGGAGAAATTTTTGCTGAAGCTGTCCAAGTCTGCTACGCAATAAATCCCTCGATCCGCCAACGTTCCAAAAGAAATTCCCAAAAACTTCTTCTGCGTCCGAGGAGCCGGCACATTTCAGGCCACAGCTGTCGAACTTCATCAGGGGTGGTAAATCGCCATACGTCCGGATCCCGCGCTTCGCGCAGGATTTTGGCAAGCAACCGAATACGTTCCAGGCGTGAGGCTGTTTTGAGCCGGTCGTTGAGTTGCGCGACGCTCATCGGCTCGTCCCAGAGAAAATACGGAACAGCTTCCGGATTGTCGAGGTCCGTGGAGAGCTTAACGCCGTTCATCAAATCCTTCCCCCCCCCTGGCTTTTCCGAAATCTTAGCACAATGCGCCGCGATTGATATTCTTTATCCGTGAAATCCGTTTAATCCCCGCCGTCGCTGCTATTGAGTGATTTCCCGATCTTCCGGAGTCCCTCTACAGCCTCGGCGCGGGCTGCAACCTTCGTTCGTCCCGACACCCTTTTGATTCGGATGGGATCGGGGATGGAAGGGATGTGCACCTCAATTCTTTGATATCCACTACGATCAAGCGCGTGTGAGTTTCCTTAAACAGGAACCCGGATGCGGCAGCAATGGCGTTAATTTTTCGCTTTGCGGACCAGTCGAAACAGGCGGAGGGTGGGCCGCGGACTCTATCGAATGCCATCATCGGAATTTGGCTATGTCGATTTTCAAAGCGAAAGGCAGCGTATCGGAGCTGCCCGCTTTGCGCATCAGGATCCGGCATCGGGCCGCAATTTATCGTGGCATAGCGCCAACGCTCGCGGTTGACGCGGAACGTGAAAGCGGGTTGGGATTGGCTTGCGGAAGAGGCGCTTCGTAATCACTGATCGTGTATACGTTCCTTGCATTCCAGGAGCAGAAGCCGAAGGCGCCCGCATCGCGGAGCGCCCGGATCTGCTCCAGGATCATTCGCTTGTCATAGCGAGCGCCGATGTCGAAATCCTGGATCCACGGCCGCAACTTCGCCCGCTGCCCCTTGATTCGTTCCAGCCCTCGCGAGCAGCTGTCATAGATGACCTTGTAGGGTTCTTCAGCCGGATTCTTGAGGCCCAGGTATCCCGGCGGAAAATGCGAAGGGTATACCATTGGGCAGACATAATCCACGTATGGGGCGATATCCTCGATCTTCTGCCCGATGTTGAGGTCGTCTTCGGCGACCGTCGTTAGCCCGAAGATATCGGCTGAGACCAGGATGTCTATGGATTTGAGTTCCTGGTCCACGTATTGGAAAAATTCCTTGATTACCTGTCTTTTGGGGACATCGCCTTTGTAGACCGGATAAACCAGTCCCGTGAGCCGGCCATCGGTCGGAAAGCGGACATAGTCGAACTGGACCTCGTTAAAGCCCCGCGCCGCCGCTTCTTTGGCTAAATCCACATTGTATTTCCACACGCACCGGGAGGCAGGATCCACCCAGGATAGGCCTTTGTTATCGGTCCAGACGGATCCGCCGCTCGTCTTTAGCGCAAGCTCCGGCCTCGCGCCTGCGAGCACAGGATCCTGGAAGGCGGCGATGCGGGCAATGGTGTGGATCCCTCGTTCCCGGCAGTAAGCGAGGACGCCATCCAGGTCCCGTATGCGCCGCTCGCGGGACTTGATTTCCGCCACCATCGGCAGCGCGGAGTCGTAACCGACCTTTCCCGTGCAATCCTTGATATCAATCACCAGGGCGTTAAGGCCGGAACGCGAAACGCCGTCGGCAATTTCATGGAACCGTTTGGTTCCTGCAACCCAGGAGGTCAAATACAGGCCACGAGCTTCCGTGTTCAGGCGGTCCCTGTTCTTCTGCTTCTGTTGTTCCTTCGGCACCGCGGCAATCTTAGCTTGTGCCTGCGCCGATTGGGGAAAGTAAATCTGTCCGGTGGCACAGAGAATCACGGGAAGCAATGCCAAAGCAGCTGCAACACCTGAGATAAGAAGTTGCCTTTTCAATGAAATCTCCGAGTATCTCGAGGCCGTACAGCCTGCAGGGATTGAGCACAGACTGCATCCTCAGGCCATTACCATCCATTCATCGGGTTCATTATTACTTTTCGGCCGGGATTGCCGGCAGGTTCAGGATTTCCTGCAGCGGTCTCAAATCTCTTACTAATTAGTTTCTGTCGCGAAACTCAGAATTTAGGCCCGGAGGGCCGGCAGGCCATAGGCCCGGCCGTCAGAGGCTGTCTTACGGTTATGAATTTGTCAAAAATGGCGCTCATAAGTTCTTTGTTTTCAATAGCCGATTTTGCGCAAAATCAACCGTTGGACAGCCTCGTCAGGCCGGGCTTATGGGTGAATAGGAAATGAGCGCCAAAGGCGCGGCACCAATTGTTCGGGTCATTGGTTTTAGTGTCGCCCCTTCGGGGCTTTCTAATTTCCTA
>CAYYTC010000004.1:0-71699 GCA_964474425.1 uncultured Acidobacteriota bacterium
ACGGATTCGGATTCAGTGAAGTCGTCATTCGGAGAATGTGCGACTACGTCTGAACCCCAGGCAGCCTCTACCCGGATTCGGCGCAAGCGGCGGTTGGCTGCAAAGCGGCTGAATGGCATCTGCCGGCTATAGCTAGTTTCTGTCGCGAGATGCGACATCCAGGCCCGGAGGGCCGGCAGAAAATAGCCCCGGGCGTGAGAGGCCGTCCAACGGTTGATTTTGCGCAAAATCGGCTATTGAAAACAAAGAACTTATGAGCGCCATTTTTGACAAATTCATAACCGTAAGACAGCCTCTGACGGCCGGGCCTATTGCCTGCCGGCCCTCCGGGCCTAAATTCTGAGTTTCGCGACAGAAATTAGCTATCGATTAGCCCCTGCTATTTCATCAATGGTCCGTGTTCGTCAGCGCCTTTGTCAGCATGGGTCAGCGTGGATTGATCCCGGAGATTTCAACGGACGTAGGTTTGCCGATAAAGCTGGGGAATCGGCGATTTATTTATTCCCATATTCGCTTCACCAGCAAGAAATGGGTGGCGATAAGGAAAACAGTCTCTAAAATTTGTGACATCTGTCACGGCGTCTTATAATGTTTCACAGATAGTCTGAGACTATACGGCGGTTCGAGCATCTAAATAGGTTCAAAGGAGATGATGCCATGTCACGCTTAAAATACGCTTTTCTGGGGCTGATACTAGTTGCTTTTGCCGGATGCAAATCAGCGAATCAGGATCAGGCCGGCCAGCAGCCGCCGGCACAGCCTGCGGTGCAGCAGCCTGAGGCCCAACAGCCTGAAGCGCAGCAGGCACCGCAGCAAGGCACCGCCCAGGTGGCGCCGCAGCCGGTTCAGGCGCCGCCCGCTCAACCGGCGCCGGTACAAGCAGCCCGTCAGGCCGGAACTGTCAGACAGCCGGCGCAGAAGGCGGCGGCCCCTGCCCAACAGACTCCGGCTGCGCCGGTTCAGGCGGCTTCAAATATCGCTCCTTCTGCGGCCGCGCCTGCAGCCACCCCTGCCGTCCCACCGGAACCGGTGAAGCCGCCGGAACCCAAGTTTGTCACGTTGCCCAGCGGCACACCGATAAATGTCCGGCTGGATTCAGCTTTGAGCACAGGCGTGAATAAGACAGGCGAGACCTTCCGGGCCATCGTGGACAAGGATATTGTCGCAGGCGGAAAAGTCATCGCCCCGCGGGGAACCATCGTCGAGGGCAAACTGACCAATGTCGCGCAGTCCGGCCGGGTCGAGGGGCGAGCGGCGATGTCGCTCCAACTGTCCAATCTGCTCCTGGAAGATCAAGCCTACGCGCTGCAGACCGACACTCTTTCCTTTGAAGCCGAGTCAACCAAAAAGAAGGATGCCACCAAAGTTGGAGTCGGAGCCGGGTTGGGAGCCGTGATTGGAGCCATTGCCGGAGGAGGCAAGGGAGCTGCTATCGGCGCGGCTGTCGGCGCGGGCGCGGGAGGAGCTACGGTTGTTGCGACGCGCGGGAAAGAAGTGGTGCTGGACGCGGAGCACAAGCTGAGTTTCGAGCTCAGGCGCGAGGTCAGCGTCAAGCTTCAATGAACGAGACAACGCCTGCCGGTTCCGTTCCACTGCGGAATTGAGGCCTGGAGATCTGGAGGTTCTGAGGCATGGTTCACAGGTCTCCAGGCCCCGAACACAAACGCAATATTGATTTTCAAGCTTTATCTCCGGTCCAAAATCATCCTGTAGTAGGCCTCGTAGGCGGGAATAATCTTTTGGGAACAAAAACGCGCTTGAGCCGTTCTCCTGGCGCTCTTTCCCATCTCTATGCGTAAGGGATCCCGTGTAAGAATAGCGAGGGACCTTTCCGCCATTGTGTCGACGTCTTTGGGCTCCACAAGAAATCCTTCCACACCGTCGGTGATAACTTCAGGCAGCCCGCCGACTCTGGAGGCCACAACCGGGACTTCACAGGCCATGGCCTCCAGTGCTACCAAGCCGAAAGACTCGTTCTCACTGGGCAACAGCAGGAGATCGGAAATGCCTATCAGCTCTTCAATGTTGTCTCGTTTGCCCATGAAATGCACTTTCACATCGACGCCGCTGTTGCGGGCGCACCACTCGGCATTGCTGCGTTCGGGTCCGTCGCCAACCATGAGCAGCACCGACGGAAGCTGCCGCTGAACCCGCGCGAATATTTCCACGACATCGGTGGGGCGCTTGACGGCCCGGAAGTTGGAAACGTGGATCAGGATTTTTTCATCCGGAGAGGCGAGACTGTCCCTCAATTCCGCATTCCCTGAAGGCTTATACTTGTCGCAGTTGACGAAATTGTAGATCACCTCGATTTCATTTTTTGCGCCGATAATCTGAATTGTCGCCTCTTTCAAAGAACGCGAAACAGCCGTGACTCCGTCCGACTGGTCGATGGAGAACCGGGTGATCGGCAGATAGGAACGGTCCGAGCCGACCAGGGTAATATCGGTCCCGTGAAGCGTGGTCACCACGGGAAGCCTGCGCGGGGCAAGCATGGATTTGGCCAGAAACGCGCTGACCGAGTGCGGGATGGCGTAATGGCAGTGCAGAAGATCCAGGCCCTGGGTCTCCGCGACTTCCGCCATCTTCGTGGCCAGAGCCAAAGCATAAGGAGGATGGTGGAATAGGGGGTAGGTGGTGACTTCCACTTCGTGAAACTGAATGTTTTCGACTTCGCGGTTCAGGCGCATGGGGAGTTCATAGCTGATAAAATGGATCTCATGACCCCTGTCGGCCAGCTCCATCCCCAACTCGGTCGCGACGATGCCGCTTCCTCCATAGGTCGGGTAGCACGTGATGCCAATTTTCAAGATTCCCTCCGAAATGCGCAAAATGGCGTCCGCGGAAATCCGTCAATCCAGTGCGGCGTCTATCAAAGTGTCCTGCTCCGAACGGAACTTTTTGAATGAGCCCGCCGCCGGACTGGCGCCTTCGGGCCGCCCGATGTAACGGAAATCGCGCGCAAAAGGAAGCGCGGGCGTTATGTACCTTTGGACGAAATGGAAGGCCCCCATATTCCGGGGCTCCTCCTGGACCCAACAGATTTCGTCCAGGCTGGAATAGGATCCGATAATTCTGGACAGGTTCCATTCGGGGAAGGGATAAAGCTGCTCAATTCTTACCAGGGCGGTATGGGTGATTTTACGCCTTTCGCGTTCTGCGCTGAGCTCGTAATAAAGCTTTCCCGCACACAACAGAATGCGTCGAACCGACTGCTTGTCGGCAATGCCCGGATCGTCAAGCACGAGCTCGAAGCGGCCGTCGGCGAGTTCCCGAGGGCTGGAGACCGCGGCCGGATGGCGCAGGAGGCTTTTGGGCGTCAGCACGACCAGCGGGATCCGTTTGGCGTCCCGCACCTGCCTGCGGAGCAGGTGAAAATACTGGGAAGGAGAGGTCGGCATGCAAACCCGCATATTGTCCTCGGCACAAAGAGTGAGGAACCGCTCCAGACGCGCGCTGGAATGCTCGGGCCCCTGTCCTTCAAGCCCGTGGGGCAGCAGAAGAACGAGGTCGCAGGGCTGCCGCCACTTGGATTCCGAGCTTGCGATAAAGTTGTCGATAATGACCTGCGCGCCGTTGGCAAAGTCGCCGAACTGGGCTTCCCACAGAACCAGCGTCAGAGGATCCGCCACGCTATAGCCGAATTCGAATCCGAGAACCGCAGCCTCGGAAAGGGAACTGTCGAAAACCTCGAAAGAGGCCTGGTCCGGGCTGATGTTGTTCAGGGGAACATGCCGAGCGCCGCTTTCAAGATCGAAAAGGACCGCATGCCGCTGACTGAAGGTCCCGCGCGCGCAATCCTGACCGCTGAGGCGAACGGGAGTCCCCTCGTAAACGAGCGTTCCAAAGGCAAGCGCTTCGGCGAAACTCCAGTCTATGGGGGGGAAGCCGTCCACAATCTCCCATCGCCTTGATATAAAACCCGCGAGCTTCGGGTGCAGGCGGAATCCTTCGGGAACGGCCGATAGACCGCGGGCTGCTGTCTGCAGCATCTCCATTCCCACGCTGCCTTCTTCGGAGGGCTGCAGTTCCCGGAGTTCCTCCTCCGAAACCGCGAGCGGGACATTGGGTTCGAAACGCTGATCGCCCTTCCGGCTCGCCTGATAAGCCGCCTCGAGGCGCATTTTCACCTGACTGCGCAGCAGGTCGACGGCCTCGAACGTAATAATCCCCTGGCGTTGAAGCTTCTCGGAATACAGGGTCAGAACGGAAGGCCTTTCGCTGATTTTTTTGTACAGCAGGGGCTGCGTGTAGCTGGGTTCGTCGGCTTCGTTGTGTCCGTGGCGCCGATAGCAGAAGATGTCGATCACGACATCCTTCTTAAAGCGCTGACGGTAAGACATGGCCAGAAGCGCCACCTGGATCGCGGAATCAGGATCGTCGCCGTTGACGTGGAAAATGGGCGCCTGCACGGCCAGCGCGATATCCGTCGGATAGGGGGAGGAGCGCGCCTCCAGCGGCGATGTCGTAAATCCTATCTGGTTGTTGATGATGACGTGAATGGTTCCGCCCGTCCTGTAGCCGTGGAGTTGAGAAAGGTTGATAGTTTCCCAGACGACGCCCTGCCCGGCGAAAGCCGCATCTCCATGAATAAGAATCGGGATGACCTGTTCGCGCAGTTGATCGCCGCGGCGCTCCTGTTTGGCCCGCACGATTCCCTCAATGACCGGATTCACCCACTCGAGATGGCTGGGATTGGGGGCGACGGTGACAGAAATTTCCGTGCCTTCCGGCGACCGGTATTTGCCGGCGGCTCCAAGGTGATATTTCACGTCGCCGGAGCCCTGGGCTGTCAAAGGATCGGCGATATCCTCGAACTCAAAGAGGATCTTGGCAAGAGGGACCCCAATGATGTTGGCCAGCACATTCAGACGGCCACGGTGCGCCATTCCGATGACGGCTTCCGCAGTGTGCGACGCGGCAAAACCGGAAATCATGGTCGCAAGGACGGGGATCAGGGTTTCGGCACCCTCCAGGCTGAACCGCTTGTGTCCGATGAACCGGCTGTGAAGATACTTTTCAAATCCTTCGGCCGCGGCAAGGTTTTTTAATATCTGCAGCCGCGTCTCGGGATCCGGAGGTTTCCCGGCAAGCGGAGCCTCGACGCGTTCCTGGATCCAGGCTTTCTCGTCCGGATCCTGCATGTGCCTGTATTCCACTCCGATCTTGCGGCAATAGGCTTCGCGAAGGGCGGCGAGGATCTGGCGCAGGGTTCCCCGCTGCATTCCCCCCAGACCGCCGGCGTCGAATTCGCGATCCAGATCCCACAGGGTCAGTCCGAAATTGGCGGGATCCAGTTCGGGATGGTAAAGCGGGGACACGCCGAGCGGGTCAAGATCCGCGATAAGGTGTCCGCGCACCTGGTACAGATTGATCAGGCGCACGACGCCAATCTGTTTTTCCGGGTCCTCTCTTGCCAAACTCAATCCCAGCAGCGACGGATGCTGGTCCCTATCCCATTGAATGGGGACTGCGGGAACCTGCAGATCCTCATAGATCCGCTCAAAAAAAGACTCCTCGCCGAGCAGCAGATCCTTGATGCGACCCAGGTATTCCCCGGATTCCGCTCCCTGAATAATCCGGTGATCGTAGGTGCAGCTGATGGTCATAACTTGGCTCAGCCCCAGGCTAGAAAGGGCTCGTGGAGACCATGCATGGTATTCGGGGGGATAACCGATGGTTCCGGTGGCAATGACGGCGCCCTGGCCCTTCATCAGGCGCGGAATGGAATACGCCGTTCCCACGGTGCCCGGATTGGTCAAGGTGATCGTGGTGTCCTGGAAATCCTCGGGCACCAGCACTCCCTTGCGAACGCGGTTGATAATGGAATCATAGGATTGCATGAATTCCTGGAAATGCATTTTGTCCGCGTCCTTGATATTGGGCACCAGCAGAGTGCGGGTCCCGTCCTTCCGCGTGCTGTCGACCGCTATGCCAAGGTTGATCCCGGGCTTGACCCTCCGGTGAGGCGCTCCCTCGATAACATCGTAAGAGGCGTTGATTGCGGGGAAGCTTCGGAGCGCTTGTACGATAGCCCAGGCAATGATATGCGTGAAGGAAACCTTGCCGCGATCGCCGGACTCGAGGTGCTCGTTGATGAATTTCCGGTTTTCCTCGAGGAGTTTGACGGCGATCGTGCGATAGGAAGTGGCCGTGGGTATGCCGAGGCTTGCCTCCATGTTTTCCACGATACGCGCGCTTCCGCCGCGCATTATTTCGGCGCGGCTTTCAGGTCTTTCTTCGGATGACAAGGACGATTCTCCTGAAGGGTCTGGGTGAACTCCCGGATCACAACCGCCGCGAATGCCAGCACCCTATATAGCATAAAGAAAGGCATGCTCCTAGCCTGCATTTGGCGCCGCATTCTACGGCGCGGCGGCCCGGACGGACAGTGATAGCGCCTGTTTCAGTCTGCGGGTTTCACAGCCTTGGGCCTGAAATATGGGGTCGGACCTGTCTTTGCGGATTGATAGGAATTATGTCATGATTGGGCATGTCCATTTTTCGCGTATTGGGAATCAGGTCGGAGGGTTCTGGAAAATCGAGCCCGGAAACGGAGACCGTCCGCAAAATAACCCGGGCACTGGATCAAATCGATCCGGGGCGTGCAAAATTTATCGCGGCGTTCGCATATCTGCTCAGCCGCGCGGCGCGAGCCGATCTGAATATCAGCCCCGCGGAAACCCGGGCCATCGAGCGGATCGTGATGGAACATGGCCATTTGCCCGAAGAGCAGGCGGTGATTGTGGTGCAGATGGCCAAAACGCAGACGGTTCTTTTCGGCGGAACGGAAAACTACCTGGTGAGCCGTGAATTCAACGCCGCTGCGACGCATGACGAGAAAATGGCCCTGCTGGATTGCCTCTTTGCAGTGGTCTCTTCGGAAGACGCCATCTCCACCATCGAAGACAACGAAATCAGCCAGATTGCCGACGAATTGAGAATCGAGCACCGCGATTTTATCTCGGTGCGTTCTCGGTACCGCGATCATCTCGCCGTGCTGAAAAAAAACCGGCTTCGCTGAGCGCAGGCGGGTTTGATTGACATCGATCTTTGGCGGAGTCATACTGCTGCAGGATAAAAAAAGCAGTGTCCCGTTTGCCTCTTCGATGCGGAATTTTCCGCCTGCGGCACTGCACCGACAGAGGGGCAGGGTTTCGAGGCCGGGATTCATGGCTTCCAGGGTGTTGCGCGATGAGGGAACCAAGAACGCATCGACCGTTAGACCGCAGCCGCAAAAAGAGAGCGATTCCGCTTTCCATCCTGCGCACATCCGAGGCGGTCAAAACCGTGGTCAACCATCCGCGCAGGCTCGGGGAACTGGTGCGGATGCTCGAGGACAAGGACCGTGCGGTCCGGGGGCGGGCCGCAGCGACGCTGGCGCGCCTCTCGGAATCGCACCCCGCCCGTCTGCTTCGAATCGTTGAGCGGCTCAAAGAGGGGCTGAGGGATGACTCCGCGTATGTCCGGTGGCACCTCATCTATGCTCTGGGAGAGATGGGATCGCGCTTCCCGTCGCGGCTGCAGTGCTTTTTAATCGACATTGCAGGCCGCCTCGATGATGACGACCGCGTGGTTCGCATTCTTGCATGCCGGACCCTGAGTCATGTTGCCGCTTCCAAGCCGGGAATCATCGGGGAGCTGTTCAAGACTCTCAAACGCGAACCGCCGCCTTCGGTCGCCCGGGCACTGGAGCGTTCCGGATCCAAAGGCCGCGGCGTCTGAACCGCATCTCCGTTTCCACCCGCCCTCCACCCTCCAGATGGCCCATGCAACAGGTGATTCCATTGGTAAACCGCCAGCTCTGCCGCGGGACTCAAAGAGTTTGACGGCTCCGCATTTTGAAACGCTGACGTACGCTGAAAAAAATATAATTTTTTATCGGCGTGGGTCGGCGTCCGTTCAGCGTGCGTCAGCGTTCAAGACCGGCGTAACTCCTCCAACCGCTTTGAGCGGTTCAAGAGGTAGCAAGGATGCCTGTTGCGAGTGAAACCGGTTGAATCTCATATCGGTCGCAATCAGGCCTCTTGGACGGGCCGGCAGCCGCCGCATCAAGAAGGACTCTCTGGAAAAGGCGTGCTAGCGCCTGTGGAGGAGAACGTAAACCGCGCCTACTCCGCCGTCTTTCAAAGGGGCGGAGGCATAGGCGACAACATGATGCGACATCCTTCGCGTCGAAAGCAGGCGCTGCAAAGCTTCCTTGAGTGTCGCCCTGTCCGTGGGGGAATTGATCCCTCGACCGTGAATGATTTTTATGCAGCAGGGCCGCAAACGCGACATCCGGGTGATGAAACCTTCCACTGCAGTTTGCGCTTCGGCCCGGTTGAGGCCGTGCAAATCGATCTGCCCCTGGATTGAGTAAAGGCCGTTCCTCAGATTCGGCAGATATCTTTTCCCAGCCACGCCGATCCATCCCTCTATATATTCGGGATGGTCCAGGATGCTCAGGGGCCAATCCCCGTCTACGGCTTCCTGCATGAGGCGCCGCTCTTCTTCGGCGGGATCCGTGCCGTGCTCCGGCGCTGGTTTGCTCAGGGGGGATGGATCGTGGCGCCAGCAGGCCCGCTCTACGCCGTTCATAGCGGCGCTGAAAATTTCCTCATCGTTGCGCGGCGGCTCCGTCTCGGGATCGCCGGCCCGAGGAGTTTCCGTGTTGGGGGGATTCTGAGGCGGCGGGACGGCAGAAGGCCGCGGGGCTTTCAGCTGAAGGCCCGCCTCCTTGATGAGGTCGGAAAGCTGCCCCAGGGATCCGCCGGTCGAAGAGCTTTTCCTGCTAGTCATGGCTGCACCGTGCCGGGCTTGGGCTGCGGCCGGGCGAATGCCGCAGCCTTGCCCGATATTCATAATAAGGTGCCCGGGAGCAAAAAACCACCCGCGAATCCGGCGGCTGGGGAGCCAAAGCGCAAAAGACAGGATGGGTTACGCGCTTGCATTTGCCGAAGGGTTCCCATAATCTGAGTCCTGTCTTAACCGGACTCTGGGATCTTCCACGAGCGGCGCACAACCACAAAGGAGAAGGAATGATCGAATTGACGCCTGTTGCCATCGACAAGGTCAAGTCAATCCTTGCGCAACGAAAAGAAGAATCGGGCCTGAGGATCGCCGTCAACGCCGAAGGGTGTTCCGGTTTCAGCTATCAGATGACTCTGGAACAGCAGCCCCAGGCCGACGATGAAGTTCTCGAAATGGATGGATTGAAGGTCTTCGTCGATTTGCAATCGTTTGCTTTGCTGGACGGGACAAAAGTGGATTACGTGGAGGGACCGGACGGGTCCGGGTTCCAATTCGATAATCCCAATGATGTATCTTCCTGCGACTGCGGCGAGTGCTTCGAGGCCTGATCCGCTGCAGGGCGCCGGGATTTCGGCCGGAGCAACCATGACAGGCAAAGCGCGGATGGACGGCATCAGGCTTGCCGGAGTTAGGCTGCAACCCCGCATCGGCACGACCCCCGAGGAGCGGAATCAGCCTCAGGAGTGTGAAGCCGATCTGACGATCTGGGGTGATTTCGAGGCGGCAGCCGCGACAGACAGGCTGGAAAGCGGTATCGACTACTGCCGGGTTCTTGCAGCCGTGCAGGAAACCGCGGTTGCATGCGAGTACAGCCTGCTGGAAGCGCTTGCCTACAAAATAGCCCGCAACGTGCTGCGCGGCTTTCCCGTGAATCGCGTACACCTGAAGCTGCGCAAACGCCCTGCCGTCCTGCTCGGCCAGTTGGATTACGTCGAAGTGGAAGTGGAAGAGCCCTGATTCTATGGGTAACCTCCCGGGCTCTGCCGGGGGACTCAAAGAGTTTGACAGCTCCGTATTTTGAAACCCTGACATGACGCTGACGTACGCTGAAAAAATGTATATTTTTATCGGCGTGGACCGGCGCCCGTTCAGCGTGCGTCGGCGTTTATACCTCTGAAAATAAATCCATCTGCCCGGGACCGGATTCCTCTGTACGGGAACCCTCAATATTGGATATATTGGACAGCTGAAACAGGGGCCCCTGAGGGAGAAATGATATGGAAATTGAATCGGGACAAGGTCCGGGATTCCTTACCACGAACCTGGAACGGGCAGTCGCCTGGGCGCGCAAATATTCCATTTTCGTTTATCCTTTTGTTACCGCCTGCTGCGGTATGGAATATATGTCGACGGCATCCGGGCATTACGACATGGATCGATTCGGCGCGGGCCTGCCCCGTTTTTCACCGAGGCAGGCGGATGTTCTTCTGGTTGTCGGCACCATCAGCCATAAGATCGCGCCCATCCTGCGGCGGGTTTACGACCAAATGTGCGAGCCGAAATGGGTCGTGGCATTTGGCGTGTGCACCTGCACGGGCGGGTTCTACGACAACTATTCGACAGTGCAGGGCATTGACACTATTCTGCCGGTTGACATCTATATTCCCGGATGTCCGCCGCGCCCGGAAGCCGTGCTGGATGGGCTGATAAAGCTGCAGGCCAAGATAGAAAACCAGAAACACGAGCTTTAGAGGCGACTATGATCCCTACAGACAGCGGCAAGGAAACCAGGAGCATGCTCCTGAACATCGGGCCTTCGCACCCCGCCATGCATGGAGTTATCCGCCTGATTACGGAGCTTGAGGGAGAAAACGTGCTCAAGGTGGAAGCCGAGATTGGTTACCTGCACCGGGCGTTCGAGAAAAGCTGTGAAAACTCGAGCTGGACCCAGGCCATTCCTTACACGGACCGGCTCAATTACGTTTCCCCCCTCATCAACAACTTCGGATACTGTGCGGCGGTCGAGAAGCTTTTGGGGATTGAGATCACCGAACGCTGCAAGTACATCCGGGTGATCATGAGCGAGATCTCGCGCATCACGGACCACCTGACCTGCATCGCCGCTTCCGCAATGGAGTTGGGAGCCATGACGGCCTTCCTGTACCTGATGAAAGCCAGGGAATATCTCTACGACATTGTCGAAGCGGTGACCGGCGGGCGCATAACCATTTCCTACGGGCGCATCGGCGGTGTCAAGGGCGATTTGCCTGCGGATATAGGCCCGCAGATGGAATCGGCGCTGGTGAAGACCGAAAAGGAAATTTCCGAGGTGGACAAGCTCCTGACGCGCAACCGCATCTTTGTGGACAGGACTCGGGATGTAGGTATTCTCACCAGAGATAATGCGGTCCGATACTCGGTCACCGGCCCCATGGGCCGCGCCTCGGGCGTCAACTATGATGTGCGGAAGGCGTTTCCGTATTTCGTGTACGACCGGATGGATTTCGATATTCCTTTAGGGGAGCGCGGAGACAATTACGATCGCTACCTGGTCCGCATGGAAGAGATGAGGCAAAGCATACGAATCGTCCGCCAGGCTATCCGCCAGATCCCGGACGGCGAAGCTCCGATGGATTCGCAGGTCAAAGTCATGAAGTCTTTTGATCTTGTCGACGAAGCCAAGATGGGGCGGACTGAAGGCCTGATAAACGTTATCAGCGACGTGGAGCCGACTCTGGAGGGCATGGAGCGGCCCAATCACGAACGCGTCATGCCAAAAGACAAGAAAGTTGTTCTGCCCAACAAGGGAGACACATACGGCAATATCGAAGGCCTGATGAACCATTTTAAACTCGTAATGGACAACCACGGCATCTGCCCGCCGCCGGGAGAAACCTATTTTGCGGTGGAGGGGGCCAACGGCGAGTTGGGCTTTTTCGTAGCCAGCGACGGGAAAGACAGGCCTTACCGGGTTCGTGCCCGCCCTCCCTGTTTCTTCAATATGGCGGTCCTGCATACCATGCTCGAGGGTTACATGGTCGCGGATATCGTGGCTACGTTCGGCACAATCAACATGATCGCGGGCGAGCTGGACCGCTAGCCGGAACAGCTCCTATGCTGCCCGGCACAGCGGCTGGGCCAGGCCGGGATCCGGAGGTTCCGCAAAAGCAGGCGCCGCACAAATTTTCTCAAAGATCTATGGTGAATCTAAAATCGAAGCGTGAAATCGGGATCATGCGCGATGCGGGACGGATCGTCGCTTCGGTGCTCGAAGAGCTGCGGGGGCTCTGCAAAGCCGGGGTCTATACCAAAGAGCTGGACCGGCGCGCGGAAGCAAAAACCTCGAGATATGGGGCCGAGTGCGCCTTCAAGGGATACAGGGGCTATCCGCGGGCGCTCTGCGCTTCCATCAATCACCAGGTGGTGCACGGCATTCCCGGGGACATCGAATTGCAGGAAGGCGATATCGTCGGTCTGGATTTCGGTGTCCTCTACAAAGGCTATTTCGGGGACGCGGCCATCACGGTGCCGATAGGCGGCATACCCGTCGAGACCCAGGAACTGCTGCGAGTAACGGAAGAATGCCTCTACCTGGGCATCGACCAGATGGTTCCGGGAAATCACCTGGGCGATCTCTCACGCGCAATTCAATCGCACGCCGAAGCGCACGGTTTTTCCCTGGTAAAGGAGTTCGGCGGCCATGGCATCGGCAGGCACATGCACGAGGACCCCATGGTATTGAACTATGTCGTGGACGGGCGAGGCATCAGGCTCAGGCCCGGGATCGTGCTGGCGATCGAGCCGATGGTCAATATGGGCACCGACCGCGTGCAGGTTCTCGCGGACGGCTGGACGGTTGTCACTCTCGACGGGAAACCCTCCGCTCATTTCGAGCACACGGTGGCCGTCACCGAAAACGGCCCGGAGATCCTTACAGAGCTGCCCTGAAAATATCTATGCTTGCCAAAATCCTTCCCTATTTGCGTTGCGCCCGCTGTATGAAAGCCGGGCTGAATCCGGACGACGGCAGCCTCTCCTGCATATCCTGCCACGCGCGGTATGCGTTGAAAGACGGCATATTGGACATGGCGGGGGAAGATGTGCGGGAGGTTATCACCCCGTTCCAGCGTCTTATGCAGACTCCGGCCATCGTGTCCATCTATGAAAAATTCTGGCGTCAGGTCGGGTACTACATCGCCAGTTCGCGCTTTTTTGGCGAGGAGATGAAAACGGTCCTTCGGCTTGCGAACGGGCGGCAGGGCGGCCGCGTGCTGGACCTGGCCTGTGGAACCGGCGTCTTCACGCGCCCGCTTTCCAGTCTCGGCAGCGAGTGCATGGTGGGCCTGGACCTGTCATGGCCGATGCTGCGTTATGCCCGGCGCCTGGCGGAGAAGGAAAGCATCCGGAACATTCTGCTTTTGCGTGGAAGCGCATTTTGCCTTCCTTTTGTCGATGAGGCTTTATCCTATGTGAACTGCTGCGGCGCTTTGCACCTTTTCGATCGGCCGGACGATGCTTTGAAGGAAATCCGCCGGGTGCTCGCCCGCGGAGGCCATCTTTGCGTCCAGACTACAATCCGCCCGACACGATCGGCCGGCATGGCCTACTTTCTCGAACGCTTCATACGGTTCGGTTTTTTCGACGAGGCCGGGCTTTTGATAAAGCTGGAGCTTAACGGTTTCCGCGTAATAGAAAGCGAGCGCCATCGCATCAGCTTCACATTCCTGGCGGAGCGAGCCGCGTAGGCCTTTCCGAAAGGATTCATGGAGTCCGACCGCCCCCGGATCCAATCATTTGGTCTTATGCCGGCAATTGCCTCCAACAGAAGGATGGCCGCCATATCGGATGGGATGCCTTTGGCGTCCCCTATGCCCGGCACTTCGGTGCGAAACAGGTTGGGAATTTGAAGGTATTTATGGTATATTTCTGAAACTTTATAATCGTAAATGCAAGTTTCCAGGCATTGCCTGACGCGTGCTCAAAATCCCCGGGTGTCCGGCCATGAACCCCTGAGGGAATGTGGGTTCAATCTTTGTTGAAGATCATTTGCATAATACATGTTATGATCTGAAAGCCGTCTAGAAGGAGCTGGAACATGTCAACCAGAAAATTGAAGGAAGAAACCGAACTATTCTATTCCTACTTACGCCAGAACGGCCTGAAGAAGACCTATCAGAAGGATCTGATCCTCGAAACCTTTCTCAACACCGAGGGGCACCTGAGCGTTGAGGATATTTATGCTCTGGTAAAGAAACGGGATAAAAAGGTCGGCGTGGTTACGGTTTTTCGCACTTTGAAGTCTTTGACTGCCTGCGGAATTGCCAGGGAAATTACTCTGGGAGACGGCCTGACCCGATTCGAACACAGCTATCATCATCCCCATCATCACCACATAGTGTGTACTGAGTGCAACAAGGCCATTGAATTCATTTGCCCGGAACTGGAAAGGATCCAGGATGAGATTATTCAAAAATATCATTTTCAGCCGAGCCATCACAGGTTTCAAACATACGGGATATGCGAGGATTGCCGGGAGCACAAGCCTGCCGCGGACACTCAGAAGCACGATACGGAACGGATCTTTGCCCGGGACGCAATAAAAATGGCGCTGTGCATGGAGAACCGCTGCCTGGATTTCTTCAGGGATTTGGCAAAGCGCAACCAGGACAGTGGTGGAAAGGATATCCTGGACTGGCTGACGCGGGAAGAGGAAGCTCATGTGTCAAGCCTGAACGCAAAGCTTGATGAAATCATGCATCAGGAGAAAGACCTGGCCCAGGCTCCGGTTTTTCTCCACTTTAATCCGGATGAGCTGAATACTATGATCCCGGATCTTGCCGGCCATGAAAAATCCGGCGAGTTTCGACTGGATAGTCGGACTTCACTGGAACTGGCTTCAACCCTGAACCGCGGCACCGCAGATTTTTTCAGGCAGTTTGCCGATAGATTTGCCGACACGCAGGGGAAACAGATACTTTTGCAGTATGCCGCCCAGGAAGGCAATCACAGCGACCTGGTTCGGCAGCGCATCAAAGAAATACCGTCCTGATTTCCGGCCGGGCAAGCGGCCGCTGTATAATGGGCCGGGGACAGGATGCAGCGAAAGGGCGTCGGCACAGAGCCCGAAAGGATGCCTGACGGCGGCGGGCCGGCAGAGGCATAAGGGTGCAGGCATCGCAAAAATCGCCAACGGACATCGGCCATGATCCAGAGACCTCTCAATCTCATCGAGAAAATCTACCTGGTTGAAATAATCCGCGGACTCGCTCTTACGGCGAAACACTTCGCCGTAAATTTTCCCCGGCATGTCGTGCGGGGCCTCGGCTTCAAGATCGGCAAAGGTGAAACCGTAACCATAGAATACCCGGAGGAGCGCCGGCCCTATGCAAGAAGGCTGCGGACGCGACACCGGTTGACGCGGCGGCAGGATGGTTCCCCGCGGTGTGTTGCCTGCATGATGTGTGAAACCATTTGCCCGGCGCACTGCATTCACATCGTCGCAAAGGAAAATCCGGACCCGAATATCGAAAAAATGCCCGGCACCTTCGATATTGATATAGGCGTCTGCGTATTCTGCGGCTTTTGCGTGGAAGCCTGTCCGGAAGACGCCATCCGGATGGATACGGGGGTCGTGGAACTGGCCGCGTACACCCGTGAAGGCATGATTTACAGGATGGATCAGCTGCTCGGTTGAGCCAACAGCCTCGCCGAAATCGCGCCATCGACGATTGACATCCCAAATCGGTTGGATACGTTCCGCTCGATTCAGCCTCGAACATAATATCGAATGTCGAATGTTGAACCGCAGAAGTCAGGATAGGGCTTCGAAATTCATTATTCTGAATTCGACATTCTGAGGTTCAATTAACGGCAAAGGTATTTAAGGCGCAGGAAACTTCCTATATCTTTAATTGGCCGCGATCAAGCTTCCTTTGGGGGCAGCAGCCGTAAAGCCTCCGGCTCTGCGGAGGATCCTCACCGGCCCGATTGAACCCGGGACCGGTATTCTTGACTCCCTTTGCTGACCGAGGTACTATGAGATCGCTGTAAATGGGTGCCCTAAATCAACTTGTGAGGGATCGGGGCATGGCCCGGTTCAGGCTGGACATTGTGCGGCGGCAGTTGGGGCGGCCCGGATGCTACACGTGCCTCGGATCAAACCGGCACAGGGTTCAGGCTTAATCACTGAGTCAAAACGTCCTATCCGGAAGAGGTGACCTTGAGCACAGAGGATATTTCCTACGATGTTGCGGTTATAGGCAGCGGCCCGGGAGGCTATGTTGCGGCCATCAAGGGCGCCCAGCTTGGGCTCAAAGTGGCGCTGATTGAAAAATATTCAAGGCTGGGAGGAACCTGCCTGAATTGGGGCTGCATCCCAACGAAATCGCTCCTGATGAATGCCGATCTCTATGAAAAGGCCCTGCATGGCAAGGAATTCGGCATCATTTGCCAGGACATCAGCCTTGATTTTCGGCTGATAAAAGCCCGGAAGGACAAAATAATCAAAAAGCTGGTCGCAGGCGTGGACTTTCTCATGAAGAAGAACAAGATCGACGTCCTGCGCGGGAAGGGAAAGCTCACAGCACCGGGCACAATTCAGATAGAGGGAGACGCCACGACGGAAGTGCACGCCAGGAACATAGTGATTGCGTCCGGCTCCGAATCAAAGCTATTGCCCGGTCTTGAGGTCGACGGCCGCGCCATCCTGACCAACAAGGAGATCCTGGATTTGGAGAGCGTGCCGAAATCGCTCCTGATCATCGGGTCGGGAGCCCTGGGCATCGAATTCGCCTCGATTTTTTCCCGTTTTGGCTCCGATGTTACGGTCGTGGAAATGCTTCCCCGCATTCTTCCGCTCGAGGATGTCGAAATCTCCGAGGAGGTGCGCAGGTTGCTGACGAAGAAACGCATCAAATTCCTGACCGACGCGCGTCTGGAGGAGATCGTTGTCCGGGACGGCAATGTGCATGCGACGGTCTCCCTGCCCAATGGGGAAACGGCAGGCATCGTGGCGGAAAAGGCCCTGGTTGCCGTAGGGCGCAGGCCGGTGACGGAAGACCTGGGGCTGGAAAGGCTTCATGTGTCCACTTCACGCGGCTACGTAACGGTGGACAAAAACATGCAGACAAACATCCCCGGTATTTACGCTATCGGAGACGTCGTGCCGACCCAGGCCCTGGCACATCTTGCCTCGCATGAGGGGATGCTTGCCATGGAAACGATCGCGGGCAAAGCGGCGACGCCCATAAACTACGACCTGGTTCCCAGCTGCGTCTTCTGCCATCCCGAGATTGCGAGTATCGGCCTCAGCGAAGCCAAGGCGCGTGAAAGGGGATTAGAGGTCGTAACCGGCAAATTTCCTTTCGCTGCGGTCAGCAAGGCCACGATTCTCGGGGCCAACGAAGGGTTTATAAAGATTGTCTGCGAAAAGCAATATAAGCAGATCCTGGGCATCCATATGATCGGGCCGCAGGTGACCGAGCTGATTACGGAAGGAGCGGCATTGATAGGGCTCGAAGCCACCGCCGCCGACTTGTCTCATCTGATCCACCCACACCCCACAGTATCGGAGGGAATTATGGAAGCGGCGCACGCTCTTTATAGCGGGGCCGCCATCCATATTTGACAGACGCGTGACCGCTGCGAAAGACTGCTTGACTCTCTGGCTGGGGACCGTTTCGTATCCGGAAGCACTCGATCTTCAGATGAAGATCTGCGCGGCGAAAAAATTCGGTTTTGAAAAGGACGTGCTTCTGCTGCTGGAGCATCCGCCGACGATTACGCTGGGACGCAGCGCCAGGCAGAACCACCTCCTGGTTTCGGAAGATGAGCTGAAGTCCCGAGGTGTGGGTCTGTGGACTGCGGACCGCGGAGGGGATATCACCTTCCATGGACCGGGGCAGTTGGTCGGCTACCCCATCCTGGCGCTCGGCGCCGGAGAGCGCGATGTCCACGGATACATGAGAAATCTGGAGGAATCCCTGATACGCCTCCTGGCAGGCTACGGCATCGAAGGGGCGCGCGACGCAAAATTCACGGGCGTGTGGACCCGGCAGGGAAAAATCGGCGCCATGGGCGTCCACATCAGCCGGTGGGTGACCCGCCACGGTTTCGCCCTGAACGTCAATACGGATTTGTCCTTTTATAATCTGATAATCCCGTGCGGGATTGTGGGCCGGGGAGTGACGTCGATGCAAGTCCTGTTGTCCCGCATTCTCGGCATGGCGGAAGTCGCGGATAGATTTGTCCGGGAATTCGGGCGCGTTTTCAACCGGGAAATGGTACGCGTCAGCGAAGACGCGCTGCACGGGGAGCTTGACCGTTTTGGGCACGACGAGGGCGGCAAGGATACGCCGGCATCATCTCTCCCGGTTTCAAACCTCCGGCGCATGCCTGGATGAGCTTTCCGCCGCAGGGCCGGGCGCACATGCATGGCCCGGATTGAAGGTTGCCGGTTGCGCAGTTTGAAGGTACATGTTCCAATGCGCCTTTCAGCAGGAAGCTGGGTGAGGGATCAGGACCTGCAATATTCAGAATTTGGCCGAATGGCGCAGAATCCGGATGGGTTCCGGATGACAAATTCAGGAGGTACGAAATCCCATGGCGATTAAGGTATTGATGCCCCAAATGGGCGAGTCCGTTTTCGAGGGCACGCTGACGAAATGGCTGAAAAAACCGGGCGATGCGGTGGTCCGCGATGAGCCCTTGTTTGAGATATCCACCGACAAGGTGGATTCGGAAATTCCCTCTCCCGCATCCGGAATATTGAGCGAGATTCTCGTGGGCGAAGGCAAAACCATCCAGATCAATACTGTGCTGGCGATCATCGCGGACGCCGGCGAGCAGGGAAGCGCTCCTTCGGGCTCCGGTGCAGCCGCGGAGGTGAAGGCCGACGCGCCTGCCTCTCCCGCAGGGCCCGAAAATCCGCCTGAACCGGAAAAAGTTGCCGGGATTGAGCCCGTGATTCCTTCGCCCCCTGCTGCAGAAAGCCCGCAAACCGAAGCGCCTCGAATAAGAGTTTCGGACATCCGGACCTCCCCCCTTGTGCGAAAGCTCGCGCGCGAGTACAGCCTTGATCTCAGCCAGATCCGTGGAACGGGCCAGGAAGGACGCATCACCAAGGACGACGTGCTTCAATATCTGGCCCGAAAAGAGACTGTTCCCACGATGGCGGTCCCCGAAGAGGTCCCGCAGTCGGCAAAAGCGGAAAGTTTGCAATCCGCGGAGCCCTCCGTGGCCTCTGAAGGCGCTCCGCCGCCGGAGCCGGAAGCCCGGGCTGCCCCGCCCGCACCCGAGCTGATGCGGTTCATGGGCGAGTCGGAGACGGAAACAATGACGCCGATGCGGAAAGCCATCGCCGATCACATGGTTCTGAGCAAGCGAACTTCCGCGCATGTGAACACTTTTTTCGAGGTGGACATGAGCGCGATCGTGCAGCTGCGCGAAAACCACAAGGTGGAATTCATGAGAAGGGAAGGAATCCCACTGACCTACTCCCCGTTTTTTGCAAAAGCTCTGGTCGATATTGTCCGTGAATTCCCCGTGTTCAATGCCTCGGTGTCGGGCGATACCATCATATACAAGAAGCCCGTAAATCTCGGGATCGCAGTCGCGCTGGAAACGGGATTGATTGTTCCGGTTGTGAAGAACGCTCATCTCAAAAGTTTTACCGGACTCTCGCTGTCCATGTTCGATCTGGCCGAGCGGGCCCGAAGCAAAAGGCTCAAGCCGGATGACGTGCAGAACGGGACCATCAGCATGACGAATCCCGGAAGCTTCGGCGGCCTTTTCAATACACCCATTATCAGCCAGCCCCAGGTTGCCATCCTGGGGATCGGCGGGATCGAGAAGCGTCCCGTGGTGATTCAGGATGCTATCGCCATCCGATCCATGGTTTACCTGTCCCTTACGTTCGATCACCGAATCATCGACGGTGCGGTTGCGGACCGGTTCATGGCCAGGCTCAAGGAAAGGCTGCAATCCTGGACCCAATGGATCGACTGACCGGCGGGTCTGCAAAGCCCGGATCTCCGGCCGGTTTAAGCTCCGTCGACACACGCCTCCCGGGTCGCCATTGACGCCGGATTTGGCTGTGAAGCATTGCTTTCGTCGGTTGCCGTATTGACGATGGTTTCCGGTGCCGCACCCGGCGGCTGTCTGCAGGTTCAGTCTCCCCAAGAATTCCTTGAAAAACTTTGGAGCTGCAGATATGGTAGCCATCAAAAAGCATCAAACGTCTTGCCCGCCCCATGGATTCGGAGGTGATGTGTATGCTACTGAGCTTTGCAGGCGTTCTTGTTTTCCTGGTAGCCGGATTTTTCATACTGGCGCTTGTGCTTTGGCTCTCGCGCCTCATCCAGCCCAAAGGCACGCCCGGGCCCGACAAATACATCCCTTACGAATGCGGTGAAATCCCGGAGGGTTCCGCCTGGATACAGTTCAACATCCGCTTTTACGTTTTTGCCCTGATATTCATCATCTTTGACGTGGAGATTATCTGCCTTCTGCCCTGGGCGGTGGTTTTCCGCAAACTTGGAATTCTTGCGTTCATCGAGGGGCTTGTTTTCATCGGCATCCTTGCCGTCGGGCTGGCGTATGTATGGAAGAAGGGCGATCTGGAGTGGATTAAAGCCGGAGACCTCGAATCACTCCGGAAATAGGCCTTTGGGCGGACGGCGCTGGCGTTTCATGGGGAAGGGAAACCGGCATGGGAGTCATCGAGGGCAAATTTGAAGAAAATGTCGTGATTACGTCCCTGGACTGGATTTTCAACTGGGCCCGCTCCAATTCACCCTGGCCCCTGTCCTTCGGCCTGGCCTGCTGCGCCATCGAGATGATGGCGACAGGCGCATCGCGGTACGACCTGGCGCGATTCGGGGCGGAGGTGTTCCGCGGCTCCCCGCGTCAGGCCGACGTAATGATCGTGGCCGGGACGGTTTCTCTTAAAATGGCATCGCGGCTCAGAAGGCTTTACGACCAGATGGCTTCGCCCAAATACGTTATCTCCATGGGCAGCTGCGCCAACAAAGGAGGCCCGTACTGGAAGCACGGGTATCATGTGCTGAAAGGCGTGGATCTGGTGGTGCCGGTGGACGTGTATGTTCCGGGATGCCCGCCGCGTCCCGAGTCTCTGATAGAAGGGATTCTGAAGCTGCAGCAAAAAATTAAAAAGGAAACGATCGCCAAAACAGGCAAGGAAGGTACCGCATGACTCCGCAGGAAGTGGCTGCTCTGTTGACGGAATCTTTCGGCGACACAGTGCTGGAATCCAGGCCGGAGGCAATGATGGCCTGGAGTGCCGTGGAGCCTTCTTCGCTGTTCGAGGTTTGCCGGTTTCTTCGCACGGACAGCCGCCTCGACATGGATCATCTCGAACTGCTGGGCGGGGCCGATTACAGGGACCGCATCGAGGTCGTCTATGTCCTGTACTCCATGAAGCACCGTCACCGCTATTCAATAAAGTGCCGCCTTCCGCGGCACTCTCCCGCCGTGCGGACCGTCGAATCGCTGTGGCGCGTTGCCAACTGGCACGAGCGGGAGGCCTACGACATGTTCGGAATCGTTTTTGAAGGGCACAGCGATCTGCGCAGAATCCTTTGCCCCGACGATTGGGAAGGGTACCCGCTGCGCAAGGATTATGTGCTCCCCACAAGCTATCACGACATGCCGGTTTAGGAGACGACCGATGGACGCATCATTGAGCGGTGAGATCATGACGCTGAACATGGGGCCGCAGCACCCCTCGACGCACGGCGTCCTGCGTCTCGAGCTGAAGACGGACGGCGAAATCGTCGCCGATGCCGTCCCTCACATCGGGTACCTCCACCGTTGTTTTGAAAAACACGCGGAGAACATCGATTACCCCGGCGTCATCCCCTTCACGGACAGGATGGACTACTGTGCGGCCATGAATATGGAGCTCGGGTACGTTCTCGCGGTCGAAAAGCTTATGGATATAAGGATCAACAACCGGGTGCGCTGCCTGCGGATTATCATGGCGGAACTGGGACGTATCGCCAGCCACCTGATTGCGGCCGGCACTTACGGCAACGACATCGGGTCTTTCACTCCATTCCTGTGGTGCTTCCGGGACCGCGAAACGATCCTGGACCTGTTCGAGGAAACCTGCGGCGCCCGCCTGCTCTACAACTATAACTGGATTGGCGGCCTGATGTATGACGTCAAGCCCGGGTTCGAAAAAAAGGTCCTGGAGTTTCTGGATTATTTCGAGCCCCAGGTCGACAACCTCAACCGGCTGCTTTCGGATAACGTCATTTTTATCCGCCGCACGGCGCGCGTGGGTATTCTTTCCCCCGAGCTGGCCGTGAGCTATGGAGTGACCGGCCCTAACCTTCGCGGCAGCGGCGTTGCTTTCGATGTGCGCCGGGACGAGCCGTATCTCGGCTATGAAGATTTCGATTTCGAAGTGGCTGTCGGCAAGGGGGATTACGGACCGCTGGGGTCCTGCTGGGACCGCTACATGGTGCGCATCCGCGAAGTCAGGGAAAGCTGCAAGATAGTGCGTCAGGCTATCGCCAGACTGCCCCCCGGTGACGTCCGCGAATCCATACCCAAGCGCGTGAAGCCGCCCGCGGGAGAAATCTATATGCGCACGGAATGCCCCCGCGGGGAACTTGGCTACTACATCGTCAGCGACGGCAGCACCAAACCCTACCGGGTCAAGGTGAAATCTCCCTGCTTTACAGTGATGAGCGCCTTCAGGGAAGTGAGCCGGGGAGCCATGATCGCTGATATCATCGCGATCCTCGGCAGTTTTGACATCGTGCTGGGTGAAATCGATCGCTAGCAGAGGGAGCCCTGATGGAATCGGTTGCCTGGATTTTGAATCGGATACCGAACTACGACTCCCTCCCGGAACTCGCGCGGGTCGGGATACTCCTCCTGGTGAGCTGCGTCGTCGTGTTCGCCCTTCTGGCGCTCATGGTCCTTTTCCTGGTGTGGCTCGAGAGAAAGGTTTCCGCGCATGTCCAGGACCGCCTGGGACCGATGGTGGTGGGAGGATGGCATGGCTGGGCGCAGACGCTTGCCGACGCGCTCAAGCTCCTGCTTAAGGAGGATATCGTTCCGGCGTCCACGGACCGGATGCTGTTCAAGACGGCGCCTTTCGTCGTGTTCCTCGGCGCCTTCACCGCCTATGTGGTCGTGCCGTTCGGCGCTTCGTCGTTTGTCGCCGATCTGAACATCGGGATCCTTTACATCCTTGCAGCCTCCAGCCTTTCGGTCGTGGGCATCATCATGGCGGGGTGGGCGTCCAACAACAAGTATTCGCTTTACGGCGGCATGCGCGCTGCGGCCCAGATCATCAGCTATGAAATCCCTGCCGCCATGGCCATTATGACAGTGGTCATCTATGCGGGAAGCCTGTCGATGGTGGATATCGTGAATGCGCAGAAAGGCGGGATCCAGAACTGGTTCCTTTTCCGCAATCCTTTCATTTTTCTGGGATTCATCATTTATTTCATCGCCTCGCTGGCCGAAGTCAACCGCACCCCCTTTGACATTCCCGAGGCCGAATCCGAGCTTGTGGCGGGGTTCCACACCGAATATTCCGGGATGCGTTTCGCGTTTTTCTTTCTGGCCGAATACGCCAATATGTATCTCGTGGCGGCGGTCGCCACGGCGCTGTTTCTGGGCGGATGGACGCAGGTTTTGCCGGCGTCCGTGGCTCCGCAGCTTCTTCCGGGACCGGTTTTATTCCTGCTTAAATCGCTGGGGCTCATCTTTCTTCAGATGTGGGTGCGCTGGTCCCTCCCGCGTCTGCGGGTCGACCAATTGATGTATCTGAGCTGGAAAATTTTGCTGCCCATTTCCTTCGTGCTGCTATTGGGCGCCGGATGGCTGGCTGTCTAAAAGATACGCGTTTCAAGGGTTTGTATGTGGACTTACTTCAAGGATCTCGGCCTTGGAATCCTGACGGTCCTGAGTTCCATGGCGGTCGCCTGGCGTCATTTTTTCACTCCGGCCGTCACCCTTCAGTATCCCGCGGTGAAATGGACTATGCCGGAGCGGTCCAGGGCGAGGCTCTACAACAAGATCGATGACTGCATCGGCTGCAGCCAATGCGCGCGGGCCTGCCCGACCGACTGCATCACGATCAAAACCGAAAAGCGCGGCAAGGACGAGCCCGAAAAATTCGCGTCCAACGGAATGGCGATCAGGATGCGCATCTATCTGTACGATATCGACACTTCGCTCTGCTGTTACTGCGGTCTGTGCACTTTCGCCTGCCCGACGCATTGCCTGATCATGACGGCCGATTACGAGAATTCTGTCTACGACAAAAACGAACATATCTTCCACTTTGCCGAAGAAAAGCCGGCCGCCGGCGGTGGCCCCGAAGACACACCTGCGGTTCAGGTTTGAAACTGCCTATGGAAAATAGCCTGCTTGTCCCGATTGTTTTTTATTTTTTTGCAGCCATCACCGTCGGCTCGGCCGTGGTGGTGGTTTTCGCGTCGAACCTGATTCGCTCGGCGTTCGCGCTGCTTTTTACATTCGGCGGCGTCGCGGCGCTGTATGCTTTCATCGGGGCGGACTTTCTTGCGGCGACTCAAATGGTGATATATGTCGGCGGAATCCTTGTGCTCCTGCTGTTCGGCGTCATGCTCACGCACAAGCTGTACGACCTGAATCTGAAAGCCGAGACCTATCAGGTCCGGCCGGGCATCGCGGCTGTGCTGGCCGTGTTTGCTTTTCTTGTCACATATATGCTGCGGACCCGATGGTTCCAAGGCGGAGGGGGCGGGGATGACCCGACGACGGCCGCTATCGGGGAGCTTTTCATGCAGGACTATATCCTTCCCTTCGAGGTTGCGTCGATTCTTCTGCTGATCGCGCTGATCGGCGCTGCCATGATTGTCCGGAGAAGATCCGAATGATTGGACTCAGCCATTTTCTGATCGTCAGCGCCGCCCTCTTCTGTCTGGGGCTTCTGGCCGTTTTCACGCGTAAAAATGCAGTGAACGTCCTTATGGGGGTCGAACTCATCCTGAATTCCGCCAACCTCAATCTGGTCGCTTTTTCCAAATACTCCGCGGCCAAGATCGACGGCCAGGTTTTCGCGGCCTTCGTCATCGTTGTGGCTGCAGCCGAGGTTGCGGTCGCTTTGGCCATCGTTCTGACCATGTACCGGATTATCAAAACGGTCAATCTGGACCGGGCGGATACGTTGAAGGGGTAGTCATGAATCCACAGATTCTCATGGATCTCCAAAAATTCTATCCCGAGCTGACGTTAACTGCCGCACTCCTTTGCGTCGTGATCGGCGATCTGGCATTCCCGCGCCATCACAGGAAGGTCCCGTTCCTCTTGGCCGCGCTGGGCCTGATGCTGGCTTTCCTCGCAAGCGTTCCACTCTTCCGGGAGCCTTCGGGGACGCTGTTTTTCGGTGTTCTGGCCCTGGACCCGTCGGCTGTCTTTTTCAAGTGTTTCCTGATCCTCACTTCGTTCCTGATACTCCTCGCGACCCCGAAATCGGTGGAACTCCGGCAGAGGCGGCTGGGCGAATTTTATTCCCTCCTGCTTGGAGTCACGCTCGGCCTCCTGCTGTTGGCGGCCAGCGAAGATATGCTGATGCTGTATCTCGCGCTGGAAATGGTCTCGATCGGCAGTTACATCATGGTCGGCTACCTGAGGAATGACCGGCAATCCAACGAAGCGGCGCTGAAGTACCTGTTGTTCGGCGCCGTTGCTTCCGGCTGCATGCTTTATGGGTTCACGCTGCTCTACGGTCTGACCGGCACCACCAAGCTCGTGGGCATGCGCGAGGTCCTGGCCGCGGGCGGCGCGGCAGGCGACAACGCCGTGATGCTCTTGATCGCCTCGATGGCGGTGCTCGCAGGATTCGGCTTTAAGACGGCCGCTGTGCCTTTTCATTTCTGGTGTCCGGATGTCTACACGGGCGCGCCGACCCCTGTGACGGCGTTTCTAAGCGTCGCCCCCAAGGCGGCCGGATTCGCCATCCTGATGAGGTTTTTCTTCACCGGCCTGGCGAGCCCGTCGGCCCATGCGGGTTCCTGGACCCCGATCAGCTCCATCGACTGGAGGCTTCTCCTCCTGTTGCTTTCGATCCTGACAATGACGCTCGGCAACCTGACCGCGCTGCGGCAGGACAATCTGAAGCGCCTGCTCGCCTATTCCTCCATCGCACATGCCGGATACATCCTCATGGGCGTGGTTGTGCTGAACTCCCAGGGCGTACAATCGGTTCTGGTTTATCTGATCACCTACCTCTTCATGAATTTGGGAGCGTTCCTCGTCGTCATCGAAATCTACAACCGAACCGGGAGCTTCGACCTCAAGGACTATCGCGGGCTTTACAGGCGCTCTCCGTTCCTGTCCATTTCCATGACGATTTTCATGCTCTCCCTGATGGGAATTCCGCCCCTTGCCGGATTTTTCGGCAAATTGTACGTGTTCGGCGCCGCCGTCAACGCGGACTTTGCGTGGTTCGCGGTCGTGGGAGCCTTAAACAGCGCCATCGCTGTTTACTATTACGCGCGGGTGATCAAAACCATGGTCATCGAGGCCCAGGAAGACATGACCCGGATATACACGCCCTGGACAGGCAGGATCCTGGTTTGGTTCATGCTGATCCCGACGGCAGGGCTCATGCTGTTTTGGGGGCCGATCCAGCAGCTGACGCTGACATCCATGAAATTGTTCCTCGGGAATTAACTCGAATCTCGAATCAATCGGAGATATAGCGGCCCGTGTGCAGATAATTCATCACGACGGTCGTCCCCAGGGCAGCGAGGGAGGCCAGGCTGAAGCTTTCCGCTTCCGGGGCCAGCGAGAGCTCTAATTCGCGGCAGCGGAGGAAAAATCTTCCAATCACTGGGGCGACGACTTTTTCGCGGGCGCCTGTCCATCTCGATATCGTCTCGACTAGGAAACGGCGATTTTTCCGTATGAGGTCTTTGGCAGGAACGGTCCTCTTGTGGCCGTTGGATCCCGAGGAGAAAATCCTGCTCAAATCATCATCATAAAGCCCCAATGCCTTGTCCTTGAAATGATCCAGGGCTTCTCCGTAATACTCAATCAAGGTGTAGGTTTTGGAGTGATAGGGAGAATCCAGGGCTCCGGCGGTCACGCGGGGCCGTTTGCTCCTCAAGCTGACCATGAGCCGGTCGACATACTCCAGCTTTTTCAGAGAGGGCCATTTTTTGTAGAGATTGCGCCAGTTCGACCGCGGGGTCAGCCACACTGCAAAGGTTTCCGCAAAATCCTCATCCGGATGGGCCTGGGCATAATACTTCGGCTCTCCCTGGCTCTTTACGAAGCTGCGGCTGAATGGATTAAACTTAAACTTGAAGTTTGTCGGGTATGTAGCGTAAAAATCACCAAAATATTCGCGCCACCCAGGTTCTTCATAAAGCATATAGGCATAGTTTATGGCATGACCGGTTTCGTGGCGAAGCAGGATCATGAGATCGCGTTTGTCGTAGGTTACGTAGCCCATCTCCCGTTCGATCCGGATCAGCCTGTTATCGGCCAGGTGAAATGGGATGCCGATAATGGGCACCCGGTCCGGACACCCCCATTCGTCGCCGGCGCAGGCGAAATAATAGGAAGGCCGGAACGAGAGTTTCTTGAATTCCAGTTCAGAATAAAGCTTTTGAATGCATCGGAATAAAAGAGTCTGCTCAAAATTGAGAGGCAGGTCGCACACCCGCGTGTTCAGCAGCGTGTATCTTTCCGTCTCCCAGTTCAATTCAAGCTGAAGCTTCGTGGCCATCGCGGTGATTGTATGTAAAGGGCCTATGTTTCCGGTTAGGGAAGCCGTGGCTGTCAAGCGGGGACTGCCTCATGCTGATCCGGCGCCGGTCCGGAGGCGCCGGACCGGCAAATTGATTATATTCGATAGGATGACACCCGTGAAGAGCTTTTTATATAAATGTATATTGCTATAAATTATTGGAAACAAACGTGATGGACCAACAGGAATGCTGCCGGAGCTATTTGGGGTTGTCGGACCCTGAAATGCTGATTTCAGTTGCCGACCCGTCAATGGGAATTCCGTTTCGGGTTGCTTTGCGCAGCTCCAGTTTTACCTGGACAACGGAGAAGGCCTTAAGTTCGCTGAATTCCGCCGGTTTCCCATCGACCGTAATCTTAGTCGAGGATGCATCCAGGAGGTATTTTGTTTTACCCGGAATCTGCGAGACAAGTATCAGCTTCTCCGAAGCGGATATGGAAAGCAGCCGGTACATGCCGCTTTCCACCGCCAGGCACAGCGAAATCAGCCCCAAACAGCACACAGCCGCGCCAATCTTTCGGAGTGTGATCATCGCGATATCGGTCCTTCCGAGCATCTCATGCCAGTTCCGTTAAAACGGATTTCACTGATTGGAGTGTCTTTCGCACGGAAAGTTTCAAAAATCCGGCGCGCATCCTCCGCTGGAATCTATTATAGCCCTAATCCGTTCTTCCCATAATACTCTTGCTGTCCTGCGGCGGGGTGGATCGCATTCCATTTTTGAGGCATGTCGCAGGCCCATGCCGTCGGCCGCTGCGAAAGGCACCGCTTGATCGGCAGCCCGCGCAGGACGGGCGCACCGCGGCAGGAGGTGCATTCGCTTTACGGGTTGCGAGTTGTGCGCCGGCATGCTATCCATTGCAGGATGGGAGACGTGAAAGTGCCAAGAACTGCAGCCTTTATGATTTTATTGTTTTTATCTTGCGCCACGCCCGCCCCATCTCAGGACCCGACGAAGGTAATGGTGTTTCCCCTCGATGTTCCGTCGAATGCCCAAAAGCTTGAGTGGCTGGGTGAAGGGGTTGCCCTCTCAATTTCCGCGCAGCTTGAAGACCGCTTTGTAAAAGCGATAGACCGCGACCGCAGGATTGAAGTGGTTGAAAAAATGGATCTGCCTCCGGGCGCCCATCTCAGCCGGGCGAGCATGATCCGGGCGGCGCAGCAGGCTGGTGTCGGTCTCCTGATAATGGGCGCGATTACGGGCACAGAATCCAGTCTCAAAATACTTGTCAGGGGGCTGGATATCCAATCGATGAAACTGAGCGGCGACATGGTAGCCAACGGCCCCCTGTCTGCACTTCAGCAAATGGAAAATGAACTGGCCTGGATGATCCTGAAAAACACCGATCTGAAAAGCGACGTTTCGAGGGAGACCTTTGCATCGAGGACGCGCAAGACGCCAAACTCCGCATATTCTCTTTTTATCCAGAGCCTCGGCACCGCCAGCGAAAAAGAGCAGCTTCGGCTGCTCTCCAAAGCGGTCGTGGAATACCGGAATTTTCCTCAAGCCCAGTTTCTGACCGGGCGCCTTTATTATCGGCGCGGCGAATGCGACAAGGCGCTGCAGCATCTCATGCTGGCCCGGGGGGAAGGCAGTCCAGTGGAGGAAAACGAATTCATGTGCGGGACCTGCTATCTTCAGCAGAATCTTCCCGACCGGGCGATTCAGACGCTCGCAAGCTTATCGTCCGCCTCCAGCTCCTTTCATGTGATGAACAATCTCGGAGCGGCCTATCTGCTCAAAGGCGAGGATGAAGGAGCCCGCCGTTACCTTGAGCAAGCCTTGAAAATGGCTTGCGCGGATTCGACCGTATCCCTGAACTATGCAATCGTCCGCCATCTTCAGGGACATGACGCCGAAGCCCGCGAGGTCCTGGAAGAAGCTGCAAAGGCGCACCCGAAGAGCGGGATGATTCAATTCCTTCTGAGTTTTTTGCTGAAGGAATCGGGGGAGGCAGAGAAGGCCACCGCAGCCGCAGAAAAAGCCAGGAACCTCGGCATTAATGTGGAGAAGCTTCAGTCGGAAAATCCCCGCACATGGTCCCGCGCTATCGCCTCCTGGGAATAGAAGCCCAGCCCTGATTCGAGCCGGAACCAATATATCGGCACCCCGTATGCTTTCCCGGACGTTGTCGTTTTGGATGGCTATGTGCATCCATTGTCGGCATTTTCGGAAACGATTTCTAAAAAGCGAAAGTGCGGGCTTTTTCCGGCAAACTTGACAAGGTTTCGCATCCCACATAAGATAGTTGGATTAGCTGCGCCGAAGTGGCGGAATTGGCAGACGCGCTAGGTTCAGGGTCTAGTGGGCTTAAGCTCGTGGGGGTTCGAGTCCCCCCTTCGGCACCATACCTTTCATGCCCGGCCGGAAAGTGCAAAGGGCAGAAAACTCCAAGCATTCAATCTGAGAGACTTTGAAGCAGGGCAGGGTCTGCGTACCGGACTCATGGGATATTTCCCGGCGTTGGCCGGCGCAGATTTGCTATCCCAGAGAGATGGGGACAGGAATGAACGAAAGGATCAGGATAGCCGCAGCGATCAGACCCAAAAACACTCTTCCGGGTCCCAGTTCCTCTTCATCGCCCAGAGTTGACGGATGATAGAAACGAACGCGTAATCCTATAACCAGAAGAAGCAAGGCAAAAAGCAGATAGGATGGAGTCGGCCATCCCAGGAAGCTCAGCAGAACGAGAGCGACGGCGGCGTATATCGAAATTTTTCTCTGAGCCGAACGCCCGAAAATGGCATATGCGATGTGACCGCCGTCCAACTGCCAGATAGGCAGCAGATTCAGGCTGGTGGCCAGAAGGCCGAACCACGCAGCCATTGCGATGGGATGCACGAGCAAATCCTGGCTGGCTGGGGCATATCCCAATAAAAGGCGCGCGGACAACCGGAGAATCAGCGGCTCTCCAAAAATCCAGCCTCCGGAGATGCTGCCTTTGGGAACAATCCGAGACAGGGTAAGCCCTATCCAGAGAGCCGGGAGCACAAAGGCGAATCCCGCCAGTGGCCCCGCAATCCCTATATCAAACAATGCGCGCTTGTGCCGGAATGGGGATTTGATCTTGATGAATGCGCCCAAGGTCCCTGCAATGGAGATGGGCGCGGGCACAAAATAGGGCGGGGTGCAATGGACGCCGTAGTATCGGCAGGCCATAAAATGCCCCATTTCATGAGCCAGCAAAATCACTGTCAATGGGACCGAAAACGTCAATCCCTGCAGAATCAAGCCCGGCTTCGACAATGTCAGCCGGATGGCCGCAAAAAATCCGATATCTCCGAAGAAATAAAACAATCCAGCGAAGGAAGTACTGAGTAATGTTATAAAAAAGAGCGCCGACGCCAGGAACCATTCGCGCCGGGCCGGGTTGGGCGCGTTGATTTGCGTTTCAACGCCGGGCGGATTCGCGCTCCACGGCGAAGACACGGGCGGAAATTCCGGAAGATTACTGCTCACAACAATATGGAGCCTTCTGCTGACGTGATGGACAAGTTATCACTCGGAAACACCGCTCGCTATTTTGTCGGCGCGTATTTCTTTACCAGGCTTAAAACGAATGGTCTTGCCCGGAGGAATGGCAACCTCTTCTCCTGTGCGAGGATTGCGCCCAACACCGCTTTTTCTGGGCTTGACAATAAATACCCCAAATCCCCGCAGCTCAATTCTTTCACCACGCTTCAGCGCATTCTTGAGCGAATTGAAGACAGATTCCACCGCAATTTCCGCTTTCACCTTGGTGATATTCAACTGCTCAGCAACACGGTTTACGATGTCCTGCTTTATCACGCTGAACCTCCCTTAAATTAGTGAGAGCATTTTACTTGTGGCAAATTTTGCTGTCAAGCCATTTCTATTTACAGAAATTCATGTCAATGGTACAGTGGCGCGCCGCCATTCTGAACGCCGGGAAAACATATCTGCAGCGGACCGGCGCCGCCCGCTGTAAATTTAAAGGAGACCGCCTATGCCTGTGCTGCCCGATCAATGGATCCGTGATATGGCTAGAAAGTGCCGCATGATAGAGCCTTACGCTGATTTGCGCAAACGCAGCGGCAAGATATCCTACGGAGCCTCGTCCTACGGTTACGACTACCGTCTCTCGGAAGAATACAAAATTCCGGATTTCGGGGATGCCGTGAACCTGGATCCGAAAAAGATGGATAAAATGCGGTTTAAGGATTACGGGGGACGATATTGCTGGATCCCTCCGAATTCCTACATCCTGGGCCGATCGCTCGAGTACTTTCGCATTCCCCGCGATGTCCTCGCAATCTGTCAGGGCAAATCGACTTACGCGCGCAGCGGCGTGATCGTGAACGTAACGCCTCTCGAGCCCGAATGGGAAGGCTACATTACCATGGCGCTGGTTAATGCCGCGCCCGTGCCCACAAAGGTATACTCGGGAGAGGGAATTGGGCAGATTGTGTTTCTCCGGGCGGAAGAGCCGTGCAAAGTCTCCTATGCGGACCGAAAAGGCAAATACCAGGCGCAGCAACGGATCCGCCTATCCCGCGTCTGATTCCCCGCTCGATCCCGGATGATGTGCCCCTGATGTCCTGAGCCTTGAGTATTGACAGGCGTTGTCCGGCAGGTATTTATTGATGCGGCACATCCATAACGCATGGGAAGGAAACTGATGACTGGAATGAACAGCAGGATATTCTATCCCCGCCGCATTGCCTCAACAGCGCTGATCGGCATGCTGCTTTGCGGCGGTTGCGGGTACAGGGTGCGCAGCTCATCCGGTGCACTTCCATCCGGAATGCAATCCCTCGGCATACCGACATTCACCAACCGAACGGGTCAGTATAAAATCGAGCAGATAATATCCGCAGCGGTATTGAAGGAATTTTCGCTCCGCACCAAAGCGAAAATCAACTCGAGCAGTTCGGGCGTAGATTGCGTGCTTCTTGGCGAAATCCGCGGCCTGAGCGCCGTGCCGGTGACATTTGGCAACCAGACCTCCGGGTCGCAGACCTTTGGATCCGCTTTTCTGGTAACGGTCCAGATAAGCGCGAAACTGAGGCGGCTGCAGGATTCCGCCGTGCTTTGGCAAAACGACAATTTCTGGTTTCGCGAACGATATACGATGAACAGCAGCGTGCGGGACTTCTTTTTGGAAGAGAACCCGGCACTGGAAAGGCTTTCCCGAAATTTCGCCGAAAGCCTCGCCGGCGCCATACTGGATCGGTCCAAACCTTGATCATTTATAGCCTGGAAGAATTGGAGAACGATCTTCGAAGCCATGGTTTTCGCCCGCTTTACACGGTATTGGGCCCGGAACAGTATCAATGCCGACGCGCGATAAAGCTGCTGAAAGAGAAGGTCCTGTCTCCCGAATCCGTTGCCTTCGATTACGCCGAGTTTGCGGGAAACGAAGCGGCCGCCTCCGAGATTATCGAGGCGGCGGGCACGTTCCCCATGCTCTCCAAGCGCCGACTGGTGCTTGTCAGGGATGCGGACAAGCTGCGGGAATCCGAGCAGGATATTCTGGTGGATTCCCTCGGCAGGCTTTCGCCGCGCAGCATGCTGATTCTCTCTGCCGAAGAACTTGACCGGCGGAAGAAATTTTACAAAGCACTGCTGGAAAGAAGCTGCGTTGCGGAGTTTCAAAAGCTGAAAGATGCTTCCCTTGAGCGATGGGTTTCTTCATTCGTTGCGCAGGAAGGATATATCATGGGCACAGCATCGATCAGGAAAGTGATCGATCTGGTGGGGTCCGATCTGCAGACGCTGGCAACGGAATTCGAGAAGCTTTTCCTATATGCAGGAGAACAAAAAAAAATCCCCGATTCCGCAATCGACGATATGGTCCGCAGCAGCCGGCATCACGGCATTTTCGAGCTCATTCATTTAATCGCGACTCACGACCGCCCCGGTTCACTCAGAAAACTCGCGGCATTGCTGGCGACAGGAGAGCCGGCGATCAGCATTGCGGCCATGATGGCCAGGCACTGCAGGCAGGTTTTGATTGCCAAGGAATGCCTCCTGAACAGGAGCAGCACGAAGGAGATAGCGAACCTGCTGCAGATAAGACCGTATTTTTTGGATCAATTCCTGCGCCAGGTTCGCGCTGCGGATGTCGGCGTCGTTCGGCTGATGCTCATCAGCCTCGCTGAAATCGATCGGAAACTCAAATCGTCATCCGGCCAGGAACGCGCCCTCCTGGAAAAGCTAATCTGCGCGCTCGTTTAGGCAAATGTGAGGATGCATCTCCTGCGCCGTCCCGAAGCTCGCTTTGCCTGCAGAGGCGCAGCGTCTATCGCAAAGGCCGGGTCCCTGACCCGACAGCCGGATCCCTCCAAATTGCCCAGCCTTATCGGGTGCATGGGTTTGCGCCTTCAAAACAGGGATGCCTGTCCGGAACCTGCGGCCTGCATTCGGAAGATGATGCGTGGATTATGCCTGCTTGGACGCTGCCAATGCCGCGTTCATACGCCTGGTTAAGCGGGATTTCTGACGTGCTGCGGCGTTTTTGCTGATGGCCTTCTTATGCCGGGACGTATCGATTGCGGCGTAAAGGCCGGACAGCGATTTCTGCGCCTCTTCAGCCTTTCCGGACTGCACCCGTTCCGCGAATTGTTTCAGGGTGGTACGCAAAGTGCTTTTATTGCTTCGGTTTGCGCTTCGATGCTTCAGGTTTTGTCTGTGCGCCTTCAGGGCCGATGCATGATTGGCCATTCTTTTGGGACTCCTTTAAGTAAAGTACCTTCTGCACATCTCCTAAAAACCCTTTACTTTACAAGTATTTAACATCCATGTCAAATCAAATTTTCCGATTGACTTCAAGGCGCGCCAGACCTAGAATTCCCATCAGACATGCGAGTGAGAGTCACGATCGGCTGTTTCCCCATCGTTTTATGGAAATGTCTTTTTCCCAAAATCCTTCCCAACAGCGAGGTCAGGCCGGATTTCTAGATGAGAAAAGTTCTGCTTTCGGATCGAAGTCTGCAATTGCTTTTCGGGCCCCTCGATGAAAACGTGAGATTCCTGGAAAACCTGTTTGGAGTTGCCATCCAGGCGCGGGATTCTTCTCTGACCATTGACGGAGAAGAGGAGGATGTCGCGGCGCTGGAAAAAATCCTGTTGGATTTTTCATCTCTTGTCGACAAGGGTCACTTGATTTCGAACGGGGACCTCAAAGCCGCCTTCAAGCAAATCGCCGAGGACACGGCGCTCTCCTTGCATGATTTCTTCCCCAAGATGCAGCTGCTTCCGGGAGGGAAGCGCCAGGTTACGCCCAAAAGCCCAAACCAGCGGCGCTATGTCGAGGCCATAAAAAGCAACGACGTGGTTTTCGGGATCGGCCCCGGAGGCACGGGCAAGACGTTTCTGGCTGTTGCCATGGCTCTCACGTATCTGCTCGAAAAGAGCGTTTCGAGAATCGTGCTCACCCGGCCCGCCGTCGAAGCGGGAGAAAAACTCGGATTCCTGCCGGGCGACATCGAGGAGAAAATAAACCCGTATCTGCGTCCTCTTTATGATGCGCTTTACATTCTGCTGGACGGCGAAAAGATCCAGCGATACATGGAAGACGGAGTCATCGAAATCGCCCCGCTCGCCTTTATGAGAGGGCGCACGCTGAGCGACGCATTTATCATTCTGGACGAGGCGCAAAACACCACTTCCGAGCAAATGAAGATGTTCCTGACGCGGATCGGCATGCGTTCCAAAGCCGTCATCACCGGAGATATCACTCAAATTGATCTTCCCTTCGGCAGGAACTCGGGATTGATCGAGGCCAGGAACATCCTGGGCGAAGTGCAGGGGCTCGCTTTCTGCACCTTCAACGAAAACGACGTCGTGCGGCACCATTTGGTGCGCCTGATTATCAAAGCCTATCAAAAGCACGCCGAGAATGGGTTGCGCGCGGAGGGAAACGGGAATAATGGCAAGGGACTCAAAGATTAGGCTTGGAATCGTCTTCGGGGGACGTTCCGGCGAACACGAAGTGTCGCTGACATCCGCCGCATCCGTGATAAGCGCCCTGGATCCGGACGAGTTCGAGATTACGGCCATCGGGATCACCAAGACGGGCAAACTGGCAAGCGCCCATGAAGTGCGCGCCATGCTGCCGCCCTCGCTGCTGCCCCGAGTCCAGATCGGCGAAGTTCTGGAGGCGGACGATTCGGAGATGCGGATAATATCGAGAGCGCCGGAAACGCGGGAATCTCCCCGGAGGAATCCGCAAATCTTTTTCCCTTTGCTGCATGGCCCCTACGGCGAGGACGGCACCATCCAGGGTTTGTTCGAAATGGCAGGATTGCCCTTCGTCGGTTGCGGAGTGATGGCTTCAGCCGTCGGCATGGACAAGGATGTCATGAAGCGGCTTTTCCTCCAGGCAGGCCTCCCGTCTACGCCTCACAGGACCCTGTTTTCGCGCGATATTGAGCAAGGAATGGATTCGATAAGAAAATCCGTTGCCCGGGAATTCGGCTATCCGATGTTTTCCAAGCCTGCGAACTTGGGATCGTCGGTAGGCATCTGCAAGATACATTCCGAGAAGGAATTTGAAAAATCGATCCGGCATTCGGCGCGCTTTGACCGCAAGATCCTGATCGAAAAGGGTATTGACGGAAGGGAACTGGAATGCGCGATTCTGGGGAACGATAGCCCGCAGGCCTCCGTAGTAGGCGAGGTGGTGTCGGCTCACGAGTTTTACGACTACGAAGCCAAGTATATGAGCCCGGCAAGCCGGCTGGAGATTCCGGCTCGCATTGAGGATAAGAAAAAGGAGGAAATCCGCGAACTGGCCCTTCGGTCGTTCAAGGCCATTGATGGGTCGGGCCTGGCCCGGGTTGATTTTTTCCTGGAGCGCGCCACCAATAAAGTCTGGATCAACGAAATCAATACCATGCCGGGATTCACCCCCATCAGCATGTACGCCAAGCTTTGGGCGGCAACCGGCGTGGCGTTCGACGAACTGGTGCGCCGGCTGGTCCGGTTTGGCATGGAAAGGTTTCGCGAAAAAAACCAGCTGCAGATTTCGGGCCGGTGACCTGTTTATGCAGGAACGGCGGTTTTTCAGGCAGGGGCGTCGGACACAGGACCTTCGGATGACTGCCTGATCCCAAACGGACGGTTTCATTTGCAGGTATACGCAAAACTTAATCATAACGCGCCTGACAGTTGCAGTCAGACAGGCAGGAGGAAACGCCCATGAGCGATCTATTGCATGAGGAACAACTCCGGCAGCAATTATTGCGGGAAAACGCGGAATTCCGGCGGCTCGCAGCGGAACACCAGGCATACAGCGATCAGCTGGAAGGATTGTCGAACAAGCATTTCCTGAGCGAAGAGGAAGAACTGCAGGAAAAGACGCTGAAAAAAAAGAAACTTATGCTGAAGGACCAAATGTATACCATGGTCCAGAAAGCCCGCAAACAGATGGAGGATGGCTCCCGCTGATCCGTTGGGGGATTCGCCGGTTCGGCCGGTGAGGCGGTGCTCCTTTTGCGAATATTTGCGAATACCGGAGGATGCCTTTTTCACGCTGTTTTAGCCGCAATCCGGAACATAAGCACCGCGAAACGCCGAATATCCAATTTCGAATGTCGAACCGCAGAAGAACATCGGAATTCGGCTTTCCTGGTCCGGTATTTTGCGGCTCCAAAAGAATCAATTATATCTATGATGCATGAAAATTCCTTTATCTTCAATCGACTGCGATCCGTTTCTATGGATGAGCCGGCAACCGTAAGGCCTCCGGCTCTGCCGGAGGATACCCGCTCCTCGGGGCAATTGCGTATGTTCCGGCGATTGGGCCCGGAGGGATGCCCATGGTGAAAGACGGTTACCGGTTTATCGTCCCATGCCTTGTCGCGGGACTCCTGTGCGCGCTTCTGCACCTCGCCTATGCGGCGCTCCTGTTTTTTGCTCTTGCCGTTTTTATGGCCCGTTTCTTTCGCAATCCGGCGAGAGAAATACCGGGAGCCGCAAATCTGATCGTGTCTCCGGCGGACGGAAAGGTTGTTAGGATTACGGCGGCCGCCGACGGCGCACAGACCATCAGCATTTTTCTCAATATCTTTGACGTGCATGTCAACCGCTCCCCGATCGCCGGAGAATTGCGGAGCCTGGACTATCAGCGCGGGAAATTTAAGGCGGCTTTCGACGATGAGGCTTCCCGCGTGAACGAACAAAATATCCTGACGATCGGGAGCGAGGGCGCACACGTCGTCGTGCGCCAGATCGCTGGGCTGATTGCGAGGCGTGTGGTATGCTGGAAGAAGCCCGGCGACAGGCTCGAGCGGGGAGAACTCATCGGCCTGATCCGGTTTGGTTCCAGGGTGGATGTTACCGTGCCCGAACACGCCAGGATATGCGTCAGGGTGGGAGACAAGGTTCGGGGAGGCAGCTCCGTCATCGGAGAATTGACATGAACCCGCGCTTAGAACCCAATGAGTTAAGTCCGCAGGGAACCCGCCGCAGGCGGCTGGGCCGGGGGGTATTTGTTCTTCCCAGCCTTTTTACCGTCGGAAATATTTTCTGCGGCTATTATGCGGTCCTGTCGACCATGCACGGGAATTATGGCCAGGCTGCTTATGCGATCGGCCTGGCGATTATTCTGGATATGCTCGACGGCCGGATCGCCCGGCTAACCAACTCCAGCACAGACTTCGGATTGCAGCTCGACTCGCTCGCGGATGTGATTTCGTTCGGCGTCGCGCCTTCCGTCCTCGCGCTGGTCTGGGGGCTGTCCACCGTGGATTTCCGGCTCGCGTGGACGGCAGCCTTTACCTTTACTATCTGCGGCGCAATGCGGCTCGCCCGCTTTAACGTCCAGGCCGCGAACCTGAAGCATTTCGTGGGTCTTCCAATTCCCGCGGGAGGGGGGATCATCGCGGCCATCGTGCACTTTTTCCAAGATCCCATCAAAAATCCTTTGGGCGCTAATTTGATGGTCGCGTGCGTTTTCTTCACAGCGTTCCTGATGATCAGCACGATTCGTTACAGCAGCCTGAAGCACCTCACCCTTGGGAAAAAATCACACCTGACAATTCTGGTGATGGCTTTGCTGGTGGCCCTGATTTTTAATTATTCCCGGCCAACGCTTCTCGTCCTTGCAGGAGTTTATTTGCTGTCCGGTCCGGTTTACAAGCTGTATGCGTTGGCAAGGCGCAGGAAACCGGGCGAAGAGCTCACACTCGCAGATTCCGTTCAGCACCGATAGTGCCGAGGATTCCGGAAGGAGCAGACCAACTCGAATGGATCCGCATCCGGCCTTTCGAAAGCCGGGAACGCGGAAAAATAGATCGATTCCGATCGATTGGGAAATCTCATGCTTTACCGGGGAGGCGGTGTGGGTTTGACAAATCCCGGATTTTTTGTCCTCAGGACCGGACAATAGCTAAGAGGATAGACACGGGAATTTCGAATATCGAACCGCACGCTTCAAGATTCATCATTCGATATTAGACATTCTGCGGTTCCAAAACATCCATAGCGTAGGGAACCTCTTTCATCTTTTGTCGGATGCGATCCGGCCCCTTTGAGGGGCCGGCCAGCGCGAATCCTCCGGCCCTGACGGAGGATGTGCCGACTCCCGTTTATTTTGTGCCGCCATGCCCGTATACGAGGCTGAAGCCATTATTCTGCGCCAATACTCCCTGGGCGATTCCGACCGAATCGTGGTTTGCATCACAAGAGAATACGGAAAAATCCGGGCGGCCGCCCAGGGCGCCAAGAAACCTAAAAGCAGGCTTTGCGGTGTCCTGGAACCCCTGAATCACGTGCGGCTTGAGTTCTATATCCGGGAAGGGCGAGACCTGGGCCAGGTCCGGCACGCCGAACTCATTCATTCATTCCTCGGCAGGAATCCTTCCTTAAAGCAGGTTTACGCCTTCAGTTATTTCGCTGAGATAGTCCATGAAATCGTGCAGGATAATCAGCCGAATCCCTCGTTGTTCAGGCTTTTATTGGCATCGCTCAAGGCGGGCGAGGAACGGATCCCCGATCCGTCGCTGGCACGGTATTTCGAAATATGGTCTCTTAAGCTGAGCGGCCTGCTGCCTAATTATGCCTATTGCTCGAATTGCGGCAAGTGTGTTAAAGATGATGGGTTTTTTGCATGGGTTGGCTCCGGAAATGTCTTTTGTCCGGAATGTGCGCGCGGACGCGGGCTGCGCATCGGGCCGGCCGCGGCCATCGCGCTCCAGGCTATGAATCGGTTTTCGCCGGAAATGTTTATGTCCCAACCCCTTGCGGAAGATGCAGCGGCAGATCTTGAGCGTTTGGCACAGAGGCTTTTGGAATTGCATTTGGAAAAACAGCTTAAATCCTATCGGATTTTGAGGGAAGCGCTTACGGGCCAGTGAACTGCAATGCAACCGAAAAACTTTCAACAAATAATATTGACCCTTGAACAGTACTGGAACCGCCGCGGCTGCGTTCTTCAACAGCCATACGATGTCGAGGTGGGAGCCGGTACCATGGCGCCGGAGACCTTCCTCCGCGTGCTGGGTCCGGAGCCTTACCGGGTGGCATACGTAATGCCGTCCCGGCGTCCGACGGACGGCCGATACGGGGATAATCCGAACCGGGTTCAAAAACACCATCAATATCAGGTTATTCTTAAACCTTCCCCTCGAGATGTGCAGGACCTCTATCTTCAGAGCCTTTCGGCCCTGGGCGTCAATCTCAGGGAGCATGACCTGCGCTTTGAGGAAGACAACTGGGAAGCCCCGACGCTCGGTGCGTGGGGAATTGGATGGCAGGTATTGCTTGATGGACTCGAAATTACCCAGTTTACATATTTTCAGCAGGCCGGGGGGCTGGACCTGGATCCCATAAGCGCCGAAATAACCTACGGGCTTGAACGCATCGGCACCTTCATCGCCCAGGTCGACAGCATTTATGATCTGAAATGGTCGGACGATTACACTTACCGGGATATCCGGCACCGGGAAGAGGTCGAATTTTCCACCTACAATTTCGAAACTGCGGACGTCGACATGCTGTTCAAGCTGTTTTCCCAGTATGAAGAGGAAAGCAAGCGGCTGGTGGGCATGGGACTGGTTCTGCCTGCCTATGACTATTGCCTGAAATGCTCCCATGCGTTCAATCTCCTGGACTCCCGGGGAGCCATCAGTGTAACAGAGAGGGTTGGAATCATTGCGCGAGTGAGGCAGCTCGCCTGCGAGGTCGCGCGGCGCTACCTCGCGAGCCGCGAAAGCCAGGGATTCCCGCTTCTGAAATCGCGAAAAGCCGCGCAGGCTTAGCAATTGGATATGGAAAAAGCAGAGCTTGTCGTCGAGTTGGGTTTGGAGGAAATACCGGCTTCCATGATTGAGGAGGCGGCCCGTCAATTCTCGGAAATTCTCGTGGCGTCACTCCGCGAGCAGCGCCTCAGTGCGGGGGAGAGCATTGTGTGGCATACGCCCCGCAGAATCATCGCGGGCATCCGGGATATCCCCGTGCGGCAGGAGGATCTGGCCGTAACGGTCACAGGCCCGCCCAGGAGCGTCGCTTTCGATGCCGCGGGCGCGCCCACACGGGCTGCGGTCGCGTTTGCGCAAAAAAATGGCGTCGCGATGGAACAGATGAAGGTCGTTCAAACCCCCAAAGGGGAGTACCTGACCATCGAGCGGGTGATGCGCGGTGCGAAAACCCATGAAATCCTGCAAAGCCTGATTCCGGCCTGTATTGGAAAAATCCAGTTTCCCAAGACCATGCACTGGAGCCCGGATCATTTTCGCTTTGCGCGCCCGCTTCGCTGGATTGTCGCGCTCTTCGGGGGAAAAACCGTCCGCTTCAGCCTGGCGGATGTAACCTCCTCAAAATTCACCGCCGGCCATCGTTTCCTCGGGAAATCCAGAATTCCGGTATCCTCTCTGGCATCTCTGAAGCAGCAGCTGCGCGAAAACGCGGTCATAGCGGATGTCGAGGAGCGCCTGGCGATCATCCAGCAAGGACTGCGCCGCGAAACGGAAGCCTGCGGCGGGCGCCTGTTGGAGGATTCCGAACTGCTGAAGATGGTGGCGAATTTGAACGAGGCGCCTTCCGTCGTGAGAGGGTCTTTTGAAAGGCGTTTTCTTGCCCTTCCACAGGAAATACTGATTACGGTGATGCGGGAGCATCAGAAATATTTTTCGATTCTGGACGGCGAGGGGCGGCTCATGCCCGAATTCCTGACCGTGGTGAACCTTCCATCGGACCGGGGCGATATCATACGCGCCGGGCATGAGCGGGTTTTGCGGGCCCGGCTCGCCGATGCGGATTTCTTCTGGGAGACCGACAGGAAGACAAAACTTGCAGACCGGGAGCTATTTCTCAAGGGAGTTCTCTTCCAGGAAAAGCTGGGATCCTATCATGACAAAACCCGGCGGGTGCTGACGCTGCTCCCTCAGATCGCCCGGGCGTTGAAACGGCCCGATCTTCTGGCCGACCTCGAGACTGCCGGGCACTTATTCAAATGCGATCTTGTCACCGAAATGGTCAAGGAATTCCCGGATTTGCAGGGAGTTGTCGGCGGGCTCTACGCCAGGGCGGAAGGATATCCTGCCGGTGTCTGGCGCGCCGTTTACGAACAGTATCTTCCGAAGTCCACGAAATCCCCTTCTCCGTCCTCGGATACAGGAGCAATCCTGGCCCTGGCCGACCGTCTCGATACCGTGTGCGGCTGCTTTTCCGTCGGCCTGATTCCATCCGGGTCCGGCGACCCGTTTGCGGTGCGCCGTCACAGTAACGGCATTCTCAAGATTATCTTCGACAACCGGTGGAGCATTTCTCTGGACCAGCTCGTGCACCAGAGCCTGGAAACATACTCCCTCGCCTCGGATCCCGCGGCGGACGCCCTTAGGGAATTTTTCGAGGGCCGGCTGAGATTCCTGTTCGACGAGATGGGATATTCGTACGATTGCGTCCATGCGGCGATGGCGGCGGGCTTCGATGATCCGCTGGACACGCTGGAACGCCTGCGCGCCCTCCAGGAAATGCGCGAAGAGGCCGACTTTCTTTCGCTGGCGTCCAATTTCAAGCGTATAGTTAACATTTTGTCGCAGGCGGGAGACCAAGCCGCCTCGCTGGAGGAATCCGCACTCAAGGATCCCGCCGAACTTGCCCTGTGGCAATGTTACCTGCGCGTACGGCCTGACGTGGAGGCGGCGCGAAAAAGCCACGACTATGGGGCGGCACTGCGATCTCTGGCTTCGATGCGCGGCGCCGTGGATGCGTTTTTCAAAGAGGTCATGGTGATGGCCGGGGATCCCGCAGTCCGCGCAAACCGCCTGTCGCTGCTGAGCTGCATTTCGCAGCTCTTCAGAAGCATTGCGGACATTTCCAGGATCGTCATGGAAAAAGGCGCCTGATGGAATCTCCATGGAACCGTGGCTGCGCATTGATTTGAGATTCTTCGAGCTCTTCGGGACTCATTGAGAAGAGCCGCAAAAATTTCAAAGATTTTATGTCCGGGGAAAGAAAAATCATTTCCCCAAAGGTAGTTCATTAAAAAACCGGATAGCGCACCGGAAGCGGCTGCAAAGCGCCATAATTTTTCCGGAATGCGTTGTCTCAATTGAGGAATGCGAAGATGATCTCCAAAGCAACTGAAATTGCGCCTTCGACCGGAAAGCTGGGCGTCGTGCTTCCCGGGATGGGGGCGGTTAGCTCGACATTCATCGCAGGCGTGGAAGCCGTAAAAAAAGGCCTTTCCAAGCCCATCGGCTCACTGACCCAGATGGGCACTATCCGCCTGGGGAAGCGCACGGAAAACCGTGTCCCCAAAATCAAGGATTTCGTGCCCCTGGCTTCCCTGGATGACCTCGTCTTTGGAGGCTGGGATATTTTTTCCGACAACATTTATCAGGCGGGCGTCAAGGCGGGAGTGCTGGAGCGCAGCCTTTTGGACCAGGTCCGGCCGTTGCTGGAAAAGATCAGCCCCTGGCCGGCCGTTTTTGACAAGTCCTATGTGAGACGGCTCGACGGGACGCACGTCAAAAAGGGCGCCAACAAGATGGACCTGGCCGAACAGCTTCAGGCCGATATCAAGGAATTCCAAAAGAGGAACAACCTCAGCCGCACGGTCATGATCTGGTGCGGAAGCACGGAGATATTTTTAAAGCCGGAGGCCGTCCATCAATCGGTTGAGAGTTTTGAGCAGGGATTGGTCAAGAACGATCCGGCCATCGCCCCCAGCATGATCTATGCCTACGCCGCCATTAAAGCGGGGATTGCCTACGCCAACGGCGCGCCCAACCTGTCGGCCGATATACCGGCGCTTATCCGTCTTTCCAGGGACCGCGGCGTTCCGATCGGCGGCAAAGACTTCAAGACGGGGCAGACGCTCATGAAGACCATCCTGGCGCCCGGCCTGAAATCCAGGCTTATCGGCCTCAGCGGGTGGTTCTCCACCAACATACTGGGAAACCGGGACGGGGAGGTTCTGGACGATCCCGAAGCTTTCAAAACCAAAGAGGAGAGCAAGCTTTCGGTTCTGGAACATATCCTGCAGCCCGAGGTTTACCCGGACCTTTACTCCAAGTACACGCACAAAGTCCGCATCAACTATTATCCGCCCCGGGGCGATAACAAGGAGGGCTGGGACAACATAGACATATTCGGCTGGCTGGGATACCCCATGCAGATCAAAGTCGATTTTCTATGCAGGGATTCGATCCTGGCGGCTCCCCTGGTTCTGGACCTGGTCCTCTTCCTGGACCTCGCGCAACGCTGCAAGATGAGCGGCATCCAGGAATGGCTTTCCTTCTATTTCAAGAGCCCCATGTGCGCGCCCGAGCTTTATCCCGAACACGACCTGTTCATCCAGCTCATGAAGCTCAAGAATACTCTGCGATACCTGCGGGGCGAAGACCTGATCACGCACCTGGGTCTGGAGTACTACGATTGACAATGGACGGACTGGACGTTGGAACGTTGGAACGTTCACACGTTTAAACGTTCCAACGTTTCGTCAATTGGATCAGGCTGTGTGGGAAATGTTCTGCGCGAACCCAAGAGCCGCCTGCGCCGCAGCCAGCCGGGCTATGGGCACCCGGTAAGGGGAGCAGGAAACGTAGTTCATTCCTACCCGGTGACAGAATTGCACGGAGGACGGCTCCCCTCCATGTTCTCCGCAAATCCCGACTTTCAAATCCGGCCTCGTTTTCCTGCCCCTCTCCGTGCCAATCTGGACAAGTTGCCCGACACCCGTCTGGTCCAGAATTTGGAAAGGATCGTCCGCGAAAATACGGTTTTCGATGTAGAACGGCAGGAATTTGCCGGAATCGTCGCGCGAAATTCCGTAAGTGGTCTGCGTCAGGTCATTGGTGCCGAAAGAGAAAAATTCCGCGACCTGGGCCACCTGGTCCGCAGTCAGAGCAGCCCGCGGCAGTTCAATCATGGTCCCGACCAGATAATCGATGTTCTGTCCGGTTTTCCCACACACCTCATCCGCGACCCGGCGGACCACATCGGCCTGCAATTTGAGTTCGTTGACGTCGGCGACGAGGGGGATCATGACTTCTGGGATTACGCGGACTCCCTTTTTGCGGACACTTACGGCAGCCTGGAAAATTGCGCGCGCCTGCATTTCCGTTATCTCGGGAAAAACGACGCCGAGGCGGCATCCGCGGTGCCCCAGCATGGGGTTGGCCTCGTGGAGGGACTGTACGCTGTCCCAGAGGATCCGGGCGCTGACCTTCAGTTTGTGCGCCAGCTTCTGAGTTTCCTTTTCGGTATGCGGTAGAAATTCGTGCAGCGGCGGATCGAGCGTCCGTATCGTAACCGGGAGCCCGTCCATGGCACGGAAGATCCCCTCGAAATCCCTTCGCTGCAGTTTCAGCAGTTGATCCAGTCCGCCCTTGTATAGCTTTTTGGGGACCTCCATTGTTTTTTTAATGCGATTGCGGGATTCCCGGAGTTCCTTGCGACTTTTGGGCGAGCCGCCCCTGTTCAGCTCGGCTTCCAGGACATTCAGCTCGCGTTCCAGCCGCTTGTAGTCCAGGGACCCCAGAATCATCTCGCGCACGTAGTCGATGCGGTCGCCGGCAAAAAACATGTGTTCGGTCCGGCACAAACCTATGCCTTCCGCGCCAAACTTTCTGGCAACCGCGGCATCCGCGGGGGTATCGGCGTTGGTGCGCACCTTGAGCCTGCGCACTTCGTCGGCCCATTCCATCAACTGGATGAAATCCCGCCCCAGCTCCGAATCGATCAGCGGCGCCTGACCGAGAATCACGTGACCGCTGGTTCCGTCCACGGTGATCCAGTCTCCGCGGCGCACGTGCGTCCCATTCACAACGAACTCGTTTCTGGCATAGTCGATGGCCACATCGCCGGCTCCTACGATGCAGGGTTTGCCCCAGCCGCGGGCCACGACCGCCGCGTGGCTGGTCGGTCCGCCCGTCGAGGTCAGGATGGCCTGGGCCGCGTCCATGCCGCGCACGTCCTCGGGGGATGTTTCGCGGCGAACAAGGACGATCCGCTCCCCCTTTTCCTTCCAATGTTCCGCCTCTTTCGGCGTGAAGACCACCCTCCCCGCGGCAGCGCCCGGGCTGGCGTTGATGCCTTTTGTCAAAACGTTAACCCTGGCTTTGGGATCGACCGTTTTGTGAAGCAGCTGGTCCAAATCCGCGGCAGGCACTCGCAAAATAGCCGTGCGTTTGTCGATCAGCCCTTCTTTCGCCATTTCCACCGCGATGCGCACGCCCGCGGGTCCTGTCCGTTTCCCGTTTCGGGTCTGCAGCATCCAGAGTTTGCCGCGTTCAACCGTAAATTCGAGATCCTGCATGTCGCAGTAGTGCCGCTCCAGTTTTTCCGCAACTTCCACAAACTGCCGGTAAATGGCCGGCATCTCTTCCTTGAGTTCGCCGATATGCCTGGGCGTTCGAATGCCCGCCACGACATCTTCGCCCTGTGCGTTGGAAAGGTAATCTCCAAAAAGCTTCTTTTCGCCTGTTGCCGGATCCCGGGTGAAGGCCACTCCCGTGCCGGAATCCTCTCCCATGTTGCCGAAAACCATTGTGACGACGTTGACCGCGGTGCCCAGATCATCCGGAATTTTCTCGCGTCGGCGATACGCCTTCGCGCGGTCCCCGTTCCACGAGCGGAAAACGGCCTTGATCGCTTCTTCAAGCTGCTGGTACGGGTCGGATGGGAACTCGGCTTCCGTTTCGCGGCGTATGATCTTTTTATACTCCTCGCAAACCTCCGCAAGCTGTTCGGCCTTGAGGTCCGTATCCAGATGGGCGCGCACGGCGCGCTTGATTTTGCTCAAAGCCTGTTCGAACAATTCGCCGTCGACGCCCAGCACGATCTTGCCGAACATCTGTATGAGCCTGCGAAAAGCATCCAGAGCAAACCTTTCATTGGCAGTCAGACGCGCCAGGCCTTGAAGAGTCTCCTCATTGAGTCCCAGGTTCAGCACTGTATCCATCATGCCCGGCATCGAAAACTTCGCCCCGGATCTTACCGAAACCAAAAGCGGATTCATGGAATTTCCAAATTCCTTTCCGCTGGCGGATTCCACTCTCTTCATCGCCGAGAGGACCTGGTTCCACATCCCGTCGGGAAAGCGTTCTCCCGATCCATAGTAGGCATTGCAGGCTTGAGTGGTGATGGTAAAGCCGGGAGGCACGGGCAATCCGGCATGGGTCATCTCAGCCAGACCGGCACCCTTGCCTCCGAGCAGATCTTTCATTTCACCGTTTCCATCGGATTCGCCATTGGCAAAAAGATAGACATATTTGATGGACATGTGTGATCCCTCGCAATACACGGTTTGAACCGGAAAAGCCCAGCTGAATTAGAATGCTTTATTTTACAACAAAATGCGACGATGCGCAAAATGCATGTGCGGCGTCGGAGCATTGAAAATCGAATGCGGAAAACACAGGGCAGGGTCGAACAGAATGAACACTCCATCCGCAGGAGGCTGTGGTATCAGGAATCGCCCAGGATGGGGGCAGCGAGATCAATGCGAATATCAAATGTCGCATAATGAATTTCGAGTCAGGCACCTCCGGCAGAGCCGGAGGCTTGAAGGATTTGAACCGCTCCAAGCGGTTGGAGGAGTTTTGCCGGTCTTGAACGCCGACCCAAGCCGGAAAAAATTTATATATTTTTTCAGCGTAGGTCAGCGTCATGTCGGCGTGCATCAGCGTTATAAAATATGGAGATGCCAAACTCTTTGAGTCCCCCGGCAAAGCCGATGGATCGCCATGGAATAAAATCTGACGCAATGAGGCATGGACAAAAATGCGGTTTGAGGCTTTTCCCCAGCTTGGGGCCGCCGATCCGGCAAGCCGGAACAAGCGGGCCTCAAGCTGAGTTTAGCTTCTCGAATAGCCTGATTCCCTTATCGGCAGCCTATTGCGGCAGATCAAAGATATTTGCGTAATTTGTCGATGCCTATGGCTCCTCGAAGGAACAAGAGGCCGGGTTTGCGTACGGCCGGCCCCTTTGCCCCCTACTCAGAATCCTTCGAGCGCAGGGCAACCTTGAGTTGTTCGATCTCCTTTTCCAAATCGCGCACCCGGCGCATCAGCGCGGGCAGCTTCGGGAACGCGGCCGTGGCCCGAAGCCACGTGGCGCTGTCGAATGCCGGGGAACCCGACATGACCGCTCCGGGCCGGATGTCGTGAGAGGTGCCGCTCTGAGCCATAATGACGGCCTTGTCCCCAACTTCCAGGTGGCCCGCGAATCCGGCCTGACCGCCAACCCAGACCCCGCGGCCAAGACGCGTAGAGCCCGCAAGGCCGACCTGAGCCGCCAAAACCGAATCCTGGCCGACCTGCGCTCCGTGCCCGATTTGCACGAGGTTGTCCAGCTTGGCGCCGCGCCCGATGATCGTGTCCCCGACCGCAGCCCGGTCGACGGTTGTGTTGGCGCCGATCTCCACATCATCCTCTATCAGCACCCGTCCGGTCTGGCAGATTTTGTAAAAAGATCCGTCCCTGGTGGGCGCGAAGCCGAAGCCGTCGCTGCCGATGACGACACCGTTTTGCAGCACGACGCGATTCCCGATCCGGCAGTTCTCCCGGACAATCACATGCGCATGAAGCACGGATCCGTCGCCCACTATAACGCCGGGGTACAGAACCACATGCGGATAGATCACGACGCCCGCGCCGATTTTGCAGTCCCTGCCAACGACGGCATAGGCTCCGATAGAGGGTTCCGGGCCGATCCGGGCGCCCTCCCCGATCACTGCCGACGGATGCACGCCTGCGTCCGGACAAAGGGGGACGAAGAAAAGCTCGAGCGCGCGGGCAAAGGCGAGATAGGGATCGTCCGTTCGCAGGCTGGGGATTTCGACCGGTGGAATATCGTTGCCGAGGATTATGGCGGAAGCGCGCGTATTCTTAATGTGGCGGACATATTTTCGGTTGGAAACGAAAGTCAGGTCGCCCGGCCCGGCCTCATCGATTCCCGTAACACGAAATATTTCCACATCTTCATCGCCGGTCATGCGGCATTCTATTTTGCGTCCAATCTCCGAAAGCTTCATGGTGGGTTTGAACGGATCCTTTTCAGAGCAGCAGGTTTTTCACTCTTTCTTCATAAATCAGTTGGCTGCCGCGCGACCTGTGAGGCACCCCACGAACTGCGGCCGCGCAAGCCAAGGCTACTCAAGATGTTGTCGCAAGACAACGGTATGGTAGTATTGTGCACCCGCATCCGTCAAGGAGAGGCAGCTTTGGAATCACTGAGGCCGCGAGGCAATTCGGCGTTTTCATCCGGCCCGCTCGAAAAGCCGGGAATCCTCGGTCCGGCCTGGTCGGTCGGCGCAGCGACCAGCATCAGCCGTATCCTGGGCCTGGCCCGGGAAATCGTTCTCGCACGCTACTTCGGCGCCGGGCTTTATACGGATGCATTTAACGTGGCCTACAGAATTCCAAATCTGTTGCGCGATCTTTTTGCGGAAGGAGCCTTGAGTTCGGCTTTTGTCCCCGCCTTTGTCCGCCGGCTGACTGAGGGCGGGAAGGAACAGGCGTGGATTCTGGCTAACAGGGTGTTGAGCACGCTGTGCGTGGTTCTGGGTGCCGCGACGCTGGTTATATTCCTGGGCGCAAAGGGATTCGTTTACCTGCTGGCCGCCGGCTATTCGGCTATCCCGGAGAAATTTGCCCTTACTGTCCAGATGACCCAGATCATGTCTCCTTTCCTTTTGTGCGTCGCGATTGCCTCGGTGGGAATGGGCATTTTGAATGCCTGCGGATCCTTCTTCATTCCGGCCATGGCTTCCTCGGCATTCAACATCTGCTGCATACTTGCGGGCATTTTTTTGTCGCCCCTAATGCCCCGGTGGGGTTTGCATCCGATCCTGTCCATGGCTATCGGAGTCCTGGCGGGCGGGATAAGCCAGTTTTGCGTGATGGCGCCTTCGGCACACGGGCTCGGTTTTCGCTTCCGCTTCGACCTCTGTTTTTCGGATCCGGACCTGCGCAAAATCGGAAGGCTGATGGTCCCGGCCATCATCGGGCTTTCCGCCGCTCAGATCAACATAACAGTGGACTATCAGATAGCCGCCCTCTATGGCAACGGCCCCGTATCCTGGCTGAATTACGGCTTTCGCCTGATGCAGCTTCCGATCGGTGTATTCGGAATCGCCATCGCCACCGCAACCATGGCGACCGTCGCGCACTACGCGGCGCAAAACGCGAAGGAAAAGCTGCACGAGGCCGTCAGTTCGAGCTTGAGGTTCGCGGCCTGCCTGACCTTCCCGGCTACCGTGGGCCTGATTCTTTTCCGCCACGACATTGTCCGCCTGCTTTATGAGAGGGGGTTGTTCTTCCCATCGGACACTCTGATGACCAGCCGCGTGGTTTTGTTTTACGCGCTGGGTCTGTTCTCCTACTCCGCAGTCAAAATACTTGTGCCGGCATTTTACGCGCTGAACGATACCCGGACGCCCGTCCGTATGAGCGCAGTCGCGGTGGGATCGAAGATAGCCGCGAATGTCCTGCTGGTCATGCCTCTCGGATTCCTGGGGCTCGCCCTGGCGACGACCCTGGCGTCCATGCTGAATTGCGTCCTGCTGCTCCGGCATTTGGGCCGGCACACCGGATGGGCATGGAACAAAGGAGAGCTTGTGGCTTACGGCCGTATTGCGGTAGCATCGCTGGCAATGGGCAGCCTGGCTTTTCTGGCTCATTACGCAGTCGGAATGATCCTTCCGGGACCCGGATTCCGGGCAACGGCCTGCAGATTGGGCGCCGCGATCGCAATCGGCATTGCCACGCTGTTGCCACTCCTGCGCGTGCTCAAGGTCGACGAAGGAAAGGAGATTCTACGCATGCTGCGCATACCTGGAACAAGACGATGAACCGCGACCTGCTGGCCGAATTTATAGCCTTCCTGCGCGTGGAAAAAGGCCTCTCCCCCAATACGGTGAACTCCTATTCCCGGGACCTGCAGAAGCTGATTGGCTTTTCCAGGACGCTCGGATTGCCGATCGAGGGACTCGGACAGGAAGATATCCTTGCATGGAGCCGGGACCTGCTGCGCCAGGGGCTTTCTCCGCGATCTTCCGGCCGGGCGCTGAATGCGGCACGCAGCTTCTACCGGTTTCTTGTGGGAGACCGGATCACAAAATCCGATCCGACCGAGCATCTCGAGATCCCGAAAACGCTGAAGCCGCTTCCCAGATTCCTCAATAAAGACGAGGTGATCCGCCTGCTGAATTCGCCGGACACGAATACGGCGCGGGGAAGCAGGGACCGTGCCATGCTGGAAATCCTTTACGCCTCCGGGCTTCGTGTGTCGGAACTGATCAGCCTGGGTCTGGCGCAGGTAGACCTCAACCTGGGAATCCTGTCCTGCATGGGGAAGGGAAGCAAGCAGCGCGTGGTTCCAATCGGGGCGATTGCGCGCGACAGGGTGGCGGAGTATGTAATAAAGTATCGCGGCGAGCTGCTCGGGAACAAAAAGTGCAATTATCTTTTCGTTACCCGACGCGGATCCCATATGAGCCGGCAGGCTTTCTGGAAAATACTCCGGTCTTACGGACGGAAGGCTGGCATCCGCAAGTCCCTGACCCCTCATATGCTGCGTCACAGCTTTGCCACGCACCTCCTGGAAAACGGAGCCGACCTTCGCTCCGTCCAGCTCATGCTCGGCCATTCGGACATTTCAACAACGCAAATTTACACGCACATCACCCGCGAACGCCTCAAACAGGTCTACAGGAAATATCACCCCCGCGCGTAATGACGAATCACGAATTGGCTCATACATAAACAATGAGGCTGCATCCAGTGTTTGGATCGCGGCTCTGCAGATAGCACTTCAAATACCGCCTGTTTCCCGAGCCCCAGGCCAAGCTTGCAGCTTTTGCCGACCTGTATGATCAAATTCGAAATTTGTTCAGGTGCGTATGTTCAGGAGCAGGACGAGACCGGCGGATCCGAACAGAAGGTTGGGCGCCCATGCAGCCAGGACGGGGACGAGCAGCCCATAGGCTCCCATGGCCTCGAACACGCTGGAAATGCCCCAATAGGACATGGCGATGGCAATGCTGATTCCGATTCCGAAAAATGCCCCTTTCTTGCCGGTGGAGAAGGAAAAGGGTACCCCCAGCAATGCCATGATCAGGCAGCTCAGCGGCAGGGAGATTTTTTTGTTCAGCTCCACCTGAAGTTCCGTCGCATTGTAACCGGACTTCCGGAGATAGCTGATGTAATTCTTGAGCTCCATGTAGGTCAGCTTCGAGGATTCCTTGGGCTGGAAAATTTCCTTTTCGAAGTAGCCCGCCTTCTCGGGAAAACTGAATGTTTCCGAGCTTATCAACCGGAAGTCCGACTGCGCGGGCTGATAGCTGCGGATCCATCCGTCCTCGAGAGTCCACGCACCGTTGCGCTCGATCCGGGCTCGAGCGGCATGAATCCGCTGCAAAATGCGAACGGAGTTCAAGTCAACATCGTAAACGTTCAGATCCACAAAGGAATCCTGGTTGCCGTCAAAATACTCGTAGTTATAGATGCGCCCGGACTCCCCGAAAATCCATTTTCTCTGCAGGCGCGTGGTGGTCTGGGGCGGTCGGCCCTTGATCGTGTTGCGAAGGCTGTCCTGGCGCACATTCGCATAAGGCAGGACATAGTCCTGCATCAAAAACAGGCCGATGCAGAAGGCGCACCCCATGAGAAACACGGGTATGGATATACGGTGAAGGCTCCAGCCTCCGGCTTTGATTGCCGTAATCTCGGAATTTTTTTCCAGGATGCCAAAATTGATCAGGATTGCCAGCAGGATGGACATGGGGATGACGAGCATGAAGATCTGCGGGGTCAGGAAGGTGAAGTAATCCAGCACAACGAAGACGGGTATCCGGTTTCGAATTATGTCGTCGAGCAGGTCAAACAGTGTCAGCAGCACAAACAGTGTGCCGCATGTGATAAAGGACCAGAAAAAGTAAACAAGAAATCCGCGGGATATATAAAGATCGAATACCTTGGGAAACAGGAGGCGCTCCAGCCTGCTGGTCGACCGCACAAGGGCTTTGTCGGCTTTGGCTATCGGGCGGAATGCTTTTTCGAGCTTTAGCCGCCGTGCCAGGGCGTTGAAGCGGATTTTCCATAAAAAAGAAGACAGCTGCGGGCTCAGCCTGAAACTCCACTCCAACCTGGCCAGGAGAACGATTCCCGCTGCTGCGAGCAGGATATTGGCGCCCCAGGCTCCAATCCATGGGCTGACTTTTCCGACCGAGGCCAGGCGAATCCCGTTAAAAAACAAAATATAAAAAACCAAAACGGTCACAAGGCTCAGCGCAAAGCCTGCCGTACGCCCGCCCGTGGGAGTCCCGGAGCCCAGCGTCAATCCCAGAAGGGCAAATGGAATTATTGTGAATGGAAGGGCAAATCGACGATTTATCTCAACTAGTTGCTGAAGTTTTTCAGATTTTTCGGACTTCGAATAATTTTGAAGCAGATAACCGGTGCTTTGTTCGACGACCTTCCGGGGCCGTTGTTTGAGATTTTCGGGAGAATCGAATGCTTTGTTGAGCCTTATCGGTATATCTGTTGAAATAAATAAACTTACATTGTCCTTGCTCGGGTCGGCAGGATCCACCGAATAGCTTGCTCCTTGTTCCAGGTGGAGTTGCAGCCGCTGGTTGGCCGGATCCGATATCCAGGTTCCGGAGCGTGCAAGAACGGTTCGCGGAGCCTTGGGATCCGAATTATCCGCCAAAAAAATCCGTGCCCAGTTCTGTCGGTCGATGGCCAGGTCGTCCAGGTAGAAGACCATATTGGGGAAATCTTCGTTAAATACGCGCGGCTGTATCAGGGATGTAGCCTGAGTGAGGCTTATGCGGGCTTTCACCTGGGCCAGAATATCATTGGTGCGCGGCAGGATAACGGTTGAGAACAAGGCCGTAATCAGACCCACGATGCCGCCCAGCAGCAGGATGAAGCGCAGGAGGGTTCTCAGGGGAACTCCGCAGGCGCGCAGAGCGGTGATCTGGCTTTCTCCCGAAAGGCCGCTCAGGCCGATCAATATTCCGATCAGGTAAGAAAGCGGGAGAGAAAAAATCAGGATTCCGGGAAGGATGGCGCCGGCTATAAAAAGGATAGTGCTCAGCGATGCATTTCGTGTAATGAGCAGTTCGGAAAGGTTGCCCAGGTCATGAATAAAGACGATAAAGGTCAAAACGGCAAGGGTGATCAGGAATGGGGGGATAATTGCGTGGTATAGCAATTTATCTATTTTGCGCATAACAAGCAAAGATTAGCACATGAGCCTCGCGGATTACACAAGTTCATGCAAACAAAGGTGTTTTTGGCTAATCTGGGGGCCGTTTATGCCATCGCGGACGGCATGCCTTCAACTTCTGATAAGATATCTTATGTAAACTAGAAGTTGTATGCAAAATCCCCGGAGCATCCGCTTGCGCCTTATTTTTGCTCATAGGAAAAGATAGACTCTTCCCTGTTTCAACGTTGAACGTTCAACGTCTGCAGGGGGTTACATCTTGTATTTGCCCAAATCTTCAGGATTCAGATTTTCAAGCCACTTTCTGATATCCTCCGGCGAGCTGCGCTCTGCGGATAAAGTATTGGAGGCAGTGCTGGCGGATTTGGATAGGACGTCGTCGGTAACATAAATAGGAGAATCGGTTCGGAGAGCCAGGGCGATTGCGTCCGAAGGCCGGGAGTCGACGGTGATCACCTTCCCTCCGGCGTTTAGAAAAATCAGGGCGTAGAACGTATTGTCCTTAAGCTCCGTCACCACAATCTTGGTTACTTGGACATCGAGATGGTTCAACAGTCCCTTGATCAGGTCGTGCGTCATCGGGCGCGGCGTATCCACCTTCTCGATCTGCAAGGCTATGGCGTTGGCTTCGAAGATTCCAACCCATATGGGAAGAAGCGTGTCGCTGGATGCCTCCTGCAGCACCACAATCGGAGCATTCGTGAGCGGATCCATCATCAAGCCTTTGATCTTAAATTCGATTTCCTTCATGGTCCCTCCTGCCCGGTTATCAACAATCAAGGGCGGTCAATCTATGCCCTCCGTGCATCCAACGAAATCGGAGACAGGATTTGCGTCTCCCTCAGACTCCGGCCGTACCCAGGCTCCCTTCAGGCTGTTCGGGCTGAATCCGGTTATTTCCGCCTGGATGATCCGGCCTATCAGATCTTCCGGACCGTCAAAATTAACGATCCGGTTGTTTCTCATGCGCCCCGTAAGACGCACGCGGCTTCGAGCCTTGCCCTCAACCAGAACCTCGACAGTGCGGCCGACGTATTCAGCGTTCTTCTCGGACTGAATGCGCTTCTGTCGCTCCTGCAGGATCTCGAGTCTTCTGCCCTTCTCCTCTTCAGGGACTTCATCGGCCAGGCCGAGCGCAACGGTATTGGGCCGCGGCGAATACTTGAAGGAAAAGGCACTATCATATTGTACCTCATCGAGCAGGCTGAGCGTACCCTGAAAGTCCTCATCGCTTTCCCCCGGATAGCCGACAATAATATCGGTGGATATGGCGATGTTGCCCGGCGCATTGCGGATCTTATGGATCGTGCGCAGATAATGTTCGCGCGTATAGCCTCTGCGCATCGCCTGCAGGATTCTGTTGGAGCCGGATTGAACCGGCAAATGGATATGATTGCAGACCTGCGGACACGTGACCATAACCTCCAGGAGTTCCTCGGAAAAATCGCCCGGATGGGGAGACAGGAAACGTATGCGCTTCAGGCCGTCGATTTTGGATATGCGTTTAAGCAAACCCGCGAAGGTCAGGTTGCCCGCGGCCCTGTCGCTATAAGAGTTGACGGTCTGGCCCAGAAGCAGAATTTCGATGAAGCCCCTGGCCGCCAGATTTTCTATCTCTTGGATGATCCCGGCACTTTCCCTGTCTCTTTCTCTTCCGCGTGTCAGCGGCACAACACAAAAGGCGCATTGCCGGTCGCACCCTTCGCTGATGGTAACGCCGGCGCGCCACGGGCTGCTGCGCAGAATATGGGGAGTCTCGAGGGGTTCGGGATCGTCATCTCTCCGCAGGTCGACGGCGGCTGTGTGCGTGAGCCGGTTCTGCTTCACAAGCTCGCTCAGGACGTGCCCCTTCTGAGGGCCCGCCAGGATCCCTAGGAACGGCGCCTTTTTAAAAATTCGTTCCGCCTCGAGCTGCGCCATGCAGCCGGCGACTCCGACGAGGAGCTCCGGCTTCCGGGCTTTGATACGCTTGAGCTCGCCCAGGCGGGCGTACACCTTCTGAACCGCTTTTTCACGCACCGCGCAGGTATTGAGGATTACGAGGTCCGCGTCCGAAGGATCATCCGCGGGCTCCATCCCGTCGTTTTGCAGGTTGCCCGCCATTTTTTCGGAATCCAGATCGTTCATCTGGCAGCCGAATGTTTCGATAAAATATCTCATGGCCATGATCTACTTGGAGCGCCGCGGTTTTGGTGCCTGCCGGTTCGACCGGTCGAGCATCTCCACGGCGTAGCGCCGGGTCGCTTCCGTGACCGACTCGCCGCCCAGCATTCTGGAGATCTCCAGGATCCGTTCGGGTCCATTCAGCGCTCTGACGCCCGTTTCCGTCCTGCCGCCGGTCACCTCTTTGCTTACGCTGTAATGGTTGCGCGCAAAGGCGGCAATCTGGGGCAGGTGCGTCACACACAAAACCTGGTTGGCTTCCGAAATCTCCCGCAGGCGTTTCCCGACGGCCTCCGCTACCCGTCCGCCGATCCCCGTATCCACCTCGTCGAAGACCAGCGTCTTGTCTCCTTCCTCATCCCCGCATAGCGATTTGATCGAGAGCATCAGGCGGGACAGTTCCCCCCCGGATGCGATCCTGGCCAGAGGCCGTATCTCCTCGCCCTTGTTGGGAGCTATCAAAAACTCTACATGGTCGATGCCGTGGAGTCCATAGCCGGCCGGGAGGCGGCCCTTGGGTCCATCCTGTTTCGTTTCATTAAAGCGTACCTGCATCTCCATACGTTCCATGGCCAGCGCCGCGAATTCCGTGCGTATCTCGCGCTCCAGCCTTTCCGCATCCTGGCGGCGCTTGCGGGAAAGCCGTGTCGCGCATTCCAGGTACTTCGCCGACTCCTCCTCGAGTTGAGCTGAAAGCCGGGCGGTCGTGTCCGCATGGGAGAGCAATTCTTCCAGTTCGATCGAGCACTGCCGGACATACTCGAGAATGTCTCTCACCGAGGACCCGTATTTTTTTGTCAGCTTTTCCAGCGCATAAAGCCGCTGATGCACCTGTTCCAGCCGTTCCGGGCTGAAATCGTTGCGGCCGGCATAATCCCGGGCGGCATAAGCCATATCTTCGAGCCTGTAGCGGCTCTCCCGCAAGGCTTCCCTGTGTGGAAGCCAGCCTTTGTCAAAACGCTCCAACGCCTCGAGCTGCCTGTCCAGTTGGCTCAGCTGGCGGAGAACCGAGGATTCGTTCTCATAAAGAATGCCGTACGATTCCATGGCCAAAGCCAGGATCCTTTCGCGGTTCGAGAGGAGAGTCCTCTCGTTCTCCAGCTCTTCCATTTCATCGGGCTGCGGATCCATTTTACGGATTTCCTCGATCTGAAACTGTAAAACGTCGATGCGCCGGAGGCGTTCCTGCTCGTCGGTTTGCCTCGCATCCAACTGCCCGGCGATGGTGCGCAGCTTCCTGAACCTTTCCTGGACTTCTGTCCGCAGATCGGCATTGCCTCCGAAGTAATCCAGCCAGACGAGGTGCGTGGCAAGGTCCAGAAGAGACCTCTGGTCCTGCTGACCATGGATGTCACCCAGTTTTTCTCCGATCGATTTCAGAAACGACAGGCTAGCCAGGTGATTGTTGACGAAGATCCGGCTGCGGCCCGATGAGGAAATCTCCCTGCGTATCAGGAGAGCATTCTCCTCTCCTTCGAATCCGCATTCGGCCAGAATCTGAAACACCGATCCCCGTGAACGGATCTCGAACAGGCCTTCCACGACCGCGGTTTCGCAATCGGAACGTATCATTTCCTGAGAGGACCTTGCGCCAAGCAGCAGCCCGAAGGCATCCACCAAAATGGATTTGCCGGAGCCCGTTTCGCCGGTCAAAAGGTTCAGCCCCTGGTCAAACTCGATTTCCAGCTCCCGGATCAGAGCCAGGTTCCGGATTCTAAGCAGACGCAGCATTTTGGAGTCCCTGAAGAATGAATTCCGGTTTTGAGTCTAGCATATGGAGTTGCGGGAGCAACAGGGGCAAAGGATTCCGAAATCATGGGACTGAAGGGATGCAGGGACAAATGGGAACGCAGTTTTTTTGCTCCTCATCCCTGGATCCGCGTTTAATCGTTTGACTTTGCCCATGAGCTCTGGTATTTCGATTTTTCACGGTGACTATCACACGGAGGAAAGAAAAACATAGTGCTGACACTTGTTATGCTTCAGGTGACACCGACTGCTCCCGCGAGGGGTTCCCTCATCGGCCTGCTTGCGCAAACGGGCGGTTTTGCTTTGATAATTCTGCTCCTGTTGCTGCTGTTCTCGCTTTTTTCCTGGACCATTATTTTCAGAAAATGGCTGATGTTCCGTAACATCCGCCAAAAAAGCCGTGCTTTTATCGAACTGTTCCGCAAGAGTTCCCGTTTGAGCGAGGTCGGGTCCGCCTGTGAGCTTTATCGCGGCACGCCGCTATCCGGCATTTTCGCTGCCGGCTATCAGGAGCTGAACGCTCAAATTCAAACGCTGAAGTCTCCCAATCCCGGGCACCCCGTGCTTGCGGAAAGGAATGTCATGGGCATTCAGCGCGCGCTCCAGCGGGCTTCGGCCGCCGAGCTGTCGGTGCTCGAAAAGAACATGAGCTGGCTGGCCACAACCGGCGCCGTCACGCCCTTCATCGGGTTGCTGGGAACGGTTGTGGGAATTATCAATGCCTTTGAAGGGCTCGGCATGGAAAAAACGGCATCCATTCAAGCCGTAGCGCCGGGCATCGCGGAAGCGCTGATCGCGACCGCCGCCGGATTGTTCGCGGCCATCCCGGCCGTAATCGCTTACAACCAGTTCATCAGCAGCATTAAAAGCATCGCGACCGAAATGGACGATTTTTCCTCGGAGTTCCTGAACCTGGTCGAACGGAGCTTCAACTGATGGCTTTCACGACACCGCAGGGCCGAACCGCCACGTCCCTTTCGGAGATCAACGTCACACCCCTGGTCGACGTCATGCTCGTGCTGCTCGTCATCTTCATGGTGACGGCGCCCATGCTTCAAACCGGAATCGATGTGGAGCTGCCCGAAACCAGAAATGTGAAGGAGACGAATCCCGAGGAGCATATCGTCATTTCCATCAGCCGCGAAGGTTTGATTTACTACGGCTCGGACGCCATTAATTTTTCCACCATAGCGAGCCGCCTAAAAAAAGATGCCCGGACCCCCAAGGACTCCATTTTCCTGAGAGCGGACAAAGACGTCAAATGGAGCTCGATGGTATCCGTGATCGACGCCATACGCGGGGCAGGCTTCGAGGAAATCAAGCTTGTAACAAAGCCTTTCAAGGAGCCGCGGAGACCGTAGAAAAGCGGCGAGCCTTACGACCATGGTTGCTGATATCCGTCACACGACGCTTTTGAATATTCCGTTGGTTCATGAGAAATGCGTCTTGCCGATGTTGGCCTCCCTGGGTATCCACGGGTTCGCTCTGCTTTTGGTTTTTTGGGGAGGATACATCCTTCCGTCGACGGCGATTCGGATCGGGGGGCCCGGCGGAGGAATGGGCGGCGACACTTATACCGTAGGTGTGGTCGACGAACTGGCGGGGGGCACGGGAATGACAAAGCCTGCCGTTGTGCCCAGGCCGCCGGCGCTTTTCGAGGAGGCTCCCGTCCCTAAAGCATCCAAGGCTGTCCCGATACCCCAGACTGTGGAGCCGAAAAAGAAAAAAGCCACTGAGAGTGAGTTGAAAGAGGCCGCCAAACTCAAGCAGTCGGCATCGAATGTTATTCCGACAGCGCCTGAACCCGGAGCGGGAGGGACCGGAGGGATCAGCGGAGGGAGCGGCGGAGGGCGCGGAGGCGGGACCGGCGTATCCATCGGCACAGGGTCCGGCGGTTTCGGCGATTCGTGGTATGCGCGCGCGGTTGAAGCCCGCATCAGTTCGAACTGGATACGTCCACCGCAGGGGATACAGGTCGATATGGTGTACAGCTTTTATATCCTGTCCGACGGCAGCATCGGCGGCATTAAAAAGGAAAAATCTTCCGGAAATCCGGAAATGGATTTGACGGCCGAACGTGCCATTCGCGCTTCGAATCCCCTGGCGCCTCCGCCCCCGGAGTTCCGCGGGCGGCCGGTTCAATTCGTCGCTCAGTTTATATATCCCCCGAAACCCTAGAGTTTTTCACAGGGTTTTGTTGCAGCACCGTGAAAGGCCGAGGATAACAACAGGCCTCGGGGCTGGATTCGCCGGCGTTCACGGACATACTGTGAAGCAACAGGCATGCAGGCCCTTTGGGCCGAAGGAGCGCAATGTTCAAGAAGACGCTTTGGCTTCTGCTGATCCTGGGAAGTACCCTGCCCTCTATCCACACTCAGGATACTCCGCCCGTGACCATCCGGCCGCGGCCCGCCGAGGAGATTATACTGGCGGTCGCCCCGGTGCAGCCGGCTTCTGCGGACAAGACCGGAGAGCTTGCCGAATCGCTCAAAATTTTCAATCAGGTGCTCTGGGACGATCTCTCCTTTTCGGGATTTTTTGTCATGGCCGGGAAGAGCTTCTACCCCCCGCAGCCGATCATCAGGATTGAGGATGTAAATTATGACGCATGGAGCACGCTTCCCTTCTCCGTGAGTTTCCTCACGGCAGGGACGCTGGATCCATCCGGCGGGGCTCTGCGGGCCGAACTGCGCATCTTCGACATGAAGCAGCGATCCATGAGTTTCGGACAGCGTATCGCGGGGGATGCCGAACAGATACGCGCGATCGCACATCGCTGGGCGGACGAGATCGTCTATAAACTGACGGCCGGCGCCTCCCGGGGCATTGCCTCGACCAAAATCGCCTATTCCTCAAGAAGAGGGAATGCCAAGGAAATTTACGTCATGGACTATGACGGTTACGGCCAGCATGCGTTCACGCACAACAACTCCAACAACCTGTTCCCGAATTGGGCGCCCGACGGTTCGAAACTGGCGTTCGTGAGCTACCGGACCGGGAAACCGGAAATCAATATATATTCCTACCTGGACGGCTCCCGTCTGGCGTTTCCCATGTACAACACTTTCGCCTCGACTCCGGCTGTTTCGCCGGACGGGACGCAGGTAGTGTTCTCGTTAAGGACGCCGCGCGGCGACGCGGATCTTTTCATCTCGAAGCTGGACGGCTCCGACCGCCGGAATATTTCCAACAACCCGGCGATCGACACATCTCCGACCTGGTCGCCGTCGGGCAGGCAGATTGCCTTTACCTCCAGCCGGTCCGGAGGCGTCAACCAGGTCTTTGTCTGCGACACCGATGGCGCCAATGTGCGCGGAATCATCAAGGAAGGCGGGGATGCCGATTCGCCATCGTGGTCGCCGGACGGCCGCTGGCTGGCGTTCCATTGGAAGCCGCACCTGAGCGCCACGTACAACCTGTTCATAGCCGAGATAGCTTCGGGCAGGATCAACCAGCTGACAAGCAACGGCGGAAGCAATGAAAACCCATCGTGGGCGCCGGATGGACGCCACATAGCGTTCCAATCGAATCGGAGCGGAAGCCCCCAGATCTACATTATGCTGGTCGACGGCTCGGAGCTCCGCATGGTAACCAGTCAGGGAAGCAACAGCAGTCCCGCCTGGGGCGGGTATCTGCGCAGGGAGACGGCCGGCCGCTGACCGCCTCATCCCGGAGTAACCCGCAAGAGGGCCCTCGCGCGCCGGCCTCCGTTGCGTGACCGGCACGCGGGGAACATGCTATACTTTTCCAGATGGGGAATCAGTGAGGAATGAAGGTTCATACACTAACCAGTAAAATTACCAAGGAGATATGCCAATGACACGATCGTCTTACACGGCCATAGCCCTAGCCGGCCTCCTGCTGGCACTGGTCCTTTCGGGAACCGGCTGTGCCAAAAAGGTTGCTACGGCACCCGCCGCAGCTCCGGCGGCAGAACCCACGCCGGCGCCCGCGCCGCCTTCCCCTTCACCCACTATCTCTCTCAGCGCATCCCCATCCGCGATCGAGAGAGGTCAGTCGACCACGCTCTCGTGGAAATCCGCGAATGCGACCGGAGTCACCATCGACGGCGGGTTAGGAACCGTTGAAGCATCCGGAAGCCGGACCATCAGCCCGTCGGCTTCGACAACCTATGTGGCGAGAGCTACCGGACCCGGCGGCAATGCGGTGTCTGAGGCCCGCGTGACGGTCACTTCGCCTGCGGCCGTAACCCCTCCTCCCCTGCCGGCGCTCAGCGACGCGGAGTTCTTTTCCACCAACATCAAGGATGCCTTTTTCGACCTGGATTCTTACATCATCCGCCAAGACGCGCAGGATGCATTGCGCGATAGTGCGCGCGCTCTTCGCGAACGGTCCGGCATCCGCATTACGGTGGAAGGCCACTGCGATGAGCGCGGATCGGAAAAGTACAATTTGGCCCTGGGGGACATGAGAGCCAACGCCGCAAGGGATTATCTCGCAGGACAGGGAGTCAACAGCAGCCGCATCGATACCATCAGCTACGGCAAGGAAAGACCCTTCTGCGAGGAACACAACGAGGAGTGCTGGCAGCTGAACCGGCGGGCGCACCTGGTCATGCGCTAGCCCGCATCTTCGCAAGGCTTCGCGGCGGTGCGCCGCAGACGGACATACGCAGGCACGATTCGCGGGGGCGGCATGCCGGCAGACCCGCGCCTCATGGCCCAGGCTGATCCGCAAAAGCGTTCCCGCAAATGTGCCGTGCCGGCGGAGGCGCAATACATCCCTGTGAAAACAGCATCTGTGCATCCGTCAAGCCCTGCTGTGCCGTTGCGGCTTACGCGCTGCGGTGAAACAATGCGGTTTTCGGCATAGGAGAAAATGCATGAATCGAAGAATTTGTTTCTGCCTCCTCATGGTCTTTCTGGCTGCGCTGCCCGCGGCTCAGGCAGGCACGAAAGAGGAATTGATGCGGCTTCAGAGCGACGTTCTTGCGCTGCAGAACCAGATGCGCGAGTTTGAAAAGACCTTTAACCTCAGAACCGACGGCCTCAAGAGCCTCGTGGAGCAGCTGAACGATCAGGTGGCAAAATCCAACCTGATCCTGGGTAGGATTTCGACCACGCTCGAGACTCAGGCAACAGGCGCGCAATCCGCGGATCAGGCTCTTCTCCAGGAAATCAAGGCCCTCACGGCCAAGATCGACGATTCGAACACGCGCATTTCCGTGCTGGCGCAGCAATTAGCCGAACTCAAGCTGCAATCCAAACCCCTGAGCCCGCCGACGGCGGCGGAAACGCCCCAGTCCGGGGATTCCGTCTACAACCAGGCTTTCACCGACCTTGTTCAGGGAAACTTTGACCTCGCGGTCCAGGGATTCACGACCTATCTGAACAACTACCCCGGGGGCGAAATGGCCGCATCGGCGCAGTACAACATCGGAGAAGCCTATTACAGCCAGAACCGGCTGTCCCAGGCCAGTGCCGCTTTCACGGAAGTAGTGAAAACCTATCCCGGCTCGGACAAGGAAGCCAGCGCGCTTTTCAAGCGGGCCAAAATTTCATTGGCCCTGCAGAAAACCCCAAATGCCATAGCAGATTTCAAAGATGTTGCCGCCAGGTTTCCGGATAGCCCTGAAGCCGGCCTGGCCAAATCGGAACTGCAGAAGCTGGGCGTCAGCCTTACAAAGCCCGCGCCTGCAAAGGACACGCGCCGCAAAACACGCTGAATCAGGCAATCAAAACGAGGAATAACGCTATGAGCTCTCTCAACAAGATATTGCTTATCGGGCATCTGGGCAGAGACCCGGAAATCCGCTATACGCCCGATGGATCGCCTGTGGCCACCTTCAGCCTGGCTACCAGCGATAACTGGACCGACAAGAATGGCAGCCGGCAGGAGCGCACCGAATGGCACACCATTGTGGCCTGGAACCGCCTGGCCGATCTGTGCAAACGCTTTCTTGTCAAGGGACGCCAAGTCTACGTCGAAGGCAAGATCCGAACCAGGGAATGGAATGACAAGGACGGGAACAAGCGCCGCACCACGGAAGTGATTGCCGGACAGATAGTTTTGCTGGGCAGCCGGCCTCAGGGCGCGGATGCGGGCGTTCAACCCATGGAACCTTCCGGCCGTTCGGCGACCGAACCCGATCAGGCATTCGGCGACGCCGGCATTACGGACAGCGACATTCCCTTTTAGAGATGTTGAACGTTTTAACGTTTGAACGTTCAATGCTTGGACGTTTTATATTGGGGGTACCGACAGCATCCCCGGCTTATGAATGCATACTGGCATAGGCGGAAAATGTTCCGTTTCCCAGCGTGCGACCTCCCGTGTGGAATCCATAGAGAGCTTTGTAATGAAGGATGCCAGCAAACAGAGACTGACACAGTCCAGCAGCGCTGCCGGTTGAGCCAGCAAAATGAGTCCGGCGGCGCTGGACAGGATTTTATCCAGGCTTCCGCGGCAGGAAGATCCCCGTCTGCTCGTGGGCTTCAGGAACAAGGATGACGCGGGTGTTTTCCTGCTCCAGGACGGATTGGCGCTGGTCCAGACGACCGATTTTTTTACGCCCATCGTCGATGATCCGTACCAATACGGCCAGATAGCCGCGGCGAATTCCCTGTCGGACATTTATGCGATGAACGGGAGGCCGTTGACCGCGCTCTCCATCGTGTGCTACCCCGAAGACGGGGACCTGGATGCGCTGCAGCAGATTCTGGTCGGCGGCCTGGAAAAGATGATCGAGGCCAACTGCGTAGTGGTGGGCGGCCACATGGTGCGCGACCGCGAGATAAAATTCGGCTATGCGGTTACCGGAACCGCGGCCCCGAACCGTGTCTGGACCAATGCCGGAGCCATGCCGGGAGACCGGCTGGTTTTGACCAAGCCGCTCGGCACGGGCCTCATCGCCACAGCGCTTCGAGGCGCGAAGGCAGAACCCGCATGGGTCGATGCCGCGGTGCGCGCCATGGGCCGGCTTAACAGAGATGCGGCCGTCGCCTTGAGCGGGCTCTCCGAATCCGTTCATTCGGTGACGGATATCACGGGATTCGGTTTCCTTGGCCATGCATGGGAGGTGGCGACGGCCAGCGGAGTTAGCCTGCGCCTTCAATGCCGGCGTTTTCAGGCTTTGGAGGGCGCCCTGGAATGCGCCCGCAACGGTTTTATCGCGGGCGGCCTCAAAAAAAACCGGGAGTTTGTCGGAAGCTGCGCAGAATTCGCTCCCGGCGTCGCGCCGGAGATGCAGCATCTGCTCTTTGATCCGCAGACGTCCGGAGGACTGCTCGCCTCGATCGATGGCGGATTTGTGGAAAGGGCCTGCGCGCTTCTCGCAGCGGCAGGCTGCCCGGCCATGCAGGTGGGAGAGGTCATTCAGAAAACCTCCCCGCTGATTAAAATTGACTAGAAGGATCCGACAGGCCGCTTCTCAACGTGAGCGGCTTTCAGAAGCGGTATTTGGCCTTTTTTACTTCCTGCCGAAAATCCACGCCGTGGATCTCGATTTCCCGGCACATCTCGTACAGCCGGGAGCGCAGCCGTATTCCTATCCTGTCGGTAAGGGTTTCTTCTCCCGGTTTTGCCGGCGCATCGAGATAGTTGGAGGTGAATATTGTCAATTTCTTGTCGTTGTAGCGGTAGTTGATGATATGCGCGATGGTGTCGCGGACCCATTCCGTCGGCTTGTTGGCGCCCAGTTCGTCCAGAACGAGAATCCTGGCCTCCAGAACAGGCCGCAGGACATCCAGTTCCGAGGCCTGGGAAACGGAGTTCCAGCTCGCCTGGATCTCTCTCAGAAGATCGCGAAAGTCATAAAAAAGACCCCCGTCGCCCTTTTCGAGGATGACCTGTTTCAGGAGCGCCACAGCCAGGTGTGTTTTTCCGACGCCGCAGGTGCCCAGGAAAAGCAGGCCGACATCGATCTGAGGATATTTCTCCAGAAAACGCTGCACGTAGTTTTTTGCCTTCTTCTGGGACTCATCGTTGGGCATGTAGGAATCGAGGTCGCAGTGTTCGTAGCGCTTCGGGATGCGGGCTTCCGAAAGGAGCCGCTCGACCCGCGCGGCCTCGAGGCAGCTGCAGCGGCGAACCTTGCCCGCGCTTTCATCCGGTTCCCATCCGGAGCCGTTGCAGCGGGGGCAAACGTTTGATTCCGAAATCGGCGTATTCATGGAAGCATCCGCCTAGCCTAAGCAAATGAATTGTCGGCCGGTTTTTCCCGGCAATGCCGGAATCGGACCGGCGCGTTACTTTTCTTTGACGTTCGGTCTCGAAGCTTCGTTCTTCGGTCCGGCTTCAGCCACAAGGGTTTTGAGTTCGGCATACATCTTCTGGACATTTGCGGGAAACAGATTCTGGAACCGGTAGGCAGAGTACTTTGCGGGCATTCCCACTGCCTGGATTGCCTGTTCCGCGGTGTCGCCGCGCGCGACCGCAGGTTCGACAAGACTTTTGAGCTCCTGCAAATAGGCCAGGAATTTTTCCACGGCCTTCCGGTCTCCCACCGCACCGTGGCCGGGAACAAAGGTGTCCGCCTCGAGTTTCAACACCCTGCCGAGCGTATCGATCCAGGCCAGCATGTTCGCATCCTGGACATTCGGGATCGCATCATTAAAAAACAGGTCTCCAAGGAAAGCGATTTTGGCGGAAGGGAGGAATAGCACGATATCCCCATTGGTGTGACCTTCCCCGAGGAATAGCAGCCGGACTTCCTGGCTGCCTTCCTTCAGGATGAGCCGTTCCTCCAGAGCGGCGGATGGAGCCTGAATGTGCAGACGGGACAAATTGGCCAGGTATTGCTGGCGGCTTTCGATCTGCTCGCGGTAGCCCTGTGCTTGAGCGCGATTTTGCTCGCTCCCCATGTCGCGGCGCAGCTTTTGTATTTGCGATCGGGCGATCCCCAGGGTCCGTTCTAGGGACGGGATGTCCACTTCCAGGACGCCATTGCGGGTATTCAAGCTGCTGATCCGCTGGGCGCCTTCAAAAACCTGGTTGCCGTGCGTGTGGTCCGCATGGGCGTGGCTGTTGACGACATAGCGGACCGGTTTGGGCGTGATCGAGCGTACCTGGTCCAGCAGCGCCTGGCCGGCCTCAGGAGTGAAATGAGTGTCGAACACCAGAACGGAGCGGTCCAGTACCAATATCCCCGCGTTGCCTACGGCATTGCCGTCCGGATTCGAAATCCTGGCGTAGACCTGGTCGGTGATCTTGACCAGTTCCGCGTTCTCAACGGCTGATACGGTTGAGCCATTAAGCCAGGCGAAGATCGTTAAAAGCAGAACAATTCCCGCGGATCCGTTCGCAGCCATCAACACCTCGCGATTGTCCCAGGCTCCCCGACGCATGTTCAGGTCGGCGCCAATATTTCCGGGCGCAAGCCACAGCATTCAGGATTCAGGGTTCAGGTCCAGAACCTGAGACGTGTACGCGCAGTTTTTCTCCGGCTTTCGTCCCTGAAGATGGATTCCGGAGACCCGGCCATGGATTTCGCGCCCTAATATGCCGGCAATGGGCTCTGCGTGTTGGCTCGCAGACAGAGTCGACGCCTTATCCTGTTACTCCCGGAACAGCCGCGGAGCAAAGCCCGATTCGCGCTGCCGAGGGGCTTCCACAAGACTGACTGATTTCTGAAGACTGGACCGCCCGCGATAAAGCGTAACCTTGACCGTGTCGCCGGGACGCTTTTTCTCCAGGAGCAACCGCAGCTCATCCAGCGAGGACACAGGCTGACTGTCTATCTCCGTGATGATATCCCCCCCGATCAGGATGCGCTCATTGTATAAAAGCGCTATCTGGCTGGCCCCGTTAATCCCGGCTTTGTCCGCAGAGCTCCCACGATGGACCCTCGCCACCAGAATGCCGGTATGGACCGGAAGATTCAAATCGCCGGCGAGCTCCTCATTGAGGGAGTACCCTTCCACTCCGAACCAGGGACGAATAATCCGCCCCTCCCTGATCAGTTCGGTCGCGACGCGGCGAATTGTATTGATGGGGATGGCGAACCCTATGCCTATATTTCCCCCACCGATGGTAAAAATCGAGGTGTTAATCCCTATCATCTCGCCGCTGGTATTCAGGAGAGGCCCTCCGGAATTTCCGGGGTTTATTGCGGCATCCGTCTGGATGACATTGTCCACAAGGTCGCCGCTTTCCGTCCGTATTCTCCTGCCCACGGAGCTCACGATTCCGACCGTCAGCGTATTCTGCAGGCCGAGAGGGTTCCCGATGGCCAGCACTTTCTGCCCGACCTTCAAAGCATCGGAATTTCCGAAGGGAATGGGGTGCAGACGCTCCTTGGGAGCATCGATCAGGCGTATGACCGCAAGATCATTCTGCTGGTCGACTCCCACAACCTTGGCGTGGTACTTGGTCCGGTCGGGAAGCGCAACTTCCAGGCTTTCCGCGGATTCTATCACGTGGTAATTGGTCAGAATGTGTCCATCCTGGTCCAGGACGCACCCGCTCCCGGTTCCCTCGCGCGCGACCGGCGTAAAGAAAAACTCATATTCCACGACCGTCCGGGTGATATTGACCACGCCCGGACTGACGCTGCTGTAAACCTTGATGTTGGTTTCCTCATCACGGCTCAGGGCCAGTTGCTCGACGGGGACTGCCGCAAGGGCCGGCACAGGCGTCTCCCTGGCGGTGTAGCCGGGAATCCAGTTCCACCGCATCATTATAAAAGTCGCGGCGCCCGCAAGGAGCGCCGCGATTAGGAACAGCCGTACGGGATGATTTTTCATACTGCATTTCTCCGGCTCTTTGACCTGCCCGGGCCGCTGCCTGCGCCTACCGGAGGGTGATCGCGATCCCGCTTGCAGATATGTTCATATTCATCCCGAGAGAGCTCTTGGGGAGGTCAGGGACCGTCACCGTCGTCGTCATCCGGAATATGCTCATGGCCAGCTTGTAATCACCGGGAGGAACGGGCTGCGTGAAACGGCAATTTCCTTTATTGCCTTCGGTCAGGATGGGCGTCGACTGATACGATCCGGATGGCCCCTGAAGAACCAGCACGAATCCGTCCAGCCGGTCCATGCTAAACGCTCCGCTCAGCTTGTTGATGGTAACAGAAATGGATTTGGGGGCCTTTTTGAGCGCTTCTGCCTTGGCGTCCTGCTGCCGCTGCTGCTCGGCTTCCTCCTGCACATTCCCGAACCATTTGGATCGCAGGGTCTCCAGATCGCCGGAAGCTTTCAGCCTGTCGATGGTTCCGTTAACTTTCGCAAGAAGCTCCGTTTCAACCTTGCGCACAACCACGGCGTACTGATACTTGTTGACCAGTTCGGGCAGTGTGGTCGTGTTGGGATAGCTCTTGTATCCGCTGTAGGTCAGGATGGGCTTGTCACCCACGACGGCGTCGATTTCGGCCCGGTTCAGAGCGCCCAGAGCGTCGTCCATGGTTGAAAACCTTGAAATGACCACGCCCGCCGCCGTCTTCTGGGAGGACATGAAGCTGTCGCCCGGGCGTCCGGTGCAAACACCGACCTTCTTGCCTGCAAGACTGGCGAGCCCCTTGATCTCGAAGTTATCCCGCCGGTGAGCAATGGCATCCCCGCTGTCGTAGTAGGGCTTTGAGAAGGCGAAATCCTCGCCCCGTTTGGGATCGATCGCTATGGCGGAAAGGATGATTTCCGCTTCTCCGTTCTTGAGCAATTCAAACAGATGGTCGTAGCCGGAAACTTTGACCCATTTGATTTCGATGCCCAGATCCTTCCCTATCTCGGTGCCGAGATCGACATCCATTCCCTGAACACCGGTCCCAGACCCGAATTCCAGGGGTGCATTCACAGCGTCAATGATGATGCGCACCAGCTTGTTCTTCTTCATGCTTTCCGCGGCGCTTGGAACTTCTTTTTCCTTCTTGCCGCATCCCGCAAGGGTTATCACAAGGCTGATAATCAACAGAGTGTATTTTGCGATTCGCAATTCTTACCTCCTTCGGGGGAAATAGCAGCCAACTGCACGGTTCGATAGCTGGCAGGTGGTATTCTAGCCAAATTGGAACAGCTACCAAAGCTTTTTTCGATAATACCTTGAAAAGTTGCAGCCTATTAAAACCAGCCTTCGCAATTTCGGTTAAAGCTTCCGGTCTCTCAATGTCAAAAGGATACTGCCTACAGCCAGCAAATTCGAGATGGCCCCCAGCATGCAAACCGCCATGTAGCCTCTCCATTCGAACAGGATGCCGGAGAGCAGGCCGGCCAGGCCGATCCCGAGCTGCGAAAACGAATTCTTCAGCGCGACGAAGGCGCCGCGCAGATTCGAAGGAGCGATTTCCGTAAGCACCGCCTCCATGGGGCCCTGGCGGAAGGCTGCCGATATGCTGATAGCTCCGAAAACCGCGAAGAGGGCCCATCCCCAATGCATGCCCGGAAGGATAAAGAGGAACAATGCCAGGAACAGGCTGCTGACAATAAATTGGAGCCTTTTCCCGATTCTGTCGGCGATGAAGCCGGCCCAAGGAGACGCCAGAAGGGCTGCAATCCCCGAAACCAGGAAAACAATCCCGACCCTGCCGCCCGATATATCGTAGGAATCTTTCAGCCAGACACCGAGAAACGCAAGAAAGCCCATGGTCCCGGCTGATGCAAAAAAGGAACTCATCAGGGCCCCGATCGAGATCTTTTCCGACAAAAAGGCGCCGTATTGCCTCAAACACTTCGCGGGAGGCATGGCCGCGGAGATGCCGGCTTTGCGGGATAGGGCGGGAAGCAAAAAATACACCGCAGAAAGCGCCGCCAGCGATAATCCCGCCATGGCAGCGAAGACCGCATTCCAGCCGCATCGCTCGCCCAGCCACGAACCCAGCGGCACCCCCAGTATCAAGGCGGCAAAATAGGACGAGAAAATGCACCCCATGGCCCAGCCGCGGTTTGGATAGGGGAAGAAATCGGCGGCATAGGATATTGTATTGAGGCTGAGCATGCTTGCACCCATCCCGGTAACGATCCGCCCCGCGAAAAGGCCGGCAAAATCCGCAGACATGCTGGAGACCACCGAGCCGGCCCCGAAGAGCACCAATCCGAGGAACAATCCCTGCCTGCGCCCGAAAGCATCCGATAACGGCCCCCAGACGAGGACGGACAGGCCGGCGCAAAATGAATATCCGGTAAAAAGCAAACCCAAATCCGTCGGAGACGTCCTGAATTGAGCGCGGATAAAGGGAAGCAGCGGGCTGAGAATCTGATTGTCGGCCACCCCGACGAAAAGAATACTGAAGAGACATGCGAGGACTCTCCACTCTTCCTTCGGTCGTGAGGTCATGCGAGCGTTATTCGAAGTGCTTGATTTGCAGATGCTCGGCCGCAATATCGGTCAAATCGACGACGGACGCTGCCGCCACGCCCATTGCGATGGCAATGGCTTCACTGATTTCCTCGCGGGTGGCGCCAAATTTCTTCGCCTTCCTGATGTGCCCGTTCAGACAGCCCTGGCACTTGAATCCCAGCGAGGCGGCAATGGCGATGAGTTCTTTCGTTTTGCGGTCGATCCTGGATTTTTTGTACGTCTCCTGGTAGAAATCGAAATAAATCTTCTTCATGCGGTCTTCAACCATCGTATACGAGGGCCATCCTGCCTTGGGCTCAGGAGTCATCGCATTCTGGTCGGGGACATCCACCGGATCTTTCATAATGCCGCTCTTCTCCTTTCCTGAATCGGGCT
>CAYYTC010000004.1:71799-81726 GCA_964474425.1 uncultured Acidobacteriota bacterium
CCGCGCTGCATGCCTTCGGCATAGGCTGTTTCCATCAACTGAGTGCCGATTCCCTGGCGCTGCCACCCGGGGAAAACTCCAAGCTTGAGTATTTCAAGATCTTCGCATATCGAGCGGGCAAGCACGAATCCGACCAGGATCTGGCGGCCGGGACCTTCCATCCATACGGCTTTGCAGCCAAAATATTCCGGAGACTCCTCGAGGAAACGGCGATAGTTGTCCTTTCCCCAAAAAGCCAGCTGCACTTGATCCTCGAGAGGTTGGAGCGCGGGGACGTCATCCGCAGTAAGGCGGGCAAGAAAACAGTTGGATCCCATGTCAGCTTCTCCGCCTTTTATTTCTGACAGCATCCGGAGGCCTGATGTACAGGGGCTCGGAAACCAGGTACTCTCCCGAGCGCCATGCTCTTTTTCGATTTAACGCAAGCCGGCCGATGTGCGCGGCCAGGAACGGATCCGTGGGCAGGATGCGCGGCCAGCCCGAGGTTTTCGGCCCGACGAGTCCACAGGCCTCCGCTTCCCCCGCTATAAATAAATGTTTGCCGGCGACGCGGCGCGTAAACTCCGGCAGGTCCAGCAGCGCAGGCTTTCCCGCGATTCGGGAACGGCCATCGCGGCAGAGAAACTCCGCATAATAGACCTGAGACCTGTGCGCATCCAGCACTACCCCGATTCTTCCGCCGGCTTTTATTAAGGATGCGACCTGATGAGCGAGCGCGTCAAGACCCGAGATCCCCGCGAATGGAATCGAAAGAGACTGGGCGATTCCCAGTGCAGTAGCCATACCGATTCGAATGCCGGTGAATGAACCCGGACCGATCCCCGTGGCGACAAGGTTGAGGTCGGCCAAGTGCCATCCCAGGCGCTCGAGCAGAAAATTTACGGAACTGAGCAGGATAGTCGAGTGGGTTTGCGGCGCATGCAGCCGCAGTTCGGCAAGCACTTCCTGCCCCTCGAGCAGGACAACACTTCCCCGGACAGATGAGGTGTCGAAGGCCAGTACTCTGGAAGCGCGTTTCAAAGGTATCATCATTGACAACAGCGGGATTCGAATTATATACTGCAGGTTCTTGATATACAAGCACTTGTGCCCGGAATCGGCGTTTTTCGGAGAGCATGTTCCCGTGCGATTCGCCATCGAAGCGGGTCCGGGCATCCTGTCGGACCTGAGCGGAAAACCGCCAGGGCCCGGCGACTCCATGAAGGATGACGGGAGGACAACTCCCCGGATCGATTGGAGATCCTCCGGCTTTGCCGGCGGCATAAGAAAAGAGCGCGATGGAAGACCTCACACCCATGATGAAGCAATACCATGAGGTCAAAAGGCGCTTTCCGGGCAAGCTTGTTTTCTTCCGTCTGGGCGATTTCTACGAAATGTTTTACGAGGATGCGGTCTTGGCATCCCGTGAGCTTGAAATTACCCTAACTTCCCGCAACAAAGACAAGGGAGGGGCTCCAATTCCGATGTGCGGAGTCCCCTATCATTCTGTCGACGGGTATATCGCCCGCCTGATGAAAAAAGGGCACAAAATTGCAATTTGCGAACAGGTGGAAGACCCCAGGACAGCGAAAAAGCTGGTCCACCGTGAGGTTACCCGGGTTCTGACGCCGGGAACCGTGGTCGAGGAAATGCTCCTGGAGCCCAAGGACCACAACTACCTGGCCAGTTTGAGCATTAGGGAAAATGGCGCCGGTTTGGCCTTTATGGATCTTTCGACCGCTGATTTCCTAGCCACGGAATTTATGGGGGACGGATTTTGGCAAAAGGCCGTAGACGAACTGACACGCTTCGCTCCCCGCGAGATTGTCATGGCCGAGCAGTCCAGCCGGGAGATGCAGCAGAAACTCATCCGGGATTGGTCCGAAGAGTGGGTTCCCAGCCCCCTGGAGGATTGGACCTTCAACCTCGATTATGCTCAGCGTGTTCTCCTGGAGCACTTCAATCTCGCCAGCCTTGACGGCCTCGGCGCCGCCGGCCAGTCGCTTTCCCTGTGCGCCGCCGGAGCCCTGATTCACTATCTCAGGGACTCTCAGCTGGCCCAATTGGGCAAGGTGGCGGCGCTTCGCTTCTTCGAGCCGACGGAGTTTCTGAAGCTGGACGCCTCGACCGTGACAAACCTGGAGCTGGTCCATGCCCTGGACGGCTCGAAGAAGGGATCGCTTTTGTCTTTTCTCGATCAGACAAAAACGGGAATGGGAGCGCGGCTGCTCAAGTCCTGGCTCCTGCTGCCGTTGCTGGACCTGGAAGAGCTCAGCCGGCGGCAGGATGCGATCCAGGCCCTGACGGCCGGTGTTCAGGCACATGGCCGGCTCACCGGCAGGCTGGCGGAAATTCATGACCTGGAACGGCTCACAAGCCGCGTGCTGGCGGGAGTCGCCGGACCGCGCGAACTGCTTGCGCTGCGCGATTCACTTCGAACCATCCCCTCCGTGCAAAACCTGCTGGAGTCTTTTGATGCACCGCGTCTGTGCGCGATACGGAGGCAACTGGATACCCTGGACGACGCGGTCAGACTGATCGAAACAGCGATCGCCGAGGATCCGCCGGCTTCCGCGAGCGATCCCGGTATTATCCGGGCCGGCTACTCCCGGGAACTGGATGAGCTGCGTTCCATACGCCACAGCGGAAAAGGCTACATCGCTTCCCTGGAAGCTCGCGAGAGGCGGAATACCGGGATCCAATCTCTCAAGGTCAAATTCAACCAGGTATTCGGCTATTTCATCGAAGTCACGAATTCAAACCTTGCTCTGGTGCCTGCACACTACATCCGCAAACAGACGCTGGCGAACTGCGAGCGCTTCGTGACACCGGAACTGCAGGAGTACGAAGAAAAAGTCCTGGGAGCGGAGGAACGCATCGCGGCGCTGGAAAAGGAGCTTTTTTCAGAGGTGCGACGGGCAGTCGGTGCACAGGGTACACGCGTTCAGGCAACGGCCCGGCTTCTGGGAGAACTGGATGCCTATGCGGCGCTGGCCGAAGTCGCCGTGAAAAATGACTATGTGCGCCCCCAATTGAAGGAAGGGGATGAAATATACATCCGGCAGGGGCGCCATCCGGTGGTTGAGTTGCAGAGCCGCCCGTTCATTCCCAATGACCTGTATATGAACTCAACTACGGACCAGCTTACCATCCTGACCGGGCCCAACATGGGCGGCAAGTCGACGTATCTGCGGCAAACGGCGCTCATCGTGATCCTGGCGCAAATGGGTTCCTTTGTCCCGGCGAAAGAGGCGCGCCTGGGTTGCGTGGACCGAATTTACACGAGGGTCGGCGCCTCGGACAACCTGGCCCGCGGACGATCCACTTTCATGGTTGAAATGATCGAAACCGCCAACATCCTCAATACCGCCACCAACCGCAGCCTGATCCTTCTGGACGAGGTGGGCCGCGGAACGGCAACCTTTGACGGCCTCTCTCTGGCATGGGCCATCGCGGAATACTTGGTTCAGGATCCGACCCATCGCGCCAAAACCCTTTTCGCCACGCACTATCACGAACTGACTAAAATGTCCCAGGTCCACGCTGGAGTCAAGAATTACTGCATGGCCATCCAGGAAGCCGGCAAAGAGATCGTTTTCCTGAGAAAAGTCACTCCGGGCGCTGCGGACAAGAGCTACGGCATCGAAGTGGCACGCCTTGCCGGGATGCCCCATGAAGTTGTCGTCCGGGCCAGCGAAATTCTGGAGCGCCTGGAAAAAAAGGAAATCGATCTTACAGGCCGTTCGCGCAGGCGTCCGGCCGATGAAGTCCTCGATGAAATGCAACGGTCGCTCTTTTAGCTCCCGGGGGGATCCTGCGCTTCACGGATTTTGAGTTCTGGGTGGAAGCCCATGGGCGCCGGGGCGGCGGCAGGAACGCAAACCGGCAAAATATATGAAGAGTCCGGCGTGATGGACCGGGCATATCCATGACTTTGAGAAACAGTTCGATGCTGCAATCACCTCTCGCGCACGCGCTTGTGCTTCTCGCGATTTCCGTGCCCTATTTTGTCAATCTGGGAAAATCGTCCATCTGGGACGCCAACGAAGCCTTTTACGCGGAAACGCCCCGGGAGATGCTGGCCACCGGGGACTACCTTGCGCCTCAATTCAATTTTCAGCCGCGTACGCAGAAGCCGCCTCTCACATACTGGGTTGTCCTGGCTTCATACAAGGTTTTCGGAGTCAGCGAATTTGCCGTGCGGTTGCCTTCGGCCTTTGCCGCCGCAGGCACAATCCTGTTTTCTTATGGAACCGCGCGGATGCTCTTCAATCCACGGGCGGCTCTCATGGCTGCCCTGGTCACCGCCGCCACGCCGCGCATTTTCATACTGGCGCGCAGGCTGCCCATTGATATTCTGCTGCTTTTTTTCCTGACTGGAACGCTGTATTTCCTGGTGCGCTCTGTTCAAAAAAACAGGACAGGTGCCTGGGCACTCGCATACTTGTTTGCGGGCCTGGGCTTTCTCACCAAAGGCCCCATAGCCGTCGTTATACCCGCGGGCGCCTATCTGGTGTGGGCGTTTTGGGGACGCCGGCGCCACGGGCCCGGTGTGCGTTCCTGGATGGGCCTGGCGATTTTGCTGGCTGTGGTGCTGCCCTGGTACGTCTGGGTTTATCACGCGCACGGCTGGACGTACATTGCCCCTTTCTTTTTGAGAGACAATCTCGGACGGTTTGCATCCCAGTCCCTCGGACCCGCCCGGGGACCGCTTTATTACGTAACGGTCTATCTTGCGGATTTTTTCCCCTGGTCGCTGATGGCGCTGGTCGCCGTATGGCTGTTAATCTCAATCCGCAAATCGGAACAACCGATGAAAAGCCTGTCCTGGGGATTGCCCCTGGCATGGTGCGGGCTGGTATTCCTCCTGTTTTCGCTGTCGAAAAACAAGCAGGAATATTACATCGCTCCCATGTATCCTCCGGCGGCGATCATCCTTTCCGGTATTCTGGACAAAATCTTTTATCGGTCCATGCAGGCCGGCGCCCCGCATGCTCCGGGTGCATCCTTGCCGATGGGCGTCCAGCCTGCGGCCACCCGATATGGATACTCACTGTACGCCCTGCTGAGCATTCTATTTGCTGCATTGTCCGGGATCTTCGCTTTCGCCCTTCATGCATTCATGCCGAACCTGCCGCCCGTGCTACACTATGTCCCGTCGCTTGTCTTCGGGGCGGCAGGCATTTTGACGGCGTGGAGCCTTGTCCGCAAAAAAAGCGGGCGGTGCTTCCCTATTCTGGCCGTTTCGCTGGTAACGGCCTACTGGATGTGTCCCTGGTTTTACCTGCCGGCAGCGGAGGCTTTCCGCCCGGTCAAGGATTTTTGCCGGATTATAGAGTCCCAATCGCGCCCGGACGACGAAGCGGGTTTTTACGGAACGGCGCTGCCCAGCATGGTTTTTTACCTGCGGCGGCCTGTTTTCGAGGAAAACGACGCGGAAGGCATGCGGCGCAGATTTGAATCCGGCCGAAGAGTTTTTTGTATATTGAGTGAGAGGGATTACGCGCTTTTCGCGCGCAGCGGGGGTGCCGCCCTTTATGTATTGGACCGGCGTCCCCGTTTGGCCTTGCGCATGCGCTCCCTGCTGCGGTCAGGCGGTTTTCCTGAAGAGCAGATGCTGCTGGTGTCCAACCGTCCCGGATCGGCGGTGGAATTCAATAAGGATCGCCCGGTATCATGAGATCCAGATTATTTGTCATAGGGAAGCTGGCCGTCACCACCCTGATGTTCGTCTACATTTTCCGGAAGATCGAATTCCATCAATTTGGCGCCATTCTCAAAAATGCGCAGCTGGGCATCCTGACGGCCGGATTCGTTGCCATTTGGATCGCCCACTTTATAGTCATTTTTCGCTGGCGCCTCCTCATGCGCCCGTTGATGCCGGCGCCTTCGGTCGCGACTCTCTTCGGCATCTACTGTATCGGCCTGTTTTTCAATTTGACGTTCCCGACCGTGGTAGGAGGGGACGTCGTCAAGATCTATTATGCGGGCAGGCCCACCCGATCCTACGCGCAGAGTTTTGCCTCCACGTTTCTGGACCGTGACGCGGGGATGCTGGCCATGATGATCATCGCCTGCACAGCCATTCTCATTCACCCGGTCCACGTCCCCGGTGTTTCGGTGACGCTCATCATCTGGGGCGTTTTCGCGCTTTTCATCATCGGGAATCTAGCCTTATTTGCGCCCTATTTCCACAGGTTGCTGACCGGTCTGTTGCGCCGCCTGCGCGTGCCGAAAATTGCGGCGAAAATCGACGCAATTTCCAATGCCTTTCAGATCATGGGCGGGCGGCCGGGCGTGCTCCTGGGAGCTCTATTCATCTCATTCATCAACCAGCTGCTGGTCATCCTGGTGACCTGGATCCTGGCGGTGGGGCTCCGCATCCATTTGTCATTCCCGCATTTTCTGGTTTTCGTTCCGGTCATAACCCTGATCTCAATGATTCCCGTCAGCCTCAACGGCATGGGACTAAGGGAATATGCTTTCATGAGTCTGTTCGGAGCTGTCGGCGTGCCGGCGGCGTCCTGCATCGCCCTGGGTCTGGCCTCTTCTCTGATTTTAGTCCTCTCCTCCATACCGGGGGGAATCGTTTATTTGTTTTTCAGGAGCCGGGCCGACATGCGGCAAATGTCCGAAATGGAAAGCGAATTCTCATGAGCGAAAAGGTCTCGATTATCGTTCCTGTTTACAACGAACGGGAGAACCTGGATGCGCTCGTTCAGGGTCTTCATGAGGCAATGGAGCCAACCGGGGAGGACTATGAAGTTCTGCTCATCGACGACGGCAGCACGGACGGAAGCGGGGCGTACATGGAATCGCTGCCGGATAAATACCCCAGAATGCGGGTGATACGATTTCGAAGGAACTTCGGACAGACGGCGGCCATGGCAGCGGGTTTCGACTACGCTGCCGGCAGCATCCTGGTCCCTATGGACGCGGACTTGCAGAACGACCCGCGGGACATACCCTCGATCCTCGCCAGGCTCCGGGAGGGATACGACGTCGTCAGCTGCTGGCGCCAGAACCGGCAGGACCCATGGCTGACGCGCCGGCTGCCTTCGAAATTCGCCAACAGGCTCATCTCCCGCATCGGGGGTGTCCACCTGCACGATTACGGGTGCACGTTGAAGGGATATCGCCGTGAAGTTGTGGAACACATAAGGCTTTACGGGGAAATGCATCGTTTCATACCCGTCTATGCCTCCTGGGCGGGAGCAAGGGTCAGCGAAATACCCGTGCGGCACCATGCAAGGAAATTCGGCGCGAGCAAGTACGGGCTGTCGCGCACATTCAAAGTCATATTGGATCTAATTACGCTGAAGATGCTCGGAAGCTATTCCACCAAGCCGATGTATTTTTTCGGCGGCGTCGGACTGCTTTCCTGCAGCGGCGGTTTCTTTTTTGCAGCCTGGACTCTGTTCGACAAATACGTCAACGGTGTGAAGGCCCATAACAACCCTTTGCTGTTGCTGGCGGTTTTCCTTTTTCTCGTGGGCATCCAGTTTATTTTGATGGGGCTGGTCGCGGAGCTCGTGATTCGCACCTATTTTGAATCTCAAGGCAAGCCGCCGTACATCGTCCGGTGTATACGGGAGAGCAGTCTTGCACCCGAAGCGGCGCGCGAAACCGACAAGGCTTTCAAGCCATAATCGGATCCGGTCCTTGGATTGGGGGATACAGAGAATATGCACCGTTGCCGGTCTGATATAGCGGACGCACGGTTCCCAAACTGCGTCCTGCGACATGCGACCATCAATCCACACTATCCATGCGCGTCCCTATCGTCCCGCTGTCAAAAGCTGTCAGGCACGCGGTTCAGGATTTTGATATGACGGATGCTGAATTATTTTCCGAGCAATTTGCGTTTCAGGAACATGCGCTGGTCAATTTCGTCGGGGGCGGAGGGAAGACGGCCCTGATACACAGACTGATGCAGGAATACTCCGCATCGGGCACGGTTCTCTGTACGACCACAACCAGGATTCATCCCCCGGAACCCGGCGAAGGCTTGGTCCTGATTTCCAGCGACAACCTTCCTCTTTTGAAGACCATGGTGGAACGCATTGGCCGCGACCGCACGGAAAAATCCTACAAGCTTGCGGTCACCCGCAGTTTCATGAGCCCGAACCTTCTGCGGGGGGTCCCCGCCGATTTCGGCGGCATGCTGGACCGAAGCCTGTTCCCGATAGTGCTCAATGAGGCGGACGGCGCCGCAAGCTTTTCTATTAAACTGCCCCGCGAGGGAGAACCGGTTCTTATGGAAAACGCCGAATACCTCGTTCCTGTCCTGGGCATGGATTGCCTGAATCAGCCGCTCGGGCCCGCGGTCGTCTTCCGCTTCCACGCTTTGGCAAAACTATTTTCCCTGCGGGAGGGAGATCCGCTCACTCCCGAGGCAGCGGTGGAAATACTGATGCACCGGCAGGGGGTATGCAAAGGCTGGAGGAACGGCACGACGATCATCCCCTTCATCAACAAGGCGGACGACGCGTCGCAGGACGACAGCGCCAGAGATTTGGCCTTGCGGGTCCTGCGCAACTCCAACTTTCCCGTGAAGCGAGTCCTGTACGGCAGCGTGCTTCATGGAAGAATCGGCTCGGTTTCGGCGTCCTGACAACAATGAAAGCCTCCCGGATCGAAAGCAGAGAAAATCCCCTGATTAGGACCATCCGTCGCGTGGCAGGAGCCTCACGACAGGCTCCGGAAGAACTGGTGATTGCCGAAGGCATACGCGTGCTGGAGGAAGTTGAGCGCGCCGGCTGTGAAATCGAGGCGGCGGTATTTTCGGAGAATTTCGGGAGTTACCCAAGAGAGCAGAAGCTGCTCCAGGCTTGGACCTTGCGGGCCATTCGCCTTTGCAGGGTTCCGGAAAGCCTTTTCGAATATATCTCGGGAGTCCGGACACCCCAGGGCTGCCTGGCTTTGGTGCGCATCCCTATTCTGTCCCTCTCGAATGTCCGCCCTTCACCGGAATCTCTGATCCTTTTTGCCTGCGGGATCCAGGATCCCGGCAACCTCGGCACGCTGATCCGCACGGCCGCGGCTGCCGGCGCAACTCTGGTTTGCTCCTCCCGCGGCACGGTTTCCGCCAGAAATCCCAAGGCGGTCCGTGCCAGCGCTGGCGCATTTTTTCACCTCCCTGTGGCTGAAAACATCGGGATTGCGGACTTCCGGGTGTATTGCGAACACAACGCCATACGGCTTTACCGGACTGATACGCGAGGTGGGACGGTCTATGCCAAGGCGGAATTGCGGTCGTCCTGCGCAGTTCTGCTGGGAAACGAAAGCGGAGGCCTTTCGGAAAAGGAATTCGCCGGCATTCCGGCAATACGCATCCCAATGGCAAAGGGAGTAGAATCACTGAATGTGGCCATGGCGGGATCGATCATTCTTTTTGAGGCTTACAGACAGCGGATGAGCTTTTAGAGAGCATTCAGGCTTACGCGCCAGGGAGTACAGGATGCCCCGGACCCTTTTCCCCGAATCGGAGGAACCGCCGGTAACCGGCGAAACACCCCTGGCCGAACGCCTGCGCCCGCGCAGCCTGGATGAGATTCTCGGCCAGGAACACCTTATAGGAAAAGGCAAGGTCCTGCGGGTGATGGTGGAACAGGACCAGCTTACGTCTATTATTCTCTGGGGCCCTCCGGGAACCGGGAAGACCACGCTGGCCCGGATCATGGCCAAACAAACCCGGTCGCCCTTTGTTTCTTACAGCGCTGTACTTTCCGGGATTAAAGAGATCAAAACGGTCATGGCCGAGGCCGAAACCTATTTCCGCCGGTCTCAGGGAAGAACAGTCGTTTTCGTTGATGAAATCCATCGCTTCAACAAAGCCCAGCAGGATGCGTTTCTGCCCTATGTGGAATGGGGCGTCATCGTGCTGATCGGAGCGACAACCGAAAATCCTTCATTCGAAGTGATCGGCCCGCTGCTGTCGCGCTGCAA
>CAYYTC010000004.1:81826-110048 GCA_964474425.1 uncultured Acidobacteriota bacterium
GCCGACCTGGAATCCGCGTTGCAGCGCAAAATTCTGCAGTACGACAAGGCCGGGGAAGAACACTACAATCTCATTTCTGCGCTGCACAAATCGATGCGCAACAGTGATCCCGACGCTACCCTGTACTGGCTCGGCCGCATGCTGGAAGCAGGAGAGGACCCCGTTTACATCGCCCGCCGCATGGTGCGGTTTGCCTCCGAGGACGTGGGTCTGGCCGATGTCAGGGCGTTGAACGTCGCACTGAATGCAACCGACGCCGTGCGCCTGGTCGGGCTGCCCGAATGCAAACTGGCGCTCGCCCAGGCTGCCGTGTACCTGTCCATCGCTCCGAAATCCAACGCCCTCTATACGGGTTATTCCGCGGTGGTTTCCGACGTCCAGAGCACCTTCAACGAGCCTCCCCCACTGCATATCCGCAACGCGCCCACGAATCTGATGAAGGAGCTGGGATACGGCAAAGGGTATCAATATGCCCACGATACTAAGGAAAAAGTTGCCGACATGGAGTGCTTGCCCGAATCGCTGCGCGGCCGCCGCTATTACCATCCCACGGATCAGGGCATGGAGCGACGCATCGGAGAAATTCTGGCCGACATCCGGGAAAGAAAGAAGCGAAGCTCGGCAAAAAGCTGAAACCATAGCGTCATCACGAATCCGGTTACGGTTGGGCGGGGCGCCCACAATGGATTTCCGCTAAATCTGATATTTTATGTAATAGATCAATACTACTGCTGCAAGTACCCATCGATAAATGATAAATGGCATAAAGCTTTTTGTCTGCAGATAGCGCAGGAAGTAGCGGATGCAAAGGAAACCGGTGATGGCGGCACAAAGCGTTCCGGTTGCCATTGCCAGCATTTCCCAGTTCATAACTGCCGCTTGCGCCGCCGGATAGCGTGCAGCTTCCACCGCGCGCAGGCCTGACAGGAGCCCGGCTCCGACGATCACGGGCGTGGACAGAAGGAAGGAAAATCTCGCGGCACTGTGGCGGTCGCTGTCACGAAACAGGGCGGCCGTGATGGTTACGCCGCTTCGCGATACTCCCGGAATCAGGGCGATTGCCTGGCACAAGCCGATCCAGATGCAATCGGCCCAGGTGAACTGCTCGATGGTGCGGTTCTGACGGCTTTTTCTCTCCGCCCACAACAACAAGGCCCCAAAAATTACCAGCGTGAAAACCGCAATCAGCGGCGATCGAAGTTGCGTCTCGACCGTTTTTTCCAGCGCAAGCCCAACGAACATAGCAGGCAGCGTGCCGACAGCCAGGAACCAGAAAAGCTTTTGAGACGGGTTAGCCCAAAGGTTGCCCTGTCGGAATCCGGCAATCACTTCCCTTAGCAGACGAATCCAGTCGGCCCGGAAATAAGCCAGCACGGCGACAGCCGTGCCGACATGAAGAGAAACGTCGAAGACAATACCCTCCGGTTCCCAGCCCAAAAACCACGGAACGAGAATCAGGTGCGCCGAACTGCTTATGGGCAGGAATTCCGTGAGCCCCTGAAGAATGCCGAGAATTGCGGCCCCAAAAATCTGCATCCCACCTCCGCGCCGTCAGCGGCAGCATAATTAGTTGCGGGATTATACTGTTCTTCCAGCGATGCGCGAAGTGGAAAGACAGAAGCCGGAAGACGGTGTTCTTCCGGCTTCTGTCTTCGGGTTCCTTTTTCGCCGGCTCAGGGTTCCGTAAAGACCGCTTCGATTCTTTCCAGAGCCCAGTCGATTTCTTCTTTCCCGATAATCAGCGGGGGCGCGAATCTCACCGTGTCTTCGTGAGTTTCTTTGCACAGCATGCCCCGGGCCATGAGCTTTTCACAGTAGCGCCTTGCCCCTCCCGCCTCGGGTATCAGTTCCACGCCGATCATGAGGCCTTTGCCTCGGATCTCACGGATCACCGGGCTCTTGATCTGTTTCAGCTGCGCCATGAAGTATTCGCCCATTTTTGCCGCGTTCTCGATCATGCCCTCTTCAACAAGCACTTTCAGTGCGGTTCGTGCGACGGCGCAGGCCAGCGGATTGCCGCCGAAGGTGCTTCCGTGTTCTCCCGGACGCAACACGCCCAGGACTTCGGTGTTGGAAAGCACCGCCGATACGGGGTAGAAGCCGCCCGAGAGCGCCTTGCCGATAATGGTCAAATCGGCCTCTACGCTATCGTGCTCTTCGGCCAAAAGCTTGCCGGTCCGGCCGAGACCCGTCTGGATTTCGTCAAGAACAAACAGGACACGGTTCCTCGCGCAAATCTTTTGGGTTTCGGCCAGGTATCCGGGAGGCGGCACCAGGACTCCCGCCTCACCCTGGATCGGCTCGACCAGGAACCCGGCCGTATTGGGCGTGATGGCCTTTTCCAGGGCCGCCGCGTCACCGAAAGGAACAACTTTGAACCCGGGAGTAAACGGTCCGAAACCTTCGCGGTAGTGCTCGTCGGTGCTGAAGCCAACAATCGTAATGGTGCGGCCGTGAAAATTATTGGCGCAAACGACGATCTCCGCCGCATTGCGCGGCACACCCTTGACCTGGTATGCCCACTTCCGCACGGCCTTGATGACGGTTTCGACAGCCTCCGCTCCGCTGTTCATGGGAAGGACTTTGTGAGACCGGGTGAGATCGCAGAGCTCCTTGTAGAAAAGTCCCAGCTGATCGTTGCGGAAGGCGCGGGAGGTCAGCGTGATTTTTTGCGCCTGTTCCTGAAGCGTGGCCATAATCCTCGGATGACAGTGTCCCTGGTTGACGGCGGAGTAGGCGGACAGGCAATCCATGTACTTGTTTCCGTCCACATCCCACACCCATATTCCCTGCCCCCGGGTCAGGACAACATCCAGAGGTTTGTAGTTGTGAGCGCCATAGGTTTCTTCCAGTTTTATGTAATCCCTGCTTTCCATAAATCCTCCTGCCTGGTACCAAAGAAATAGCATATAGCTGGTTGGTCAGGCAACGCACCGTTTTCCCGCAGCCCGCCGAAATCCCAAAATCCCGGCATCTTCTCCGATCCCGGGACCGGCTTTGCCGGCTGTCCGGTTTGTCTCCGGTTTGGGGAACTCGAAACCGGTGGAATTATTCGGCCGCCGGTATTATTCTTTCGCGTTCAAACAATGAGGGACGAGGAGCGTACATGCCGACCGCAAAAAAAATTCTCAAGATGGGATTGCCCAAAGGAAGTCTCCAGGAATCAACGATGGATCTGTTTCGCAAGGCGGGCATCCGCATCAGTTCCAGCGACCGTTCCTATTTTCCATATTGCGATGACGAGCAGATTGAAGTCATGCTCATCCGCTCCCAGGAAATGGGGAAATACGTTCAGGACGGGCTGTTCGATGCCGGAATCACAGGACAGGACTGGATCCTGGAAACCGGCGCCAAGGTCAAGCAGATCTGTGAACTTGTGTACGGTAAATCGGGATTCAAACCCGTGCGCTGGGTTCTGGCCGTGCCCGAAAACTCGAAAATACGCTCCGTTAAGGATCTCCAGGGCAAAACCGTGGCGACGGAAATCGTCCGTTATGTTAAAAAATATCTTGCCAAAAGGAAAGTAAAGGCCCGGGTGGAATATTCCTGGGGAGCCACAGAAGCCAAAGCCGGAATCCTGGTGGACGCCATCGTGGAGCTCACAGAAACGGGCAGGTCGCTAAAGGCCAACCAGCTGCGCATCGTGGAGGACGTCCTTTCCTCCACCACGCGTTTCATCGCCAACAGGAAATCTTGGGAAGATCCCTGGAAAAGGGAAAAGATGGAAAACATCGCGATTCTGCTCAAAGGGGCCCTGGCGGCTGAAGGCATGGTCGGATTGAAAATGAACCTGAAAGAGAGCGATTTGCCCAGGATCATGGATCTTCTTCCATCGCTCAAGCGCCCCACGGTCAGTCCTCTTACGATCCCCGGATGGATGGCGCTCGAAGTAGTCGTGGACGAAAATGTGGTGAAACGCATGATCCCGGATCTCAAGCGGGCAGGCGCCCAGGGCATTATCGAATACCCGCTCAACAAGCTCATCGTGTAGGGGCCGCAGGCTGCCCGTCAAAGGCCTTGGAGGTCAGGCCTGAAGCCACACCCTCGAAGGCCCGAAGATTCGCAGCCCCGCAATCGTTATATGTGCGTTGACAGATTTGGCGCAACCGGTCCATCATGAATTTTGCGGCAATTTGCCGGGACGAACGGATAGACAAACCATGAGGACTCCTCAAAATGCCAGGTACGGCGAACAACAGATATTTCTTCCACGATGAAAGCCTGGATGTTGATCCAATCAGCCAAAAGAAGCCGGTCAAACTGAAGTTTAATGCGGGCGGACGCTGGATCCAGTCCAAAACGGGCAAATATATGCCGTGCTATGACCCGTCCACAGGCGCCGTAATCGCGCAGGCTCCCCAATGCTCCGCCCAGGAAATCGAGCAGACCATCCGGGCGGCCGTGGAAGCCTATCCGGCCTGGGCCAATACGCCGGTCAGCAGGCGCGTCCAGGTGCTTTTCAACCTGAAAGCCCTGATGGACAAGCACCTTGAAGAGCTGACCTGCTTGCTTGCAAAGGAGATGGGCAAAAAGTGGGACGAAGCGATGGGCGACGTCCTCAAGGTCACCGAAGTGGTGGAATACGCATGCGGCGCGCCCCACATCATGAAGGGCGATGCCCTGATGAATGTCTCGACCGGCTACGACACAACCCGCTACAACCATCCCGTCGGCGTCTTTGCCGGCATCGCGCCCTGGAACTTTCCTGCCATGATTCCTCAGGGTTGGATGGCGCCTATCTGCATCGCGACCGGCAACTGCATGGTCCTTAAGGCGGCAAGTTTCGTCCCGCAATCCGCCATGCGCATTACCGAACTGTGGCAAGAAGCGGGCCTTCCCCCCGGAGTGCTCAGCATCATCACCGCCGGACGCAACGAGGCGGAGATTTTCCTCCGCCACCCCGACATCAAGGGCGTCTCCTTCGTGGGATCCACAAGCGTCGGGCTGCACATATATTCTACTGCCGCAGCCAACGGCAAAAGGGTGCAGGCATTGACGGAGGCAAAGAATCACGCCCTGGTTCTGCGCGACTGCAAACTGGAACGAACGGCACAGGGCATCATCAACGCCTTTTGCGGATGCGCCGGAGAGCGTTGCATGGCCTTGCCGGTGGTGGTTGTCGAAAATGTCATCGCCGATCCGTTGGTCGCGCTGCTGAAAAAATATGCGTCGGCAATGAAAATCGGTCCGGCATACGACAAATCCACAGACATGGGGCCGCTGGTAAACCGGGGGCACCTGGACTCCGTGCTCAAATGGATCGATATCGGCATCCGGGAGGGAGCGGAACTGGTGCTGGATGGGCGTAAAGTCAAAGGTCCCGCCGGCTATGAAAACGGCTTTTACCTGGGCCCGACCATCTTCGATAGAGTAACGGAAGATATGTCGGTTGGACGCGAGGAGATCTTCGGCCCCGTTGTCTGCGTCAAGCGTGTCGAGGGATTTGAAGAAGGCCTGAAAATCATGAATTCCAGCCGGTTTGCCAACGGCTCGGTCATTTATACCCAGAATGGCTACTACGCGCGCAACTTCGCCAAAGAAACGCACGGCGGAATGGTCGGCATCAACGTGGGCATTCCGGTTCCTTTGGGAGTTTTCGGCTTCACCGGGCAGAAGCAGTCTTTCTTCGGCGACCTTCACATGATGGGCCGCGACGGGTTCATCTTCTACACGGAAAGCAAGAATGTCACCCAGACCTATTTCCCGGAGGACAAGGAGCAGACCGGCAAAGTGGACACCTGGGACGGCACGATTACGTCCATGCCCGAATCCTAATGTGGAAAGCTATAACGTTTGAACGTTGGACGCTGAGTTCTGCAGCATGGCGTTTGGTACCGCCCAAAGGGAGTACTCCTTAACGTTCAACGTTCAAACGTTCCACGTTCCAGCCACTATCCTGAGGGCGGCCGGTTGTTGGGCGGAGGCGGATTTTTCATCCCCAGGCGGAACAGTTCGCCGGTATCCCTTCGTTTCCAGTTGACCGATATCCTCTGGCTCGTGGGGTGGATCATGGCGATCGCGCCGGGCGCGGGACACTCCTCGACGCACCCTCCGCAGTACCAGCACTCTTCGGGGTAGAGAACCACCGGCGGTTTGCCTGCTTCGGGATTCGGCATCAGAACATCCGTTGGACAGACCTCCACGCAGGAATAGCATCCCGTACATACCTCGGCATCGAAAGCTACCGCCTTATTGGGAGTGGGCGGATTGGGCACCATATAGATTTTGTCGCTCATCTTCGTCTCTCCTCTCTCAAATCCGCGGCTTGCGGTCGCCGCAATGCGCCCGGTAATTCTCATCGTAGCCGGAAGCAAAAGGCGGTTTGAGGAAATAATCCAGCGGCAGTTCCCGCGCGTAAGCTTCCCCCTGGACCTGCTTCAGGGCCAGCAGCTTATTCCATTCCGGCGGATCCATTTCTGGATAATCGAGCCTGTGGAAATCCAGGATGCCGCTGCTGGCTTTGCGCGCCAGCGAGGCGTGCATCATGGCCTCTCCGAAGTCCATTAGTGAAGAACATTCCATCAGGCGTCCGAGTTCGTGCGGATTTGAAGAAAAGGCTTCGGCCAGCTCTTTCCGGCGAAGCTCCCCAAGCAACCTCAAACCCGATTTCAAAGTTTGTTCGTTTTTGTATTTGCCGCAGTAATCTTGCATGACGCGGGCGATGGCCATATTTATTTCCTTCCAGCCGATGCCGTCCCGGTTCCGGCGCACCGAGGCGTACACACGGGCCCTCTCCGCTTCCACCTGGTGCGGATCTGCGGTCGCCTCCGGAGCGCTCCTGATATATTCCGCAGCTTTCCTTCCCGCATAGCGCCCCGTGGTATGCGATTCCCCGTGGCAGCCCCCGCCGTAGGCCGTGCTGCCGGAGCCGGCATACAATCCCTCCAGGGATGTCCTGAGGTCCCAATCCACCATATAGCTTCCGCCGCCGGACCGTATGTGGGGCGGCGTGTTCATGCGCGCCGCCCAGAAGCATGAGTTGGCATAAGCCTCGAGCGTCATAACCGGCGCCTGGAGCAGGTCCTGATCGGGATCGAAGCCGGCCTTAGTGAAAGTGTCGTAAATGGGGATTCTAGTCTTCCCTTCGTTGCCAACCATAAGGCCCCACAGAACACGACGCTCATGTTCCGACATGCGGGTCAGGTCGATATATAGCGGCAGAACAAACTCGCCCTTGCGGATCCGTTCGGGCAGATCGAACACCGGATTGTTCTGGCTGTACTGCGGAAGATAGTTCGAGATCCCGATGCCGATTCCCAGCTGAAATTTCTGTCCCGGCCCGCAAGCAAAACGCTGGCGTTGAGTCTGAATCGGCTGGCCGAAAGCGTCGACCCAGGGTACTTCCTTGCCGTTGGCATCCACGATAGGCGCGCCGTGATACGTGTTGCTGGCGTTTCCCATGCTGTAGGGCGCATAACCGAAGCCGCTCAACGTATTGGGACCGGTTTTCTCCATCAGGACAAGCTCCGCCCCCGCCTTCCAGCCGAGGGCATGGCCGACGCCGGCCGACGTCATGTCCGACATGGAAGCGGAAGCCGTCAGCTCCGGCAGGCACTGGAACAGGCGGCCTGCCCCGCCGGTTGCCACGACGGTAGCTTTGGCCTTGAAAACATAGAACTCGCCGGTGCGCGTGTTGATTCCCGTGGCGCCGACAACCCTGCCACCCTGCCTGCCTCCTTCCGTCAGCAGGCTGGTCGCGCAGATGCGGTTCTGAATATTCACGCCGAGGCGCTTCATCTCGTTGTAGATCACGGGCTTTATGTTCCATCCCCAGACGCGCAGGATGTGCCGGTTATCGTAGTCGTAGGCAAACAGGAGTTTTGTTTTTTCGTCTCTGAACTCGGCTCCCTTGAACTCGTCCCGCACATCCCGGATCTGCAGTCCCCACTTTTCACATTCCGACAGTGAATCCCAGCTTTCGTTTGTGATGATGTAGCGGACGTGAGCCCCCGTATAGCCCTGCATGCTGTCGTAGCAGCCTTTCGTGTACTCTTCGGGAGTAACCTTGGAACAGGGGTTGGTGCAGGCGCCGTGCCAGTGGTCGACACCGGCGCCCCCCGATCCGCTCCTCTTGGCGTGCCCGGCATCCGCCAGCACGACGGAAGCCCCTGCCTGCGCGGCGCTGATAGCTGCGCGAACCCCCGCAACGCCTCCGCCGATGACCAGGACATCGGATGCAATTTCATTTACTTTCCCGTAGTCGACGGCATACGGCCATTCGGGAATTTTCCCTTCACGCTGAACAAACTCATGCCAGCTGCTCATCGCATGTCCTCCTTCCGATCCATGTCTGCGTTTGTTTCCTTTTCAATGACAGGAGACTAACACCGGGCGGCGCCGAGTTTCAACCGGCAAAAGCAACCGGATTTACCCATGAGGCAGCAGTCCTGCAAAGGCCGAAACCAATGGGCGTTACACCCGCTCTGCCGGTGAGGTTTCAGTTTAGCCAATATTGTGTTTTGAATATCGCATATCGAATGTCGAACCGCAGAAGATGTGGCCGGACTTCCATGTCCATCATTCTAATTCGACATTCTGCGGATCAAAAAGCTGTAAAGGTTTTTATTGCGCGCCAAACCGGTTTTGTCTTTTATCCGTTGCGATCAGGTCCGTTTGACGAACAGGTCCCCAAGTTTCAGCGGTTAGGGCTGATGAATGGCATGAATGGCGTTTTGGCGAGGCCTCACTTGGAGCCGGGGGCCAGCAGGACCTTTTCTTCCTTATGGCTCAGCACGGCTCCGTCCGGCGTAATGCTTTCGATAAGGTATAGGCCGTTTATCGAATCCCCCTCAACATATTTCCTGCCGTCGATGAAAACCAGCCGCCCTGTCTTGGACTCATCATAAACCAGTATGCTGAGATTCATTTTTTCGGCAGCCTCCCGAAGTGTCGCCGGCTTTGCGGCGGCAACGGCACCCGCATCCGGCACCGCGTCTTCGGCCGGTTGATCCTCTTCGTCCGGAACGGACTGAATCTGCGCACCCGCTTTTTCGACCGGGCCTGCCTGCGGCTTCTCTCTAACAGGAACTGCGGCCGTTTCGCGGCTGGAAAGCCTGGTTCCGCGACGGCCTGAAGCGGCCTGTTGCACCGCTGCGGTATCCGCCGTCGGCGAAGCGAAAGGATCTCCGGCGGGGGCGGGAAAAACCTCGACGGGCGCCGCTATGGGTTCAGAGGATTTGATGCTTTGAACTGCGCCGGCCTGCATGGGAGCCGCCGGTTCGGAGGCCGGTTTCAGGTAGCGAAAGGCAAGTACGGCCGCTATCGCAATGCCTATCACCAGCGAGGCTCCAAGAATCCATGGACGGAGCTTTCGCATATTGGGGAAATCATGCACGGTTGTGAGCGTCGGCACCCGCGCGATGCCTCGCTCTCTTTCCGCCTTTATCAACGCGTCCAGGATATAGGACATAGCCTCCGCCTGCTCCCCTTCACGGGGAATTCCGGGCGATCGAAGGCCCTTTAGGCACTGCAGCGGCCACGGTCATTCGAACGAGAGTTTCCGTGTTTACCAGCCCGCTTTGAGCCAGCGACCGCGCGCCTTGAAACTTCATGACGCGCTTCCGCAGGTCCTCATCGTAAAGGTCCGAAGCCGAAGGATCCGGAAGCTTCCCCTCCCATTGATCCAAAGCCTGGCGCACCCATCGAACTTCCTCGCCCCGGCTTCCGAGGGAGAGATTGCGCGCTGCAAAAGGAGGCTTCCAGATCAAAATTATCGAGCCATCCCACAAATCATTGATTTCCGAGAGCCGAAGAGTGTATGTCCGGTCCCCGATCGCGACCTTCGCCGTTTCCGCTCCCAGTCCCAGAAGTGTTACACGGTGCCGTGTTCCGTCGGACAATTCCAGTTCCAGTATTGCGGGCAGATCGTATCGGCGGAGCTTTGCCCAATTGCCCGCCAGGAAGAGGCATTCGAATCCATGGGCGCGCGCTACCCTGCATCCATAATCCGAAGGACCCAGGGAAATTTCCTCCCCCCAGCGTTCGAACAGGCTGGTAAAGCTGTCTCTCGCTTCGCCGCGCAAAGCCGCATTGCCCAGGATTTCAGTCAGGCTGGGACCGGCGGGCTGCGCAGGCTTGGGAGGCGGAACCGCAATAACATCCGCTTTCGGGTTTTCCGCCGCAGCCGACGGGAAAACGGGCACGGGGGCGATCGCGGGGGATATCGCGCTGCCGGAATTTTCGGATTTCATTGCGACCACAGGCCGTTGGCTCCGATAGCCGGGTGATTTCAGGAAAACCAGGATTCCGGCCAGGACCAAAGCCAGCGCCAGGATTCCTGCCACCCATTCGGGCTGGATCTTACGGTACCAGGGGATGATTCCCTGCGTTTCGCGGGCAGCGCGGCGGACGATACCGGCGCTGACCGCCTTTTTGTCCGAAGCGTAGGCGCCGAGCAGAGCCCGGTCGCAGATAATGTTGATCAGGCGCGGGCTGCCTCGGGAAAGCCGGTATACCCGGCGCATTGCCCGGGGCGTAAAGAGCGGTTCCCGCCCGCCTGCGACTGCCAAACGGTGCTGGATGTAGGCATAGGTTTCACGCCGGGACAGAGCTTCCAGGTGATACCGGGCCGTGATCCGCTGGGCCAACTGCCGAAGCCCTTTGCGTTTCAGAATGGACAACAGTTCCGGCTGGCCGAGCAGAATTATCTGGAGGAGCTTCTCCCGTGAGGTTTCCAGGTTTGTCAGAAGCCGGATCTGCTCCAGAACATCCATGTCGAGATTTTGGGCTTCATCGATGATTAGGACCGTGCGGCGACGACGAGAATGGGACTCGAGCAGATGCCGGTTCAGCGCATCGATAAGAAGTTTGATGCTCCCCTTTTCCGCCGGGTGGGGCATCCCAAGCTCGTCGCAGACGGTCTCGAGCAGTTCGGACGCCGTAAGGCGGGGATTCAGGATGAGGGCGATGTCCGTATCGGGAGGCATCTGTTTGACAAGGCAGCGGCACAAGGTGGTTTTTCCGGCCCCTATTTCCCCCGTAAGCTGCACGAAGCCGCCCGAAGCCTGCACGCCATAAAAAAGGTGTGCAAGCCCCTCCCGGTGCCGCTCGCTCATATAGAGAAACCGCGGATCGGGAGTCAGAGAAAATGGAGGCTCATTCAGCTTGAAATAATCAAGGTACATGCATGTATTACCGGATCCCGTTGCCATGGAATGCCGCCGGACAGCCTTCCTATCCCTGAAGATAAATGCCGCCGATGCGGCAAACTTTCTTCACGGTCTTGCGCAGAATATACCAGAGACGAGCATGCCTCGTAAAACACTGATTTCGGTATCACTCCGGCAGAAAGCCCAGCAAAGCCGGGCGATTACGGAAACATTCGCGGAAGGATTCGTGGCCTCCAGGTGCGAGATTCAATTTGGAAAATAAAGCAATTCGTGCTAATCCAATGAGAGATCCACCGGCTCTGCCGGAGGATGCTTATCTGAAAGGCAACCGTTGAATCCGTTCGGGAGAGGAGCCGGAAAAATGAATCTTGAGAATGCAATACAGATGGCGCTGAAATATGAAGGCGGTGTCCACCGGATATACCTCGAGGCGATGAAAAAAACCTCCGACAAGTCCGCGAAGCGAATTTTCGAGCAATTGTGCCGGGAGGAAATGAGCCACCTGGCCTATTTGCGGGAGCGCCTGGATGAGTGGCATAAAGAGGGAAAAATCCATGTGAAAAAGCTGGGGACTTCAATCCCTGCGCGCAAAGTTATCGAAAAAAGCCTGAAGGACCTGGGCAAAACCGTAAAGCCGAAGGCTACCCGACAGCTGCTGGAACTCAAATTGCTGAGGCAGGCGCTGGCTGCGGAGGTCAAAACCTCCACCTTCTATAAAAAAATGGTCCAGACGCTTGATGCCGAGGGGCAGCAGATGTTCCGGCGCTTCGTGGAGATAGAGGAAGGCCATGAAGCCATCGTTCAGGCTGAAATAGACAGCATGACCAATATGGGATTTTGGTTCGATACGCCCGAATTCCGCCTCGAGATGGAATAGCGCGCTGCCTGAGGTCCGAGGGAACCGGGGAAAGCCTGCGTGTCGGGTCGGATTCGCGCGTCGTTAGCCTGAAGCCACGATAAGGCGAAAGACAGAGCCTTTGCCGCGCTCGGTTTCGATTTCGATACGCCCCCTGATCATGTCCAGCCTCTCCCGTATGGGGTGCAATCCCCTAATACCGGCCTCAAATCCTGAAGGCCGGCCGTCAGGCGCCTCCGGCAAAGCCGAGACTTGAAAGATTTGAGCCGCTTAAAGCGGTTGCAGGAGTTACGCCGACCCTTGCCGAACCAATCGGCGTTTTTCAGCGCTTTAGTCAGCGTTTCTCAGCGTTTCAAAATACGGAGCTGTCAAACTCTTTGAGTCCCCCGGCAAAGCCGAGACTTACCAATGGAAATAGGCTGCCGTCGATGAATACTTGGGTTCCGGAATTCCGGGGTTTTGGTTTAGAATTATAAAGAATTCTTCCGGTATCCAGGAGGCATCATGAGAACTTTACTGAAGACTGCAATTGCCGTTATGTTGGTTTGGGTTGCGATGGGAGATGGATTTGGCCAGCAACAGTCTGCAATCACTGCCGAGAAAATTGCGGAAAATATATACATCGTCAGGGGCGGCGTGGCGAACACGGGATTTATCGTCGGCGAAAAGGAGGTGGCTGCCATCGATGCGCAGATGACGGCTGACGCTGCGCAAAAGATGCTCGAGGAGATCCGCAAAGTCACTTCAAAGCCGCTCACGAAGGTGATCCTGACGCACAGCGATGGGGATCACGTCAACGGCCTGACAGGCTTCCCCCGCGGCCTTGAGGTCCTTTCCAGCGTTCAGGCCAAAAATGAAATGGCGGAAGCGATCAAGGAACCAAACTCGCAGGCGCTCGAACCATACCTGCCCACCCGCACCTTTGCGCAAAAAATGGATTTCGACATCGCGCCCCAACACGTGCAATTGCTCTATTTCGGGCCGGCGCACACCGGCGGCGACATCGTCGTTTTTTTCCCGGGCAGCAAACTGGCGTTCGTCGGCGACCTCGTTTTTATCGGGCGCGATCCCTTGATCCACCGTTCCAAGAGCGGCACATCCAGCGGCCTGATCAAGACGCTGAAATCGCTCCTGGAACTCGAGGCCGACAAATATGTCCCGGGACACGGCAACCTCTTGACCCAAAGCGATATTGAGACCTGCCTGAAAAACCTCCAGGAGAAGCAGGACAAAGTCCAATCCCTGGTGAAGGACGGAAAGTCACTGGCCGAGGTCAAAAAGGCATTCGGAATTCCTGATGCGCCCGCCAAACCCGGCGGCATGAGTTTTCCAAGCCTCGTCGAGGTGATGTATCTCGAGATGTCGGCGAAATAGGACGGCGGCAGCCAGCCTCACCGGGCTCTGCTCTCAAATACGGCCGAATCAATGCAAATTGCCGGATCGATCGGTTTTTTCCTCATTTGAGAGAAGATGGCGCACTCGGAAAAGCAAATCACAGGGAAGGTCTACGATATACAGGGATTTTCCCTTCAGGACGGGCCCGGAATAAGAACAACGGTTTTTTTAAAAGGATGCCCTCTGCGCTGTCCCTGGTGTCACAGTCCCGAGTCTCAGCAGTTTTACGCGCAGCTGAGCTGGATTGCGATGCGGTGCGTCGGCGTGGCCAAGTGCGGGAAGTGTCTCAGCGCATGCAGCCAAGGGGCGATTTCCCGCGGCAAGGTGACCCGGCACGCGGCGACTCAGGAGGAAATCCAGCACATTCGCATCGATCGATCCCGCTGCAATAATTGCGGCGATTGCGCATCGGTCTGTTATTCGAAATCGCTCTATATCTGCGGAACGGATTATGCCGTCGAAGATCTGGTCGGCCGCGTGAGCAAAGATATTCCATTCTACGAAAACTCCGGCGGCGGAGTTACGGTTTCCGGAGGAGAACCCCTGTGCCAGCCCGAGTTCACTCTCGAGCTGCTCAAACGCCTGAAGGAGCGCGGAATTCACACCGCGCTGGACACGACCGGCTTCGGGAAATACGAAGTGATTGAGCCCCTGCTACCCTGCACCGATCTATTTCTGTATGATCTGAAACACATGGACAGCGATCAACACAAGGCGGTGACAGGCGTTGGCAACGAGCTGATCCTGGAAAATGCGCTCAAAATCGCTCAGTCAGGGGCCAAAATGCAGATCCGCATACCCGTCATTCCCGATTTCAACGACTCGGAAGTATGCGTCCGGCGGATAGGAGTGTTCTGCAAATCACTAGGGAATGCGGTTGATGTCATACAGCTTCTTCCCTATCACAATCTGGGAGTCATGAAGTACCCGAGGATCGATGACAGCAGAATCGTGCTGGAAGCCGATCCCCCTTCCGATGAAAAAATCGGCCTGCTGAAGAAGCTTCTCGAAGACCTGGACCTGGCCGTCACCGTTCATTGATCCGCAGTCGAAGGCGAAAACTATCCCCCGAGTCCCTTATTCCCCAACGCCGACAGGCGCGCGGATAGGCGCAGACAATGAGGCGAGGATGACGCAGGGATTTGGGGGCAGCGGGCTCCGAATCCAGTGAAAGCAGGCAATCGGCCATTATCATTATCTCCTTCATTTCATCTTGAATTTGCCCCGATTTAGGCCGAGAATTATAAATTTTATCTGAACCAAGCTTAGCCTCTGTGCGGATCGGGATCGCTGCTTCTCCCTGGTATTTTCTCCCCTTTTGTTTTTGTTAAGGAGAAAATTCCCAGGATTCACTCATTGAGGACGGACCGGATATGCCCAAGATTATCGACATCACCGAACTTATTCTTCGCGATGCGCATCAGAGTGTGATGGCTACGCGCATGGCGACCGAAGACATGGCCCCCGCGTGCGCGGATATTGACCAGGCAGGCTTCTGGTCCGTCGAGTGCTGGGGCGGCGCGACCTTTGACTCCTGCATCCGTTTTCTCAACGAGGATCCGTGGGAGCGCCTGCGCACCTTCCGCAAACTCATGCCCAATACCCGCCTGCAAATGCTTCTGCGCGGACAGAACCTGCTCGGCTACCGCCACTATGAAGACACGGTGGTGGACCGCTTCGTCGAGAAGGCGGCCGAAAACGGCATTGACGTATTTCGCATTTTCGACGCCCTGAACGACATTCGCAATGTCCAGCGAGCCATCGCGGCCGTAAAGCGGACCGGCAAACATGCCCAGGGCGCAATCTCCTACACCGTCAGCCCGCTGCACACCATCCAGGGCTTCGTGGAGATGGCGGAGAAACTCGCGGGGCTTGGCTGCGATTCCATCTGCATCAAGGACATGGCCGCCCTGCTCAAGCCGAAGCCGGCCCACGATCTCGTCAAGGCTATCAAGCAAGCCTGCGGCCAGTCCATGCGCGTTCAGGTCCACGTGCACGCCACCACCGGTGTTACGATGGTCAGCCTGATGAAGGCGATCGAGGCCGGCGCCGACGGCGTCGATACTGCTATCAGCGCGCTCAGCCTCGGCCCCGGCCACAATCCCACGGAAAGCCTGGTGGAAATGCTGGAGGGCACGGGTTTTGACACGGGAATCGACACGAAGCGTCTGTTGAAAATCAAGAAGCACTTCAGCGGCATCGCCCCCCGCTACAGAGAATTCATCTCGAACATCACCGGCGTGGAAACCGAGATTTTCCAAAGCCAGATTCCCGGCGGAATGCTCTCCAATATGGAAAGCCAGCTGAAACAGCAAAAAGCCGCCGACCGCATGGACGAGGTTCTTGCCGAGGTTCCGAAAGTGCGCAAGATTTCGGGATACCCCCCGCTGGTTACGCCTACGAGCCAGATCGTAGGAACACAGGCGGTTTTCAATGTGCTTATGGGCCCTTACAAGGTGATGACGGGGGAGTTTGCCGACCTGATGCTGGGCTACTACGGCGAAACCATCGGGCCGCGGGACCCGGAAGTGATCGAACTCGCGACCAAGCAGGCCGGCAAGCCTCCGATCACCTGCCGCCCTGCGGATCTCCTCAAGCCCGAGTGGCAGGACCTTCGTGAAGCGGCGCTGGAACTGCCCGGCTGCAACGGCTCCGACGAGGATGTACTCACCTTCGCAATGTTTCCCCAGGTCGCGCCCAAATTCTTTTCCACGCGCAGCGAGGGCCCGAAAAACCTGGGCAAGGACCCCAACGCGCAGCCGGCCCCGGCTCAGGGCGCTCCCGGTTCGCCCCAGGACAGCGGCAAGGGTCCGGTTCGCACAACAATTACCTACGACGTCAAACTGAGCGGAAACACTCACAGGGTAACAATTTCGCCGGCATAGACCAGGAGTCACTCATAATGGCCATTCATACCATGAAGGATAAGATCAACGAATTGCGTAAGCGGCGCGAACGGGCCCATCAGGGAGGCGGCGCCGATAAGCTGGAAAAGCAGCGCAGCCAGGGCAAGCTGACAGCCAGGGAGCGTATTGAGCTGATGGTCGACCCGGGCAGTTTCGAAGAAACCGGCTTGTTTGCCGAACATCGCGCCACACTGTTCGGCATGGCGGGGAAAAGCTTTCCGGCGGAGGGAGTGGTAACGGGAGCCGCATCGGTAGCCGGCCGGCTGGTGCACCTGGCCAGCCAGGATTTCACGGTTGCAGGCGGTTCCGCCGGCGAAGTCCATTCCATCAAGGTGGCCGAAATCATGGAACAGTCCCTGAAAACGGGATCCCCCTTCATATTCATCAATGATTCCGGCGGTGCGCGTGTTCAGGAAGGCATCGACTCGCTTTCCGGATATGGCAAAGTTTTTTATACCAATGTGATGCTTTCGGGCGCAGTTCCCCAGATCTCCCTTATCTGCGGCCCCTGCGCCGGCGGCGCTGCCTACAGCCCGGCTTTGACGGATTTTATTATCCAGACACGCCAGGCGCAGATGTTCATCACCGGCCCTCAGGTGATCAAGAGCGTTACCGGCGAGAATGTGACCCAGGAGCAGCTGGGCGGCCCCGAACCTCACATGACCAAGTCGGGCGTGATTCACTTCATTGCCGAAGACGATCATCACGCCGTGGCGTTGTGCCAGAAGCTGCTGAGCTTCCTGCCGTCCAACAACCTGGAAGATCCGCCCCAGGTGGAGCCCGATCCAAATTACGAGGCCAATCCGGAGTTGGACGCCGTGGTCCCCACGGATACAAAGAAAAGTTATGATGTGCGCGATGTCATCCTGCGGGTGGTCGACTTTACCGATTTCCTGGAAGTGCAATCCGGTTACGCAACCAATATCGTCGTTGGCTTCGGACGAATCGCCGGCCGGACTCTGGGCATCATCGCCAACCAGCCGTCCGTGCAGGCGGGCGTTCTCGACATCAACGCCTCCAGCAAGGCCTCCCGCTTCGTCCGCTTCTGCAACGCATTCAATGTTCCGTTGCTCACTTTTGTCGACGTGCCCGGTTTTCTGCCCGGAGTCCAGCAGGAACACAATGGCATCATCCGCCACGGCGCAAAACTTCTGTTTGCTTATTCCGCCGCCACCGTCCCCAAAATCACGGTGATACTGCGCAAGAGCTACGGCGGAGCCTACCTGGCCATGTGCGGGAAAGACCTGGGCGCGGACCGCGTCTATGCCTGGCCCACGGCTGAAGTTGCCGTTATGGGGGCGGAAGGCGCAGCCGAGATCGTTTTCCGCAAGGAAATAGATGAAGCAAAGGATAAAACGGCCAAGCGTAAGGAGCTGATCGAAAAGTATCGCGAGACGTTCTCAAATCCCTATGTGGCTGCCGGCCGCCGGCTGGTGGACGCCATCATCGAGCCTTCCATGACCCGGCATCACATCGCGCAGGTCCTGGAATATCTGCACACCAAACGCGAGTTGCGGCCGGCCAAGAAACACGGCCTGATTCCTCTGTAGAGCGGAGGTGAGACCATGGCAAGAATGACAATGAAGGAGCTGGCGGAAATCCTGGAACGGGTCCAAATGCAGCTTGCGGCGATCTCGGAACGAGTGGAGAAACTGGAGACGGTACCGATCCATCCGCCTGCGGCCGAAGGCGCTCCCGCGGCCGCCCCTCCTCCCGAATCGGAAAAGGCGCCCGAGCCGCCGAAGCCGGAAATTACCGAAGAGGAACTGATTGCCATTTCGGCAGCGCTGGGTGCGTACCTGGGTGTACGTATTCGCATCAAACAGATTCGCCTGCTCAGCTCGCATGCCTGGGCACAGCAGGGGCGTGTATCCATTCAGGCGTCCCACAACCTGCACAATTAGGAGTCGCCGTGAAACTGAACATTACCATTGATGGGAAAACATACGAGGTGGATGTTGAAGCGGTTGAACCCACGGCTGCCTCCCCGCTGATGCGGGGATTGCCAATGGGATCTGCACCGGTGCGAGTTCCCGCGGCCCCTGCTCCCAGCCAGCCCGCCGGCGAGGATAAGCCGGTGAACGAAAGCAAGGTTTGCCGCAGCCCGGTTTCCGGGATCGTGATACGTGTTGCGGCCCAGGTGGGACAGAGCCTGCAGACCGGCGACGTACTGCTGGTGCTGGAAGCAATGAAAATGGAAACCAACATTACGGCGCCCGCCCCCGGAAAGATAGCCGCCATCCCCGTGAACGAGGGTGACAGTGTTCAATCGGGACAGGTGGTGGTGGAGTTTGAGTGATGGATGCACAATTGGAAAAGACGCCGGGATTTCTTTTTTTTGATCACGTGGCCATTTCGGTCAGGCCCGGAGAACTGGAGGCGCATGTCAAGGCCTACCAGGCCATGGGCTTCAGGGAAATGCACCGCGAAGACGTTCTCGGCACCGACCAGGTGCGGGAAGTTCTGCTTCGGATCGGCGACGGCCCGAACCTGATTCAGCTGATTGAGCCGCTGACTCCGGAATCGCCGGTGGCGAAACAAATCGAAAAGAACGGCGGCCGCGGCGGACTGGCGCACGTTGCGCTGCGTGTGGCCGACATACAGAAGGCGTTCGATTACCTGGGCCAAAACGGCTTCAAGCTGATCGACAAATCGCCGCGCAAGGGATCCCGGGACACGATGGTCTTTTTCATCCACCCCAAGGCCACCGAGACGGCCGCATTCGGCTACCTGATAGAAGTGGTGCAGGAGGGGTCCCATGCCTGATCCGGACGTGAAGCCTGAAGCCCTGAACCTGACCCGGGAATTCCCTGCCGTGTCGACGGACGCGTGGGAAGCTGCAATCGCAAAGGACCTCAGAGGCGCGGATTACGCCAAGAAACTGGTCTGGCGCACCGAGGAAGGGCTGTCCGCACGGCCCTATTACCGGCAGGAAGATCTTGCCGGACTGGAAACGCAGCTGCTGTTGCGCCGAAGCACCCGGGGATGGGAAACCGCCCCCGATACAGAACCGCGCGCCGACGCCATCCGCGCGGACCTCCTTCACGAGGCCGGTGCGCACAGCATCCAGGAACTTGGCTACGCCATCGCCATGGGCGTGGAGCGCCTGTCCGCACTCATCACCTCTCAGCCCGTTGATGACGCCGCCCGCCAGATCGAGTTTGTCATGGCAGTCGGACCGAGTTATTTTGTCGAAATTGCCAAACTGCGCGCCGCCCGCCTTTTGTGGGCACAGGCCGTGGCAGCCTTCAAGCCCGAAGACGCCGAAGCCTGCTCCATGCGCCTGTATGCGCGCACTCCGCGCCGAAACAAAAGCATTTACGACCGGTTCAACAACCTGTTGCGCTCTACCACGGAGGCCCTCTCGGCCGTCATCGGCGGATGCGATCGACTAACGGTCGAGCCGTTCGGCTACGACGCACACCTCGCCGTCAACATTCAGCGGATCCTGCGGGAGGAAGCGCACGTGGACGCCGTGGCGGATCCCGCCGGCGGCTCCTATTACATCGAATCGCTCACCGATTCGATCGCGCGCGAAGCCTGGAAATTTTTCCAGCAGGTGGAAGCCGAGGGTGGATACGCACAGGCGCTGGCATCAGGCTCGGTCGGCAAGACCCTCGCCGCATCACGCGCCGCCCGCGAGAACGCGGTGTCGAACCGCAGGCGCGCTCTTGTAGGCGTAAACAATTATCCCAACCTTACGGAAAAGAGGCCCGAAGCGGAGGCTCCCGCTCTGCTGGAAAGTCCTCTCCCCCAATACCGCCTCTCGGAGCCCTTTGAAAAAATCAGGCAGCGAACCATCGATCACGCGCTCGCCGCCGGACGATACCCGAAAGTTCTGCTGCTTACGCGCGGCGACGCGAAAATGAAAGGCGCCCGATCGAACTTTTGCCTGAATTTCTTCGGCTGCGCGGGCTTCGACATGGTTGTTTCCGAGGAATATCAAGACACGGATGCCGACCTGATTATCCTGTGCAGCTCGGATCCGGAGTACCTTGCGTTTGCCCAGGACGTTTGCCTAAAAGTGAAGGTCCCGGTGCTGGTGGCCGGAAATCCAAAAGAGGAAATTGCGGCGCTGAAGTCGGCCGGGATTCAGGGATTCGTCCACGTTCTCAGCGATGCAATCGAGACTTTGACCGAATGGCAGAACAGGCTTGGCATGAGGAGCGGGCAATGAAACCGGACTTCACCAAAATCGACTATGCGCTTCCCCGGCAGACAAAAGCGCCCGCGGCTCAAATCGGCGCTGCCCTGTGGATGACGGCCGAAGGCATTCCCGTCAAACCGTATTACACTGCCGAGGACCTGATCGGCATGGAGCACCTGGAATACGCGGCCGGCGTCCCTCCATTTCTGCGCGGACCGTACTCCACCATGTATTGCATGCAGCCGTGGACCATCCGGCAATATGCGGGCTTTTCCACCGCGGAGGAATCGAACGCATTCTATCGCCGCAATCTCGCCGCAGGGCAAAAGGGCCTCTCCGTTGCGTTCGATCTGGCCACCCATCGCGGCTACGATTCGGATAACGAGCGAGTCGTAGGCGATGTCGGCAAGGCCGGCGTGGCCATTGATTCGGTTGAAGACATGAAGATACTGTTCAACCAGATCCCGCTCGGGCAGATGTCGGTGTCGATGACCATGAACGGCGCGGTTCTCCCCGTGATGGCTTTCTACATCGTTGCCGCCGAGGAACAAGGGGTCGGCACACAGGAGTTGAACGGCACCATTCAAAACGACATCCTGAAAGAGTTCATGGTGCGCAACACCTATATCTATCCTCCCCAGCCTTCCATGCGCATCATCGGCGACATCTTCCGTTACTGTTCCGCCGGCATGCCGAAGTTCAACTGCATTTCGATCAGCGGCTACCATATCCAGGAAGCCGGGGGCACAGCCGACATCGAGCTGGGGTATACCCTTGCGGACGGCCTCGAATACATCCGGACAGGCATCCAGGCCGGTCTGGATATCGACAGCTTCGCCCCGCGGCTGAGTTTCTTTTGGGGAATCGGGATGAACCACTTTATGGAAATCGCCAAGTTGCGCGCGGCGCGTGTGCTCTGGGCGAAGATCATAAAAGGGTTCAATCCGAAAAATCCGAAATCCATGGCGCTGCGCACGCATTCGCAGACTTCCGGCTGGAGCCTGGCGGCGCAGGATGTCTTCAATAATGTTGCCCGCACATGCGTGGAAGCGCTCGCCGCCGCCCTCGGCCACACCCAGTCGCTGCACACCAACGCTTTGGACGAGGCCATTGCTTTGCCGACCGATTTTTCGGCCCGAATCGCGCGCAACACGCAGATATACCTTCAGGAAGAAACCGACATCACACGAGCCGTGGATCCGTGGGCCGGCAGTTACTATGTCGAATCCCTCACGCGGGATCTGATGCATAAGGCGTGGCACCACATCCAGGAAATTGAGGCGCTGGGCGGAATGACCAAAGCCATCGATACGGGCATTCCCAAGATGCGCATCGAGGAAGCGGCCGCGCACCGCCAGGCGCAAATCGACTCCGGCCGGGAAACTATCGTCGGGGTCAACAAGTATCGGCTTGCGGAGGAAAAGGTCCTGGACGTACTGGTTGTGGACAACCAGGCGGTGCGCGAATCGCAGCTACGGCGCCTGGCCGAGACCCGGGCTGCGCGGGACCCGCAGGCGGTCAAGGCCGCGCTGGCGGCCCTGACGCGGTGCGCGGAAACCGGAGAAGGCAATATGCTGGAATTCTCGATTCAAGCCGCGCGCCGGCGTGCGACTCTGGGAGAAATATCCTCCGCCCTCGAGCAGGTTTTCGGGAGGTACCAGGCGGTGAACCGGACCATCTCCGGCGTTTATTCTTCCGAAAGTCGCGAGGATCCCGAATTCCGGAAAGCGCTCGCGCTGGCCGAGGAGTTTGCCCGGGCCGAAGGGCGGCGTCCCCGGATATTGGTCGCCAAGATGGGACAGGACGGCCACGACCGCGGGGCAAAAGTGATCGCCACGGCATTCGCCGACCTTGGTTTTGACGTCGATGTCGGCCCTCTGTTCCAGACTCCGCGCGAGGCTGCGCGGATGGCCATGGAAAACGACGTCCACGTGCTGGGAGTATCCAGCCTGGCCGGAGGCCATTCCACTCTTGTGCCGGAAGTCATCGCCGAGTTGAAGAGGCTTGATCGTGAGGATATCCTGGTGTACGTTGGCGGTGTAATTCCGCCGCAGGCCCACGAAGCGCTTTTCCGGGCGGGCGTATCGGACATATTCGGTCCGGGCTCGGCAATTCCAATTTGCGCGCAAAGAATCCTGGCGGCATTGCTCGGGAAAGTACGCGCTTAGTCCCCAAGACGCCGCGCATGCGTCCGGAATGTAAGTTAAGCTTGCTCTTGGAGGCCGGGGTGCAGCATCCGGCCGATTGTGAGCGACCCGGCAAACTGTGAGCGACCCTATCAAGCACGGCAGGAATATTCACTCAGCAGCGCGGAAACGCCTGCCGCTCGAACGGTACGTGGATGGCGTCCTGGGCGGGGACCGCATGGTCCTGGCGCGCGCCATCACCGTGATCGAAAGCGACCTCCCTTCCGACGGCGAACTCGCGGCGCATCTGCTCGACCGGGTGTTGCCTCATTGCGGTAAATCACGCAGAGTGGGAATCACGGGCGTCCCCGGCGTAGGGAAAAGCACGTTCATTGACGCTCTGGGCATGCACCTTATTCAAGGCTGCGGCGAGAACGTCGCCGTCCTGAGCGTCGACCCGTCGAGCCCCATTTCGGGCGGCAGCATCCTCGGCGACAAAACCCGCATGGAGCGCCTCGCCGTCGAGGAGCGCGCATTCATCCGGCCGTCTCCGTCCCGCGGCCATCTCGGCGGCGTGGCCCGTCGCACGCGGGAAACCATCCTGCTATGCGAGGCCGCCGGCTACCGCAACATTTTTGTGGAAACCGTGGGCGTCGGGCAGTCCGAGACCGCCGTGCGATCGATGACCGATTTCTTTCTGCTCCTGATGCTGGCAGGGGCGGGGGACGAGCTTCAGGGCATGAAGCGCGGAATCATCGAGATGCTGGACGGCATGGCGATCAACAAGGCCGACGGCGACAACAAGCCGAGGACCGAGCGCGCCCGCATCGAATATTCCCATGCGCTGCACCTTTTCCCTGCTTCCGCCGACGGGTGGACTCCCTCCGTTGTGACTTGCTCCTCGCTCAACGGCGAAGGGATCCCTGAACTCTGGCAGATGGTGCTGGACCATCGAAGGCTGCTGGAAGGCAACGGCTTTCTGGCCGCGCGGCGAAGCCTCCAGTCCCTGGAGTGGATGAATGAATTGCTGAAGCTGGGGCTCGAGGAATCCTTCCACGCCGATCGTGCGGTCGCCGCGCGCCTTCCCGTGCTGCAGGAGGAGGTCCGCCGCGGCCGGATGACCCCGTTCGCAGCAAGCCGCGAACTGCTGCGCATGTTCCGGTCCCACCCGCCGGCATAGGACCGCAGTATTCCCTGATGCAAGACATCCCCTGACCTGAACCGCTGACCCGCGCCGACCTATGCCCCATGGATCAGTGCACATCAGCGTAATTTCAGCGTAGGTCGGCGTTACCTCATTTCATGCTTTTTACTCCTGTGACCTCTCCATATCTTTCTACTCCACCCAGTGAAGCACATTGCGGATTACGGACCAGCGCGGTTCTTTGGGAGCTGCATTGCGGCCGAGGATCCAGTAATCGTAGAGCGCTGAAATCGTTCCATCCTTCTTTTTCAGTTCGATCCATGTGTTTACCATGTTGGCGAGCGGCTGGTCGTGGCGGGCGATCACATATGCCAGCGGTATTTTGCTGACTCCCGGCTGGGGCACGACCACACAGTTCTCCGGGTGAAGAAGAGTCCAGACCGATCCCCGCTCCGCCGGAAGCAGCATAGCATCGAACTTTATGGACCGGTCGCCGAACAGATCGGCAGCTCTGCGAAATGGGACGATCTCCGCGGCCGGAACCATTGCCTTGAGCTTCTCGGCGAAAGACGAAACTGACGGAACCGCAATCCTGATATTCTTCAGGCTGCGGATTGTATCCCATTCCTCGAAATCCCGCCGGCGATAGTCGGGAACGACAAAGGCCATGGTTTCATCAAGGTAGGAAGCTGAAAAAACAACCTCGCTGGCACGCACGGCCGTGACCACAACGCCCGACATGATGAGGTCGCAGTAAGTACCGTCAATTTGCCCGTATATCGTTGCAGGATCGCGCGCCACGGGGACGAACTCGAGCCGCACACCCAGCTCGCGAGCCAGGGAATGGGCCATCTCGACATCGAACCCGACCAAGTCTCCGGATCCATTGAAATACGCATAGGGCAGACTGTCCTCCAGGTAGCCGACCCGAAGCACCTTGCTCTCGCGGATCAGATCGAGCTGAGATCTACCGGGATCGAACTCCGGCCTGCCTGCCGGCCGCTCCCGGTGTACAACGGCCGGTCCGTTCTCCCGGAGCAGCTGCATGGAAGCGACGACACGGTCCTTGTCGTATTTCTGTGCCGCCGTTGCGCTGAAAAATATCCGCATGCCTCCGATCACAATAAGGGTGAATAAAACAGAAAGCACGGCATATCGAATGATTCGCCGCATGTTGAAGACCAGGGTTCCCATGACAGCGCACGCGCCGAGCAGGCTGAGGACGACCGTATGAACAGCCGCGACCAGTGTGCCGAACCTGGAATTGATCACACCCGTGGCAAGGAACAGCTGAAAAGTGTCCGCCGGGATGCGGAAAAGATCCAGAAGATAGGGTACGGCGGCATTCAGGCTGCCAAAGAAGCTGAGGAGGCCCACAAGCGCCAGTTTGGGGTATTCCCCGATCCCCAAATCCGCGTTTGCGAACCAACCGGCAAAGAGGATGAAGCTGATGCTGAGGAGTTTGCCGGAATGCGGGAAATTGAACGACGCTGGGACGATGATGTCGGGCATCGATCCGGCATCGGCCACTTTGGCAAAATGGTCCTGGAGAAGCCGGCGGCTGTTCTCTATGAGCATCGGCAGCACAATAAAAAGATCGCCGATGAAAAATGCCGTAATCAGGGCATCCCGTGTGGCAGCCAGAACCTGCCTGTATCCGATGGGCGTGAAAGCTGCGACGAGCCCCGGCAGGATCCATAGGGAAAGCAGCAATCCCGTGGCCGCATAGGCTATGAAGTAGATCTGGAGCCTCTGAACCTGTCCAACATCCAGGGTCCCGGCGGCCGAGGCCGAGATGGCAAACAGGCCGATCGGCGTCAGCCGCGCTATGATACGGGCTACCCGTCCGAGAGCGTCGCCCGCCACTGTCAGGACGTCAATTAGCCGCTGCTTCTGCCCCATGCCGATCAGGGCGATCCCGAGGACCACGCTGAAAAGCACCACAGCCGGCACGACGCTGTTGGCCAGCGAGTGGAAGGGATTCGAAGGGATGTAGAGCCCGATAAAGTCGAATTGCGGCTCCGGCTCCACCAGCGAAGTGCTGAAAAACGAGGCCGTCTGAAGCGAAGGGAACGCCAGCGGTATGCAAAGGGCTATCGACATCGCGATGGTCCAAAGCAAAGCGAGGATCAAGCCGACCTTGAGTCCGATGATTTTGGCCTGATCGAGCCGCAGGCTCCCGATCCCGGTGATCAGTGACACCGTGACGTAGGGCAGGACGGTCATCTGCAGAAGCCGGACATAACCGTCCGCGACGAAGCGCAGAAAGGATGCCCGCTCGCCAAAAAAAACGCCAAGCAGGATGCCCAGAACAATCGAAATCAGGATCTTTCGGGAGCTGCTCATTCAGCCTCGATTATTGAGGGGCCAGGAACCTTTGCCCCAAAGGAACAAGGATTCATAAGAGAATCGAATTGGGCCTTTCAGTTTCCGAAATCGTTAAATGGCGCCCGCGTTCAATCGCCGATGGATTCCCGCAAAGCCATAATTGCCCCGTGCGGGCATTGTAAGCCGAAAAGCCAGCGATCCGCATTGATTTGTTGCAAACAGGAACAAAGACCGGATTTTTGCGCATCATTGCAGGTCAACGACACTTCGTGAAAGCATCAAAAGCCGAAAGCCCGGTTGTGATCTGCTCCAAGCTTTTTGATGAAATCCATGGAGATCGACTGCCGGCTCCTGTTTCCGGTATCCGTCGATTCATCGGCGCATTTGCCAGCGGGTGTTTACGTTCTGAACATTCTTTTCAGATTTCCTAAAAGTATGCGGTAAAATGCTGCCAAAGGTATCTGTATCTCCTTTGTAAGAACCGACGGCTCCAGACATGCGGTGCGGCTATCAGCCTCTATCATCACCGGCCGTGCTTCCGGTGTTGGTTCCACGGGACTCATGGGCAGGGATGTTTGGAGATACAGCCTGCCCGCCCCGGAATAGATGCATAAAAAAGGAGGAAAAAATGAAGACCCTGTCCTCGATCATCAGTGCATCGCTTGCTCTTTGCGGGTTGGCTCTGTTTCCCGTCCTGGCCCAAAATCCGCCTTCCGGCGCCTCTCCAGCCAGGAGCATCCATATGTTCGCATACCCGCGCAACAACCAGAGCGCTGAAAAGCAGCTGAAGGATGAAAATGAATGCTTTGCTTCGGCCAAACAGCAGACGGGGATCGATCCCCTGGCTCCGCCGCCTGCAGGCAAGTCCGCCGAACAGAAGCAGGCCGAGCAAAAGGCTGCGGCCGACGAGGCCAAGACCAAGAAGGGCGGACGCGCCAGAGGCGCCGCCCGGGGTGCTGCAGGCGGCGCTGCCATCGGCGCCATCGCGGGGGATGCAGGGACCGGGGCGGCAGTCGGCGCCGTTGCGGGCACCATGCGAGGCGGCATGCAACAGCGCAAAGCGAGCGCTGAAGCACAAAAACAGGCAGCCGCAAAAACGGGAGCCGAACAGCAGAAAGAAGACGAGAAACTCAAGCAGGAGCACGCAGCCGAGTTGGACACCTTCAAGCGCGCATTTGGCGCCTGCATGGATGCCCGGGGTTATTCGGTGAAGTAACGGCTGCCTGCCTCAGGAGATATCCATGAGCAATCTTTGGCGTTTTTCTCTCGTCGCAGCGGCAACCGGGATTCTGTTCCCCGGTTTGTTCCACCGGAATCCTATCCATGGAGACCCCCAGGCTACGGGCGGTCCCGAAGCCCAGCCTCCGGCCGTTCAGGCCGCGGCGGAAGACGATTGGCCACGCAAAATCACCAGCGGCGATAAAACCTTTGTAATCCATCAGCCGCAATTTGATTCCTGGGACGGTCATGGCGTGGAGGTGCTGGCTGCCATCGAGGTCAGGACCGAAGGACAAGACAAGGTCCTCTACGGCGCGGCGCGCGCAACGGCAAGCGCCAACGTGGACAAGACAACCCGTGTTGTCGAATTAGCGGACGTGAAGGTCATCAAGGCTGCTTTTCCCTCGATCCCCGACAAAGAAGAATCCTATCTGAAGCTCTTGCAGGATAACGTGATTCCGAAGGTCCGGCGGATTTCGCTCGATAGTTTCGAAACCGCGCTCGCAGCCATGGAGGCAGAGCACAAATTCAGGTCGTACCCCTTAAAAAATGATCCGCCGGCAATTATCCAATCTACGGTTCCGGCAATTCTTGTCTATATCGATGGCCCCCCGTCCTATCGCCCGGACCGGACCGGATGGTTCGCTCGAATTGTCAATACGCGCCCGCTGATTCTGAAAGACCAGAAGAAGTTCTATTTGCGCATTTTCGACGGCTGGATGGAGGCGGAGGCGTACAAGGGTCCCTGGCAAGTGTGCAAAAAGCCTCCCAAGCAGCTTGCAGATGCCCTGAAGGATGCGATCGCCAGCGGACAGGTCGACCTTCTCGAGGGCAAGGCGGACCCCGAAAGCAAGCTGCCGCCCGCTTCCCTTTCGCAAAAACCCGTCCCCGTAATCCATATTGCAACCACGCCGACCGAGCTTATTGTCACCCAAGGGGAGCCGAAGTTCGTATCCATCCCGGGAACCACTTTGGCTTACGCGGAGAACACAAC
>CAYYTC010000005.1:0-108276 GCA_964474425.1 uncultured Acidobacteriota bacterium
CTCCCCTGCAAAGCCGGACTCTTCGTCTTGTAACGAATCTTCTTTCGGCCAGATCGTACCAGCTGATTGAAGGTCGGCAAACTATGCTCTCCTTATGTTTAAGTCCCGCGTGGATAGGAATATCTCTCACCATTAAGCATCCCGGACCACGCCTGATTCAGCGAAAAACCTGACGAATATAGCAAACCCTCAGAATCCTGTCAAGCAAATGAAATATTTGAAGATTCTTTGAATTGCGGACCCGATTTCCAGCCCCCGATCCGGGGATCGGCTGCGGACCGAACCGGCCGCAAACAGGAAATGAGGAAATACAGGAACTTGAGGCCGGACGAACCGCTGGATCGGCGGAAAAGAAAAAGGCAGCCTAAAGACTGCCGAGAGCGGATCGCATCCGGTCGACGGCCAGAACCAGACGATTGCGGGGACAGGCGAAATTCATACGGACAAAATTTTTGCCCCCTTTCCCGAAATCCGCGCCGTCGCTCAGCGCAACCTGTGCCTGTTCAAGGAAAAATTTTGCGGGATTTCCGGGGATGCCCGCATTGCGGCAGTCCAGCCAGGCCATATAGGTGGCTTCCACTTTGCACATTTCCAGTTCCGGCATCTTCTCGCGAAAGTACCCGTACAGGAAGTCCCGGTTTCCCTGCAGATATGCCAGGACCTGCTCCAGCCATTCTTGGCCTTCGCCGTATCCTGCGGCAGCGGCCACAATGCCCATCAGGTTGACGCCCGGGAGAATGCCATGGCTGACATACCTCCAGGCCTTGCGCAACTCCGCGTTTTTGATCAAGGCAAATCCGCACTCCAGCCCGGCCACGTTGTAGGTCTTGCTCGGAGCCATCAACGTCACGGTCCGATCCTCCACTTCAGGACTCAGCGTGGCGACCGGGATGTGGTGATGAGGCGGATAGACCAGATCGCAGTGAATTTCGTCGGAACATAGTATCAGCCGCCGGCGCAGGCAAATTTCGGCGATTTTTACCAATTCCGGCTTTGTATATACGCGTCCCACCGGATTATGCGGGTTGCACAGAACAAAAATCCTCGTTGCATCCGTAATGGCATCCTCGAAACGGTCAAAATCGATTTCATAGCTGTCGCCGTTCCTGACCAGAGGGGGGTCCTGGAGGATCCTGCCGTGTTCCGCCGGGTTGCGGAGGATCGGGAAATAAAGAGGAGGCTGCGCCAAAACTCCTTCACCTGGGGCGGCAAACGCCTGAAACGCGACGTTAAGCCCGGGCACAATCCCGGGAAGAAATTGTATTTGCGGCTCGTCCACAACCCAGTTATAGAGCTTTTTTATCCGGTCCAGCAGCACGCCGGCCAGTTTCCACGGCAGCCCATAGCCGAAAATTCCGTGGTCCACCCTCGCCCGCAAGGCTTCAATTACGGGCTCGGGAGATCTGAAGTCCATATCCGCAATCCAGAGGGGTATCACGTCGCCGGGATAAACTCCCCACTTGACGCTATCGGTGCCTTTCCGTTCCATGTCCTGGTCAAAGTCGTATTTCATGGCCCCAGAATACAAGCCGCAGGTTGAAGGATGCAAGCTGCGGGTCCGCGACATGAAAATTTTTTCGCTCAACTGCGGCCCGCTCCATTAGGTAGGCAAGGAGGATCGAGCATGGGAACCATGAATAGGGTCATACTGATCGGCCGCTTGGGAAAAGATCCCGAGGAGCGGACCACTGCAGGAGGCACCCGCGTATCGAGCTTCAGCCTGGCAACGGACAGTTATCGCGGCGCCAACGGCGAAAAGACCACCGACTGGCACCGCATTGTCGCGTTCGGCAAGATTGCGGAACAGTGCAACCAGTATCTGCGAAAGGGCCGGCTGGTCGGTGTCGAGGGTTCGCTGCAAACCCGTTGCTGGGAAAAATCCCCGGGTGAAAAGCATTATTTCACGGATGTTGTTGCTTCCCGCGTGGCATTTCTCGATTCAAACGGCAGCAGGCCGCCTGTTCCGCAAGTGTCGGAAGAACATGAAGAGGAACCATTTTGAGAAGGAGGCGCGGAATTTATGGGTCGGCTGTCGCGGCAGCCCGCCGGAATTTGCGCTGGCACTCCTGGTTTGCTGCGCGGTCGACCTTGCCCCGGCCGAAATTCCCCGGTCTGTTTCATCGTTATGGAAACGCAGGGAATCCAGGCGTATTGGGTCCTGCATGGAATGCTCGCGATGTGATACAGTAAGGAATCATGCTCTTGGAAAAGGGGGCGCTTCCGGGAAATAAACCGAAGAGGGCTTCGCCCTGGCTCTGGGCTTTTTTTGTATTTCTGATTTTGTGTTTCGTCGCTGCAGGAGCATTGATCGGAACACTTGCAGGCTATCAGTACAACCTTCCCAAAATTCAGAGCCTGGAGGACTACCGTCCCGACGTCATCACCGATGTCTACTCCGACGACAACAAGGTGATTGGGGAATTCGCCATTGAGCGAAGAATTGTCGCATCCCACGATGAAATCCCCCACAATCTCCAGCTCGCCATTGTCGCAGTCGAAGATGACCAGTTTTACCACCACTCCGGGATCAATTACTTCTCCAACATCCGGGCTCTCTACAAAGACATCATCCGAATGAAGAAGTCGGAAGGGGCCAGTACCATAACGCAACAGCTGGCGCGCATGCTGCTTCGCAATTACGAGAAGACATTCGACCGCAAAATCAAAGAGCTGTTGATAGCCTGGAAGATAGAAAACCAGTACTCCAAACAGCAGATACTCACGCTCTATGCCAACCTGCACAACATGGGGCCCGGGATTTATGGAGTGGCCGCCGCCGCCGACTACTATTTCGGGAAACCGCTCAAGGGACTCACGATTGAGGAATGCGCCATGATTGCGGGGCTGCCGCGCAACCCGAGCGCCTATTCCCCCCGTCTCCATCCGGCCGCTGCACTTGCGAGGCGCAATTTCGTGCTCGATAGAATGGCGGCCGAACACATGATCTCCGCCAGGACCGCAGCCGAAGCAAAACTAAAACCGCTGATCCTCAAACCTCCCGTGCATGACGACTCGGCAATCGCGCCCCATTTTCTGGAGTGGGTCCGCACATCGCTAGCCGCCCGATACTCAACCGACGAAATCTGGAGGAAGGGGATGCAGGTGTACACGACGCTCAACATCGATATGCAGCGGGCCGCACGCAGAGCCCTCGCTGAAGGGTTGAGGAGCTACGACAAGAGGCACGGATGGCGCGGCCCGACAGGCAATGTCCTGCAGGTGCCCGGCGTCAATATCGACAGTTATCAGCATCCGGGATGGCGCGCCCTGCTTAATCCGGACGACATCGTCGTGGGGCTGGTGAAGGCCGTTGTGGATTCGGAGGCCGTCGTAAAGATCGGCAAGTACCAGGCCACCCTCGGCGCCAAAGAGATCGCGTGGACCAAGGCAAAATCACCGGCTCAGATCCTGAAGGCCGGCGATCTGGCCTATTTCAAAATCGTGTCGCTGGACGACACCCACAGGACCGCTTCCATACTGCTGGAACAGCATCCGCTGGTTGAAGGTGCCGTCATCCTTGTTGAGAACAAGACCGGCGAAATAAAAGCTATGGTGGGCGGCTACGACTTCGGGTCCAGCGAGTTCAATCGAGCGACCCAGGCAATGCGGCAGGTCGGATCGACATTTAAACCGCTGGTTTATTCGGCGGCGCTCGAGAACGGGATGACGGCCGAAAGTATCGTCGCCGATTCCCCCATAAGTTTCACCGACAGCCTCGGACGGACCTGGCGGCCGGGCAATTACGACGGGAAATTCAAGGGTGAGATAACGATCCGCCAGGCACTCACGGAATCACGCAACGTGCCGACCATAAAGGTAGCATCGCAAGTGGGCATTAAAAACGTGGTCGTGATGGCCCGTCGATTCGGGCTCGCAGGCCCGCTGAGTCCCTATCTGCCGCTTGCCCTGGGGGCGTGCGAGGCCACCCCCCTGGAAATGGCCTCCGCATTCACGGTCTTCCCCAACCTCGGGACGCAAGCCAAGCCCTATTTCATAAGGCGCGTGGAAGATTACGACCATGTATTAAAGGAAGAAAATTCGTCGCAAAGCCACGCCGTGCTCGAACCCCGGATCGCCGAACAGATGCTGCGCCTTTTGCAGGATGTGGTCCAGAGCGGCACTGCGACGTCGGCGAAATCGCTCAAATGGCCGATGGGGGGAAAAACGGGAACGACGGACGACTTCACAGACGCATGGTTCGTAGGCTTTTCGCCATCCATCACGGCTGCAGTCTGGGTTGGTTTTGATGAAAAAAAGACGCTGGGCGCAAGGGAATCCGGAGCCGTGGCAGCCTTGCCGATCTGGATCGACTGTATGCGGGAAATATTGAAGGATAAGCCGATGGAGTCTTTTGCGGCGGCGGAACCGACGGACCCGATCCTCGAAGCCCCCTCCGGCTCTCCGGGTTCCAAAAGCCTCTACATCGAGGACCTGCCGGTCACCAAACCATCATCACGAATTACGAATGACGACTGACGAATGGAAACATACATTTATGATGCGCGTTCCTGTTGGGGGAAAACGGCATGGAACCGATCACCTGTGCCGTTGGTCTTGATTCATCATTCGTAATTCGGTCTATCGGTCTCGCCGGACGATGTAGTCGGGGATGGACAGCAGGGCGTCCCGGGCCTGGCTGGCGGGAAAATCCTTAAGGCATTCTTTCGCTTTTTGCGCATAGTCTTGAGCTTTTTCCAGCACGCGATCCGCGGTGTGGTACTCCCGGACAAGGTCCAAAATCTCGTCCCTGTTCACGGGGTCCGATTCGCTCTCGTGAAGGGCTTTGCGCACCATTTCCCGGTGCCGGGGTTCGCCGTCGCGCATGAGGTAAATAAGGGGAAGCGTCAGCTTCCCTTCCTTCAAGTCGCTTCCAACCGGTTTGCCGAGCGTGCTTTCGGTCGAGGTGAAATCCAGGACATCATCTACCAGCTGGAAGGCAAGTCCGACATTCAGTCCATAAAGGCGCATGAGCTCTTCCTTTTTTTTGCCCGCCGAGCCCAAAATCCCTCCGAGCTGCGAACAGGCCGAAAACAGGTACGCCGTTTTGCGGATTGAAATATCCAGGTGCTGCTCCTCGGTGATATCCAGGTCCCCGTTGTAGGTAAGCTGGATGAGCTCTCCTTCAACCATTTTGCGCGTGGCTTCGATGAGGACGTCCAGCACTTTCAGGCGGCGTTCGCCCAGCGCCAGGCTGAAAGAGGTCATATACAGCCAGTCCCCGACCAGGACGGTGATTTCATTGCCCCACTGGGCGTTGACGGATGCGCGGCCCCGGCGGACGTTCGCATTGTCTATTATGTCGTCGTGAACCAGTGTGGCGGAATGGATCAATTCGACAACGGCGCCCAGCCGCAGGCTTACGGGCCCTTCGTATCCGCACATTTTGGCGCCCAACAGCAGGATCGCCGGCCGTACACGCTTGCCGCCGCTGCCGCAGATATATCGACCTATGCTGTCGATGAGCGGAATGCCCGGAGTCGACTGCCGCGTCAGCTCCTCATCCACCGCGGCCATCTCATTTTCGATCAGCTTATAAATTTCGTGCGGAGTCAATTCGATACTCTCTGCGGCCGTTCGTTTAGAGCCAATAACTCAAAGCACTTAACGGCATCGATCTTATCATAGGTGGATTGCCGGCAACCATCAATTCCGTCTATTTGAGCAGGGCGCCGTTAGGTACTTCCTCGTTGAATGTGGCCAGGACCGGTTTCCCGTCGACCGACGCGGCCACGATCATGCCGTTGGATTCCACGCCCATGAGCCTTGCCGGCTTCAAATTGGCCACCACAACCACCTTTCGATTCAGCAGCCCGGCAGGCTCATAAGCCTCGGCAATCCCTGCAACCACCTGCCGTACTTCCGTCCCTATATCGACTCGGAGCCGGATCAGTTTGCGCGAGCCTTCAATCCTTTCCGCCTCCAAAATCTGCCCTACTCGCATCTGTACTTTTGCGAAATCCTCTATGCTTATCTGATTCATCAGTTCTTCGGACATTATTACGCCTGACCTCCAAATTCCTTGCCTTTAGGGCTTCCCGTGCAAATAGGCATGAATCGCCGCCGCCTGAACTTCCTTAAGCGCCACTCCCTTTTCCGCAGCCAGGCGCCGGCAGTCTTCGAATTCCGGAACATAATTGACCGGCAGCCCGTTGAACAGGGATATCTTCATGGTGACTTCTCCGTAGCCGGTCTGAACGCTGCTAAACTTACGCTCCAGCGTTTTGCGGCGGGCTAGGGTGTACCGTATCCCTATGGTCGTGGTCTCGCGGAAGAACAATTCAGCCATCCGGTCAATGTCCCGGATAGCACATACACAGGTCACCTTTTGCGCGGGACGGTTTTTCTTCATTTGAATCGGCGTCGAATAGACATCCAACGCGCCGGCTCCAAGAGCCTGCTCCTGGAAATATCCATAAATCTGGGGGCTCATGTCGTCGATGGCGGCCTCCATCACAGCCACCTCCTCTTCAGGAGACACATCAAGCTCCGTCCGGCCCTCCCCGAGGCTTACCCTCAAAACATTGGCATTGCCGGGAATTTGCCGAGTACCCGCGCCATATCCCGAAGCCAGTATTTTCATGGCCGGCCGTGGCTCAAACCTCTCAACCAGTATCGCCAAAAGAGCCGCCCCGGTGGGCGTCGTCAGTTCCCCAGTCACTGAATTCGTAAAAATGGGGATATTTTTAAGCAATTCTTGCGCCGCCGGCCCGGGAACCGGATAGATGCCGTGCTGGCATTCCAGAGTTCCCTGTCCGACATTTACCGGAGACGAAACGACCTGAACAGGCAGGAAGCCCTCCATCGCGATCATGGTCCCGACAATATCAATTATGGAATCCACGGCGCCCACCTCGTGGAAATGAACCTTGTCAGGCGGCTGTCCATGAATTTTCCCTTCCGCTTCGGCCAGCCTGCGGAACGCTTCCACGGACTTTTCCTTCACCCATGCGGACAGCCCGCTGGATTCGATCATCTGCCTGATATCGGCAAGGCTCCGGTGGCTATGGGAGTGGCCTGTCTGCACGTCAAACTTGGTTGCCTGTATCCCCGAACGGCTGCATTTCTGGGAGGATAGCTGGTAGCCCCTAAGCGGAAGAAGCTCCAGCTTGTTTTGCAGCTCCGCAAAATCGCAGCCGAGATCAAGCAGAGCTCCGATCATCATGTCTCCGCTGATGCCCGAGAATGGCTCAAGATACAGGATCTTCCCTTCGCTGGTCTTTAATTGGGCCGGCACTTTGACTCCTCTCGCTTGCAGACTGAGTCTATGGGTCACGCGCTGTGAAGTCAAGTTAGCGGTTAGTGGTTAGTGGTTAGTGGTTAGTGGTTAGTGGTTAGTGGTTAGTGGTTAGCGGTTAGTGGTTAGTGGTTAGTGGTTAGTGTCTCAGTAAAGGCAACGCCTTGTGAATAGGGGCGATGCTCCGTATCCATAATGGAGGAAGAAGATCAGACCTTTGCTAACCACTAACCGCTGGATCAGGCTGGTTGATTTGAGCGGATCGTTAGGGTATGTTTTGATCGAACCGTGGAAAGCTTTGGAAATTATGATACTTGCACTCACACAAAATCTCGAAAAGGCACTCCTTCAGAGGATCGCGGAACGTTACGGCGTCCGCTATGATTCCCTGACTTTCACGATCCCGCCAAAAATCGAGCTGGGAGAATTGGCGCTGCCGGTCGCTTTCGAACTGGCGCGCAAGGTTCGCCGTCCCCCGATGGAAATCGCCAAAGAGCTGGCAGCCGATGCGGCTGGAGTTGCCGGCATTTGGAAGGCGGATGTGGCGGGCGGGGGCTATCTCAATTTTCACCTGGATCGGGCATCGTTTACACTGGATCTAGCCCGTAGCGTCGCCCGTCAGCGTTTCGGCAGGTCTTCCGAACCCGAAGAGGCAGGCAGGATTATTGTAGAGCATACCAATATCAATCCAAACAAAGCGGCGCACATCGGGCATTTGCGAAACGCCACTCTGGGTGATTCCTTTGTGCGATGTCTCCGCTTCCTGGGGCATGAAGTCGAGGTGCAGAACTACCTGGACAACACGGGAGTCCAGGTCGCGGATGTCGTCGTTGGGCTCGAGCGAATGGAAGGGAAAACGCTCGCCGATGTGGCGGCAATCGGCGGGAAATTCGACTACTACTGCTGGGATGTCTATGCCCGGACGACCGATTTCTACCGGCAGTCGGACGAAAATAAAAAATGGCGCAGCCTGGCGCTTCAGGCGATCGAGGCGGGAGGCAACGCGACCGCCGACCTGGCGCAGCACGTGGCGATGCGTATCGTAAAAGCGCATCTGGCCACTATGGCGCGCATCAACGTACAGTACGACCTTCTGCCGCGCGAAAGCGAAATCCTTCACCTGCGCTTCTGGGAAAAGGCCTATCAACTGCTGCGGGAGCGCGGGGCTATATACTTTGTGGACGAGGGGAAGAACCGCGGCTGCTGGGTTATGAAAACCGGAGATCCTTCGGAAGCCGAAATCTCGCGCGAGGAAGCGGAGGAAGATGAAAAGATCATCGTCCGCTCGGACGGCACGGTCACATATGTCGGGAAGGATATGGCCTATCAGCTTTGGAAATTCGGCCTGCTGGGTCTGGATTTCCAATATCGGCTGTTCGATGCCAGCAACGGCCACCGCCTCTGGATCACTTCGACCGAAGCGGATCCCGAGTTGAAGCCGCCCGCATTCGGATCTGCCCGCCGAGTCTATAACGTGATCGACAGCCGGCAGGCATATTTGCAGAATATCGTGGTGCAGGGCCTGCGGGCGCTTGGATTCGAGGAGCAGGCGGAAAACTCAATTCATTTTTCCTATGAGATGGTAGCGTTGACCCCGGCCTGCTGCGAAGAATTGGGCTTCCCGCTCTCGGAAAGCGACAGGAAGCGCCCTTACGTGGAGGTGTCCGGGCGCAAAGGGCTCGGCGTTAAAGCCGACGACCTCCTGGACAGCCTTGTACGGAAAGCGCTCGCCGAAGTCCACGCGCGGCACTCGCTCCCGGAAGAGGAGTCGGAGAGGATTGCCCGCATCATCGCTGTGGGAGCTTTACGCTATTTTCTGCTGCGCTTTGCCAGGAACACGGTCATAGCATTCGACCTGAAGGAGGCTCTCAACTTCGAGGGGGAAACCGGCCCTTACGTCCAGTATGCCGCAGTCCGGGCGAATAATATATTTCGCAAATTGGCAGAGTCCGGCGAAAACGCCCCGGGCCTGGAAAATGCATTTCCGGCCCTTGGAGAATTTCTTGCCGCCGACAACGAAATATGGGAAATCGTCTACCAGGCGGCGAGATTGCCGGAAACGGTGCGGCAGATCGCTCTGTCGCTGGAACTGGGGCAGCTCTGCAAATACGCCTTCTCATTGGCGCAGAGATTCAACCTCTTCTACCACAAACACCACATTCTGTCCGAGACAGATACGCGGCGCAAACAGCATCTGTTGCTGGTTGCGGACCTGGTGCGCAGGCAGCTGACGGAGGCGTTGCGTCTGCTTGGGTGCGAGGTTCCGCCAAGAATGTGATCGCCATGTTGACTCTGAGATTTATCGGCTTCATTTTCAGCCTGCTGCTTCAAACCGCCGCGGTGCCCTCTTTTCCGGAAGGCGTCCTCAGTCCCGCCGAGAGCATCAATCTCAAAGGGGAAAAAAATATAGAACGCCGCATCAGAGTTTATGAAAGCGCCTCCAAAAGATATCAGGGCCTTATCGAGGGAGCGATTTCGGCCGAGGAATTCCAAACCGTCCCCGGGAACCTGATGCTTTGGAGAACCCTGCTCGATGAATCTCTTAAGGATATAGAGGTCAATCTCAAATCCAACAAAAAATCCCGCGCTCTTATCCGTTACGAAATCCAGGTGCGCAAGACCATTGCGACCTTGCAGGACAACAAATTCCGTGCTCCGGAAGATCAGCAGGGTTTATTGGACTCCTGTCTCGCCCGGGCTGGAGAAGTGCGGAAGAAATTTGTGGAAATACTTTTCAGAAACTGAACGATTGTCCGTCGGCCGGCGGGGGGTTCTCATGCAACGCATCTCTCAGATGATTTTGGCGTGCGCGTGGCTATTTTCAATAACGGCTTCTCCCCTGGCCTCCAAGGAATTCCTGACGGATAAGGAAATAGAACTGATTCAGGATGCGCAGGAGATCGACGCGAGAACCGCGATATACATGGACGCGGCCAAGGCGCGCCTCAAGGCGGCCGAAGAAAGGCTCTTTGGCAAGGAATCGCTTCCCGGGGATCCGTTCGAGTTTTTCACGCCGGAAGATATGCTGGAGGGCTACTACCGCATTCTACAGAGCGTGATGTACAACCTCGACGAGGCGTTCCAGAATCCGGCTTCCGGCCGGGAGAAGGTTCGAAAGGCGCTGAAAGACCTGAAGAAGACCACGGAGCATACCGCCAGGGAGCTTGAGATTCTCAAGAGACTGGCGGAAGAAAAGCAAAAAGAGGAGCTCTGGAACCGGATCAATCAGGCGATCGAGATCACCAGCGGAGCGTTGGACGGAGCCGAGTCCGGCCTCACCCGCCTGCCGCCGCCGGCTCCAGACAAGAAATCCCGCAACCGCTAGCCCGCAAGGCCGCTCCCGTCAGACATTGCGCCAGAAATCCGGTTCCACGCAGATCATTTTTTGTTTCCAGGTCAGATGCTTGCGCCGCCTCAAATCCTGGAGCAGGCGGGACAGGGTTTCAGGGGTGGCGCTGATGGCCGCCGCCAGCTGCTTTTTGTTGATCTCCACATGGATGCGCTCCTGCGCGCCGTACTGCTCGAGGAGGAAAGCCCGCAGGCGCTGTTCCACATCCTGGCTCGTCAACTGCTGGATCTTGTCGGCCAGGTATCTCTGTTTGCGCAGCAGCATAGCAATGAAATCGTTGCGAAAATCCTCCTGCCGGAGAAATCCGAGAAGATCGCGGCGCATCAGTTTGAAAACCAGGACATCCGTGAGCGCGACTGCGGTTACGGGATATAATTTCTTTTCAAACAGAATGACCTCCGCAAAAACCTCGCCCGGCTTGATGATCTTGATCACGGTCTCCCGGCCATCGGGCGAGAGCTTGTGCAACGATATGCGCCCCCGCGCCAGGAGATACATTGCCTCTCCGGGCTCCCCTTCGCGAAAAAGCACTGTCTGTTTTTTGCGCTGGCTCGGAAGGCAGAGCCTGGAGAGCGCCTCTTGACTCGATCGCGTAATTCCCTCAAAAAAACCCGCCTGGTCCACAATCCGGAGTACATCCATGTTTCAGCCCTTGAATTTCGGTGCGTTGTTGATAGATTTAGAAAATAGCGGTTTTCTTGACCCATATCAATTTTATAGCGGAAAACACCGCTAAGATATCTGCTGTTGAAGGTTAAACAAAATCTCACAGGGGGGAGCAAAGAATGAGCATGTTCTGTTATCAATGCGAACAAACTGCCGGCGGCCGCGGCTGCGAAAAGGTGGGCGTTTGTGGAAAAGAACCTACGGTTGCAGGTTTGCTGGATTTGCTGCTTTATGCGGCAAAGGGCATCAGCCAATACGCGCACCGGGCGCGCCAACTGGGAGCCAAGAACCATACGGCGGATGTTTTTGTCCTGGAAGCCCTGTTCACAACCGTGACCAACGTGAATTTCGATCCCGCCCGCATCGAGGAATTGATCCGGAAAGCGGCGGAGATTAAAAAAGACGTACAGGCTGCCTACGAAGAGGCCTGCCGCCGTGCCGGGAAGCAGGCGGAAAAACCCGAGGGTCCGGCCCAATGGACGCCCGCAGCTTCCCGCGAAGGGCTGCTGGAACAGGCATCTCATATCGGCGTCCGGCAGGTCAGGGCTGCCTTCGGCGACGACCTGGCGGGTCTCCAGGAACTGCTGACCTACGGATTGAAGGGTTTTGCCGCATACGCGGATCATGCCCTTGTGCTGGGCAAGGAAGACGACAAAGTTTATGCGTTTGCGCACGAAGCGATGGATTACCTGACTCAATCGAATCCGACTGTGGATAAACTGCTCGAGCTGAACCTCAAATGCGGTGAAATCAACCTGGTTGTGATGGAAATGCTCGATGCCGCCAATACCGGAACCTACGGCAATCCGGTGCCGACCAAGGTGCGCGTCACTCCGGTGAAAGGCAAGGCGATTCTTGTATCGGGCCACGACCTCAAAGACCTCGAGGAGATTCTCAAACAAACCCAGGGACTCGGCATCAATGTCTACACCCACGGTGAAATGCTGTCCGCCCATGGCTACCCCGGCCTTAAGAAATATTCCCACCTTGCGGGGAACTACGGCGGAGCATGGCAGGACCAGGCGAAGGAATTCAGCGCATTCCCGGGCGCCATCCTCATGACCACAAACTGCATCCAGATGCCGCGGGAAGTATATAAAACCAGGATATTCACCTCCGGGCTTGTCGCATGGCCGGGTGTCAGACACATCGGCGACCGCAATTTCAAGCCGGTGATCGACGCGGCGTTGGCCGCGCCGGGCTTCGAAGAGGATGCCCCCGAACAGTCGATCCTGGTCGGATTCGGCCACAACACAATTTTAAGCGTGGCGGACAAGGTCATCGATGCCGTCAAAGCCGGGAAACTGCGCCGCTTCTTCCTGATCGGCGGATGCGATGGCGCGAAGTCCGGCCGCAATTACTACACCGACTTCGCCAAAGCTGTCCCGCAGGACTGTGTCATTCTCACTCTCGCCTGCGGCAAGTATCGCTTTAACAAATTGGATTTCGGCGACATCGGCGGCATTCCCCGGCTGCTGGACTGCGGACAGTGCAACGATGCCTATTCCGCCATCAAGGTCGCGAGCGCATTGGCGCAGGCGTTTGGCTGCGGCGTCAACGATCTGCCCCTATCGCTGATCCTCTCGTGGTACGAGCAGAAGGCTTGCGCCATTCTATTGACGCTGCTCTATCTGGGCATAAAGAACATCCGCCTCGGTCCCAGCCTGCCGGCGTTCGTCACTCCAAACGTTTTGAACGTTCTGGTGGAAAAATTTAACATCAAACCGATCACGACTGTGGAAGCGGATCTGAAAGCGGCGATGTCCGCGGCGTAATCCGGGCCTTTTCAATTGGGGAGCTCTGAGGAACTCAGGGCTCCCTGCCCCTCGGATTCCCTCTTTTAAACAAAGCCTGCCTACTTCAGGGCCGTCAGGAAGGCAACAAGGTCGTTCAGGTCTTTTTCAGGCAGATTCGGATACGGTTTCATGGTCGAGTCCGCCTTCATCTCCTTGGGAGTCTTGATCCATCTTTTCATTGTTTCGGGCTTCAGCTTTGAACCCACCTGGTCCAAGCCCAGTTTGGGGCCGCCGGCGCCGCCGATGGAGTGGCATAATGCGCATTTTTGTGCGGCGTAGACCTCCCTGCCCCTGTCCGCCGCAGAATCCGGGAAAAAGGCTGTGACGCTATAAACAATCGCCAGGATACCCGCAAAAAGCCCAACCGCTGCTGCTTTCATGTGTCACCCCAAAAAGGACTATTCCAACGCACCGTAACCGGAATGATAGCGGGGCGGATTGAAAAAGTGAACCGTCCTTTTTTTAAATACCCCGACGAGCAGCACTCCGGCGAGAAAGCCGCCGACATGCGCCCAGAAGGCAATGCCGCCGGCATCCCGTCCGGCTGCCATGCTTCCGTTCAGCAACTGGAGAAGAAACCAGAAGCCGAGGACGAATCCAGCCGGGATATAAATGAGCCGTATGAAGAATATCAGGTAGATCAGAGTCCAAACACGCGCCCTCGGGTAGATCATGGCGTACGCGCCCAGCACTCCGGCAATAGCGCCACTGGCGCCGATGGTCGGGACCGTCGATCCCGCATTGGATAGTATATGGGCTATGGACGCCAGGATGCCGCATATCAGATAAAACAGCAGGTAGCGCACCCTGCCCATGGCTTCCTCGATGTTGTTGCCGAATATCCATAAAAACCACATGTTTCCGATCAGGTGCATCCACCCGCCATGCAGAAACATGCTGGTGAAGAGGCTTCCTGCAGGCGGGATGACAGCGACATTTCCCGGCAGGCTCTGCGCGCCGACGACCACGGCGGGGATGGCACCGTACCTGTAGGCAAACAGCTGCGAACTGCCCGGCCCAAGCGATATCTGATAGAGAAAAACCAGAACGTTGACCGCGATCAGCGTCCAGGTAACGAATGGCGGGATGGTTGTGGGATTGTCGTCTCTTAAAGGAAACATAACCGGTTTACGATTGACGATTGACGGTTGACGATTGGGAACAAACGTTCATAGATTCGGCATCGGATGGACACGTCTTCACAGTGTACTGGACGCATCATACTTCAAACGACTCGTCATGAGGATCCGGAAAATCCGACAGATTCCCGAGGTATTTTGCTTCCCGTAATCAGGCGATTGCGCAAGCGGCTTTCAGCAGCCATATCGAGGGCGGTCCAGGCCATCGCCAGCGCGCCGTCCGCTATGGCTCTGTCGGCAGACTCTGTCACACAACACTCCGTGAATTCCCTTTGATGGTTCACGGCAGGCAGCGAGGCGATGCCGATCATCGGATGGATGGTGGGCACGCACAGCGAGACATTTCCCATGTCCGTGGATGCAACCACTTTGTGCTTTTCTGTTTCTGCGCCCGCGAAAGTGCGGCCCAGCAGCTCGGCATTGCGTCTGTACAGCGCCGCGATATCCGGGTCGTGGACCAATTCGGAGTAAGGCTTGCCGCCGCCCAGAATTTCCAGTTTAGCTCCCGTAGCCAGCGCGCCTGCCTCGAAACAGCGATAGACCCTGGGCCTGAGGTTTTCCAGATCGGCCAGTGTCAGGCCTCGGACAATGTACCGGGCTGACGTATGCGCAGGTATGACGTTGGGGGCATCTCCGCCGTGCAGAATAATCCCATGGATCCGGTCGGTCGCCCGGATATGCTGTCGTAAAAGCCCGATGGCCGTTTGGGCAACCGTCAGCGCATCTGCCGCGTTGATTCCCATCTCAGGAAAAGCTGAGGCATGGGCTTCCTTGCCCGTATAGCGGATATCGAAAGTGGAGGCGGCTATGATCCGGGGGGTGAGGACATCGAAGGGTGATGGGTGCACCATCATAGCGGCGTGAATTCCATCGAATGCACCGCGCTCAAGCAGCAGAATTTTCCCTCCGGCGTCCCCGCTCTCCTCGCCGGGCGTGCCGATCACCGTGACGGCAAGGCCGGCCTCATCGGCCACGTCGGACAAGGCTATCGCCGCTCCGACGGCAGCGGCTGCGATAATATTGTGGCCGCAGGCATGCCCGATCTCCGGCAAGGCGTCGTACTCGGCGCATAGGGCGACCTGGAGCGCTCCTTTGCCGATTTGCGCGGAAAAAGCCGTTGGGAGGCCGCACAGATTCGTCCTGATCCCGAATCCCGCGTCGGCCAGCATGCCCGTAATCCAAGACGAAGCCTTTCTTTCCTCAAAGCCCACTTCCGGATTCGCATGAATCCTATGACTCAGATCCACGAGATTTGCCCGAACGGAATTCAATTTTTTCTGTGCTTCGATCCTGGCATCCATGTTCCCTCTCCTCGTTTCGTCCGTTACACCCTATAATACCCTCAACCGGCATTTCTCACGAGCTTTCTGCAGCCTGGGGCCTGCCGATGGAAAACGTTCTGATTTTGCCGGGGTTCGACAAGATTCAGGAACTCCAAACGCTCAAAGTTTTGGCGATGTTGTATTAGAATGATTTTTTCGAGGACATAATCATGACGTTTCCATTGAAGAATCCGAATCCCGCGGCCGCTTATCATGCTGCTTTCCGGTGCATCGGCGGCTGCCCGGGAGAATACCCGCTTAACGAGGTCATTTATCAGTGCCCCAAATGCCGGGATCTGCTCGAAGTGGTCCATGATCCCGTCCCCCTGCGCATGACCGCGCCGGATGAATGGAAGGATATCTTTGACAGCCGGTTCATGCGCACCTTCTGGCCTTACGGCTCCGGGGTATGGGGGAAGAAGGAATTTGTCTGCCCCGACATACTCGATGAAAACGTCGTGTCCACCTGTGAAGGAGGAAGCAACCTGTTCTGGGCCGAACAGCTCGGCTATCGTTGGGGGTTGAAGGATCTGTGGGTCAAGCAGTGCGGCAACAGCCACAGCGGCTCCTTCAAAGACCTGGGGATGACGGTGCTCGTCAGCATGGTCAAACAGATGCGCCACGAAGGAAAAAACATTCCTGCCGTGGCATGCGCTTCGACCGGCGACACTTCCGCCTCGCTGGCAGCCTATTGTGCCACCGCAGGGATTCCGGCCATCGTTTTCCTTCCCAAAAACAAGATTTCCAGTGCCCAGCTCGTCCAGCCGCTGGCGCATGGCGCCATCACGCTGGCAATCGACACGGATTTCGACGGCTGCATGGAAATTGTCAGGCAGATAACCAGCCGCAACAATATTTACCTGGCGAATTCCATGAACTCACTGCGCATCGAGGGACAAAAAACAATCAGTTTCGAATTGTGCCAGCAGTTTGACTGGTCCGTGCCTGATCTCATTGTAATTCCGGGCGGCAACCTTGGAAATGTGAGCGCCCTCGGGCAGGGATTTTTGCTGATGAAGGCTGTCGGATTGATCGATCGACTTCCACGCATCGTCTGCGCCCAGGCGGAGAACGCCAATCCCTTGTATATGAGTTATCTTCGCGGCTTCGAGGATTTCGAACCGGTGCAGGCCAAGCCGACCCTTGCGAGCGCCATTCAGATCGGTCACCCCGTAAGCGTAAAAAAAGCGATCCGGGTCCTGAAACAGTTCAGCGGGGCAGTTGAACAGGCGACCGAGGAGGAACTGGCGGAGGCGGCAGCCGAGGCCGATTTAACCGGTTTGTACAATTGCCCGCATACGGGGGTGGCACTGGCCGCGCTGAAGAAGATGGTCCGGCGCGGTGAAGTCCGGCCGGAGCAGCGGGTGGTGGTCATCTCAACGGCGCATGGCCTGAAATTTACCAGTTTCAAGACCCGGTACCACGAATCCCAATACCAGGGGATGCATTGCCGCTTCGCCAATCCCCCGATTGAAGTGCCCGCCCGGTACGATCAGGTCAGGGATGCTCTTTTCCGCAGCCTGGAGGCCCGCAATGCCCAGTTTTCGAAGTCCTGAAATGGCGCGAATGATAGGCCCAGGCGCGTGAACTGCCGCAATCCGGGACACATGTCTCAGGAGAAACCAAAATGCTAGTGATGATGAAGTCGCATGCGACATCCGAAGAAATAGATGCCGTCTGCCGCAAAATAGAATCCCTGGGCTACAAGGCCCATCCAATCCCGGGAATCACGCGTACCGCTATCGGCATCACCGGCAACCAGGGCCCCATCAAAGCCTCGTTGCTCGAATCCCTTCCGGGCGTGGGAGAGTGCGTTCCAGTTTCCAAGCCTTACAAACTCGTCGGACGGGAACTCAAAGAAGAAACGACCATCATCGATCTCGGCGACGGCGTGCGTATCGGCGGAACGGAGCTAGCAATCATCGCCGGCCCCTGTGCCGTGGAAAACCGAGACCAGGCTCGAACGATAGCAGCGAGTGTCTCGGCGGCCGGGGCGCGGCTGTTCCGCGGCGGAGCATTCAAGCCGCGAACCTCGCCTTACAGTTTTCAGGGATTGGCGGAGGAGGGGCTCGAGATTCTGGCCGAGGTCGGCAGGGACTTCGGCTTGAAAATTGTCACCGAGGCCATAGATGTCGAAAGCGTCGAACTGGTGGAACGCTCAGCCGATATCATTCAGATTGGCGCTCGCAACATGCAGAATTTTTCGCTTCTGAGGCGGGTGGGCAAATCGTATCGGCCGGTGCTCCTGAAGCGAGGTATCTCGGCAACCCTGGATGAACTTTTGATGGCCGCGGAATACATACTTTCAGAGGGGAACTATAAGGTGATTCTGTGCGAGCGGGGAATCCGGACGTTCGCAGATCACACGCGCAATACCTTGGATCTGAGCGTGATCCCCGCCGTACAGCGGCTGAGCCACCTGCCGATTATCGTCGATCCCAGCCATGGCACCGGGCGCCGGGAAAAGGTCATTCCGCTATCCCGCGCGGCGATCGCGGTCGGCGCAGATGGATTGATCGTCGAGGTTCATCACCAGCCGGAGATGGCGCTTTCGGACGGGAACCAATCGATACACCCATCCGAGTTCAGCCAGCTGATGAAAGAAATCCGTCAGATAGCCGGGGTGCTGGGCCGAACCGTCGCGCCGGGCCGCAACGCACCCGATTAGGACGGATCACCGAGCAGGCAAGGGCTGTGCCCTTAATGCGAATGGAATTCTCATAACATCGAGAATGATGCTGTAATTCTTAATCCAAAGACCGGCGCGGAGGCTAATCGTGCAAGTCGGCATAACAGGTTCGACCGGCCTCATCGGTTCCCAATTGAGCTCCTACCTGACCGGCAAGGGGCATCAGGTTCTCCGTATTACTCGCAAAACTCCGGCAGGCCCCGGCGAAATAAGCTGGGATCCGTCTTCAGGCAGACTGGATCGCGCGGCGCTTGAAGGCGTCGATGCGGTATTCCATCTGGCAGGCGAAAACATCGCGGGCGGCAGGTGGACAGCCGAAAGGAAGCGCCGCATTCGCGAGAGCCGCATTGAGGGAACCCGATTGCTCGCCCAGGCACTGGCACATCTTCCCGATCCGCCTAAAGTGCTGGTCAGCGTTTCCGCCGTCGGCTACTACGGAGACCGAGGGGACGCGCAGCTGGCGGAAGATAGCGGGCCGGGCACAGGATTTTTGGCGGATTTGTGCCGCGAGTGGGAAAGCGCCACGGAACCTGCATCCCGGAAAGGAATCCGCGTGGTCATGCCCCGGCTCGGAACGGTATTGAGTCCGGTGGGAGGAGCTCTTGCCCTGATGCTGCCTGTTTTCCGGCTTGGGATTGGAGGCCGAATCGGCAGCGGAAATCAATTCATGAGCTGGATCGCCATGGAGGACCTTCTGGGAGTTTTTCATCATGCGATGGATAGCGAATCCCTGCGGGGTCCCGTCAATGCCGTCTCGCCCAATCCGGTCACGAACCTGGTGCTATCGAAAACGCTGGGAAGCGTGCTCTCGCGGCCCGTAATCTTTGCGCTGCCGGCTTTGGGGGCGCGCATACTATTTGGAGAAATGGCCGATGAGGCACTTCTCGCAAGCGCCAGGGTGTCGCCGGTGAAGCTTATGGCTTCGGGTTTTCAGTTCGGGTATCCCGAACTGGAAACTGCCCTACGGCGGGCACTAAAAAAGCCGTAAAGCGGCATATCTTCATGCAAGGCACGAAGCTTGGCCCGGCAATGCGAAATGCGCACAGGATTACGCGTAAAAATATCAATCCCCAATGCAGGTCTTCTTTTTGATCCGGAGGGCGCAGGTCTTGAGGAGTATCCACGGGAGTTCTTCCGTCGCGATACCGTGAATGTAGCCCGCGAGATCATCGGGGCGTGGTTTGCCCGGCGATACCGCGGCCGCTGGTACGGTGGACGTATTGTTGAAACCGAGGCATATCTGGGCAGCTCCGATGCTGCCGCGCACACATGGCGCGGGCGACGCACCCCCCGGGTTGAACCGATGTACCTGGACGGCGGCCACCTTTACATCTTTTTGGTATACGGGATGCATTATTGCGCCAATATCGTCACGCAACCGGCCGGTGTCGCTGAAGCAGTCCTGTTGAGGGCAGCCGAGGGGCCGACGGGAACCCCTGTCAGGCTTATGAGCGGGCCCGGCAAGCTCTGTGCCGCTCTGGGTATTACCGCGGTCTCGAGCGGCGAAGACCTGTTGTCGAACGGCGGTCTGCGTCTGTTCCATGTCGATGGAAGCCGGACCGATATCGGGGTATCCAGGCGTATCGGCGTAGATTATGCCGGGGACGCGGCACACTGGCCGCTGCGCTTTTTCGACAGGCGTTCGCCGGCAATTTCCGGATCTTCCCGGCTTAAATCAAGCCTTTAGCTCCAGGCTTCGGAATCGGCATCGAGGCTGGTGGTTCAAATTTTGTAGCCTTTGCCCCCGGCTTCCTCGAAAATGGACTCGAGTTCCTCGATCAAATCCGGCGCACTGCGGAAGCCCATAATGCGATCCACTTCTTCTCCGGACGAATCGAGAATGAGGATAGTGGGATATCCATCGACATTGAACTTATTCACCAGGCGGTCTCCCTGGGAATCCGTGTCCGTAAACACTCTTGCGAATACCTGCCTGCGGGAAAATTCGATAAATTTCTGATCGGAATAGACCTCACGGGTCATTCTTCGGCAGTGCGGTCACCAGCTTGCAGACAAGTCCAGCACGATGAACTTCTTTTCCCTCTCCGCCTGCCTTAATGCGGCATTGAAGTCTTTTACCCAGGCAACTTGTGCAAGTGAAACTACGGGAGCAATAAGAAAAACTGCCAGAAAGATACCGCAAAACAATACTTTTCGATAAGTCATATTTGGTTCCAGACCCCTTTCCCAATATTCAGGGTAATCTATCGCGGAGGGATGCAGAAGCGTGATTCGATAAATACCAGTTCCCATCATCCCCAAAAATTGCGTTTCGGTCCGGATTGCCCGGCTGCAGCTCCTCTGCATTCCGGATGCAAAAACCGGTTCGACATCAGGAGCCGCCAGGTTAACCGGGATGCAGCGGATCGGGTTTGTCCGGATCCATTCCAAGATCCCTGATAGCTCCGGCAACCTCCCGCACTGGGATACGGCTCTCCAGGCATAGCGCCTGCATGGCCGCAACGGCTATGCTTTCCGCATCCACTTCAAAAAAGCGCCGCAGGGACTCGCGCGTGTCGCTCCGGCCGAATCCATCGGTTCCCAGAGTGATATACCGAGGACTCACCCAGGGCCGAATCAGGTCGGGCACCGTCTTGATGAAATCGGTAGCTGCGACGATGGGCCCCGGCGCGCCTTTAAGGCACTCGACAATATAAGGCACGCGAGGATCCGATTCAGGATGCAGTCTGTTCCAGCGGTCCGCCGATAGCGCTTCATGCCGCAGCTGCTGATAGCTCGTGGCGCTCCACACATCGGAGGAAATCCCGAACCTCTCGGCGAGAAGGTTTTGGGCCTGCAGGACACACTGCATGACGGAACCGCTGCCGAACAGCTGCACATGATGTTTCAACTTTGCCGGCGCCCGACGGAAAAGGTAAAGCCCCTTCAGGATTCCATCCTCCGAATCTTCGGGCATGGGCGGATGCAGAATGTTTTCGTTGTACAGCGTTATATAATAAAAAACATCCTCGCCCTTCCGATACATGCGATGGAGCCCGTTCTTCACGATCATGGCCACTTCGAACGCAAAGGCGGGATCGTAGGAAACGACGTTCGGGATGACCGAGGCAAGGACATGGCTGTGTCCGTCCTGATGCTGCAAGCCCTCTCCATTCAGAGTGGTCCGGCCCGCCGTCGCCCCCAGGGCGAATCCCCGTCCCCTCGCGTCCCCGAAAGCCCAAAAGAGATCGCCCGTGCGCTGAAATCCGAACATCGAGTAGAAGATGTAGAAAGGGATCACAAATTCGCCATGGGTGGCATAGGCCGTCCCCGCTGCGGTGAAGCTGGCCGTGCTGCCGGCTTCGGTGATCCCTTCTTCCAGAATCTGACCTTCCTTCGATTCGTGGTACGTAAGGAGCATGCCGGCGTCCACCGATTCATAGAGCTGGCCCACGGAAGAATAGATCCCGAATTCGCGGAACATGGAGTCCATTCCAAAAGTCCTGGCTTCATCCGGAATAATGGGCACGATGCGCCGGCCGATCCCCTTGTCGCGCATCAACTGCCGCAGCAGGCGGACGAATGCCATGGTCGTCGAAACTTCGCGGCTTTTTCCGGTACCGGACTTGAATTCGTCGTACAGATCGGGCTGGGGCAATTCGAGCGGCTTGTTGCGCACAATGCGCCGGGGCAGGAATCCGCCCAGCGAGCGCCGCCGATCCAGAAGATACCGGACCTCCGGGCTTCCGGCACCCGGATGATAGTAGGGAGCAGATTCCAACTGATTATCGGCAATAGGCAGTTCGAGCAGGTTGCGAAAATCGCGCAGCTGATCCAGATTCATCTTCTTCAGTTGATGAGCGACGTTTTTGCCAAGAAATCCCTCGCCCAGAGCCCAGCCTTTTACGGTTTTGGCCAGAATTACTGTCGGCGAGCCCTTGTGCTCGGTGGCCAGCTTGCAGGCGGCGTAAAGCTTTCTATAATCGTGTCCGCCTCGCCGCAGGCTCTGCAAATCCTTATCGCTGAGATGCTCCACCATTCTGCGCAGCCGGGGATCCGGCCCGAAAAAATGCTCTCGAATATAATCTCCTTGGGCTGTCGCATATTTCTGGTAGGCGCCGTCCACCGTTTCGTTCATTTTTTCCAGAAGCACCCCATCCACATCCCTGCTGATCAGAGGGTCCCATTCCCGTCCCCAGATGACCTTGATGACATTCCACCCCGCGCCGCGGAAGACCATTTCCAGTTCCTGGATGATCTTGCCATTGCCGCGCACGGGCCCATCCAGCCTCTGAAGATTGCAGTTCACCACGAAAACAAGGTTGTCCAGCCGTTCCCGCGAGGCAAGAAAAAGAGCGCCCAGAGTTTCCGGCTCATCACACTCTCCATCACCGAGGAAGCACCAGACCCGTGAGTTTTCCGTGTTGGCGATCTTGCGCGCCTGGAGATAACGATTGAATCGAGCCTGATAAATTGCGGTGAGAGGCCCGAGCCCCATGGAAACGGTTGGGAATTCCCAGAAGTCGGGCATCAGTCGAGGATGCGGATAGGAAGACAGCCCCGAGCCCGCGACCGATTCCCGGCGGAAACCATCCAGTTGAGCCTCGGTTATGCGTCCCTCTAGAAAAGCTCTCGCATAGATTCCGGGCGACGCGTGTCCCTGAAAGAAAATCTGGTCCCCCGATGTCGCATCGTCTTTGCCGCGGAAGAAATGATTAAATCCGATTTCATAAAGAGAGGCTGATGAAGCATAGGTTGAGATGTGGCCGCCGATACCGTCGAAATGCTTGTTGGCCCTCGTAACCATGGCCACGGCATTCCAGCGCACAATCCTCCGTATCCTCTTCTCCATTTGCTCGTCGCCCGGGAAAGGAGGTTCCTGCTCGGGAGAAATGGTGTTGATGTAGGGAGTGCTGACAAGGTCCGGCACGTCAATGTCAAGCGCCCGAGCCCGTTGCAGCAATATGCGCAGCAGGGAACGCGCCCTGCCCATTCCCCGGTCGCGGACTACGGACTGCAGCGAATCGACCCATTCCTGTGTCTCGGCCGGATCTGGATCCGGAAACTGCTGACTGGGATTCTTTAACATGCTAACCGCCTTCTGTCATTCAAAGTTATATGTTAGGGGAAAGCAGATCCGCTTCCAAGCTGAACCGAATCAACTTTGTGGCCTCGCATATCTGAATCCGGGCATGCCCATCTCTGATTCCGAGGGATTGGAAGCCTTGATTCAGGGAATATTTCCCCGATTCAGAAATTAGGCTGTTTGATGATAACATACTAAGTGCTTTTATTTTAACCAGATAGCGATTTGTCGGAGTTGGCATGGCGTTTGCAATAGTAGAAGGCCATAAGGACCTGACTAACGCTTACCTCATGCGGCGGAAGACAGGTAAGAATTCGTATGATGAATAAGGAGGAAATATGAGGAGACTTCAGAATAGCCGTTTGGTGCCTGCCCTGCTCGTCGCTTTGGTTCTTTCGCTGGCTGCTATCGGTTGGGCGCAGGGAGCCAATACCTCTGCGCAAAGCCTGGCCACGGTCGGCAACGTGCCGGTTGCGGCCGGCCAGAAGCTGGAAATTGAGGGGACTGTTCAGGATCTGCAGGGTGATATCCTGACCGTGCGCAGCCCCGGGGGCGGGATGTACAACGTGACTCTGTCCGCCGACGTCGAGATCAAGGAGAAGAAAAAGAACATATTCCGCGGAGCCAAAAAATACACCCGGAAGGATCTTATTCAGGGGCTCTATGTGGAAGTCAAGGGAGTGGGCGAAAGCTCCGGAACAGTCGCTGCCAGGGAGATCCGGCTGAGAAATGACGATTTCCTGGTTGCGCAAACGATGGACACGCGGGTCGTACCTGTGGAAAAAGAGCTGAAGGCAACCCAGAACCGTCTGAGTGAAACGGAACAGAACGCCCAGCGGCTCTCGGGCCAGATCCAGGAAGTATCAACCATATCGAATGCTGCCCGTGATAATGCCAAGACTGCTCAGACTTCCGCGGACAATGCGATGGCCGCGGCCAACACCGCGCAATCCTCAGCCGATGGGGCGAAAGCCGGGGTTCAGGCTGCGAATGAGCGGATCGCGTCCCTGGACGAATACAGCATAAAGAACACTACCACCGTGCACTTCAAGGCTGGCAGCGCAACCATATCCAAGGATGACCAGTCGCAACTGGACGCTCTTGCCGAACAGGCCAAATCCGAAAAGGGATTTCTGATCGAAGTGGCCGGCTTCGCTTCGTCCGATGGCGATGTGGAGCTGAACCGCCGGCTGAGCCGCAAGCGCGCCGATGCGGTTATTCAATTCCTGGCCGAAAACCACGGCATACCGCTCCGCCGGTTCGTTGTACCTATGGGCTATGGAGAAAGCCAGCCCGTAGGTGACAATACTACGCGCGACGGCCGCAAGGAAAATCGCCGGGTCGAGGTACGCATCCTCGTGAGCAAGGGTCTGATTGCAGCGCCTGGCTCCGCGAGCTCCGACGCAACCGCGAATAATCGGCAACAGTAGTGATATATCCCGGATCGGTCCACGGATATATGCGGATGACAGCATTGAGAAACCGGATATCTGCATATGCCTGTGGACTGATCCTTTTTTCAGGCATCCTCCAAAATCTGCAGGCTCAATGGAGTTCCGCACGGTCCTCCGATAATTCTTCAGCTTTTGAGGTTCAGGTCCCCAACGTCATTCGCGTCAGCACCAATCTCGTGACGGTGCCCGTTTCCGTTACGGATGCGGCCGGTCACCCTGTGGACAACCTCGTTCCGGGCGATTTCCGAATCGAAGAAGATGGGGGTTTTGAAGTCCTTGCAAAAGTGGCTGAAGCGGGACAATCCCCTCTGAACCTTGCGCTGCTTTTCGATCTATCCGGGAGCGTTAATCCCCGATTCGAATTCGAGCAGCAGGCGGCCATCCGCTTTTTGGAGAAAGTTTGGAAGCCGGGAGACACCGTATCCATCGTATCATTCAGTGATCAGCCGCGGATCCGCCTGCAGGCCTCGAACTCCCTGCCCGAGGCTTTAGGGAAATTGATGGGGCTTGAGCCCACCCAAAGCATGACGGCCTTCTTTGACACGGTTGTTTTATGCGCCAATATGCTGCGCCAGTCGGCAACGCCGGAAACGCGTCAGTCTCAGATTGCCCTGTCGGACGGTGAGGATAACGGAAGCCGCTACAGTCTCATGGAGGCGGCCATAGAGGTACAGCGTTCCGACACCCTTTTCTATTCCATAAATCCGGCCGGGGCATCCGTCAAGCTGAATGAAATCAGCCGCAAAGGGCAGGGCAACCTTGAGTCCCTGGCGGCGGAAACGGGCGGCTCAGCCTTTGTATCCGACAAAGCCGGCGATCTCGATGATATTTTCAGCCGCATCGCCACGGAACTCCGGGCTCAGTATCTGTTGAGCTATTATTCCTCGAATCCCCGTCCCGATGGGAAGTTTCGGCGCATCACCGTATCCCTCCCGAGAAAACCGGACCTCCGCGTCCGCGCCCGGCAAGGCTACTACGCCGTCCGCAAGTAAACTGCAGGCTTTATAAGAACCCTTCCAGGAACTGCAATTGGCGGAATCAATGAAGTTTGGGTCAAAAGAAGCCGGAAGTCAGGGCTCCGGCTCCTGGCTTCTTGTTTATATTACCATCGTCGGACTCTTGTTCTGCAAAATGGCCATCTGGGCCAAGCTATGAACTTCAAAACATCTTGTGCTTTTCGCCGTGATCGATAGTATGGAAGCCGTGAATCCTGGACGGCGGTTCAAGACGGCTTTCATACTGGGCGCGGGGCTCGGCATGCGGCTTCGGCCTTTGACGGAACAGTGTCCCAAACCTCTCCTGGATATCGGCGGACGCCCCCTCATCACTTACGCCATGGATCATTTATTGGGCGCCGGAGTCGAGCGCTTCATCGTGAATACGCATCACTGCGCCCGGGCCTATCTGGAGAAATTTCCCGACCGGCAATGGAAAGGCGTCCCCATCCTGTTTCGCCACGAACCGGTTCTTTTGGACACAGCCGGAGGGCTGAAGAATATCGAGGATCTCCTGGGCGAGGAAAAAACCATCCTTTGCTATAACGGTGATATCCTCGCCAATTTCCCCATGCAAAAGCTGCTGAACGTTCATGAGGTAAAGCAGCCGGAAGCAACCCTGGTCTTGCGCAGCACCGGGCCGCTATTGAACGTGAATATCAATGAGCGCGGCGAGGTCTGTGATATCAGGCATGCACTGAAAAGCGGCGGAACCCAAAGCTGCCTATTCACGGGCATCTATGCGCTGGATACGTCCATTCTGCAGCACATCGAGGCCGGCAGGGCCGAGTCCATTGTCACCACTTTTATTCGCAGGATCGCGGAAAAACCCGGTTCCGTGATGGGGATTGTCATGGACGAAGGCGACTGGCACGATATCGGTTCTCTTGAATCGTACGCGCTGCTAAAATCCAAAATTGGCATGGGAGGGCACGGATGGATTTACAGGAGTCAATGATTGCCTTTGCGAGGGAATCTCTCGGCATCCGGCTGTCGGCGCATGCCGAACTCTCGGCCTTTTCGGGAAGGGGATCGGACCGGAAGTATTTCCGGTTTAGATATAACCACACCCAATCCGCCATCCTTGTCCATTACAGCTCCATCCGGATCGAAAACACCTACTTTGCAGACATCGCCTTTTTCCTCCGGGAGATCGCCATCCCTGTCCCTGCGATCATTCGCCACGATCCCGGGAAATGCCTGATCCTGATGGAGGATCTTGGAGACACGGACCTCTGGTCGCTTCGCAACGAGCCGTGGGAGAAGCGACGCATCCGCTACCGCAAAACCCTGGAAATTGCTCACAGTCTCCACACATACCCCGGCCCGCGATTCCCTTCCGACCGCGTAAAACTGATGGACTCGTTCGGCCCCGAACTGTACCGATGGGAACGGGATTACTTCAGGGAAAATTTTATTCGAAATCTCTGCGGAATTGAGTTGGATGCGGCATACGGCGCGGATCTCGATAGCGAACTCTCCCGTTTGGCAAACAGACTGGAAGACGGCGGTTCCTGCCTCGTTCACCGTGACCTTCAATCGCAAAATGTAATGATTCATTGCGACGAGCCCTATCTGATCGATTTCCAGGGCATGCGGTTCGGCGCGCGCTTCTATGACCTGGCTTCCCTGCTTTGCGATCCCTATGTGGATTTCCGCCCGACGCAACGTGAAGAGCTTCTCTTCCACTACTACAACCTTTCCAACAAGAACCTGGATTGGGACGGCTTTCAAAATGCTTTCTGGCAAGCTTCGTCGCAGCGCCTGATGCAGGCGCTGGGATGTTACGGATTCCTGGGATTGACCCGAGGCCTGAAAGAGTACCTCCGACATGTGCCCCGCGGGCTAAGCAACCTCCGTCTTTCAGCCGAAAACTCCGCTTCGCTTCCGCTGCTTCTGGAGCTTTGCGCGCAATGCGAAAGATGCCTTGCCGGCCGGCGATTCGATGTAAACTCATAGCATTGCAGTCCTGGACATTCAAAGCTGCAGCTTGACAGGAGTTTCCCACAAGGTTTCGCGGCAAATGCGATAGGCAGGGGGGGATTCCGCAGACCCGTCTTTACGTGTTCGCCGGGAGATACTGAGGAGAGAAAAACATTGAGGAGTTACGGAACAGAGGTGAAACCATGAATACCCGTCGGCTTGCACTCCTGTTTGCGCTGATCTTTGGCACCGCCGCACATTCACTTTTCGCCCAGCAGGCAGGACGGATACAGAGTTTCTCCCCGCAGGGAGCCGTTAAAAAAATCCGGCAGGTGCGTGTAATGTTTTCCGACCCCATGGTCTCCTTCGGAGATCCCCGCGCCGGGCTGAATCCCTTCGACGTCCGCTGCGCAGAGAAAGGAACAGGCCGGTGGGCGGATCCGCTGAACTGGACTTACGACTTTGAGAGGGACCTCCCAGCCGGCATTCGCTGTGAATTCGCCTTCAAAAAGGACTTCCAAACTCTTGCCGGCAATTCAGTCGTCGGACAAAGCGTGTTCTGGTTCTCCAGCGGCGGCCCGGCCGTTACCCGATCCTTTCCGCGCGAAGGATCGGAAGCCATCCATGAAGATCAGATTTTCGTGCTTGAACTCGACGGCGAAGCTACGGAGCGCTCCCTGCTTTCAAGCGTCCGTTTCTCGATCGGAGGGATCTCCGAGCTGGTGGGAATGCGCATCGTAACGGGACAGGAGAAGGAGGCGATACTGCAATCTCAGTACCCGGCCCGCTATCGCGAGAAGCGTCCGGATCACCTGTTGCTGATTCAGGCCAAACAGAAATTTCCGGCGGGATCGAAGGTAAGCCTGGTATGGGGAAAAGGAGTTTTTTCCCCCAGCGGTATCGCCACGGATCAGGACCAGATTCTTTCCTTTAAGACTCAACAGCCTTTCACGGCGAGCTTTCACTGCCGGAGGGAAAATGCCGCAGCCGGATGCATCCCGGTTACCGACATGTGGCTTTCATTTACTGCCGCCGTGCCCTGGAAGACGGCTAAAAGGGCCGTTTTAAAGGGTCCGGGAGGCAAAGTCTGGACTCCCGAAACCCGGCAAGGCGATTCCAAGGAAGATGAGGACGATATCTGGCAAATCGGATTCCGCGGGCCTTTCCCGGAAAACTCCTCCTTTGTGCTGCAACTGCCCTCGCCGCTCGAAGATGATGCAGGACGCAAGCTCTCAAACGCGGGAAGCTTCCCCCTGGAGTTGCGGACCGATGAATACCCGCCGCTGGCCAAGTTTGCCGCGGATTTTGGAATACTGGAGCTCAAGGCCGGCGCAGCGCTGCCGGTCACTCTTCGAAATATCGAGCCCGAAATTGCCGCAAGAAGCTTCCAGGTTGAAGGGGGCGATGAGAATTTTGATCCGCTGCCCCCCAGGCCCTCCGAGGCGGATCTGGACGCCGATTTGAAGGGTAAGGTCCTCAAAGTCCCCCCCGACAAAGCCAGCCAGATGCTCGCCTGGATACGCAAGGCCTCCAATAGAAGGTGGGAGGGCCGTGATCGGTCCATATTCGGTTCCGTTACGCAGCCCAAAACGAAAACCTTCACCCTGCCCAAGCTACACGGGAGCAAGCCCTTTGAAGTTCTGGGGATTCCGCTCAAGGAACCGGGTTTTTTTGTGGTGGAGATTGAAAGCGAAATCCTGGGCGCTTCACTGCTTGGCATCTCCAAGCCGATGTTCGTTCCGACAACCGTCCTGGTGACGGACCTTTCCGTCCATTTCAAGTGGGGGGCGGAATCTTCCCTGATCTGGGTAACGACGCTCGACAAAGCTGTGCCGGTGAAGCAGGCAGCATTGCAGGTTTGTGACTGCGAAGGGAAAACCCTCTGGAAAGGGACCAGCGACGGCAATGGCCTCGCCCGCATAGGCGCGTTGCCCGGAGAAGAGGATCTGCCCCATTGCTCCTACAGCGCATATGGCCGGGGATTGCTTGTCACCGCCCAATCGGGTAACGACTTTTCCTTCGCACACAGCGACTGGAACGACGGAATAGAAAGCTGGAGGTTCCGGCTCCCGACAGAATGGACACCCAATTTCACCGCGGCCCATACGGTTATGGACCGCAGCCTGTTGCGTACCGGGGAAACCATTCACATGAAGCATATTCTGCGCGGCGAGGTTTTGGCAGGACTGGCCTTGAAATCCATCGAACAGGCGCCGAAGACGCTGATCATCCAGCATCTGGGCAGCGAACAAAAATATGAGTTCTCTCTGAAATGGGACGCAAGCGGGATTGCCGAGTCGGATTGGAACATTCCACGCGAAGCGCGTCTCGGTCAATACAATCTGTACCTGAGGACTGCGGGGGATAAAAACAGGCAAAGCCGGTATGACTCCATCGACGAACCGGATAGCCTGCAATACACGGGATCCTTCAGAGTCGAGGAATTCCGCGTGCCGCTGATGCGCGCATTGATCCGGCCCCCCGCAACCCCGCTGATAAGCCCCTCAGCGGTGCCCTTAGATATGACGGTGAGCTATCTGAGCGGCGGGAGCGCGGGGAATCTCCCCGTCCGGTTTCGTTATGACGTGCGCACACGGCATATGTCCGGTTTCCCTGATTTCGGCGGCTACATTTTTTCCAACGGAAGCGTGAAGGAGGGCGTTTTCCGCAGCGATTCCGAGGAAGAAACGCCCAGTGAGGCTCCCGTGCTGAAGAGCAGGGATCTGACTCTGGATAGATCGGGATCCGCGCGGACCGAGATCGAGGGATTGCCTCCGGCCGGCAGACCCATGGAAATACTTGCGGAGCTCGAATTCAGAGATCCAAACGGAGAGATTCAGACCGCTTCCTCCAAAATCCCCCTGTGGCCGGCGGACAGACTGATCGGCATCCAACCTGATGTCTGGATGCAATCCCGGGACGTGTTTCAATTCCACGTCGTCGTGCTCGATCTTCAGGGCAGGCCCCTGGCCGGCATTCCCGTAAAGGTCGATGCGTTCCGAAAAAAAACATTTTCCCACCGGAAGAGGCTTGTTGGGGGGTTTTATGCCTTCGAGCATTTCACCGAAACCAGACTCCTGGGGCCGATCTGTGAAGGCAAAACCGATAAGCAAGGGATTCTCCTCTGCGCTAAGGCGCCGGCAGCCTCCGGGCAAATAGTCCTGCAGGCCTCCGCGCCCGACAGCGCCGGACGGCAAAGCACCGCCTACGCGTCGATGTGGCTTGCAGGCGAGGATGAATGGTGGTTCGAGGCGAGGGATGACGACCGCATCGACCTACTGCCTGAAAGGAAACGCTACGAGCCCGGCCAAAAGGCAAAGCTCCAGGTACGGATGCCGTTCCGCAAAGCCACTGCGCTCATCACCGTCGAACGGGAAGGAGTCGGAGAAGCTTTCGTCAGGGAGCTTTCCGGAAAGCAGCCGGTCATCGAGATCCCGGTGAAAAGCAGCTATGCGCCCAATGTTTTCGTTTCCGTGCTGGTGATACGCGGGCGGGCAGGCGGGATTCAACCAACGGCGACGGTGGACCTGGGGCGGCCCGCATATAAACTGGGGATTGCTGAACTCAATGTAGGATGGAAAGCACACGAACTGAGGGTCAAGGTCTCGACCGATCGCCAGATCTACAGAGCTCGCGAAAAAGCAAAGGTGCAGGTTTCCGTAACAACGCCGGAAGGCGCCCCTCCGCCAAAGGGAACCGAGGTTGCGCTGGCCGCCGTGGATGAGGGGTTGCTCGAGCTTGCCCCCAACAGCAGCTGGGATCTCCTGGATGTCATGATGGGAAGGCGAAGCTACAACGTTCGCACCGCCACGGCTCAAATGCACGTAATCGGCAAAAGGCACTTCGGCCTCAAAGCTCTGCCCCAGGGCGGCGGCGGCGGCGGACAGATGACGCGGGAGCTGTTTGACACCCTGCTTTTCTGGAAGGGCCGCGTTCCGCTCGATGAAAAAGGGAGCGCCTGGATTGATGTTCCGATCAACGATTCCATCACGGGATTCCGCATAGTAGCGGTAGCGTCAAGCCTCGACCGCTTCGGGACGGGTACAGCGTCAATCCGGTCGACGCGCGACCTGGTCATCTTTTCCGGCATTTCTCCCGTAGTGCGGCAGGGCGACACATTTCGCTCGACATTTACGCTGCGCAACACTGCGGAAAAGGCGATGCAGATAAAAGTCTCTGCGAGTGTCAGCGGGATTTCCGAAGCGGTTGCGCCGCAGTCGATAGCGCTCGATCCGGGAGAGTCCCGGGATATTTCCTGGAATTTCACGGCGCCGGCCGGGATCGACTCCCTGAAATATTCCGTTGAAGCGCATGCCGGAGAAGGGATCCGCGACCGCATATCCGTCAGCCAGAAGGTCCTGCCTGCGGTCCCGGTCCAGACTTTACAGGCAACGATTACGCAGCTGGCGGGTGACTACAGATTGGAATTGGAGCGCCCCAAAGACGCCGTTCCGGAAATGGGCGGCATAGATGTTTCCCTGTCATCCACCCTCGTCGGGGGCTTGACGGGGATCGAGGATTATATGAACAGGTATCCCTATACCTGTCTTGAACAGAATGTATCCAAAGCCATCGCCCTGCGGGATTCCGGCCTTTGGAACAGGATCGTGGCCAACATGCCTGCATATATGGATTCCAGCGGGTTGCTGAAGTATTTCCCGCGCATGAGTCTCGGCAGCGAAATTTTGACCGCCTACGTATTGTCCATTTCCGATGAGGCGGGGTGGACGATCCCTCTCGAACTGAAAGAAAGGATGATCCAGGGATTGCGCGACTTCATCGAGGGCAGGATCCTTCGCCGCTCAGCACTGCCGACGGCGGATTTATCCATACGGAAAATCGTGTGCATCGAGGCGCTCTCAAGATCCGGCCAGGCTGAGCCGGCGATGCTCACCTCAATCACGATCGAGCCAAACCTCTGGCCGACATCGGCTGTTCTGGATTGGTACGGCATCCTGAAGGGAATTCCCAAAATACGGGACCGGGAGGCCCGTATGAGCGAAGCCGAACAGATCCTGCGAACACGGCTGAACTTTCAAGGCACAACCATGAATTTTTCCACTGAACGGACGGATCGGCTGTGGTGGCTGATGATGTCGCCGGATGCGAATGCCGTCCGTCTGCTCTTGAGCGTAATGGACGCCTCCGGCTGGAAAGCCGACATCTCCAGAATTGTCCGCGGCGCGCTTGCCCGGCAGCGCAGGGGGCGCTGGGATACAACGGTCGCAAACGCCTGGGGTATGCTGGCTGTGGTAAAATTCGCCAAATCCTTCGAAAAAACTCCCGTCTCGGGGAGCAGCACGGCGTCGCTGGAGGGCCGCACCCGCACGATGGATTGGTCTGCCTCTCCGGGCGGCAAAACCCTGTCCTTCCCGTGGCCTTCCGGGAAAGCCGCTCTGGCGCTCCAGATGACCGGTACCGGCCGGCCGTGGGCGACCGTGCGCAGCAGCGCTGCGATGCCGCGTAAAGAGCCTTTTTCAAGTGGATACAAAATTAGAAAAACTCTGACGGCAATTGAGCAGAAGGAGCGCGGGAAGTGGAGCAGAGGCGACATCGTGCGGGTCACGCTGAACCTGGAGGCTCAGGCCGACATGACCTGGGTGGTCGCGGAGGACCCGATACCGGCAGGAGCCACAATCCTGGGAACCGGGCTGGGCCGCGATTCGGGAATTGCCGTCAAGGGCGAGAAACAGACGGGATGGATTTGGCCTGCGTTCGAGGAGCGTTCCTTCGAGGCTTTCCGCGCCTACTACGAATACGTGCCGAAGGGCTCCTGGTCGGTCGAATACACGATTCGCCTCAACAATGAAGGGGTCATGAACCTGCCGCCGACAAGAGTCGAGGCAATGTACTCCCCGGAGATGTTCGCCGAGCTGCCCAATGAGGCGATCCGGATCCAATGAAAACAGGAAACGCGCGCACCTTTATGACCCTCTACCTGGCCGCCTTCACGCTTTTTGTGGCTGCCTGCCTGGTATGCCTTTTTGCTTTTCAGCCTCTTCCCGGAATTCCCTCCTATGAACAGGTCCGCAGCTCCCACGTCCAATCCGAGGGAACTCTGCTGGACCGATATGGCGAGATTATTCATGAAATGAGGATAGACAAACGCGGGCGGCGGCTGGATTGGATCCCGCTGAGCAGGATCTCGCCCGCCATGCAATCGGCGATCGTTGCCGCCGAAGATCACAGGTTCCACCGGCACCGAGGAGTGGACTGGATTTCCATCGGCGCGTCCTTTCCGGCATTGTTTCGCTCTTACAGGGGGCGTGGGGCCAGCACCCTGACGATGCAGCTGGCGGCCCGGCTTGACGAGGAATTGAAGCCGGAAAAAGGCCGCCGGTCGCTGCTGCAGAAATCCAGGCAGATACGGGCTGCGCGGACCCTGGAAAACTCCTGGTCCAAGGCCCAGATTTTGGAGTGCTACCTGAACCTCGTCACCTTTCGCGGCGAACTCCAGGGCATTGCCGCGGCCGCCGGAGGATTGTTCTCTAAAGAGCCTCAGGGATTGAATGACTTGGAGTCGATGATTCTTGCCGCGCTGGTGCGTTCGCCCAATGCAGGGATAGGCGCCGTTGCCGCAAGGGTGGACAGGCTTGCGCGAGCGATGAATTCGACAGCCGGCAGGGCAGAAATTGAGGCGGCCGTGGAATCGGCGCTTTCCCGCCCCTACTATCTGCGGCCAAAGATAGCCCTGGCTCCGCATGTTGCGCAGCGGCTTTTTCAAGCCCGCGAAAAGGGCGGCATTCCCGGCAGCATCCTCCTTTCATGTACGCTGGATGGCCGGTTGCAGGCCTTCGCCGCCGAGGCTTTGCGCCGACATGTCCTGTCCGCAAAATCGCAAAACATGAACGACGGGGCGGTGCTGGTGGCGGAAAACGAGTCGGGAGATATTCTTGCTTACGTCGGGAACACCGGGGACCAGGCCAGCGCCCGTTTCGTGGACGGCGTCCTTGCGCCCAGGCAGGCCGGTTCGACGCTGAAGCCTTTCCTATACGCCCTGGCGTTTGACCGCCGGTTACTTACGCCGGCGTCTCTGTTGGAAGATAGCCCTTTGGAAATGCCGGTTCAGGGGGGCATTTACAGGCCCAGGAACTACGACAACCGGTTCCACGGCAGCGTGACCGCGAGAGTCGCTCTGGCGTCCTCGCTCAACGTGCCCGCGGTTAAAGCCTTGAATATTGCGGGAGTGGATTCCTTCGTGGACATTTTAAAGTCGCTGGGCTTCCGGGGCATACAGGCTTCCGAGTTTTACGGTCCATCGCTTGCGCTCGGAGCTGCAGACATAACATTGTGGGATCTTGTGGATGCCTACCGGACCCTGGCGAACAGTGGTGTCTGGAGTCCTCTTAGCCTGACGGCCGACAGGGCGGAATCGCGGCGCAGGCAGGTTTTTTCGGCGGAATCGGCGTTTCTGATATTGGACATTCTCTCAGACCGCGAGAGCCGCGCCCGGACTTTTGCGCTGGAAAGTCCTCTATCGACCCGCTTCTGGACAGCGGTGAAGACCGGGACCAGCAAGGACATGAGGGACAACTGGTGCGTGGGCTTTTCCGAGCATTACACAGTGGGAGTCTGGACAGGCAATTTTTCAGGCGAATCTATGTGGGATGTAAGCGGGATCACCGGAGCCGCGCCCGTCTGGGTTGAGGTTATGAACCGTCTCCACGAAAGTCAAAGCAGTCTCAAGCCGCATGCGCCCGCCGGAATCGTTCAGCACAATGTGGATTATGGGGCCGGCGCCGATTTAAAACAGGAGTGGTTTATAAAGGGAACCGAAACGGGAGCAATCCGGCCGGCGGCCGGCGCACTGGTTTCGAGGATTGCCTATCCGACCGCAGGCACCGTTATCGCTCTGGACCCGGATATTCCTCAGGACGCGCAGCAAATGTTCTTTGAAGCCTCGCCCAGGGGAAGCAATCTCGAATGGATGCTGGACGGCCGGAGACTGGGCTCAGCCTCAGCCCTGACTCCATGGCGTCCCCGGAGAGGCAAGCATATTTTGAAGCTGATGGATAGCGCTTTGAATGAATTGGATTCGGTTGACTTTGAGGTCCGGGGAAATTATTAGGGGTTTAGAGGATCAACATGCGGCTACGCAAGATTGCCTGGGCGGCGACTCTCTCTGCGATACTTTGTCTATGGGCGCCGGCGCAGACAGGGAGACGGAAAGGCCCGATCGTCCGGCAGGTGGATCATCTTCTGATTGAATCGGACGATCCGGAAAGCCTGTTTAAGCTGTTTGCCGCCGCCTTGCTTCTTCCGGAAGCATGGCCCGTCACCGACAGCCAGGGATTCGTTAGCGGCGGCGTGGGAGCCGGGAACACGAATATAGAATTTTTCCGCTATGCTACACCAAAGAACGTTCCGAAACGCAAGGCCGCCCAGGCGCATTATGCAGGGATTGCGTTTGAGCCGTACCCGCTTTCCAATTCGCTCCGGGAAATGCAGGTCGAGGGGATTCCCTACAGCTCTCCCCAGCCTTATGTTTCAACTCTTCCAAAAGGAACCCGGGGAGTAGCCTGGACAACCGTGGCGCTGCCTTCCCATTCGAAAGCCGGCATGTCAATCTTCCTCTATGAATACAGCCCGGAGTTTCTCAAGGTGGACGTGAGAAGGAAACAGCTGGGCAACCGGCTGCTGCTGAACGGAGGCGGCCCCCTGGGCATTCAATCGTTGCGCGAGATAATCATTGAAGCGTCAAGTCTTGAAAAAAGCCTTTCGGAGTGGCGGAAGCTGCTGGGTTCCCCGGCTTCTATAGGTTTGTGGCAGGTGGGCTCAAGCCCTGCGATCCGGATTGTGCGGGGCGCCCGGGATCGCATCCAGCGACTGATTTTCCGGGTGGAATCGATGGACCGGGCGAAGTCCTATTTAAGGGAAAAGCAGATGTTGGGACTGGAAACATCCCGCGAAGCTTCCATCAAACCGTCGAAGGTGCAGGGATTGGACCTACGGCTGGCTGAGTGAATTTTTTTACGCAAATATTTCTGCCTGACTTTTCATCCCGCATATATTATTCAGTCTGCGAATTGTTTGGTTCTTCGAGGTCATGGAGCCGCCTGGATGCCTCGAAGGCTTAAGGCACGGCAAATAGCAGGCGGCAGGTAATTCCGGGCAGGCGAAGGAGAAAACTTAAATGAATTCAAACGTCTTGCTTGCGGGAGCAGGGATCCTGGCAGGAATTCTTGCCGGCTTTTTTGGTATCGGCGGTGGCCTAATAATTATCCCCTTTCTGGTGCTGATCCTCGGTTACCCGCAGCACATGGCCAACGGCACATCTCTGGTTGCCCTGCTTGCGCCGGTTGGGATTTTCGGCGTTATTGAGTACTACAGGGCCGGCAAAATCAGCCCCGACAACATCAAAGCGGGATTGATCATCGCATGCGGGATGCTGGCCGGAGTGTATGGCGGCTCCCGTTTCGCTCTATTGTTGAATTCGAGCGTGCTGCGCAGATTGTTTGCCGTCTTCCTGCTGCTGACCGCCATCCGGTTGTGGTTCTCTGCCGCGCCCGGCAAGTAATGACACGGAATTTTCGACACGGGCCCGAGCCCCTTTTAGGACAGGAGCCGCCTCAACACATAGGGAAGGATGCCGCCGTGCCTGCAGTAGTCCACTTCAATAGGAGTATCCATCCGCAGAACCACTCCAACCGCATCCTCTTTTCCGCCCGGGCGGTGAATGACCAGGGAGAGCTCCTGCCTGGGCTCGAGATCATCGCTCATCCCCAAAAGGTCAAAGATCTCGCTGCCATCCAGGTTTAGCGACAGGGCGCTTACGCCCTCCTTGAATTGACAGGGAAGCACTCCCATGCCCACGAGATTGCTCCGGTGTATCCGCTCGAAGCTCTGCGCGACCACGGCCCGCACTCCAAGCAGCCTGGTCCCTTTTGCTGCCCAATCCCGCGAACTGCCTGTGCCGTATTCCCAACCGGCGAAAACGATGAGCGGAATCCCGGCTTCCCTGTATTTTCTCGAAGCTTCATGGATGCTCGTCTGCTTGCCGTCCGGATAGTGGATCGTCACGCCGCCTTCCCCTGCCGGAGTCATGCGGTTCCGTATCCGCACGTTGGCAAAAGTCCCGCGCATCATCACCTCATGATTCCCTCTGCGGGACCCATAGCTGTTGAAATTCTCAACCGTGACTCCCTTTTCGCGCAGGTATAGACCGGCGGGCGAAGAACTCCGTATGGCCCCGGCAGGGCTTATGTGGTCCGTGGTTATCGAATCTCCCAGTATTGCCAAAGGCCGCGCTCCCCGGATTTCCGATATTGGCGCCGGGATCATTTGAAAATTCTCAAAATACGGCGGCTCTTTTATGTAAGTGGACTCTCGATCCCACTCGTAGATTTCGCCGCCGACAGCAGGGATATCATTCCACAGCGGATTCTGCCGGCTTATATCGGCATACATTTTGCGGTAAGCTTCGGCATCGAAAGCCTTGCGCATGAGGTCCCGGACCTCGGCCGGTTCCGGCCACAGGTCGCGGAGGTATATCTCCCGGCCTTGCTGGTTACGGCCTAAAGGCTCGCGGTTCAAATCGATATCGATGCGGCCCGCCAGCGCGAAGGCAACAACCAGCGGAGGACTCATGAGAAAATTGGCTTTGATCGACTGGTGGATTCGGGCTTCGAAGTTGCGGTTCCCGCTCAGCACGCTTGCGAGTATCAGCTCGTTTTGAGAAATAAGATCCTCGATTGCGGGGTCCAGCGGTCCGGAGTTGCCGATACAGGTTGTGCATCCATAGCCCACGACATGGAAACCGATCCGGTCGAGGTACTTCTGAAGCCCCGTTCTTTCCAGATAATCGGTCACCACCCGCGAACCGGGAGCGAGCGAGGTTTTGACGAAGGGAGGGGGAACAAGCCCCATCTCAACCGCCCGCTTGGCCAGCAAGCCGGCGGCGATCATGACACTCGGGTTGGAAGTATTGGTGCATGACGTAATCGCCGCGATGGCCACAGCCCCTTGATGGAGGGCCACCGCATCATCGGGAAACAGTCCGGCCGCTCCCTTGATTGCATCGGGAGTGGGCCGGTTGTTTACCATTTCCGCTTCCGTCCATGGATTCGTGTTCTTTGAGCTGACGGCATCCTGTCCGGTCTCGAGGATATCGCCCGACTGCTCTCCTCCGCCCGAGAACTGCCTTGTGCCGGGACCACGGCCCGTGCCGATGGTCACGCAAAATTTGGCATTCACGCCCTCAGCGGGTTTTCCGTAGCCTCCTTCAGACGGTGGTTTCGCGAGCAAATGCAAAAAATCCTCTTTCAACCGGCCGAGCGGGATGAGATCCTGGGGCCGCCTGGGGCCGGCGACAGCCGGCTCAATGTCGTCCAGATTCAGTTCCAGCACCGTGCTGTATTCAATGCGGCTGTCTTCGGCCAGCCCGAACATCTGCTGCGCCGTATAGTAGTCCCGGACAGCCTGTACCAGTGAGTCCGGACGCCCGGTCGCTTTGAGGTACGAACAGGTCTCCTCGTCAACGGGAAACAGCCCAACGGTGGCCCCGTATTCGGGCGCCATGTTTCCGATCGTGGCCCTGTCCGGCACCGGCAGAGCCGCAACCCCGGGGCCATGGAACTCGACAAATTTTCCGACAACCCCGGCCTTGCGCAGCATTTCAGTGACCTTCAGCACAAGATCCGTTGCTGTCGCCCCTTCCTTCAGCCTGCCCGTCATGCGGACCCCGACGACATCGGGAACCAGGAAATATACGGGCTGCCCAAGCATTCCGGCTTCCGCCTCGATGCCCCCCACTCCCCAACCCAGAATCCCAAGGCCATTGATCATGGTTGTGTGGGAATCGGTGCCGACCAGGGTATCCGGGAAGAGGATTCCGTCCTTCTCCTGGACCACTTTTGCAAGACACTCGAGGTTCACCTGGTGACAGATGCCGACGCCCGGGGGAATGACATTGAAACTGCGGAATTCCTGCATGCCCCATTTCAAAAACTTGTACCGCGCGCGATTCCGGACAAATTCCATTTCCAGGTTGAGCCGGAAGGCATCGGGCCTTGCGAAGTAATCGACCTGGACAGAATGATCCACGATCAAATCGACGGGGACCATCGGTTCGACAATCGCGGCGCTTCCGCCGAGCCTGGCAACGGCCGATCGCATCGCGGCGAGATCGACCAGCAGGGGAACGCCGGTGAAGTCCTGAAGCAGGATGCGGGCAACGGTAAAGGGCACCTCATCGGTCCGCTCCGATTTCGGATTCCAGTTGGCCAGTTGAGCGACGTTCTCCTCACGAACGCTTTGGCCGTTCTGGTTGCGCAGAACGGATTCCAGGAGAATGCGGATGCTGAACGGCAGCCTGGAGACCGGCCCCACTCCCCTTTTTTCGAGTCGAAGCAACGAATGGAATTCGGCGCTTCGACCGCCGGTGAGATTCAGTTTTTGCAGGACCTGGAAAGGATCGCTTTTCATGACTGGCTCCCATGCTTTTCGCGGATTGCGGGACGTCCCGGCAACCATCCTGAAAATATATTACCCTGCACGGTTATGTGATGCCACCCACGGCGCGAAGGCTCTATCTGCTGAGCGCTGCCGAAGCCGGCATAAATTCCGGTCATCAAATCCTTGCCGTCGCCCAAAGGCGCGACGATTTCGCTAGGGTGGAGGACAACACGGCTCATTGCGAATTCACGGTTTGCGAACCGTGGACCTTCGGCCGGGAATTTATTGATCCGGAACCGATTCACGGGCGGCCCGGTAGTTGCGGCGGCTGCGGATCGTTGCGCCCGGGCTGTCGACCTGCACATCAAGGGAATGCACGATGCCGTCGAGCTTCGTTTTGTCGGGATAAAATCCTATGAGATATTGGGCGCGCAGTTCTTCGGAAATCTGCCTGAAAATGGCGTCGAAATCCGCGGCCGTGCTCCGGTAAAAACGTCCCGCTGAAAGCTCCGAGAGCTGCTGAAGATAGCGGGCTGCCTGTTCCTCGTCCTCGTCCAAAGCAGCGGGCGGGGATTTCCCTCTGCGCGCTCCGGAAGGCGCGGATCGCGTTTTCACCCCAAACAGCTCTTTGGCCAGATCGCGCGGATCGACGCGGTAATACACCGTATAGATCAACGTACTGGAGGCCGCGACCGCATCGAAAAGATCCGTAGTGGAGATTCCGCTCCCGTGATCCTGGCCATCCGTAAGGAGGACCATGGCTTTACGCCCTGAAATCGATCGGAACCGGTTCTGGGCAATTTCCACTAAGGCATCCCGCATTTTCGTCGCCGTGCCGCCGGCTTTGGCGCTCTGAATGCCTTCCTCCAGCTCCTCCCTATCGGCGCTCAGCGGGCAGAGCACCCGGATATCCGAGTCAAAGCTGACCACCATCGCCTGATCGTGGGACCGCATCTGGAGCAAAAAGCGTTTTGCAGCCTTTCTGATTTTGCTCAGCACGGTTGTAGTGCTCTTACTGGTATCCAGGAGCAGGGCAATTCTTATCGGGTCCTGGGATGTAAGAAAAAGCGAAAACGGCGTGCGGATGCCATCCTGGTAAAGCGTGAAAGCTCCGGCATCCAGTCCCGGAACAAATTTGCCCTGGGAATCGGTGACAATCACGGGCACGGATACCAGGGCGCTCTCAATTTGAATCTGCTGCGAGCTCCGAATATCCTGCGGAAGCAATCGCGAAAAACAGCCAAGCAGGACGATGGCCGCAAGCCAGGTCCCGATCCGAGGGATTCCATGAAAACCGGTATGCATCCCTGCGCCCTTATGGTTTTATCACAGTGCCGGTTCTCAGAAGCCTTTCACGCGTGTAGGGAATCAAACCGCCGGCCGCAAGGATGGCGCGTCTTGCGGCGGGCAGAGGTTGAAGCGCGAAGGATCTGCCGGTGGCTTTGTTTAGGATCCGGTCATCGCGAATTTCGAGCTCATCCCCTTCCTCGGCTTCCAGTTCCGGGCACACCAGCGTTGGCAGTCCAAGGTTGACGGCGTTCTGCAAAAAAATTCTCGCAAAACTCCGCGCGACGATTACGAGGCCGTGACCCTTGAGGGTCGATGCAGCCTGTTCCCGCGATGATCCGCATCCGAAATTCCACCCGCCCGCGACAACACTTCCGGGCGGGATTTCCTTCTTCCGAAGGCGGGAGTTGAAATCCGCGTTGTCTGCGAAGGCATATTGGGGAGTCTCCCCGGGCAGCACGGTGGCCATAAATCTTCCAGGGAAAATAGCATCGGTGGACACATCATCGCCCAGTTTCAGGACCACGCAGGCGGCAACAGGCGGTTTTTCACTATCTGCGCTCACGTTCATTTCCCCCTTGGGTCCGTGATAACTCCGGAGATGGCGCTGACTGCGGCGACTTCCGGAGAACACAGGTAGACGCTGGATTTCGGGTTGCCCATTCTTCCGAGAAAGTTGCGGTTCGTGGTCGACAGGGCCACGTCCCCGTCGGCGAGCGCTCCCTGGTGAATCCCGAGGCAGCACCCGCATCCCGGATTCATAATAACGGCTCCCGCCTGCGCCAGGTCCTCCAGGATACCGTCTCTCCCTAGCTGCCGGTAGATTTTCCAGGAGGCCGGGAAAACCAGCAGGCGCACCCAGGTCGCGATCTTCCTGCCTCTCAGTATGCCTGCAGCGGCGGCCAGATCGTCGTAGCGGCCGTTGGTACAGGACCCGATGACGACCTGGTCGATTCTCGTGCCTTCCTTTTCGCTGACCGCAACCACTTTATCGACGGAGTGGGGGCAGGAGAGCTGGGGGGCGAGCGCAGAGACGTCTATATCCACGGTCCGGCTGTAAAGGGCATCAGCATCGGGCAGAAGGAGAGCCGGTGTTTCCAAGACTCCCGCCTCTTCCCGCAAATATTTGAGCGTCTCCTCGTCCGGCGGCACAATGCCGGCCGTCGCTCCAGCCTCCACCGCCATATTGCACAGAACCAGGCGTCCGGAGACCGGCATCCTGCGGATGGTTTCCCCGTGATATTCAAGAACCCTGAAACTGGCGCCCTGGACAGAAATCAAGCCAATCAAGTGCAGGATCAGGTCTTTGGCGGAAACATGCTTGGGGAATTGACCGCAGACATCGATCCGGATGGTTTCCGGGACCTCGACGTTTAAGGCCACTCCCAGGGCCCAAACGCTGGCCAGTTCGGTCGCCCCGACGCCGAAGGCTAAGGCGCCCAGCGCCCCGTGGGTGGTCATATGGCTATCGGCGCCGACGATGACATCGCCAGGCCGGACATATCCGTTCTCGGGCAAAACCTGGTGACATATTCCTCCCTGGTCCCCGCGTATATCATGGAACCTAGGGATGCCCTGTTGGGCGACAAACTCACGGACCTTTTTCTGGTTGGTAGCGGTCTTGCTGCTTTCCGCCGGGACGCGGTGATCGAAGATGACCGCAATCCTGGACGGATCCCATATGCGGGGCTGCAATCCTGTGCCCTTATAGATTTCGAGGAACTGGTTGAGCACCAGGGTGGTGTTTTCGTGGGACATCGCCAGATCCACAGCCGGCTCCACAATATCCCCGATATGGACAGACGGTTGGCCTGTGGCCCGCGCGAGAATTTTCTGGACGAGGGTCATTCCCATCGTTTTCTCTCCATTTCATATCCCCAATCACAGATAGCACAAATTACGCAGGGAAAAAAGCCCCTGGCAGCGATAGACGCAGTATCCGGAATATTTGACGGATCGGCGTTCATCGGCGTTGCTTCTGTAAATTTCGGCCTTACCAGATCTTCGAGGATTCCACTGTTACTTTTCCACTTTTGCGCACGCCCGTATGGGATAATGGCTTTTCATTGAATGGAGCCGCGAAAAGCATGCCCGATCGACCCGCCATCATAGGCGTAATCCCCGCCCGCCTCGACTCGCAGAGGCTGCAGGGCAAGGTTCTGCTCCAAATCGGTCCTAAGCCGATGCTGCAGTGGGTCTATGAAAGGGCGCGGCAGGCCAGTCTGCTGAATGAGCTGTACGTGGCGACCGACAGCGAAAAAGTCCGGCAGTTCTGCCTGGACGGCAATATCCCCGTAATCCTGACCGGAGAGCACGCTTCCGGAAGCGACAGGCTGCATGAGGTTGTCCTGAGAACCGAAGGCGACATCTATGTAAATATTCAGGGCGACGAGCCCACAATACGCGCGGATCACATCGAGCGGATGCTTCGCCCTATTCTTGACGGCGAGAGCGAGGTGTCGACCCTCAAAGTCGCCGTGGGCAAAGACGCCGCACAAGATCCAAATGTCGTAAAGGTTGTCACGGACAATCTCGGCCGGGCCCTTTATTTTTCGCGTTCCCTGATACCGTTCGACCGCGACGGCACCGATAATCCGAAGCACTACAAACACATCGGCCTCTACGGTTACACAAGGAAAGCGCTCATGCTTTTTCACACCATGCCGCAATCCGCGCTGGAGCGGGCCGAGAAGCTCGAGCAACTGCGGTACCTGGAGAACGGCATTGCCATCATGGTCATCGAAACCCCGTATGACACCGTCGGCGTGGATACAAAGGAGGACCTCGAACGGGCATCCCTTTTTCTGATGACAGAGAAGTAGGTATTTTGGGGCAAAGCCGGAGACTTAATGGTTGCCGGCCACTTAAAGAGGCTTGATCGCAATCGAAGGAAATAATGGAAGTTTCATGTGCCATTGATATTTGATGTTTTTGAAACGCAGAATGTAGAATAAAGAATTGGCGATTTCGAATTATGTGTTCTGCGGTTCGTTACTCGAAATTGGACATTCGATATTCCAGGATTTATCCTCTTGGTTACTATCCGGACCTGGGTAAAAAAGGCCAGGATTAATCAGACTCGTGCTGCCTCACCGGCAGAGCCGGTGGATCTCCCATTGGATTAAGGCGGGAGGCAGGATCTTCCCTGAGGATTGTTAATGTATCTGCTGTACAGCATGCTGCTCGTTGTCTGGGGCATCCTCTTAATTCCGGCTGCTCTCTATAAAGCCTGGCGGCGGCACAAATTTTTGCCCGGCCTCTCCCAGCGCATGGGACGCCTGCCGGACAGCCTCAAGTTCGACGGCAGGCCGGTCCTATGGTTCCACTCCTGCTCGGTGGGCGAGACGCTGAGCCTTCAGCCTCTGGTTCACACCCTGAGCCGGAAATTCCCGGATGCCCGATGCGTGTTTTCAACCATCACGGAAACCGGCCAGCAGGTTGCAATCCAGCATTTCCGGGTGTACGGCGACGGGAATACGTTCTATTTTCCGATAGACTTCGCATCGGTGGCGAGGCGAGTGCTCGATTGGATAAAACCGGCGCTGATCGTCATTATCGATACGGAGATTTGGCCCAATGTAGTGCATCAGGCTCACCGGCGGGGCATACCCGTCGTGCTTGCCAACGGCCGCATTTCGGCCGATTCCTTCCGCTATTACCGCTGGTTCCGGCCGGTTTTGAGACGAATCTTCCACAACTACGAAATTCTGATGATGCAGTCCGGGGATGATGCCCTGCGGATAGAAAAAATGGGCGCTCCGCCTGAAAAAATTGTCGTGACCGGCAACATCAAGTTCGACGGAGACCTGGCCGGGAATGAGGCAGGCGAAGCGCTGGCGCGAAAGATCCGGGAAGGCTTCGATTTGAGCGACCCGGTTTCCTCCCTGATCGTCGCCGGGAGCACGCACGATGGCGAGGAGGAAATACTGCTAAAGACGCTTCAGGCCTTACGGATCCGGCCGGAAACAAAGGATGCAAGGCTCCTGCTGGCGCCCCGGCATCCGGAACGGTTCGACGAAGTCGCCCGCCTGGTCCGGCAGTATGGATTCAGGATCCGGCGCCGCACCGAAAACGCGAGCAAAGCGGCAAACCCGGAGGTCCTGCTGCTGGACACCATGGGCGAACTGGCAGCGGCCTACAGCTTTGCGACCATGGTTTTCGTAGGCGGCACGTTGATACGTCGCGGGGGCCACAGCATCCTGGAGCCGGCGCTCTATTCCAAACCCATCGTCGTCGGCCCTTCCGTGGACAATTTCCGCCATATAGTGACCGAGTTTGTCTCCCGTAAAGGCGCCCTGCAGATCCGTGCGGGAGAGCAGAATAGGGATTTGCAGGTTCAGCAGCTGACGGAGGTTTTTTCAAGCCTGCTGGCCCATCCCGCCGAGCGCGAAGCCCTGGGCGCAGCAGCGCGCAGCATCCTCGATAAAAGCCGGGGAGCGGCAATGCGCACCGCGGGAAAAATTGCCGTTATTTTTGCGGATGCCCGGCGACGCAGAGGGAATTGAGTATCCTTTGAGTTTTTGCAGCTTCGAGGTATTTTTTGCAGATGTCTATGAAAACGATTGAGCGCATTCGCGCTTTCCTGGGCGCGTTGACCCCTCAGATCCTGCCTGATGGATACACGCGGGAGGCGGCTGTTCTCATGCCCATTTTCGAACACAACGGCGAGTGCCATTTCCTGCTCACGCGGCGCACCCAGGAAGTTCAAACACACAAGGGCCAAATATCCTTTCCCGGCGGAATGCACGAGGGACAGGAGGCGCTCCAGGATACTGCTCTGCGCGAAACTTTTGAGGAAGTCGGGATCGAGGAGAGCCGCATCGAGATACTGGGAAGGTTTCATGACTATATCGCCATTACCGGATATCGCGTGACTCCCTTCGCAGGGTATATCCATGGGCCCTTTCAAACTACGCCTCAGGTTCACGAAGTCGCGGAGGTTTTAAAGGTGCCTTTGCGGATATTTCTCGATCCTGCGAGGCTGCGCGTCGAGAAGCGCACCGTGAGAAACGCGGGGGAGAACGTATACTTTTATTCCTACGGCAGGCACCAAATTTGGGGCCTTACGGCCCGCATCATCAAAGACTTCATGGAAGCCCTGGACCTCCGCTTATGACGAACCAACAATCCGCGCCGGCCACATCGCTGCCCAGAAATATCACGGACCATCACCCGATCGGCGTTTTCGATTCCGGTTTCGGAGGCCTGACCGTCCTCAGAGAAATCGAGCGCCTGCTGCCGCAGTATGACTTTCTATACCTGGGGGACAACGCGCACGCTCCATATGGAAACCGGTCGTTCGAAACCGTCTATGCCTACACTCTCGAGGCTGTGCGATGGCTCTTTGAAAAGGGCTGTCCGCTCATCATTCTCGCCTGCAACACGGCGTCTGCGAAAGCGCTGCGCACTATTCAGCAGAAGGATCTGCCGGTTCTCGCGCCCGACCGGAGGGTTCTGGGCGTGATAAGGCCTGTGACGGAGATGGTCGGGAACCTGACAAAATCGCGCCACATCGGCATCCTGGCCACTGCCGGAACCGTAGCCTCCCGTTCCTATGCCATTGAAATAAACAAATACTTTCCCGACGTAACGGTAGTGCAGGAAGCGTGTCCCATGTGGGTGCCCCTGGTCGAAAACAACGAATTCGACAGTGCCGGTGCCGACTACTTTGTCAAGCAGCACCTGGACCGGCTGCTGGCTGCAGATGGGCAGATTGACACGATTGTGCTCGGATGCACGCATTACCCGCTTCTGGAAAGCAAGATCCGCGGCCATCTGGCTCAGGGCATTTCCGTTGTTTCACAGGGATCCATTGTTGCGGAGCGCCTGCGCGATTACCTGAACCGCCACCCCGAGATAGCGGAGCGCTGTTCCGGGAAGGGTCGGCGTAATTTTTATACATCGGAGAGAGCGGAGATCTTCGATAAGCTGGCGACGCTTTTCTATGGCCGGGAAATACGCTGCCGCCAAAAGACCCATAGCCCGGACGCCTTCCAGCAGTAAGCGTTTCCGGAAGGCCGCCCGCGCGATTTCAGGCGTTGGCTTCAGCAGGCAAGAGGCGCCTGTGTTGCCAAGGCACGCGGAAAAACGCAACGGTTTTTCTTGCTTATTAAAGGCAGTTGAGCTAGAAACACATGCGCTAAAATGAGGGATTGCTAATATGTATTCTTTCGAACCTACTGAAGAACAGAAAATTATTGTGGATGCAGCCAAAAAGCTGGCGTTGAAAGAGTTTCGCAGCCGCATGCGGGATGCGGACGAGGCCGGCGAACCGGCCCCGGAATGGACGCAGGCGGGCTGGGAATTGGGCATGCTGCCCGCCAACATCCCCGAGGAGTACGGCGGATTCGGAGAGCATTCGTCTCTCACGGGGGTCCTTGCCGCCGAAGAGCTGGCATGGGGAGATCTCAGCGCCACTCTGGCACTGGCGGCGCCAAACCTTGTTGCGCTGCCGATTCTGCTGTGCGGCACCGAAGAACAAAAAAAGGCGATGCTGCCGCTTTTTTGCACCGAAAATTACGTCCACGGCTCCGCGGCACTTATGGAACCCCAGTTCGGCTTCGATCCCTTTGCTCTGAAAACAAGCGCAACCAGGAAAGGCGGAGACTATGTCCTGGACGGGATCAAGTGCAACGTGCCTTTTGCAGCCGAATCGGACTGGATGCTCGCCTATGCCGCCTGTGAAGGCAAATCCGAGGCATTCTTGATTCCCAAGGGGACCGCCGGCCTGGCAGTGGGGGGACGCGAACAAAACATGGGATTGCGCGCCCTGCCTCTGTACGCGGTGGAGTTGAAGGAATGCAGGATCCCCGCCTCGCAGCGTCTGGGAGGAGAAGCGGGATGCGATTTTTCCCTCCTGCTGAACGCCTCGCGCGTGGCGCTGTCCGCGATGGGAGTGGGTGTTGCCCGTTCCGCTTATGAATTCGCGCTGGATCACGCGAAGAACAGGAAGGCGTTTGGCGAGGCCATCGGGCAACGCCAGTCGATCGCGTTTACCCTGGCCGATATTATCACGGATATTGAAGCAGCGCGCCTGCTGGTTTGGGAAGCCGCCTGGACCCTGGATCAGAAAACGGATGCGACACGCGAAGCCTACCTGGCATGGAACTTCACGAGCGATACGGCCCTCACGGCTGCGGACAGGGCCGTTCAGATTTTGGGCGGTTATGGATACATCCGGGATTACCCGGTCGAGCTCTGGTTGCGCAATGCGCGCGCATTGGGAATTATAGAAGGGATCGCCATCGTCTAGGCGCGGGGAGAAATTTGCATGATCAGCTTTGAAAAATCCAAAATGATAGCGGAACAGATGCAGTATGCCGAAACCGTGGCACGCGAAAGGATACGGTCCCAAGCCCGCTACTATGACGACCATGAACATGAGTTGCCCTGGGAATTCGCCCGGTTCATCTGGGACGAAGGCCGGATGACTTTGGACTGCCTCAGGCCGTGGGCCGAGGTCCCGGAAGAAGAATTTATGCTGCAGATCGTCACCACCGAGATGATTTCGTGGGGAGATCTGGGATTCTTCATGTGCCTACCCTGGCCCGCCCTGGGAGGAAACGCCATCATGGTCTCAGGGACCGAAGAACAGAAGGCGCTCGTGAGGGAGACGTTCCGGGGCGACAAGCCCACATGGTGCTGCATGGCGCTGACAGAATCTCATTGCGGCTCGGATTCGTCGGCGATCAGGACGCGAGCCGTGCGGGATGGAGACAGTTGGGTTTTGAACGGAGAGAAGCTCTTCGTAACCAGCGCGCAGAAAGCGATGATCGAGTCGGAAGGATATATGGTCGTCTGGGCCACCATCGACCCCTCCGCCGGCCGGGCGGGGATGAAACCGTTCCTCATTCCGGCGAAAACCCCCGGGGTGGAACTGACCAAGCTGGAGAATAAGCTCGGGCTCCGGGCCAGCGACACGGCCGTGGTAATCCTCGAAGACTGCCGGCTGCCGCTGGAGAATATGCTGGGCAGCCATTCGACCAAGGGATTCAAGGGCGCGATGGCGACATTCGACAAAGCGCGTCCGGCCGCAGCCGCAAACGGAGTGGGAGTGGCGCGCGCCACACTGGATTTTCTCAAAGAACAGCTCGAGCTTAACGGCGTCAAGATCCGCTATGGCCTTCCGCGCAACCTGATGAGTTCCATCGAGCGGGAGATCGTGGACATGGAAGCGCAGCTGAGGGCTGCGTGGCTGCTGGTCCTCAAAGCCGCGTGGCTCGTCGACCAGAAGAAGCCCAACACGATGGAATCTTCCATGAGCAAGGCGAAGGCCGGCGACATTGCCACCAAAATAACCCAGAAGGGTATCGAGTTGATGGGCTCGCTGGGATATTCACGCCAACTGCTGCTCGAGAAATGGGCGCGGGACGCCAAAGTAACCGACCTGTTTGAGGGCACCGGACAGATCAACCGGCTGATCATCGCCCGGCGCATCCTCGGATTCTCCAGCAAGCAGCTGAAATAACGCCGCTTCTGCCTGGGATGATTTAGGCTCCAGGGCTCCAAGGCGCAAAGGAGGAAATTTTGTTTCCCCCCGTCGTTATTGGCCTGAATGCCGCTATCGTTGCGGTTACGGAAGAGACTCCCCGAATCCTGACCCTCAAGCGCGCAAGGCATTCTCTGGCTGGGCAGCTGCAAAACTCCAACAGAGGAAATCTCTGGTCCGAACCGCCGGATGCAATCCCGTTTGGCCCATTTGACGCCTCCAGCGACCGAACTTTGGAACTGGGATTGCGCCGGTGGGTTCGCGATCAGACCGGGCTGGAGCTGGGGTATGTGGAGCAGCTCTACACGTTCGGCGACAGGAACCGGGACCCATCCGAAGGCGAGGGAGGACCCAGGGTTGTATCGGTTGCCTACCTGGCCCTGGTCCGGGAAGGGAAGCCTTCGGGCACGGCCGGCGCCGACTGGCGGGACTGGTATCTTTTTTTCCCATGGGAGGACTGGCGTTCCGGCCGGCCCGAGGCGATCGAGAAGTACATCGCGCCGGTTCTGGATCGATGGGTCATGCAGGCGCCCGACGCAGGAGCGCACAGGGAAAGACGCGAGCGAAGCGATATAAATTTCGGCCTCAACGGGGCCCCCTGGGTTCAGGAACGCGTGCTGGATCGTTACGAGCTGATCTACGAAATCGACCTTGCCGCCGAAGCGTTGCGCGACAGGGGCCTCCCATTGCCTTCAAAGAAACACGGCGGCGGCGCGTCCGCATGGATCCAGCGCCTTGGGCAGCCGATGGCGCTGGACCACCGCCGCATACTTGCTACGGCTTTGGGCCGGCTGCGCGGCAAGCTCAAGTACCGTCCGGTCGTCTTTGAATTGCTCCCCGCCGCCTTCACGCTCCTGCAGCTGCAGCGGGTTATGGAATCTCTCGCAGGCGTCCGCCTGCACAAACAGAACCTGCGCCGCCTCGTGGAAACAGGCGGCCTGGTTGAAGGGACGGGACGCAGGGATCAACAGACCGGAGGCCGGCCGGCCGAACTGTTCCGGTTCCGGAGGGAGGTGCTTCGAGAACGCCCCGCGCCCGGCGTCGGCCTGCCCGGCATACGCCATTAAGAGATTGATCCCGCAGTGACTATCCTCCGGCAGAACCGGAAGCCTTAAGGTTGACGGCCCATCCAAGGGCCTGATCGCCACCGATAAAATATAAAACCGGCTTCACGCGCAATAAACATCTGCAAAGCCTTTTGACCCGCAGAATGTCGAATTGTGAATTTCGAAGTCGGGCCTGACTTCTGCGGTTCGACATTCAATATGTTGTATTTGCTGCCTCGGCGGCCGAGCCGGCGGATCGCCCGTTGGATTAAATCCTGCCCAGCGCCTTGAGGACCTTTGCAGGCGTCAGAGGGTAATCAAGAGCCCATTTCCCGGTAGCGTTGTAAATGGCTCCCGCAGTGACTCCCGAAAGTGAAGCCCCCGCATCCTCGCCAACGCCGCACGCACCGTAGGTGGAATACCCGAGGTGGCTCTCGTTGAGGATGCATTCGATGTCCGGGTAATCGTTCATCGTTCCTATACAGTACCCCAGGTTGTCGAGATTCAACCCGACTCCCGTGCGCGGGCAATAGATCTTTTCTTCTGTCGCGCTTCGGCCCAAACCCATGATGGCGCCGCCATACTGCTGCGCCTCCGCGCCCCGGCGGTTGAGAAGGTGTCCGACATCGTTGACGCATACCAGATTTGTAACGATTACCTCTCCGGTGGCATTATCCATGGCAATATCCGGATCATCGAACCGCAGGATGTCCCGGACACCCTCCAGGGCTTCGGCCCTGCTGATATCCATGCTATCTATCTCAGCGTGGGCGTGCGGTGAGGTCAGGATTTTCGCATAGAGCATTCCGGGCAGGTTTATGTCACGCGTGAAAACCGCCTGGCCCGTAACCTTGTCTTGCGCATCCTGGCGCGGACTGCTGTATTGCACCGGCGAACTCCCTTCCGGCGCCCTCCATGTCCATGGTCTGTAATCTTCTGCCAACGGAGATCTCCTGTTCCTTTGTTGATGGCTTAACGGTGAATACAGGCATTCATCGCCGAGACATCTTGAGGTTTTGCTCCCCGAAGGTGCCGGAAACGCGATTTTCGGGGAGCCGGGGTTTAAAGTTATAAACTACACCGTCCGCGACGCATGGGCCTAATAGCTCCGGCAACTGAGGACGATGCACTTGTACTGCAGGTTCGGTGCATCTTCGGCAAGCGGAGCCCCGGATATGCCCGCCGTAACAGGAAAGGTCAGGACTCGCAGGACCCAAACAACCGCAAATTCGCTCACAAGCGCCCTCCTGTTCCTTTGCGGACACGGGGCAAATTATATTATGGGATGGGAACTATGCCCACGAGAATTCCGCGCCGTGGAATACTTCTCGCCTTCGGACCCCGGCCGTTCAACCAAAAATCCCAAGCCGCAGGAAATACCCCGCATGTGCCATCCTTGGGTGTGACCTGTGGCCCTATGTGATGCTGCAAAGATAACGGAATAACTCCACTCCCGGAGATTTCGAATAACGCGCGGCCAATCCCGGATCATCCCAGCGGAAGAAGGGATTGGTAGCGCACTCCTCCTCGAGCAGAAGCGGCACAGTGGGCGTTGCCGGGGCAGCCGTCGCTTCGAGGGCCTTGAGCCGCCTGGCCAGTCGGTCGTTTCCCGGGTCCAGACCGGCCGATTCGCGCACGTACTGGAGCGTATATTCGTGAGAACACCATATTCGGGTCTGGGGCGGCAGGGCCCGGATTTTTCGAATCGATTCAAACATCACATCGGGCGACCCCTCGAAAAGATTGCCGATGGTGCCGCCAAAAACGGTATCGCCTGAGAACAAATCTCGCTTGCCGTCGGAGGCGGCGAAATAGTATGCGATGTGAGTTTTGGTGTGACCGGGAACTTCCAGGATGCGGGCGCCGGCGCCGCTCACAGTGATTTCATCCCCTCCTTTTAAAAATGCCGACTGTCCCGGAATTCTGCCCCGGTCTCCCGCGCTGCCGTAGACCGTAATGCCCGGAAAGCGCCTCAGCAGTTCCCTGTTTCCACCTGTGTGATCCCCGTGGTGATGGGTGACGAGTATTGCGGTCAGACGCAGGCCCTGATTCCGCACATACTCGAAAACCGGCTCCGCCTCGCCCGGATCCACAGCCGCTGCTTCCGGGGCCGCATCGCTGATGAGCAAATAAATGTAATTGTCCGCCAATGCTTTGAGGGTTACCACCTGCATGATGAGCTCCGTTCCGAGGTCCAACTAGGATTATTTGGGCACGCATCCGTCATTGAGGATCAGCATTTCACGGATCTTGCCAATGAGGATATCCCGGCCGGATTCGTCGAGCCCGCCTTCACGGAGGATGATATCGGCATAGCGTTTGGTCGGCTCCACGAATTCCCGGTGCATCGGCCTCACGGTCGTCATGTATTGCTCGATGACGGATTCCACACTGCGCCCCCGCTCCCGCAAGTCGCGCTCCAGCCTTCGGATGAAGCGTATATCGGCGGCGCAATCCACGAAAACCCTTAGGTCCATCAGGCTGCGCACGCGCGCATCCCAAAACACCAGGATGCCTTCCACCACAACCAGCGGGAGCGGCTCGACGTGAAGCGTCTCCTTCCTGCGGGTGTGGGACACAAAATCGTATAGCGGCTGCTCGATGCTCCGGTCTGCGCGCAGCGCATCCACATGCTCGAGCATCAGTTCCATGTCGAAAGCGCCCGGATGATCGAAATTGACCCGGCTCCGCCGATCGATCGGCATGTCGTCGAGACTGCGGTAATAGCAGTCCTGCTGCAGATAGACGACATGGGCCTCGCCAATCGAGGCGACGATTTTACGGGCGGCTGTCGTCTTTCCGGAACCCGTTCCTCCGCTGATTCCCAGGATCACTCGAGTCATTGCGGTACCCGCTGTTGCTGCGTCTTCCGTTCTCGCAGGCAAAAAATTTCAGTCCCTGGGGATACCGACCTCGACTTCGGTCACGGGCAGGATATCCCGAAAAACCAGGGGGTTCATTTCAACCAGGAAACCTTGCTTACCGCCGTTGATCAGAATTGAGGGCAGATCCAGGATGCTCTTTTCCACATAAACGGGCAGCTGGAAACGCGTGCCGAAGGGGCTGGTCCCGCCGAAAACGTAGCCGGTGTGCCTTGCGGCGGTCCTGTCGTCGCACGGCTCCACGGACTTGACACCCATAAACCGCGCGAGGGACCGGGTTGAAACCTCACAATCCCCATGCATCAGCACGAGAAAAACCGTTTTGGGATCGGACTGCATGACGAGGGTTTTTATCAGGACATGCTCGGGAAAGCCAAGTTCGGCCGCGCCGACACGAGTCCCGCCGTGTTCTTCATACTTGTACAGATAAGGATGGAAAGGCACCTTGCGATCGCGCAGGAACCTCACCGCCGCCGTCATAGGATAGCCCGGCTTTCCCATCGGCCATCTACCCTTCCCGTCCAAATGCCGCCTGCCTGCATTCTCAATGGGTGAATTCCGCAGGCGGATCGTTTTTCGGAATGAAACTCAGGACCTGATCGCCCAGCTCCTTGAGAGAAAGAGAAGCCTTGACAAGGTAGCCGGCTGCCCCGAGATCCTTGGCTTTCTGCAAATCCGAGTCCAGGGATGAGTTTGAAAGTATCACGACAGGAATGGCTCGCGTCCGTTCATCTTTTTTCAGCGCCTCGAGCGTCTGCATTCCCGATAGTTTCGGCATCAGCATGTCCAGCAGGATCAGATCCGGAATTTCTGCTTGCGCGCGCCGCAGGCCCTCCTCGCCGTCCACTGCCGTGAGCACTGTAAGTCCTCGCTTTTTCAGCCCAGCCTCGCAGGCCTTTCTCAGGAATTGATCATCCTCCACCAATAAAACCCGAATGTTTTCCATTGACACCTCTCAGGCAGCCAAAGGGAGGGCGAACAGGAACGTGGAACCGGCACCTTCCTCGGATTCACACCAGACATTCCCTCCAAAACGCTCCACGATCAGACGGACAAGGTAAAGCCCCAATCCGGTTCCTTCCGTTTCCACGGCCGAGGCATTGCCGGCCCGATAGAATTTCTCAAACAGCTTTCCAATATCCCCCCTGGGAATCCCGATCCCTGTGTCTCTTATTTCCCAGCGCATCCGGCCATTTTCGACATGAATGCGGATTTTGATCTCGCCCCGCTGCGGCGTGTATTTCACGGCATTGGAAACCAGGTTCAGGACCACCTGCCGGAGCATTTGCGGATCTGCGGATACACGGGGCAAATCCCCGTCCATCTGTATATCCAGTTTCTGCTCCTTGCCGAGAATGAGGGACGACACTTCTGCCGTCACGCTCTTTGTCAATTCGGAGAGATCGACCTCCTGCAGGTTGACATCGAGCCTGCCCCGCTCCAGCCGTGAAACATCCAGGAGGTCATTGACCAGCCCGATCAGCCGGTCGGTTGAGCTGCGGGCATCCCGGATATAGGATCTCACTTCCTCAGGGATCTCCGACCCATCCATTGCAAGCTCGAGCATCCATTTGATGCCCGAAAGGGGAGTTCTCAGCTGGTGTGTGACGAAGGATACAAAGTCGGTTTTCATTTGCTCGGCGCGCTTGCGCACGGTGATGTCGCTGACGGCCCCGATCAAGCGAACCGGCTTGCCCTGCGGATTCCGTATAGCCGTGGCCCGGTCCGCGACAGTGATGATGGCCGCCTTCTCACCGAATATCCGGTACTCTTCGGAAAAGGGCTCTCCGGTTTCAAAATGCCTCGTGATGGCTGCGCAGACGCGCTCTCGGTCCTCCGGATGAATGACCTCCCAGTATTTCTGCCTCGTTCCCACCAGGAGCGTACCGTGTTCGCGAGCGCTCTCCGCAACCGGCCCGAAATAATCCACATGATCCCGCTGCAGGTCCCAATCATAAACGATATCGCTGGCGCGTTCGGCGGCAATCCGGAACCGTTCCTCGGAATTGCGCAGCTCTTCCAGCAGCCGGGCGTTGTGAACCGCGCCGGCGGCATTGTCGGCAAAGAGGGATAGGAGGCGGGCATCGGCTTCCGTGAACTTCCTTTCCGTGTCGGCGACCTCATGCACTCCCAGCACTCCGATCAATTCCCCGCCGCGAATCATGGGAACGCATACAGCCGAGCTGATCGGCAGCTGCCGGAGGGCTTTCGATCGATGGGGCCACTGGGAAAAATCGTTCACGATTACCGGCCCCATGGTATCGGCAACCCGTCCGCCGAGCCCTTCGTGGCGGGACAGCCGCGTCCCGATCGGCATGCCTACGCCGGATTCCACGGCTATCACAAAGCCTTCGCGCTCCGTGTCCCACAGGAAAATGGCGCATCCTGCCGTGCCCAGAAGGCTCTTGGCTCTCTCCACAATGGTCTGCAGCAGCGCCGGCAAATCCGTGTGGGCGGAAACGTCCTGGGAAGTATCATACAGAGCCGCAATTTCCATCGTGCGCTGCTTCGCTTCCTGCAGCAACCGCGCATTATTGCGCGCATCGGCGGCGGCTTGCCGAGCTATTTTGAATCCGTAAAAGATCGCCGCGGCAAGTATCAGCAGCACCAGCCATGTCAGGAGGGAATTGAACTGGTGCAGGTAGAGCGAAGAAGATCGGCCGCCGCGGAAAAGCTCTTTTCGAATCAGGGAGATCTCGTCCCACAACCGGGAGTCCAGATAGAAGGCGATGACCAGAAGCGCCGCGGCCCCGATGGCCAGTGCGCAATATATCCGTATCAGTCTAAGGATCGGCGCGTCCAGGGATTCTCCCGATCCGGCAGTGAAAGAGAGGAATTGCATGAGGCGCGGGCCGAATTTCGGCGCAATCATAGTCTTTCTCCGTAAGGCGCCCTCCACATTGCCGGTCACCGGGCACCTTCCCCGCCTACAGCAGCCAACCAGTCCGGATCGAGTTCGATCCATGCACAGGACGGATTCTCAAGATTGCTGCTCCCTGGCCAGCGATTCAAACTGAGGCAAAATGCTTTTCATTTCCGCGTCTATTTCGCTCAATAATTGCAGGGCTCGGGACAAATCCTGTTTCCGGCCCATCATTTCGAGCTCGAAGGCTTTCTCGCTCAAAGGCAGAATGCCGAAAAACGCCATCCTGCCTTTCAAGGTATGGGCTTCACGCTCGACGGTCGCGTAATCGCTCCGCAGGATCGATTCATGCGCTTCATCAAGGAACCTGGGATAATCGCACACAAACATTGCAGCAAGTTCCGCAAGCAGCTGCAAATCACCTTCCACATGCGCTAAGGCGATAGACAGATCCATATCAGGCTCCAAATGGCGCTGCGGTTGCAAAACAACCTGCCGCCACAACCCGGGGGCCGGCTAATCCTGCGAACAGGCTCCTAAGCTGGATATTAATGCAGTTTGCGCCAATAAGAAATAGCCGCCTTTGCGCCCCTTTCGCACATGAATAAGATATGCCTGCTCATCCAGGATTCTTGTCCGGGTAGCCCCTTTGATGCTAAGTTCTGTTGCATGGGAACGAAAGGTTTTCCCCTGGACCAATATCTCGAGCGGATTGGCTTGAGCGGACCGCCGCGTCCCGATGAGGATGGCCTGAAGGACCTGCATGCCGCCCAGGCATTTTCCATACCGTTTGAAAATTTCGACATCCATCTCGGGCGTGCCATCTGCCTCGAGCCGGACGGTCTCGTCGCCAAAATCATCCACAGGCGCCGCGGAGGCTATTGCTTTGAGCTTAATGGGCTTTTGGGTCTGGCATTGAAAGCCCTCGGATTTGATGTGCGGCCGCTGACAGCCCGCGTCCTTTATGGCCGAAGGGACCCGGGGGCGCGCACTCACGAGGTTTTGATTGTAACGCTATCCGGCCGCGAGTGGCTCGCCGATTGCGGCTTCGGAGGACCTGGGCTGCGGTTGCCCATGCCCGTGGTGGCGGACAGGGTGGAAGAGCATTACGGAGAGCGTTACCGGCTGCGAGGCGACCCGCGCTTTGGAACGGTGCTGCAAAAGGAATCGGCAGGCGATTTCGTCGACCTCTATGCATTTAATGGGCACGAGCTGACGCTTGATATCGACATCGAGATGGCAAACCATTTCACTTCCACCTGGCCCGCCTCGGTTTTTCGGCTGTTTCGCATGTGTGCGCTGCCGAAGCCATGGGGCCGTATCACGCTCAACGGCATGGAGTTGGCCATCCACAATTCGGAAGGGACTGTCCGGCGGACGCTCCCCCACGGACCCGTTTATCTGGAAGCCGTTGCCGAGCATTTCGGGATCCGCCTGGACGCAGCGTATGAGGATCTTGCCCCCTTGAACCTAATTCATCGGATCGAAAGCCGGAGCCTTGATGCCTAAATGGAAACTGGTCATTGAATACGAAGGTACGCGCTATCGCGGATGGCAGGAGCAGAACAACGCCCGCACCATCCAGGGAGAGCTGGGGAAAGCGGCCGAGAATCTCTTCGGGCGAAAGATCGAATTGATCGGGTCCGGACGCACCGATGCAGGCGTTCACGCGCTGTATCAGGTAGCGCATCTCCGTTCGTCCAGGCCAATGAGTGCGGCACTCCTGCAGCGGGAGATCAACGACCGCCTGCCGTCCGACATCCACATCCGTCAGGTCTGCGAGGCTCCCGCGCGGTTTCACGCCCGGCACCATGCGGAGGAGCGCTATTACCTTTATCAAATCGCCACGGAGCGCATGGCATTCGGGAAGCACTTCGTGTGGTGGGTCAAAGACCGGCTTGATGTGCCCCTCATGAGCGAAACCGCCCGGCTCTTTCTGGGCAGGCATGATTTCTCGGTGTATCGGGAAAAAGAAGAGGATCCGTCGAATGCGCTTGTCGAGGTCATGGATTGCAGGCTGAAGATCCATGCAAATCTGATATTGTTCCGCATCGGGGCGTCGCACTTTCTCTGGAAAATGGTGCGCCGGATCGTCGGGGTCCTCGTGGAAATTGGGCGGGGCAACCTGCCGCCGGAGCGAATCAATGGCCTGACTGCCGCTGAAGTCGCACGATGGACGGCGCCCCCATCAGGACTGTTTCTGGAATATGTGCGGTATCCCGGGGATCCGCCGCCGGGGCCGCTCCTGCCGGCCATAACTTGTCGATAATCCCGCTGACAGCAAAGGATACCCATGAATCCCAATTTATCGTTTTTGCTAAATGAGCTTAAGAACCGGGCAAGCATCTATGTCCATATTTATCACGAAATGTCAAAGGAGGTTGGGCCGGAAAGGGCGGCCGGGGTGATGAAAAAGGCGCTTTATGCCAGAGGAAGAGAAAAGGGACTTCAGCTGGCCGCCAGAATCGGGAAGCCGGATTTGCAGAAACTGGCGGCGGCCTTCATGGAAGGCCGGGGTGACATGGATGCTTTCGGGCATGAAGTCGCGCGTCAGGGACCGGATGCTGTTGTCCTGAGGCTCAATCGATGCCCGCTGGTTGAAGCCTGGGACGAAGCCGGCCTGTCCGAGGAAGAGCGGCTGGCTATGTGTGATATCGCCTGCCAGGTCGATTTCGGGAAGTTCGAGGCTGCGGGATACCGGCTTGCATTCAGTTGCCGTATCGCGGACGCATGCAAAAGCTGCGACCTTTGCGTAACGTTGCCTTGAGCCCATGCCGCAGATTTGAGGGATTGTGTCCGCAAAATCCGCGGCGCCGTTCAGCGTGCGGTTACTTTGCTTTGTGTTCGCTCTCGATCATGACCATGCCGGAACTGATGGGCTCCGGGAGCTTGATAAAGCCGCCAAAATTATAGCCGTCCTGGATTTTCCCCTTCACCAGCACGCGCGCGCCCTCGCGGGGCACGCCCTTGTCGGACACTATCCAGAGTTTGCCTGTGCCGTCGTCCACCTCATAAGCACCGCGGCCCAGCGCCGAGAAACTCCTGGCCACGTTTCCGACCACTGAGACTTCTTTGTTGGCGTATTTGCTCGGATTCGCCCGTATCTCATTAATGCTCTTCTGTTCACACCCTGCGGTCACCAGGGCGAACGCCAGGACTGCCGCCATCAGCACATACTGCCGAAATCCGCTTCGTCGCATAATAACCTCCCCTTGAAGTATGAGAGACATTGCGGTTGTTTTTGTTTCAAAAGCTTTTTATCGATCCAGTTCGATAAATCGTTTGTGGAATAATTGCACCACCTCACGCATGCGCAGTCGGGGCGCAAGGAAGCTGATCCTGAAGGAGGACGTCTGCAATCCCGCGACCGGTATTTCCCTTTGCTGCAGCAATTCCAGAGACTCCAGCAGATATTGATAGCGCTCCGTGATTCCGGTCCCTATCAATGAAACCGCCGAGCAATCCCTCAATATGCGGACGACGGATCCGAAACCGTCACGCAGGGATTCAATAATGGATTCGATGTGGTAGTTCTCCTTTTCCGGAACGACCAGGCTGCCGCTCAAGGCCTGCATCGGACCCGGATGAAACGAAATCTGTTTGGTTTTCAGTCCTTCGCGCTCGAAGAGTCCCGCAAGCCCAAAGAGGCTTTCCATTTCCCTGCCCTTTTCCGCATCAACTTGCAGCAGAACAACCTTTTCCTCATGAGCGACGCCGACAATCCGGGGTTTGAGGCGCCCTTCGAGATTGTGAATGAAGGTGCCGGCGCCATCGGGCTCCATGGTGCTTTTTGCATGGATCATCGTGTTCTTGATTTTGGCGAACTCCACGGAGCCGGGGTGAAGAACGCGCGCGCCTGCCTCGCCCATTTCCTGCATTTCCTGGTAGGAGAGTTCTTCGAGACGGCGCGTATTTTCGACAATCCGCGGATCGGCGGTGAATACCCCGTCGACATCCGAGTAGATTTCACACGTCTCCGCGTCCAGCGCGGAAGCCAGGGCCACGGCCGTCACGTCCGATCCGCCGCGCCCGAGCGTGGTGATTTCCTTTTTAAAACTCACGCCCTGGAATCCTCCCACGACGGGCGTCACGCCCTTCTCGAGCGCCTCAAGCACGCGGTACGGCCGGATTTCGATAATCCTCGCATTCGTATGATTGTCGTCCGTAATGATGCCGGCCTGGGAACCGCTCAGCGCGCGGGCGGGACAACCCGTGGAATCAAGAGCGATGCTGAGCAGCGCCGCGCTGATGCGTTCTCCGCTGCTCAGCAGCATGTCCATCTCGCGCGGCGCCGGGTGCGGCGTGAAAGACCGGGCCTCCTCGATAAAACGGTCGGTCTGCCGCGCGCGCGCAGACACGACGACAACGACCCGATGGCCGGATGATTTCCTGCGCGCCACGATGTGCGCCACATGTCGCACGTGGTCGGCGTCCGCCATGGACGTCCCGCCGAACTTCATCACCACCACCGGATTGTTTTTCATGACTGCCCCATACGGATTTTGATTGCAGCCCCAAGGCCCTACAATATTCATCTCCTGTCGTATTATATTTGATTATTGGAACAAGCGATCTTATTAATAGCTTTTAACCAAAGTCCGGGAGGAACCGCATGGTAAAGGAGCCGGGAACGCGTCAAGGGACCGAACTGGCATACGGCTACGGGCGCACTCTGGATCTGCCGTTCAGCGCTGCCGTACAGCGGACACGCGAATGCCTTCAATCGGAAGGATTTGGAGTGCTTTGCGAGATCGACCTGAAGGAAAAACTCAAGGAAAAGCTCGGGGTGGATTTTCAGAACTACCTGATTCTCGGCGCCTGCAATCCGCCGCTGGCCTATCAGGCGCTCCAGCAGGAGATGGACATCGGATTGTTGCTCCCCTGCAATGTGGTTGTTTATGAGAAAAACAGCCGGGCGTTTGTGGCCGCCGTCGACGCGGGCCGGATGCTGTCGGTCGTGGGGAATCCCGCATTGGAGGCCACAGCAGCACAAGTCAATGCGAAACTGCGCCGGGTCATCGATAATTTATGAAACTTTGGGGTGTGAAGATGCCTGAATGGCTGGTTTTGGTGGTCGTTTTCGCAGCGTACCTGGTCCTCATGCGCTGGGTGCTTCCCGCGTGCGGCATTCAAACCTGAATGTCGCAATCCTGCAGCGTCGAGTCTCGGCGCGATTCGATTTCAACGGAAGATACATCCGGGCCGACACAGCCGTAGACTGCATTTCTTGCAGGATTTGCGGTATGGTGCCGAAGGGGGGACTCGAACCCCCACGGGTTTCCCCACCACCCCCTCAAGATGGCGTGTCTGCCAGTTCCACCACTTCGGCACTCTGCTAATTATTGGGCAGGCTTCTTGGGCTCTGCCTGATTTGACGCCGGCTGACTCCCTTGAGCGGGAGCCGGTGCGGGCGACGCCTGCTGTTTCTGTCTGGCGGCTTCCAGCTCTTCCACTCTCTTTTGAATCTGTTCCGGCGTAGGCACAGCCGCTGCAGGTTGCGCGGCGGGTGCTTTCTTGGCCGGCTGGGTTTCTTTCTGTTGATTAGTTTCCAGAATGGACTTGCTCTCTGTTTTCGTGTGAATCATCGAGAGCCCGATGCTGGTCAGCATGAAAACGACTGCAGCCGCTGTCGTCATCTTGGACAGAAAAGAGGCAGGACCCCGGCTTCCGAATGCCGTCTGGGTGGATCCTCCACCAAAAGCCCCCGCCAGGTCGGCCCCCTTTCCCGATTGAAGGAGCACAACCAGCACAAGGATGACGCACACAATGACATGCAGTGTGGCGATCGCGTAATAAAGAAGCATAGGATTCCGAAACCTGCTTTCCGCCGGTCTTCAGGATTTATAGTGGATGATGCGCAAAAAGCTTTCCGCCTCGAGGCACGCCCCACCTACCAGTACACCGTTGATATCCGGCTGCTGCATCAAGGAGTCAATATTGTCAGGCTTGACGCTGCCGCCGTACAAAATAGTCACTTCCTGCGCGTTTTTCCCGAACTTGTTCGACAGCCAGTTGCGAATCCAGCCGTGCATGGATTGAGCGACTCCGGGAGACGCCGTACGCCCGGTGCCAATTGCCCACACCGGTTCGTAGGCGAGAATAATACGCAACAGGGTTTGGCGTGTCAAGCCATCCAGTCCACCGGCAAGTTGTTGCGCCACTATGCTATGCTGCAATCCTGACTCTCTTTGCGCCAGTGTTTCCCCAACGCAAATGATCGGATGGAGCCGTGCATTGAGTATTGCATGAGTCCGGCGGTTTACGGTACTGTCGGTTTCCCCGAAATATTCCCTACGTTCGGAATGCCCGACAATCACCAGTTTGCACCCGAGATCCTTAAGCTGCGAAACGCTTATCTCCCCGGTATACGCGCCGTCAGATTCCCAGTGGACATTTTGCGCAGCAAGCATTAAGGGGCTCTTGCGTATTTCCGCGGAAACGGCTGCCAACGCTGTAAAGGGCGGCGCCAAAACGACCTGGCAGTGGGTTGCATCCGCAGCGCCCTCTTTGATGGCGCGGGCCAGCTCACTGGCTTCTTTTTGCGTTTTATGCATTTTCCAGTTGGCCACGATCAGAGGTGGTCTCATTTTTGCCTCATATACAAGTTAATGGACGCGCAATTCAATTTAAACAGCAAACTCCTTCCATACCAGACGCCGGAATACCGCCGTCATTTATCACTAAGCGCGGCGACACCCGGAAGCGTCTGTCCGGCCAGAAATTCCAGCGAAGCCCCGCCTCCGGTTGAAACGTGCGTAATCCGGTCCGCGATTCCCGCCTTCGCCACGGCGGCAGCGGAATCCCCGCCGCCCACGATCGAGACAGCCATGGATTCGGCCACCGCCCTGGCAACGCTCATGGTCCCGGCGGCAAAAGCGTTTTTTTCGAAAACCCCCATTGGGCCGTTCCAGACAATCGTTCCGGCGGGACGGATGATTTCGGCAAACTCGGCAACGGTTTTCGGACCTATGTCCAATCCCATTTCACCGGCCGGTATTGCATCGTTGGAAACCACATGCGCCGAAGCTTCATCATCCATGCCCGGGCTTACTATGGAATCCGACGGAAGTACGATCGTTTCTCCGGCCCTTTGCAGAAGCTGCCGGGCCAGTTCCAGCTTGTCTTCTTCCACCAGGGATTTCCCTATGCTCAGTCCCCGGCTTTTTAAAAAAGTAAAGGCCATTGCCCCACCGATAAGCAGGCGATCCACTTTCCCCAGCAGGTTCTCGATGACCTCAATTTTATCGGATATTTTGGCTCCGCCCAGGATCGCCACGAAAGGACGCTGCGGGGATTCGAGGGCAGCCCCCAGATATCGCAGCTCTTTTTCCATGAGGAATCCGGCTGCCGCCCGCTCCACATGATGGGTGATCCCTTCTGTAGACGCATGCGCCCGGTGGGCGCTCCCGAAGGCGTCGTTCACATAAAGCGGCGTCGACGCGGCGAGTCTGCGGGAGAATGCCGCATCATTGGCTTCCTCTTCCGGATGGAATCGAAGATTTTCCAGCAGAATTACATCTCCCGATCGTGCAGAGGCCACGGCCCGATCAACCTCGGGTCCCACGCAATCGCCGATGAAAATTGCTTTTCCCCCAAGAAGCTCGGAAAGGCATTCCGCAACAGGCGCAAGAGAAAACTCCGGTTTTGGCTTTCCTTTGGGCCGGCCAAGGTGCGAGGCAAGCACCTGGATAGCGCCCTGCTCCACACAGAACCGAATCGTTGGAAGCGCTTCCCGGATGCGAAGATCGTCGGTGACCTTGGAGTCTTGGATGGGGACATTGAAGTCCACTCGAACAAAGACTTTTTTGCCCTTTAGATCAAGATCCTGAACGGTCAGTTTGGCCATTTTCGGTATCCTCTTACTCATTGGCCGCCAACCATCAGCGGCAGTTTTGGGCATAGGACGCGCGACACAGCGAATCGCCCAAATACAGGGCGATCAGCCGATGAGTTTGACTAGATCCCTCAAACGGCAGGAATAACCCCACTCATTGTCATACCAGGCCAGGACCTTGACCAGATTGCCGTTGACTTTGGTTTCAAGACCGTCGGCAATCCCGGAAAAGGAGCTCTGCATGTAGTCCGTCGAAACCAGCGGCTCTTCGGAATAGCCCAGGATTCCCTTCAAAGAACCCTCGGAAGCCTGCCGGAGCGCTTTATTGACGTCCTCTCTTGTGGCCTTTTTCTTTACGGTAACAACCAGGTCCACGAGAGAGACATTGGGTGTCGGGACCCGAATCGCGATGCCGTCCAGCTTGCCGGCGAGCCTGGGCAGCACCAGTCCTATCGCTTTGGCCGCGCCGGTGGTGCTGGGAACCATATTGATGGCGGCAGCGCGGGCCCTTCGAAGGTCCCGATGCTGCAGGTCCAGGAGGTTCTGGTCGTTGGTGTAGCTGTGGATGGTTGTCATGAATCCGGCTTCGATCTCAAACGATTCATCCACTACCTTGGCGACCGGCGCGAGGCAGTTCGTGGTGCAGGAAGCGTTTGATATTATGTGGTGTTTGGCAGGGTCGTATGCGTCCATGTTGATTCCAACACAGAAGGTGCCGTCCACATTCTTACCGGGGGCTGATATGACGACCTTCCTGACCGTCCCCTTCAGATGAGCCTTCGCCTTCTCGCCTTCGGTGAACAGTCCCGTGGATTCCACGACAACCTGGGCTCCGAGCGAACTCCAGTCCAGCATCGCCGGATCTTTTTCGCTGAATATCCTGATAGGCTTGCCGTCAACGATGAGGTTGCCATCTCTGAGCTCAACGTTTCCCTCAAACCGACCCAGGATGGAATCAAACTTTAGCAGATGGGCCAAGACCTCGGGTTTCGTTATATCGTTCACGCCCACAATCTCGATTTTGGGATCCCTGTTGGAACACCGAACAAGGTTTCTGCCGATTCGTCCAAATCCGTTAATAGCAACTTTGATAGACATGGCCTTTCCTCCAAAATCACAAATTGAATAATTCGTTGACTATAAGAATCCCGTTCGAATCCGGGAACCACGGCGAAGCAGGTGAATCGTTCAGCCGAGAACCCTATTTGAAAATTCCTTTTTTGAGATTTCAGTATACGCCACTCTGACCGATGAGGGAATTGTTAAGCCGCATTATTAGGTTTCCGCGGTAGCATCGGATCGGGGACCGGCGGGTCAACGATCCCCGGAATAGCCGGGAAATTACCGATGCCGGCAGCCTGCAGGCTGCGGGCCGGGGATTGCGCAACCCTTTGAGGTTTTATCTTGTGCTTTTGCCGCATATTCCCGAGAATCCATCTATGCCGGACAATGGACTGCAAAAAGGCGTCATGGATGCCGTTTCCGGAGGCTCGGGAATGCTCCCGGTTTCGCTTGAACGGGCACGCGATATCGCCTCCCGTTTCGATGTGCCAAAGCCCGTCGTCGCCCTGGAATTCGAGGGAAAGGGAAACATCAACCGGCAGGCATTTCTGATCGCCGCAGGCCCCCCCGGTCTGCAAAACGAATACCTGCTCCAGATGCTGAATCCGGAGGTATTCGTCCAGCCCCGAACGGTTATGGCAGCCATGGATGCTTGTGCACGGGCTCAACAGGAAGCCCTGGCATCAGGCATTCTGCGGCCGGACGAGTTATGGGAGACAATCCGCCTGATTCCCACCTTGGAGGGCGAGGCATTCCTCACAGTATCCGGGGCTGCGGGATCCGAATGCTGGCGCCTCATGCACAAAATAGGCAATACACGCAGCTACAGGAGCTTGCGCGAGATCCCGGAACCGGCCATGCGCCTGCAGACAGCGGAACAGGCAGGGAAGGGACTCGCCTTATTCGGATCACTCACCGCAGCCATGGATGTATCCTCCATCGCCTGCGCGCTCCCCGGATACCGGGACACCCGCCTGTATTATAGCCAGCTGAAATCGGTACTCGCCGGCAACCGGACTCTCCGGGATGCAGGCGATTTTTTGCCTGCCGATCCCATCCTGAGAGAAAGCACCGCTCAGCACTTCCTCCTCCATCGGAATCCCGAGGATTTTCGCAAAAGGCTGGGGGATGCCCAACTGCTCCGGATCATCGACGTTGCGCTCGCCCAGGAATCCTTTGCCCTAACCCTGCAGAACGGACTCACATCCGGAAGCCTCAAAAGGGTCGTGGTCCATGGCGACACCAAACTTGACAATTTTCTCTTCGACACGCGCACCGGCCGGGTGAAGGCGCTCGTGGATCTGGACACCATCATGCCGCATACATGGCTGAGCGACTGGGGCGATCTGGCGCGTTCGCTGGTGAATACTGCCGGAGAGAAAGAAACCGATCCGGCGAAGGTCACCATAGACCTGGATGTTTTCCGGGCATTGGCAAAAGGGTTCCTGAGCTCCGCGCGTCATGCACGCGGCATGGAAAGAAGCCTGATGGTGGAAGCGGCGCAAATAATGGCCCTCGAACTGGGGGTCCGTTTCCTCACGGACTACCTTAGGGGCGACAGCTATTTCAGGCTATCGTCCGTGGATCCGCAGAATCTCAACCGGACCCGGGCGATGGTGCAGTTTCTGGTATTTGAGAGGCTGCGGGAGAGGGCGGCTGCGGCCAGGGATTCCATTGAAAAGCTTGGCGAGCAGTAAACCCGCATAAGGGCCGCCGGAAAAGTGGTACATTACTTCTGCCGGCGGGCCGCGGCCCGTGCCCGGCGGAAAAATCCGATCACTGGGAAAGGAGTCCATTCATGAGAAGTTACAGGATAGCGTGTCTGATATTGCTAGCGGCTCTGACGGCCTACGCGGCGAATATCAACGGGACCTGGAAAGGCACCATGGAAACGCCCATGGGTGCCATGGAAAACACCATTATTTTGCAGGCGGACGGCGAGACCCTCAACGGAACCGTCAAAACAGACATGTTTGAGGCAAAGATCGAAAAGGGCTCTCTCAAGGGCGACAAGATTTCGTTTATCATCAATATGGACTTCGGAACGCTGACCTATGAGGGAGCATTGGCCGGCGACGAACTGAAGCTCAAAGTTTCCGGCCCGGACGGCAGCCCGAACGATCTGAACTGCAAGAGACAGAAATAGCTCCGGAAACCTCGGACGCCATTGCCGTATCGTTGCGGGCAGGTTGTTCTGCGAATGTTTAAAAATGCGCGCTAATGCCCGGTGACATCCGAATGTCCCGGGCCAAGCGCCTCAAGCAAAAAACGCAGGGCTTGACCGTAAATGCCCGGCTTTTGACTCTCGCGCGGTCCGGCGACATTCAGAGTTTCAATCCCGTGTTCTTCTGTCCACTCAACAATGCTTTCGGGCCTGCAATTCTGCGAGAGGTCGATAACAAGCAGGTTTCTCCGCATGCGGCGGGCGGTCTCGACGGTAAATGCGGTCCCGCCGCCCGGACGCCCCTGGACTAATACAAGTGTCCCGTTGGAATCCCGAACGTTCCACACGGTCCGCTGTGCATAATCTACGGAAGGAGTTTCCTTGAGCGGATAGCGCGCGGGGATCGATCCATCTTCGGCCAGCCGTCCACACGGGCACCATCCGCCGCAGGGCAAGCCAAGCATAAGCGCCGCGTCCAGGGCTGCGCGATCCACACCGGTCTGGCCGCCTGAGATGATTCTTTGCACCATGTTTCAGGTTTCACAGTAGGGAAGCGGTGAAAGATCCCGGTTAGCCGCTAAATACCTAACCCAAAGCCTCAGGGCTCCGGAGGAGCGAGGTAAATTCCAGCTAGGATCATTCCCTGCAGGTGTAATTCCCTTCCGCCACCCATTTGTAGCTCGTCAGCTCCCGCAATCCCATGGGGCCCCGGGCATGCAGGCGCTGGGTGGATATGGCAACCTCGGCTCCCAGCCCGAACTGCCCGCCGTCGGTAAAGCGGGTGGAAGCATTCACGTACACTGCCGCCGAATCAACCTCCTTAATCCACCGACTGGCATTTTCCTCATTTTCGGTCAGGATCGAGTCCGAATGCCCCATGCTGTGAGCGTTGGTATGCGCAATGGCTTCATCCAAACCATCCACAACTTTCATTCCAAGCACCAGGGACATCCATTCGGTATCGAAATCATCCGGTCCGGCCGGCCGGACCGATTCGGGAAGCCCGGCGCTCAGGCCCTTGCCGTATTTCATGGGATCCGGATCCGGCATCAGATACGGAACCGCGGACTCGTGAGCCCGGAACGTCACCCCGGCCGGCGCCAGGTGCCGCACAACCCGCGGAAGGACCTCGGCCGCAATCGACCGGTGGACGAGTAAGGTATCGAGGGCGTTGCACACCGATGGGCGCTGTGTTTTGGCATTATGAATGACGGGCAGGATCTTTGCGAGGTCGGCGGACTCATCGACAAAAATGTGGCAGATGCCGATGCCCCCGGTGATAACGGGTATCCGGCTGTTCTCGCGGCAGAAACGGTGCAGGCTCTCGCCGCCGCGGGGGATAACGATATCCACGTACTCGTGCAATCTGAGGAGGTCCAGTACCAGCGCGCGGTCCGGATTGTCGATATATTGAAGGGACTGCGCGGGGAGGCCGCATTTTATCAGAGCCCTCTGAACAAGCTCGATCAGCACGCAGTTCGAGCGGGCGGTTTCCTTTCCGCCCCGAAGAATCGCGGCGTTCGATGTCTTGATCGCCAGCCCCGACACATCGATGGTGACATTGGGACGAGACTCATAAATGACTCCCAGAACACCAAGCGGGACGCGCCGCTTATACAGTTTCAACCCGTTTGGCAAAACGGTTTCATCGAACCGTTCGCCGACGGGATCGGGGAATCCCGCCAGCGTGCGCAAGTCTCTCGACAGGTCGTCGAGGCGTTTATCCGTCAGCAGCAACCTGTCTGTCAGGGCGTCACTCATGCCGGAAGTCCGGGCCAGTTCCGCGTCAGCATTGTTGGCTGCCCGGATGTCGGCGCGGTTTTGATCGATCAGGGACGCCAGCGTCCGCAGCGCCTGATTTTTTATCTCTGAATCGGCCTTGGCAATCTCCCGGGATGCGGCGCGCGCATTGCGCCCCATTTCAGTCAGCATGGCAACTCCTTTTGCGGGCTTTGTGGCCCGTGTTCACCCGTGCCGGCGGCGTTCCACGGCCGCAGGCTTCAGAGCAGGACAAGGTCGCTGCGATGAACTACTTCGTCGCCGAAATGATACCCGAGGATGGATTCGATCTCATCCGACGGGCAGCGGACGATTTGAGCCAGATCCTGGCTATCGTAATTGACAATCCCGCGGGCTATCTCCGCACCGTTCTCCAGAGCCATGCGCACGGTATCGCCCCGGTCGAATGAGCCCTGGACGGCGATTAGGCCCACAGGCAGGAGGCTCCCGCCACGCTGCAGGGCTTTCGCCGCACCTTCGTCGACGATCAACTGGCCCGGAGCCAGACGCGCCGACAGGATGTAGCGCTTGCGGCTCTCCACCGATGTGGCGGTCGGCGGGAAGCGCGTACCCAGTTTTTCTCCCGCCGTAACGCGCAGCAGTACATTGGGTTCGTTGCCCTGGGCGATGACGCAGCACGATCCGGAGCGCCGGGCAAGGTCGGCGGCCTGCAGCTTCGTCACCATCCCGCCCGTCCCCAAAACCTGACCGCTGCCTCCCGCCGCCTGCCAGAGTTCAGGCTCGATCTCGCGCGTTGTGACTTCCACCACAAGTTGCGCGCCGGGATTGGTGCGGGGGTCGGCCGTATAGAGACCCGGCTGATCGGTAAGCAGGATCAGCCAGTCCGCGTCTACCAGGTTCGCGACCATCGCCGAGAGATTGTCGTTATCTCCGACGCGGATTTCGTCGGTAGCCACCGTATCGTTCTCGTTCACGATCGGAATGACCTTTTGTTCCATCAGTGCAGCCAGCGTGTTTCGGGCATTGAGGTAGCGGCTCCTGCTGGCAAGGTCCATACGGGTGAGCAGAACCTGCGCCACCATCAGGCCGTAAAGTCTGAAGATATGCTCGTAAACAGCCATGAGGCGCGGCTGCCCGACGGCGGACAGCATCTGCTTGGCGGGAATATCCTTGGGCAGGTTGGGAAAACTCAGTCGCTCGCGACCGATCGCTATCGCGCCCGACGAAACCAGGATAACCTGGTGTCCCGAAGCGCTCAGTTCCGAAATCTGCCGGACAAGCTCAACCAGCAGCGGCGGCGCAAGGCGAGCGGTCCCGTTCGTGAGAGTCGATGTGCCGATTTTTATCACAGTGCGCATAACTGCCCCTTGAATCCCGTCGCCCAGGCACTCCTGCGCCCGCAAGCCGATTCAAGCCCCATAATAGGGCACCCTTCTTAAAAAACAACTCCCATTTGCTGAAATAGTTTCTGTCGCGAAATGCGACATCCAGGCCCGGAGGGCCGGCAGAAAATAGCCCCGGGCGTGAGGCTGCATCCGGAGGCAATTTCGAGTAAATATCTCCGGCAGAGCCGGCTGTACGGTTGCCGGTCGCCGAAGCCGGGCGCCTTGACGGCTGCACACTTGAGGGTCCCGCGGATCTTATTCACCACAAGCGTCGCCAGGGCTTCTCCCTCTACTTCTTCCGCGATGATCAGGAAAGAACGACCCTGTTTCGTGACTTTTTCCAAAAGCGGCAGCAATTCATTGAGGGAAGCAATCTTCTTCTCATGGATCAGAATCAACGGATTTTACAGCACGCATTCCATCCGTTCCTGATTGGTTGCAAAGTAAGCGGACAGATAGCCCCGGTCAAAACGCATTCCCTTGACGATCTCCAGTTCGGTCGCCATGGATTTGGCCTCTTCCACCGTGACGACGCCGTCCCGACCGACTTCCTCGATAGCCTTGGCGAGGAGATCTCCTTGGCAACCGTAACCCCATCCTTGGTAATTACGGGGGAGCCGCATTTTTTGGACAGCATCACATTTCGGCCTCTGGACCCCAGGGTTACCTTAACCGTGTCGGCAAGGGTGTTTACGCCGCGCAAGACCACGCCGCGCGCATCTTCACTGAAAATGAGCTGTTTGCCAGCCAGAGTTATCCTCCTTCCCAAATTCGAAAAAGCCATTTAATATCTGAGTCTATTTATGTCAAGCGGCTTTAGCCCACCCGCTTCGACCTGGGACAGGGTCCTCGGCGGCTGGGCGCGGTCTTGCGGCCGGTTTCGGGAAAATTCCCTGTTTGTGCCGGCTGACCTATAGTGTACAAAGTAATTGGCCGGCAATGGGTAACGGCCGAAACACATTACGGATGGCTATTATGAAGAGGGAGAATGCCCGGCGAACCGCCCGGGAAGTGCGATTCCGGCCTTCCGGGCAAATCCGTCCCCCCGGACGCGCCGGCATTCTGTGCGGGCTAGCGCTGGCCCTGGTTTGGATACAATGCGTCTTCCCGGCACAGGACCAGGCGGGTGCCAGGCAACAGGTGCGCACCGAAATCCCTTACCGCGACGGCAAGGTCACGCTGGTCTCCGATTTTCAGGAGAGAGTAACGAAGACGCGTTACCGGGCTACAGGGCACGTGCTGATCACGTTTCAGGATATCGTCGTTACGACCGAAGCCGCGGAATATGATGAAGAAACCCGTGAGGGGTTCACAACCGGTCCAACGCGTTTCAGTCAGAAACAGCAATGGCTCGTATGTTCTCGGGCCGAATTCAACCTGAATTCTCAGACCGGCGCGTTTTACGAGGCCTCCGGCTATACGGACCAGCAGTTCCTGATTACGGGACGGACAATCCTCAAGACAGGGCCGGACACTTACAGGGTTGAGGACGGAAGTGTCACCGCATGTCCGGAGAAGCGCCCCAAATGGAGTTTCAGGGCGGGCGCCACCAACCTGAGGGTCGACCGCACCGCGCGCCTCCATCATACGGTATTCAAGATCAAAGGAGTGCCCGTTTTTTATTTCCCCTACATGGTGGTTCCGATGGAAAAGAAGGTCCGCAGCAGCGGCTTCATTCCGTTTCACACGGGGAACTCCACCTCCAAAGGGCGCATGTACAGTCAAGGCTATTACCAGACTTTGGGCAACAGCGCGGACGTAACGGTCCGCGGCGACTATTACAGCCTCCGCGGACTGGGCCTGAGCGGAATTTTCAGAGCGAGGCCGAACCCGGCGACGCGTTTTTCCCTGGAGGTTTTCGGCATCGACGACAAACTGGACCAGGGGGGGATTCTGCTGGCCGTGGATGGCGAGACGCGGTTCCGGGATGACTGGCGCGCCGTGGCGCAGGTCAACATTACCTCGAATTTTGACTTTCGCCAGGCCTTTCTCGACAGCTTCCGTTCGGCCACTGTTTCGCAGGAGCGGGCCATAGCTTTTCTAACGCGGAACCACAACAGCTTCTCAACGAACATGGCCTATCAGCGGGACGAGGTGATCTTCCCGGTCCGGTCGCTGGTGATCCGCAAAGTCCCTTCACTGGAGTTCCTCTCCCTGGGGACGCCTCTTGGGGGATCGCCCCTCGTCCTGAACTTCCGGGCGTCCCTCGACGGCATGTCCAGGATGGACAGTGAAATCGAAACACCGCACCTGGTTCAGCGTCTGGATATCCATCCCCGCTTGACCCTGCGGATTCCCCCCTTCAGGGGCTTTTCCATTGTTCCGTCTGCCGGCGTCCGTGAGACCTACTATGGCGCCCGGATGTCGGACGACTCGCCCTCGGGAATTGAAAGTCGGGGCATGCACCGCCGCTATATGGATCTGAACATCGAACTGCGGACACCGGTCCTTGAGAAGGATTTCTCTTCTTCCTGGCTGGGCGATTTCCGGCATGTCCTGGAGCCCTATGTCACATACCGCCGCATTCACGGGATAACCGACTTCGAGAAAACAATCCGCTTCGACGAAGAAGATGCCATAGCGGACACCAACGAAGTCGAATACGGTATCATCAATCGGTTTTATGCGGACAGGAAAACGGACGCCGGGACCACGGAGAAGCGCGAACTGATGACGGTCGGACTTGTGCAGAAATATTTCTTTGACCCGACCTTTGGCGGTGCCTTTCAAGAGGGGCGGCTCAACTCATTCTATCCTCTGAATACGGTCAGCGGATTTTATCCGACGGGAATCATGAGAAACATGGCGCCCATCAGCGCCATCGTGCAGGTCTCGCCTCAAAACGGCATCCACCACGACGTGCGGGCAGATTACGACACCAAACTTCAGCGCTGGCGCAACGGGAGCCTGTCGACACTCTGGCAACAGGGCAGGTTCCTTCTATCCGGAACCTATTTCAGGACTATTGCGACCGAGCCGGGAATGATGGACAGCAACCACATCCAGGGGCAAATCGGCTACGGCAATCCGGAAAGGGGGCTGTCTTCCAGCCTCACGGTCAGCTATAACCTCCGCACCTCCCAGTGGCTGAACAGCCAGACGCGCGTGAATTACATCTGGAATTGCTGCGGCGTAGCCGCCGAATTCAACCAGTTCGACCTGGGTTTGCGCACAGAGTCAAGATTCACATTTTCATTCACCCTCAAAGGGATTGGCAGCTTTGGGAATCTGAAACGTCCGGAAACTCTGTTCTAAAATTTGGTCCGGGAATGTCGATCGGATAATCGAAACCGGGAAAGACCGGCATTCGATCCTGAGGCGGCGGAAACGAAGAATGATTCTTCACACAGCGTATATTTCAGCCGGCAGCAATCTGGAAAACCGGGCTGCGAATCTTGAATTCGGCCTGGTCTCCCTGAAAAAGGGCGGAATCGTGTCCCGGGTATCCTCGTGCTTCGAGACCGAGCCGGTGGGGTTTGCAGATCAGCCCTGGTTTTTGAACCTGGCGATGGAGTTGCAAACCAATCTCGCGCCTCTCGATCTTCTGGCGCTGTGTCAGGCTATCGAGGAAAACTGCGGCAGAATCCGGACATTCCGCAATGCGCCCCGCACGCTCGACCTCGATATCCTTCTGTACGGCGATACGGTATTGAACGACGCGAAACTGACTATCCCCCATCCGCGCATGGCGGAACGCAGGTTTGTTCTGGCCCCGCTGGCGCAGATCGCACCGGAGGTCATTCACCCGATACTGAAAATATCCATCCGGCTGCTGCTGGAAGCCTGTGCCGATCCTTCGGGAATCCGGGTTTTTGGGCATGCGCCGGGCTTTTCAAGCTCCTGCGACTCGACGCGCGGCTTGCGTCCTGAACGGGAGTGAAGTTATTATGGGAGCCAATGGAAATCGTCAACCGGATTCAGAGGATGGCCGCCATCGCCGCCAAGATGGTCGCATCCGAAGTTAAGACAGGGCTCGTATCCACATTCGGCGCCATCCACCCCGGACATCTGAGCCTGATACGCTCAGCCCGCGAAATGGCGGATCTTGTTGTCGTATCCATTTTCGTCAACCGTCTCGAATTCGCAACGGAGGAAGAGTACCGGCAATTCCCCCGTGATACGACAAGGGATGTGGACCTTCTGCGGCAGGAGAACGTCGACTATGTTTTCGTTCCCCCTGAGAGCGAAATGTATCCGGCGAATTTTTCCACTTATGTGGAGGTTCAGAACCTGGGGGCCGAACTGGCCGGATTGCCGGAGTCGCTCCTGAAGGGAACCATCACAGGAGCGCTCAAGCTGCTGCACATCACGCGGCCCGCTTTCATCTATTATGGTGAGAAGGACGGGCTCCAGGGAGCAGTGCTTCGGAAAATGATCCGGGACCTGAACATCAACGCCGAGGTCGTGATTGCGCCGGTGGTGCGCGAGGCCTCCGGACTTGCCTATTCCGGATGCAATTCCCTGCTTAACGAACCGCAGCTGGCGGCAGCCGCGGTTTTATACCGCAGCCTGAGCGCCGCAGAAAAGGCCGTCGGCGCCGGAGAGACGCAGCCGAAGAAAGTTCTGGCTGAAATAGCGCGCATCATGGGCACAGAACCCCTAGCCACGCTCGACTATGCCTGCATCGTGGATCCCGAGACGCTCGAACCGGAGGCCAGAATTGAAAGGACTGTGATCCTCGGCGTGGGAGGCCGAGTGGGCGGCATATCGCTGCGGGACGCCATTCTGATCGAAGCGCCCCGCAGGACGTGATTTTTGCCGCAATCTCAACTATCCTGCGAATTGAATAAATTTTTCCGGCTGTGCTATGATACGCACCGAAGTGAAGCTGAAGGATGTTTCGGCCGATATATAATCTGCAGGACATTCCAGAGACATTTACCGAGGGAGGATTCAGGGATTGCCAATTCGTGCTTGCAGATGGCTGCCGATTTTGGTTATTTCCGCCATTCTTTTTCCTGTACTCGTTCCTGAAAGTCGGGCAGCCACGCTCCAGACCATCCAGACACAAGTCGCCAAGTCCCTCAGGCGCGCGGGGGCCCGCTCCGCCGATTGGGGGATCCAGATCGTGGATCCGGCCACGGGCGACGTATTGCTTGAAGTCAATCCCGACAAAACTTTTCTCCCTGCATCCGTTCTCAAGGTAGTTACGACATCGACCGCGCTGGAAAAGCTCGGACCGGATTTCCGATACCGGACCGGCGTCTATTCCGATGGGCCGGTTGAACCCGGCGGCGCCGTTTCGGGAAACCTGATTCTTGTGGGCCGTGGAGATCCAAACCTCATCGATTCTAACGGCGAGCTGCTCGAGAAATCGGCATTGCGGGAACTGGCGGAGAAGCTGCAGAGCCTTGGAATCAAAAAAGTCCGAGGCGACGTGATCGGAGACGACAGTTATTTCGATTCTCTGAAGAACGAAAAAGGCTGGTCCATACGCGATTTCAGGTCGTCCAGCGGAGATGTCATCAACGCACTGAGCATCAACAATAATGCCCTTCTGGTCCAGGTGCAGCCGACAAAGCGCAAACGGCCGGTGTACGTCACCACAGAACCTCGAACTTCTTATTTCCGCATTCGAAATCTGGCGACAACGGGAAGCTCCCGGGCAAGGAAAACAATACACGTTCGCATGATTCCCGGGACGGCCACGGTTGTGGTTTCGGGGACACTTCCTTTGAACCGGGCCCACAGCCAATATGTGGCCATGCCAAAACCCGCCGAAGTGGCGGCAACCATGCTCAAAGAAGAACTGCAGAAGCTTGGGATAGCCGTCGAGGGAGACGTCCGTGTGACCCACAGCGGGGATGTGCCCGCCGAACAACGCCTGGCCTGGCAACTGCTGGCCGAACACAAGTCGCCCCCGCTGATCCGGGCGCTGGAAATCATCAACAAGCGGAGCCAGAATCTTCATGCCGAGATGCTCCTGGGAACTCTGGGCGCGGAGTTCAAAGGCGAAGGGACCAACGATGCGGGGCTTCAGGTCGTCAATGAATTCCTGGAGGAAGCGGGCATCAACAACGAAAAGATCCAGCTGAGCGACGGTTGCGGGCTGTCGAGGGAAAACCTCGTGACTCCCCGTTTCCAGACTTCGCTGCTCGAATTCCTTTCGAAGAGTCCCTATTTCGGCCTTTTTCTCAACACGCTGGCCGTCAGCGGAACAGATGGGACCCTGAAAAACCGTCTGTCCGGTTATGAAGTAAGAGGATCGATACACGCAAAAACAGGTACTTTGAACGGTGTGACGACTCTTGCGGGTTACATGACAACCCGGTCCGGGCGGAACCTCGTATTCAGCATTTTTGCCAACCGTGTGCGGGCCGAGAACCGCGTCAAAAAAACCATTGATGAAATTTGTTCTATTTTCGTAAATCTCTACTGATGAGTATTCGGGTACTGCTTTTCGCTTCGCTCGCGGACCTGGCCGGGACACGCGAGATTAACCTTCACGCCGTCGGTTTCGCCGACGTGAAAACGATTTTTGAGAAGCTTGCCCGGGACTTCCCGTTGCTTCAGGCGCGCCGTTTTTCGGTCCTTATCGCCCTCAATTCCGAATTTGCCACGCTCGATTCCCCGGTAAAGGACGGGGACGAGGTTGCATTTTTCCCGCCCGTCAGCGGAGGTTAGCGTGTTTCGTCTGGTGCGGCAGACCATCGACCTACAAGCGGTCACGGACAGCATTCAGCGGCCCGAGGATGGAGCGTTCGTCGTTTTCGAGGGGGTTGTGCGCAATAACTCCGACGGCAAGAACGTTCTCCACCTCGAATATGAAGCCTATGAACCGATGGCCCTCAAAAAGATCGAGGAAATCGGTTCGCGTGCAAAGACGGAATTTGCGATACGGGACATCGCCATCGTTCACAGGCTGGGACGGGTGGAGATCGGCGAATGCAGCACGGTTATTGTCGTCGCCTCCGCCCACCGCGGACCGGCCTTCGATGCATGCCGCTTCACGATCGACACCATTAAACAGATCGTCCCGATCTGGAAAAAGGAATTCTTCGAGGACGGCGAAGTCTGGGTCGAAGGCGCCCACTGACAATTGACGATTAATGATCGATGGTTTGCGGATCCCAAAACCAGTTGACGACCCAGCGCGCAATGCAGGCAGACAAAATTTCCGAATCACTTCCGGTGGCGGTTTTTGAACGCCTTGGAGACCTGGCCTTACGGCCTTCAGAGACGATTCCGGACTTTATGATTCCAATCGTCATTCGTCAATTGTCAATGGATTACAGTTCGTGCCGGTGTTCGAGAGCTTTGGACATGGTCACTTCGTCTGCGAACTCCAGATCGCTCCCCACCGGAACCCCCAGGGCAATGCGGCTGATTTTGACTCCGATCGGTTTGAGAAGCTTGGCCAGATAGATCGCCGTCGCCTCCCCCTCGACATTCGGATTGGTCGCCACGATGATTTCCCGGACGTTCCCTTCCCGGAGCCTCTCCAGAAGGTTCTTCAGTTTGAGGTCCTCGGGCCCGACGCCGTTGATGGGCGAAAGAACGCCGTGAAGCACATGGTATTGCCCATGATATTCCCGTGTTTTTTCGACCGCGAGGATATCGTGGGGTTCTTCGACTACGCAGATCGTCTCCGGCGACCTGCCGGTGTTGTTACAGTAATTGCAGGGATCCTTATCCGAAAAGTTGTTGCAGCGGGAGCAGAAGCCGATTTTTTCCTTTACCTCCAGGATGGCGCGGCTCAGACGCTCCGCATCTTCCTTGGGACGGCGCAGAACGCTGTACGCCAATCGCTGCGCGCTTTTCGGGCCGATTCCCGGAAGCTTGCGGAATTCGTCGATCAATTTTTCGATGGGCTCGGCATAATCGCTCATGAGTCGATCTTTTCCGCCTTGACGGGTCCGGGGAAGACGTCAAGAAAGGATTTTACGATGGGTTCGCGCTTCGCCTTCTCCAGGAGATCGCCTTCGGGAGGGGTCAGTCGGCCGGGGCGAGGAAGCGGAGAGGGCGCGGGCTGTATGGGATCCGTCCCGACAAGAACCGCCGTGACGGTGTTCCCAACAATCCTGGAGGCTGCCTGGCTTATGGCAGGCAGGTTTTCGCTGATCTGCCTCCGGCTGAATTCATTGGACGCCCCGGATTCAAGCACAACCCTATCTCCCTCGAGCCTGGCTCCGCCCAAGTTGAGCAGAAGGGCTTCCAGGGATTCCCTTCCGACCGCCGAAGCAATTTCGATGAGAAATTCTCTGGGCTCGCGAACCGGGGGGGCGCTCACAGGCGCGCTTGCCGGTGGTTGGGAAGCAGGGATTTCACGGGTTGCGGGAGCCGGATCCTTCCCGGCATCGGGCGCGCGGGTTGCTCCTTGCCGCATATTAGCCGCAGGCGGACGTTCTGTCGGGCGCACATTGGGCGGACTCGCCGGCTCCGGCCTGTCCGCTGTCTTTCGCAGGGCATCCCGCTCGCTTCCTCCTCTGAACTCAGCTATCAAATCCTCGAGGGGACGCAGCCTGGCTAAATGCGCGAGCTCGATCAATCCCATTTCGAGCTGAAACCGGACCTGGGTTGCATATTTCATCGCGGTCTCAACCCTTTGGAATCCATCAAATATCCGGAGCATGTCCTCCCGGGAAAAAAGGCCGGCCTGTTCCTGCAATTCCGCAAGAAGGCTTTCCGGGACGCCCAGCAGAGCAGGTTCCGCTATCCCCGCTTTCATAACCATCAGGTTTCGAAACTGGCCCGCGAGGCGGCGCACAAAGTTGTTCAGATCCTGCCCGGCCTCCACGAGCTCTCCCACAACCTTGAGCATGGACTCCAGATCATTTGCGGCTATGGCCCGGACGGTCCGGCTCAGCACCTTGGGCTCGATTAATCCGAGCAGGGCCGTGACATCCTCATCCTCGACATGATCCCCGCTGAAAGCTATCACCTGATCCAAAGCCGACATGGCATCCCGCATGCTGCCGCCGCTGGAAAAGACAACTTGATCCAAAGCCGTCCGGCTGATCTGAATGCCTTCGGCTTCGCAAATGAGGCGCAACCGGTCCAGGATCAGGGGATACGCTATGAGTTTGAAACTGTATTGCTGGCACCGTGAAAGGATGGTCGCCGGAATCTTGTGGTACTCCGTGGTCGCCATGATGAAAACCACATGCGCCGGGGGCTCTTCGAGAGTCTTCAGAAGCGCGCTGAAAGCCGCATTGCTGAGCATGTGGACTTCATCGATAATAAAAACCTTGTTGCGATCACGCGCCGGGAAGTAGCGTGCCTGTTCAATCAGCTGGCGGACATTGTCAACGCCGGTATTGGACGCCGCATCGATTTCGAGCACGTCGATACAATTTCCGGCCGCGATCTCCCGGCAGGATACACATTGGCCGCACGGTTCGCCCGGTTTGCCGCCATGGCAATTAAGCGCCTTGGCCAAAATCCGCGCGGTAGTAGTTTTTCCGCTTCCCCGCGGCCCGGAAAACAGAAAAGCGTGAGCCACGCGCCCGCTTTGAAGGGCATTCAGAAGGGTACGGGAAACATGATCCTGCCCTACCAGCTCACTGAAATTCTGGGGGCGCCATTTGCGGGCTATGACCTGATATTGCATAAGAAGAAGGGTCGAGCCCCGGGAAACCTGTTGCACATATAGTTGACCTCTTAATGCTGCTTCCTTCCGGACCTGACATGGTTCGAGGATTATATTGCACAGGGCCCGGGGCCCGTCACGGCTTTATAAGCCTAAAATCACATCTTACGGCATCCCCTGAAGGGTGACAAGCAGCAAAACAGTGGTTAGCGATTGGCGGTAAGCGGCTAGTCAGGCGATTGGCGTTTTGCGGCGGGTTGAGCTGGCAGGAGTCCCCATAAATTGGCATTTCTGTCCATTAACGCTGTTTTCTCATTGATCGTAACTTTCTGACCGCTAACCACTAACCGCAAACCAATGTTTTAGTCTTTTTGCCCAAATAAACCCTAAACATTTGTTTAGATCCTGCGTATTATACTTCGTTGCCTTTAGGCGAGAAATATGCGCGGCGCATTAATCCTTAATGAAGACGGTGAACATGAAAATTTCAGACAAAATTAGCGCGATCCAGCATCTAACCTGGAGTATTTCATCGATTCTTGTGCTTGTATCCGTAATGGCCGCCGGCTGCGGCGGGGGTGCAAAAAACGGCAATGATAGGGGCGGCCCGCCCGGCAAGACGGGAGCGGGCATGGCCGGACGCGGCGGCGGCCCTGGCGTAGCATTGGAGGTGGCTATCCATACAGCCACCCCCCAGCGGATATCCATTCAGCGCCAGGTGGATCTTGCCGGATCCCTCATATCTCCCGATCAGGCAAAACTCAGCAGCGAGGTCGCAGGAGTTGTCCGGCAGGTTCTGGTTGAACTTGGCCAGGAAGTCAAGGTCGGCCAGGTAGTCGTTAAGCTGGATCCTCGGGAACTGGATCTGGCGTTGCAGCGGGCTCAGAGCCAATTGAAACAAACTGAAGCCCAACTCGGCATCGACGGTGTGCGGGTGAAGGAGCCGCTGCCGGATGATCAAATTTCCTCTGTCCGTTTGGCAATAGCCAATCGAGACGACGCGCTGGCGCAGCTTCGCAGGGCTCAAAGGCTGAGAAGCCAGAATCTGTTGCCGCAGGCGGACCTGGATACGGCCGAAACCAGGGTGAAAGTCACCGAGGCCAATCACCAGGCTGCGCTTGAGACCGTTCAAAGCCTTAAAGCCACGCTTCAGGACAGGCGCCAGGCTGTTGAGTTGGCGGAGAAGAAGCTGAACGATACCGACATCCAATCCTCCGTTGCGGGACAAGTCGCCGAGCGTTATGTGCAGCAGGGAGAATATATTCGCGAGAACACTCCGGTGGTTTTAATCGTTCAGATGAATCCTCTCAAGGTCAAGACGGCCATCCAGGAACGCTACGCAGGTCTGGTGCGAACAGGCCTGCCGGTGGAATTTGCGGTGGAATCCGCTCCAGGCCAGAAATTCCAAGGCAGGGTATCCAACGTGAGCCCGGCCGTGGATCAGGCCACACGCACTTTTCCGGTCGAGATCCTGGTGGACAACAGGGACCGGCGCCTCAAACCGGGCTTTTTCGCCAAGGGGGTGATTTTTACGCATCAGGATGCAAACGTCCTGGCCGTTCCCGAAAATACCGTATCCACACTGGCTGGCGTATCCAATGTCTACGTCATCGAAAATGGCAAAGCCCGCCAGCAGATGCTCTCCCTGGGGACGCGTATCGGGAACCTCCATGAAGTCTTAAGCGGGCTGAAGGGGGATGAAGTTCTGGCCGCGAGCAATCTGTCGTTGCTGGCCACTGGAGTGCCGGTTAAGACAGCGCAGCTTGCAGACTCTGGTTTGCCGGCAAACAGCATGGCGGAACCTACCTCCGGGAGTGATGCCTCAAGCGGGCTGAAGGGAGGTCGGCCATGAAGCTCGCTGATGTTAGTATCCGACGTCCCATATTTGCATTGATGATGTCGGCAGCCCTCCTTGTGCTTGGAATCGCTTCCTACCGCCAGCTCGGTCTGGACCTAATGCCTAAAACGGATTACCCGATGGTGGTTGTCAGGACCAATCTGCCCGGGGCGAGTGCCGAGGAGGTGGAAACTCAGCTCACGAAACCGATAGAGGAAGTGGTTAATACCATTGCAGGGATTGACGAGCTACGTTCCGGATCCCGACAGGGATTTTCCATGGTCATGGTTACCTTCGTTCTCGAAAGAGACATAGAGTCAGCTGTTCAGGATGTGCGGGACAAGGTCGCTACTATCGTAAACCAGTTCCCGAAGGATACTGTGGCTCCAGTCATTCAGAAGAATGACCCCGACGCGACTCCAGTTCTTACGATCGCGGTTTCCGGGAACCGATCGCAAAAGGAAATCAGTCAGATAGTGGACAAGCAGCTCAAGCAGGTACTTGAGACGGTCGAGGATGTTGGGGAAGTTACCTTCACAGGCGATCGGCATCGTGAGATCCAGCTGCTGCTTGATGAAGATCGCATGAATGCTTATGGTCTCACAGTCGATCAGGTCCGCAGCGCTGTTCAGAGGCAGAATGTGGAAATCCCGAGCGGAACATTCCTAGCCGGGCCGAACGAAATTTCTCTGCGTACCATGGGACGCATTCAGACAGTCGAGGATTTCAATAAAATCATCATCGCCTACACCGGCGGCTCTGTAATTACATTCCGAGACATAGGCCGCGTGCTCGACTCCGTTCAGGAACCGCGCAGCCTAGCGCGGCTGGACGGGCGGGAGGCCGTCTCGCTCAGCATCAGGAAGCAATCCGGAACAAATACCGTCAAAGTAGTGGATGCTGTCCTGGAGCGTCTGGAACGCATCAAGCCGACGTTGCCATCCGACATCAAAATACAGACTACAGTCGACCAGTCCGTCTTTATCCGCCGTTCCTTTGAGGAAATCCAGCACCACCTAATGCTCGGCGGCCTGCTCGCCAGCCTGGTTGTGCTCCTGTTCATGCGCAATCTCCGAACTACGATTATTGCAGCTCTCGCAATCCCAACATCGATTATCGGCACTTTTACAGTTATGAAAGCGCTTGGCTTTACTTTGAATAATATGACAATGCTGGCGCTCTCGCTCGCGACAGGAATTGTTATCGATGACGCGATCGTTGTGTTGGAAAACATTTTCCGTTACGTAGAGGAAAAAAAAGTTGCACCGAAAGTGGCTGCATCTAAGGCGACCAGCGAGATCGGACTGGCCGTTATGGCGACCACGATGTCGCTGGTAGTCATATTTCTGCCCATGGCGTTCATGACGGGACAGATAGGGCAGTATTTTTACAGCTTCGGCATCGTATCGGCCTCTGCTTTCCTGCTTTCGATGTTCATATCCTTTACTCTGACTCCGGCTCTATGCGGCGTTTGGCTGACGCCGACGGATGCCCGTCACGCGGCCTCGAAATCGCGCGGTTTTTACACCTTTATAGACCGCAGATATGGAAAAATGCTTGGCTGGAGCTTACGTCACCGCTCCATCATGGTTCTGATCGGAATTGCCGTGGTCATTTCTTCGGCTATTCTCTTCCCGCGAGTGGGTAAGGAGGTTGTACCCGAGGACGACCAGAGCGAATTCAACATCAACGTCAGGCTGCCGCAGGGAACAAACTTTGCGCGAACGGATGAATATGTAAAACCGATAGAAGAGGGAATCAGGCAGCTGCCTGAGGTGGAAACTGTTTACGCGAATATAGGCTCCGGAAACGCCAATTTTTATGTAGGCCTGACGCCGCTCGAGAAACGCAAAGTATCTCAACAGGAACTGATCCGGAATGCCCGTGCATTCGTTCAGAGATTCCCGGACGCCAAAATCAGCGTCTCGGGAGGCACGGATATATCCGGCAGTTCTACGGCGGGCGCGGGGCGTGGTGGAGGAGGCGGCGGCAGCAATCGTATTCAAGTGCAGCTCCAGGGGCCCGATCTACAGCAACTGGAGGACTATCTCGCAATATTGATGGAAAAGGTGAAGACGATCCCAGGCATAGTGGACGTAAATGAAACTACTCAGCCCCCTATGCCGGAACTGCGCCTGCGCATCGATCGCACCCGGGCGGCGGACCTCGGAGTTTCGATCGACTCGCTGGCCTCGAGCCTGCGGCTTCTCGTCGGTGGAGAGGAAGTGTCCAAGTACAAGGAAGGAGACGATCAGTTCTCCGTCAAACTGAGATTGGACGAGCAGTTCCGAAATGATTCGTCAAGAATGGGCGAACTGCTCGTGCCCGGCGCTGGAGGGCGGCTTGTCAAGGTGAGCGATATCGCCAGCCTGGCGATTGAACCGGGTCCATCCGATATCGACCGTTACAACCGACAGCGGATGGCAGGCATGAATGCCAGCCTTGACGGCATTCCACTCCAATCTGCAATCAATGCCGTGCAGGAAAAAATCGACGAGATTGATTTCAAATCCGGCTATACCGTGAATTTCGGCTCCGGAGCCAGAGTGCTCAGCCAGGCCACAAGTGACTTCACAATGGCCATAATTCTGGCGGTGATATTCATTTACATGGTGTTGGCATCCCAATTTAATAGCTTTATCCATCCGCTTACTATCATGACGGCAATCCCGTTAAGCGTTCCCTGCGGGTTGTTTGCCTTGATGATGTTCGGCATGACCCTCAATGTATACAGCGCCATCGGATTGATGATGCTTTTCGGGGTCGTCAAGAAGAACTCCATTCTGCAGGTTGATTACACAAACACCCTTATCGCCCAGGGTTTGGAAAGAAACGAGGCGATCGTTACGGCCAATCACGTTCGTCTGCGCCCCATCCTGATGACCACGATTGCGATCGTTGCCGGAATGCTGCCGATTGCTTTCGGCAGGGGCGCCGGATCAGGATCCCGCGCGTCGATGGCCGTCACGATCATCGGCGGCCAGATTATTTGCCTGCTGTTGACGCTGCTGGTCACTCCGGTTATCTATTCGCTCTTCGATGACGCGAAGCTGGCTTTGCGGCGCATGTTTTCATCCACTCGCCGCAAAGAGGCGGCGCCCGAAGCCCCGGCCGCTGAACAGGGCTAGACATGAGCTTCAAGATCTTGGAGCTTTCGGGGAAATCGCTGTACCGTGCAACCCCGAAGGCTCCAAGATTGGAATGCAATCGTTACTGAACGTTATCTCATGAAGAATGCGACACGGAATGCCACTAAAGCTCCTCCTGACCCTGCCGGTTCTCGCCTCGATTCTTGCGTGCATAGCCGGAGTTGATACAGGTCCCGATCAAGTTTCTCAGGATGCTGCGAAGCCTGACGTCCAACCCGTCTCTCTGCTGACCGACAATACTCTCTTTGCCGTTTATGGAAGAGCGTTCAATGTCGCTCCAGTCCTTGGCCGCCTGGGGGCGTACAAGGGATTCAAGGACATGGAGGCCGATATTCAGCCGTGGATTCAGGGAATCCGAAAGAGAAGCGCCAAAAAAGGCGTGATACCGGCCGTTCACCTCATATACGCGATGGCCAATCCCTGCAAACCCAAAGATGATTGCCTGCTTTACCTGGAGGGAAGGGTTGAAGACCTGGTGAGTGAATATATCGAGCCGGCGGCAAAGCGGGGATGGATGGTGGTTCTGGACACCCAAATCGGCAGGTCCAGTCCGGCTCAGCAGGTGAAACGCCTCATCGACAAAGGGTATCTCAAGCATGAGAACGTGGCGATAGCCCTGGATCCCGAGTTCCGCGTTTATAGGGGCAAAGAGAAGCCGGGCATACCCATCGGCACGCTCAAAGCCTCGCAGATCAACGAAGCCCAGCGGATGATGGATGACTATGTGCGCACGCAGAAGCTTGCGAACAAAAAGATCCTGATCGTGCACCAGTTCGGCGACGCGAACATCAACGACGGCGTGCCCTTCATGATCGAGGACAAGAAGTCCCTTAAAGCATACGAAAATGTCGATCTGGTGATTGACATGGATGGATTGGGCAAACAGGCGATCAAGGTGGTCAAGTACAACAGGATCACCGACGCCAGCGTGTATCCATTCATCAAGTTCCGCGGCATCAAGATTTTTTTCCGGAACCGATGGGAAAAGCACCGGCACTACGACACCCCCCCACTGAACCTGGACCAGCTATTTGGGATCAAGCCCGTCAAAGGCGGCGCTCAGATGCAGACACAGCCCGACGTCATAATCATAGCCTGAGCTCCGCATGAATACCTTTATTGATATTTTTGGCGCGGTGCTCAAAGCGGTTGGATGAGTTCCACCCGATTTGGCCGCGGACATGCGCTGACAGTCCCCTTACTGGGCAGCGTTCGCCTGCGCCTTTTTCAGTGACGTCTGTCAGCGTCCTCCTATCCTCGATTTGTCCAACATTGTGAGACCCCGGCGGAGTTGGGGGATTGGCGATGAATCTATGCGGCTCGGGGACTTAATCGTCGAGCCTTGAGGCCAGGATGTTTTGCAGCCGGCTGGGATCGCGCCTCAAATGGATGGTTTTGCCGCGCCTGACGTATACCAGGCCGGGCTTCGCCCCTTTGGGCTTCTTCACATCCTTGACCGGGGCCGCATGAACATCCGCGTGACCGGCGTTCTTCAGCTTGGAGAAATGAACCGCCAGTTCGCAGGCAGCAAGGAGAGACGAAGACGGCGGGTCCGGACGGCCCTCCGTGCGCAGGATGACGTGGCCCCCCGGGTATCCTTCGAGATGAAAGAACAGGTCGTTGCCCCGCGCCAGGCGGGTAGTGAGATAGTCGTTCCCCTCGTCACTGCGTCCCACCCAGATCTCCATCCCGTCCTCGGTCCTGTAGCGCTTAGGCAGCAGCCGGGCGGGCATCTCCTTGTGTTTCGCCGATTTGACCGGAAGCGGCTCGCGTTTTTTTGTTGCGGATTGACGGCGGAGAAGCCGGTGAATCGCGGGATGAGCCAGAATGTTTTCGAGCGCCGCAACGTCCGGAGGGACGGCTTCCAGCGCCGCCGCCGCCCGCTGCTCGATCTGCTCAAGCTCAGCCCGCGCGGATTCAATTTCTTCCAGCTGCTTCCCGATCATCGGCACACCCCGTGATTCTTTCTGATAGCGCAGGAAATAGGACTCGAGGTTCTCTGCCGGTGTCAGGCGCGGAGCCAGCGCTATCTCGACGATCTCGCCGGTCGCGTAGTCCTTGGCCAACGCCTTGCTTTCTCCCGGCCGGATGGTGTGCAGCACGTTTTTAAGCAATTCGCCTTTGTGGCGGTATGCCTCCGCCTGTTGCGCTTCCGCAAGATCCTCCTTGAGGTTGACAAACTTTCGCTGCAGGAAAGACCGCTCTTTTTTGATGGCCTGCTCGATCCTGCGCGCCTTTTTTTCGGCAAGATTCGTAAGCTCGAGAGGAAGATAGGTTTTTTCAATCGATTCAAGATACAGCGCATCGGGCAGGCGTTCCCACCGGTCCATTCCCTCCGACGGCGCCGGTCCACGCGGGTTGGACCAGTCTCCGCCGATCTTAAGATCCCGGCGGGTTTCATCGATAGGGCGAAGAGAATGGATAATTTTCCCCTCGCCACTTAATAAATAGATATTGCTGCGCGCGCCCAGGATAGAAAAGAGCCACACCCAGGCTTCCGATCGTGACTGGAAGCGCAGGGATACCTGCCGGTCGGCGTCCGGCGGATCAATGCCGACGAGGAGGCTTCCTACGAGATGGGCGCGCACATACTCGTCGAACGAGGCTGCCGGTGCCGCGGATTCCGGACGATCCGACCGGCCGATCCGCGCGTACTCGGGATGGACGGAAAAGCGCAGATGAAACCTGCCTGCCTGGGCATCCAGGGACAGGACCAGAGAATGTTCGTCGGTCCGGATGACCCTCCGGAGCCTTGAGTGCATCAGGCCATCCTGAATTGCCCGGGCCGCTCGCCGGAGCTCACACAGGCTAAGCATCACTCCTCCCATTTCATAATCGTTGAGATCGAGGCTAATAATACAAAATGACAGGGTCGATTCCGATAGCGAAAGATTCTATCCGTGACCGGTCCGTTATCTGCCGCGGAATCATACTGCAAGAGTTGTGTTCGGCAGCCGATTGCGGGCGGAAAGATTCCCTCATTGTTTGCCGCACGGGGAAAGTTTTGAGACTATAATGCTCCGCCCGGACGGCACTGATCGGAAATCCCGGGCATTGCGAGGCGGGCGAGCTTCTCTATGGCTTTAATTTCAGCGAAATGGAAATGGGCAGTTGCCGCGGGATTGGCGCTTGCCTTGCTGGTTCTGTGGAATCCGCTGCGCGACCTCGTTTGGGCCGCACGGATCGCGCGCGTGCTTCAGAAACAGGCGGCAAACTCGACCGGAGCAGGCCTCGCAATCAAGGAAAGAAAAATACGCCGTCCTGCAAAATCGGGCACTTACGAGGCTTTGCTCTACCGCCCCACGAAATTTTCTGCCGAACGGGCGGTCATTATCGCGGCCGGACTCAGTGAAATGGGATGCTATCACCCGAGCCTGGTCGCCTTTTCGCGCATGATGGCCGATGCCGGATTCCTTGTGATCACGCCCGACATCGAAATATTCCGGAAGTTTCAAATCTCGGCGGAACCCGTGGAACAGTTCGTGTTCTGGTACAACCAGATCGGGAAATTGGAGGGAAGCGAAAAGGTCCGGAAAACCGGGCTCGCAGGGATCTCGTATTCGGGGACCCTTGCCTTGATTGCCGCCGCCAGGGATGAGGTCCGGGACAGGGTCGCCTTTGCCATGGGGATCGGGCCCTATTTCAATTTGATCCGCTGCGCAAGGGAATGGTTCGCGCCGGGACCCGTAACAGTCCGTGCCGGGTATTACCCTACGAGGTTCTACGCAAAATGGATCATCATGCTTGCAGCTCTGGATTCAGTCCGGGCAGATGAGGACCGACAGTTCCTGCGCTCCCTGCTCGATGCCCTTCTGCTGCAAAAAAACATCCCTCCGACGCCTGCCGGTTTGACCCCGGAAGGATTTCGATGGCAACGCCTGGCAACCATGAGGGAGGACGAATCGGATTTAGAACTTGCCCGGCTAATCGAGGACTTTATGGTCGCGCGTGCATTCAGCGCGCTCGATCCCCGGAATTCGCTGGGGAAATTGCGCTGCCCGGCTTTCTTTCTGCACGGCGCCTACGACGACCTGATACCCCCGGCAGAAAGCATGGAGCTTCACCGGAGGATCCCAAAATCCTACCTGCTGGTGAGTCCGTTTCTGACCCATACGCATCCCAGCAACAAACCGCTGTCTTTCCTGGAAAAAACCAGAGCCGCGCTCGACGCGGTCAGATTCTGTTATCAATTCTCGCGAGTGATTCGCTAGCCTGAAAAGGTTTTCGCCTTAATAGACCGTTATGCAAGTATCCTCCGGCAGAGCCGGAGCCTTTACGGCCGGCGGCTCCTTAAAGAAGCTCTATTCCACCTGATAAAAGCCAAAACCGGTTTCAGGTGCAATAGACATCTTCACAGTTTTTTGAGCGGCAGAATATCGAATAATGATTGATGAATTTCGAAGTTTGGTTCGACGTTCGATATTCGATATTCGACATTCAGTTTATGTCAAACGGATCCTGCCTCACGGGCAGAGCCGCTGGATCGCCCATTGGATTCGTAGAGAGCATCGGTCCGGGCGGCCATGATGAAATCATTCCGGTGCAATCCCCGGATGGCGTGGGTCCAATAGGTCACCGTCACTTTTCCCCACTCCGTAAGGATTGCCGGATGATGGCCCTCGGATTCCGCCAGTTCACCGACTTTGACCGTAAAGGCCAGGGCGCCGGCAAAGTTTTTAAACCGGTAGGTCCGCTCGATCCTGGGAATCCCGTCGCGCTCCCTCAACTCCCATTGCGGGATTTGAGGTTTCAGCTCTGCAATTTCCGGTTCGGTGACGCGGGAAGCATCCGCCCGACATGCAACACATTTTTCCTGGCTCAGTCCTGCCATAGCTCTCTCCCATACCCCCGGATTTCGGGGCAACTGCATTAGCTTGGTTCATAAAATACCGTGCGGTTCACCGGTGTAATCCCGGCATCCGCAATAGAGGGCTGCTTTTTCCATAGGAAAACTCAGCCTTCTACATTAAAATTACCACCCCTTGAGACAACTAAAAGGTCTTAAAATGACAGGACTTTTTGCAGTAGTGATGGCCGGAGGGCGCGGCGAAAGGTTTTGGCCCCTGAGCACACAAAACCTTCCGAAACCCTTCATACCGCTCCTGAGCGCCAGTTCGCTGCTTCAGGACACAATTGAGAGAATCCACAAGCTGGTGCCGTCGGACAGGATACTGATCTCGATTGGCGCGGCACACCTGGATGTTGCGCGCAGGCAGTTGCCGCAGATCCCCACGGAAAATTTCATCGTGGAACCCGTAGGCAGGGACACCTCGGCCTGCCTCGGATTCTGCGCGCTTCATGTCGAGCGGCGCGATTCGCAAGGACTCATGCTGGCTCTGCCGGCCGATCATTTTATCGGCGATGCCGAAGCCTACTTAAAGACCGTGCAAACCGGTTTGGAAAACATCGAGGGGGCCACCGGCGTCGTCTTCGGAATCCCTCCCACACGGCCGGAAACCGGTTACGGTTACGTGCTGGCGGAAAAACCCGAAGGCCGCTCCGATGCCTGGCCCGTAGTCCAATTCATCGAAAAGCCGGATACAGAGACTGCCGCGCAATACCTGACTTCCGGCAATTACTTCTGGAACAGCGGCATGTTCCTCTGGAAAAACCAGACACTGCTGCAGCTCTTCCGGGAGCATATGCCGGAAACCTACCGGGGACTGTGCGAAATCCGGCCGCTGATTGGCAGAAGCGACGCCTCCGGAGAACTCAGCCGGATTTTTTCAGGACTGCCGCGCATCTCCATCGATTTCGGAATCATGGAGAAGGCTTCGGGCCTGCGCCTCGTGCCGGCCCGTTTTCCCTGGGATGACATAGGAAACTGGGCTTCTCTGGAGAGAGCCCTTGCTGCGGATGCCATGGGGAATATCGCCCGGGGTCCCCACGTCGCGCTGGAGTCCAACGGCTGCGTTATTTATGCACAGGACGGCACGGTGGCGGCCTTTGGAGTATCGGACCTCGTGATTGTTCAGGCTCATGGAAAAGTCCTCGTCTGTTCCAAGGATAAAGCCGCGGATTTGAAGCGGTTGGTAACTGCATTGGGCCCCAAGGAGGGGTAGGAGATTTCTGCAATGGGCATAAAAGCAAAAAAAGTCGTGCTGGCGTACAGCGGTGGTCTGGACACTTCGATCATCATCCCCTGGCTTAAGGACAATTACGGAGCGGAAGTTATCGCGTTTGCCGCCGACATCGGGCAGGGCAGCGAATTGAAGGGTCTGGAAGAAAAAGCGATAAAAACCGGCGCCTCCAAGTGCATCATCGAAGACCTGCGCGAGGAGTTTCTTTGCGAGTTTGCCTTTCCCACGCTGCGGGCAGGCGCCATCTATGAAAGAAAATATCTGCTAGGGACATCCTTCGCCCGGCCCCTTATCGCGCGCCGCCAGGTCGAGATCGCGGAACAGGAAGGCGCCGATGCGGTTTCGCATGGCTGCACCGGCAAAGGCAACGACCAGGTCCGGTTCGAACTCACTTACAAATCGCTGAATCCCAAGCTGCGGATCATCGCACCCTGGCGCGAGTGGGATATTAAGTCCCGCGAGGATGAAATAGACTACGCTCACGACCGGAAGGTCCCGATCACGGCCACCAAGGAAAAAATATACAGTGAAGACCGGAATCTGTGGCACCTCAGCCATGAGGGCGGGATTTTGGAAAATCCATGGGCGGAACCGGAAGAGGGTATGTACGCCCTCACCGTATCGCCGGAAAAGGCGCCCGACAAACCTCAATACGTGGAGATTGAATTCGAGAACGGGACCCCCATCGCCGTGGACGGCAAGAAAACGGGCCCTGTCGAGTTGGTCGAAGCGCTCAATACGGTAGGCGGAGCTCACGGCGTCGGGCGGGTGGACCTGGTGGAAAACCGGCTTGTCGGCATGAAATCGCGGGGAGTGTATGAGACGCCCGGCGGAAGTCTCCTCCTGGTCGCCCAACGCGAACTGGAGAGCCTGACGCTGGACAAGTCCACTCTGCATTACAAGGACATTCTGGCCGGAAAGTACGCCGAACTCGTGTACAACGGCCAGTGGTTCACGCCGTTGCGCTATGCGATGGACGCTTTCATCGACTCGATCCAGACCCGGGTTTCCGGAACCGTCCGGCTGAAACTTTACAAAGGAAACATCATCACGGCCGGAAGGAAATCCCCCTATTCGCTTTACCGCGAAGACCTCGCAACCTTCGCCGAAGACGCCGTCTACAACCAGAAGGAGGCGGAGGGCTTCATCAACCTGTTCGGCCTGCCGAACAAGGTGGAAGCGCTGCTCGACCTGGCAGGCGAATGCAATACCCGTTACAGGGAGAGAAGGTACCGGACCGCATCCGGCAAATGATTCGAGATCGCCGATTCGGGATTCTGCCATGCAGGGGCTGCGCCCCTTATGCCCCGCTAAACAACAGCGGGAGATGGAAGCCGGGATTCAGGAGCCGGAAGCCAGACGGCTGGGTTCATGGGGGGATCGGTTTGAAGCCGGCTTCCGCCACGCTGCTTCAAACACGAATGGAATTCCCGTAGCATTGGAAATATGGGTTTGGAGTATCAGTCAGAGCCTGCGTCCGCGTACGTCGGCGTTGCCTACAAATTGAATCGACTTCTGGCCAAACTTGAATATGCACGGTAGACTAGTGTGCATATGCCGAAGTTTAAGGATATTCCTTTCATCCATATTCCAAACCAGTCGGCACTGTTCCTGAAATATCTGGAGCTCTCCCCGGCTGCCCTGCGTTTTTACCATAATGCGCCGACTCTGGAGCGCATCGAGAAGGAAGCCCGGCGTCGGGAACTGCAGTTTCCCAAGCCTGAAATGATCTCCATTCTCCGCCGGCAAAATAGCGGATATGGGTGCGGCCCTGAAACCCTGAAACGGATAGAAGAGCTGGAAACCCAGGGCTGCGTGGCCGTCCTGACCGGGCAGCAGGCGGGGCTTTTTGCGGGCCCGCTCTACACGGTCTATAAGGCTCTCACGGCAATAAAAATCATGGATGAATTACGTGGACGCGGCGTCCCGGCGGTTCCCGTCTTCTGGATGGAAACCGAGGACCACGATCTTGCGGAAGTGACGCACTGTACGGTACGCGATTCGCGGCCGGTATTTCAAAGTGTGGATTACCGCAGCATTCTTTTCCGGCAGGCCGATATGCCGCCGCGCTCCGTAGGTTCCATTCCATTCCCCGAGAGCATTCGCCAGGCCGTGCAGCACTATGCGGATCGCCTTCCGCAAACTACATGGACGAGCGAAGTGCGGACACGGCTGGAATCGGCCTACAAACCCGGCGCAACATTCACGCAGTCATTCGCGGAACTGCTTTCGAGGATCCTTCGCGGGACCGGATTGATTCTTTATGATGCGCAGGAAAGAGATGCAAAACGGCTGGCAGCGGACCTATTCATGAAGGCCCTGCGTGATGCCGACGCGATTCATGCGGCGCTTCTTGAACGCAGCCGGGAGCTTGAGGCAGCGGGTTTTCACTCACAAGTGAGCATCCAGCAGGACTCCACGGTTCTTTTCCTGATCACAGATGGTGAAAGACGCGCCCTGGAGAGGCGCGGTTCGGGATTCGGCGTCAAGAACGACAGCCGCGTCTTCCGTCTTGATGAGCTGCTGGAAATCGCAGAGCAGGCGCCCGAAAGATTCAGCCCCAACGTGCTGCTCCGCCCGCTGATCCAGGACCACTTGTTTCCGACGATCGCCTACGTGGGCGGTTCGTCCGAACTGGCCTATTTCGCGCAGGTTGAAGTCTTGTACACGCATTTCGGAAAACGCATGCCCGCGATATGGCCGAGGAACGCTTTTACGCTCGTTGAACCTGGCTTCGCGTCTGAAATGCAGCGTCTGGGAATTGAGGTCCAGGATTGTTTCGCGGGAAAGCAGTCTGCGACAGATAAAGTGATTGGCAAAGAATATGCAAAGGCCGTGGCCGGCGTCGAAGGACTCGAGCAGCATCTGGGACGCGTTCTTGCGGAAATCAGGCCCGAAATCAGCGCGATGGAACCTCCGCTGGCAAAAGCTCTGGATACGGCGGGGCGAAAGATTTCCCATAACACCCGAAAACTCAAATCAAGCATAATCCGCCGGGAAGCGGAGCGAAACTCTTCGGTTTTGAATGCATTGGACAAGCTGCTGGACTGTTGCATGCCGAACCGGAACCTGCAGGAGCGTGAACTGGGCATCCACTACTTTCTCGCCCTCTACGGATCCGGTATCATCGACCAGATCCGATCCGCAGCGGAGATCGGCAATTTTACACACCGGGTGCTTCAACTGGAAGAAAAAAGCTGAAGGAGGTGCTCATGAGATCGCGCGGGTGGCCTGCTTTTATCCTCCTCCTGCTGCTGACACTCTCAGGTTCGCTTGCCGGCAACCACGAACCGTATCCGCTGCCGGAGGACCGCGGGACAGCGGGAGCGCTGGCTGCACTCGAAAAGCTTCCCGTTTACGCCCGAGTGCTTCAAATCGTCGCGCATCCCGACGACGAGAGCGCCGCAACCCTGACATGGCTGTCACGGAAATACCATGCACAGACCGCCCTATTTTGCCTGACCCGCGGGGAAGGCGGTCAAAATGTCCTGGGAAATGAGAAGTACCAAGCTCTCGGACTCGTCCGCACAGGGGAACTGCTCGAGGCCTGCAGGTTCTACGGCACAGAGCTCTATTTCGGAAAGGCTGTTGATTTTGGCTTCTCCAAGACAGCGGAAGAGACCCTCTCCAAATGGGGGCGCGAGGCCACGCTCGAGGATGTGACCGGCTTCATTCGCCGATGGCGACCGGAAGTCATTCTCTCCAGGTTTCAGGGAAGTCCCGCGGATGGACACGGCCATCACCAGGCCGCCGGCGTGCTTGTGCGGGAGGCATATCGTGCAGCCGCGGATCCCGGCAGATTCCCCGAACAGATCCGTAAAGGATTGCCGCCCTGGCAAGCAAAGAAATTGTATATAAGCAGTTTCGGGGGAGAACCTGCGCCGTCAGGCGCCGATGGAAATCCCGGCAATTGGACGGTCCGGGTCCCTGTGGGGGATTATGACCCGGTCCTGGGGCGTTCCTACAGAGAGATTGCTGCGGAAGGCTATTCCCGGCATCGTTCGCAGGGAAGCGGAACCGCTTATTCCCTTCCCTCGCGCTCCTATGAATATTTCAGCCTTGTGGATTCGCCCGCGGCGATAATGTCCAAAGGGGAAAGTTTTTTTGATTCCCTGGACACCTCGCTAATGGCTATTCCCGATCTCGCGGGAAGCGAGCGGCAGGCGGCCGCCTATATTCGAGAGGATCTTGCTGCCGCGCAGCGGGCCGCTTCGGAGGCTTTGCGGGCATTTCAGGTTGCACACCCGGAGATAAGCGCCCGACCGGTGGCCGAAGGAATCGTGGCCCTCAACCGGGCGATTCGCGGCGTCGAGAGCTCCGCGCTCTCCAAGCCGGCAAAATTCGTGCTCGAGGATGCGCTCCGCCTGAAGCTGGCGGATTTTCAAAAGGCTCTGAATGCTGTCCTGGGCATCTGCATCACCGCCAGGAGCGACAATGCCACGGGAGTGCCCGGGGAGAAGGCACAGGTCACCGTTCACTTTTTCAACCGCGGCGCTGAGCCGGTGCGGCTCAAGGATATTTCGCTTCGGGCGCCGGGTCCTGTCGCTGCCGCCGCTAACGCGCCGTTCGGCGAACAACCGCCGGGCAGCGCTTCAGCGTTCCGGTACTCCGTCAGCCTGGCGGCCGATGCCGCGGAAACGCAGCCGTTCTGGCACATTCAAAGAAGTGGCGATGCCCGATACCGTGTGGGGCCGACCGATGACGAATTTGCGCCGTTTGGCAAACCTGAAATCAGGGTTGAAGCCGTTTATCGCTATAAGGACGCCGACGTGCCGGTTCAGGCCGTGGCCAGAGCCCAGGCCGGAGATCCGCTGCGCGGCGTGGATTTCCCGGAATTCCAAATCGTGCCGGCGCTTTCGCTGACTCTTGATCCGCAGACCGTGATCGCCCCGTCCCGGCCGGCCGCCGGATCGTGCAAGTTCAGAGTATCTGTTTTGAATAACAGAAGGGGAGAGTCCCGCGGCACTCTGAAGCTGGTCGCAGCCAAAGGCTGGATTGCGGAGCCCGCTCAGGTCCCATTCCGGCTCTCCCGTAAAGGCGAGACTTTTGCGCAGAATTTCCAGGTCCGGATTCCGGCCGGCGCCAAAACCGGCGAATACCCGGTCGAGGCGACGGCCTCGATGGATGGGCGGGAATTCCGGAGCGGCTACCAGACGATTTCCTATCCGGAAAACTGGACCCGAAATCTGTACGCCCCTGCACGATCTCAATTGGAGATATTCAAGGTAGATGTGGCTCCGAATCTGACCGCTGGATATATTCCCGGCGCCGGCGACGAAATCCCGGCCGCTCTGGAGCAGCTTGGAGTCAAAGTGCGGATGCTTTCGGCCGCAGACCTGGCCTTCGGGGATTTCAGCCGTTTCCAGGTTATCATTACGGGAATCCGGGCGTACAACGTAAACGAGGACCTGATAGCGAACAACAGGCGGCTGCTGGACTATGTCCAAAGAGGAGGGACGCTGATTGTTCAATACGTGCGTCCAACGGTAAGGCCCATGCGCGATGTTCCGGGTTCGCCATTCGCGTTCGGCCCCTACCCCATGAGCGTCTCGGATGGAGACCGCATCACAGTCGAGGACTCCCCGATCAGGATTCTGGATCCGCTTAGCCCTGTGTTCACCATGCCCAACCGGATTTCTCCGGCCGACTTCGAGGGCTGGGTGCAGGAAAGAGGGCTGTATTTCATGAGCACCTGGGATTCACGCTACAAACCGCTTCTATCCGGCAATGATCCCGGGGAGGAAGCCAAAAACGGCGGGATGCTTTACGTACGCTACGGCAAAGGACATTACATTTATACCGGTTATTCCTGGTTTCGCCAGTTGCCGGCAGGGAATCCCGGTGCTTACAGGATTTTTGCCAACATGATCAGTCTCGGGCGATTTTAAAGTTTAGATTTCAAGAGGACATCCGCATGGCTGCAGAAGAACGCTTTGAATCGATGAATCCCGCTACAGGCGAAGTCATCAGTTCTTACAGGATTCACTCCGAAGCGCAAACGGAGGAAGCGCTCCGTGCGGCGAAAGAGGCTTTTGCGCACTGGCGTTCCGAGAGGTTCCCGGTCCGCGCGGCGCTCATGAAAAGGGCGGCGTCCTGCCTCCGGGAGAAAAATTCTCAACTGGCGAGCATCATGACGGCCGAAATGGGCAAACCGATCGTGGAGTCCGAAGGCGAAGTCGAAAAGTGCGCCTGGAACTGCGACTATTATGCCGAAAACGCCGAGCGGTTTCTCAGCGACGAGCCGCGTGTTTCGAATGCGGCGGAAAGCTATATCGAATACCCGCCGCTGGGGGTGATCCTCGCCGTCATGCCCTGGAATTATCCATTGTGGCAGGTCTTTCGCTTCGCCGCGCCGGCATTGATGGCCGGGAACACGGCAATCCTGAAGCATGCATCCAACGTCCCGCAATGCGCGCTGGAAATAGAAAGAGTTTTCACGGAGGCCGGCTTCCCCAAAGGTGTTTTTCAGACTCTTCTCATCCCGAGCGCGCGGGTTGCCCGCCTTATCGAGCACCCGGCGGTCGCGGCAGTAACCCTTACGGGCAGCGAAGAAGCGGGAAGCCAGGTCGCTTCCTGCGCGGCGCGTGTTTTCAAGAAGACCGTGATGGAACTGGGCGGCTCCGATCCTTTCATCGTTCTCGAAGATGCGGACTTCGAAGCGGCCATTCAGGCAGGCGTGCGCGCGCGCTACCAGAATACGGGCCAGAGCTGCATCGCAGCCAAACGCTTTATCGTGGTGGAATCGATATTTGAAGACTACCAGGATACTTTTGTGGATGCGGTCAGGAGTCTAAAGGTAGGAAACCCCATGGACCGTTCCACGCAGATCGGGCCGCTTGCCCGCCAGGAGTTCATCGCGGACATGGAGCGCCAGATACGGGGTTCGGTGCAGCAGGGAGCGGCGATTCTAATCGGCGGCAAGCGCATACCCGGAAACGGATTTTATTTCGCGCCCACGGTCCTGACCGGTGTTCGGCCGGAGATGCCGGCGGGTTGCGAGGAGGTTTTCGGACCGGTTGCGGCACTGATCAGGGCTCGTGATGCGGAGGATGCCGTTCAGCTCGCGAATCGAACTCCATACGGTCTTGGGGCAAGCCTATGGACTTCCGACCTGGACCGGGCGAAGCAGTTGGCGCGAGACATCGAGGCGGGGCAGGTTTTTATCAACGGCATCGTGGCTTCGGATCCACGACTGCCGTTTGGCGGCGTGAAACGGTCGGGATACGGTCGGGAGCTATCGGAATGCGGCATCCGGGAATTCATCAACATTCAGACCGTCTGGATCGGCCCTCCGGCTCCCAAAGATTAAGTATCCTTCGGCAGAGCCGGGGGATCTCCCATTGGATTAGAGTCTATATCTATGACTTCTTTGCGTTTTGCATAGAAGTTTTTCTTCCCTTTTGGAAGCTGACAGCTGAAAGCGCGCGGCCATCGCCAGTGACGAGTATTTGGTTGCGGCCCCGGGCCGCGCCAGGGGATTCGGTGGTTCAACTGCTGATTGCGCTACCGTCAATGAACAAGCTGGGAGTACTATGGATTTATAGTCATTGATACCTTCAAAGAAGGATAGCAGAGATGGAGATAATGAACGGACTGGCTAGGATTGCCCGGACTCGACCGGAAAAATTAAAGGAACAGAAGGACAAGGGAATCAAAATTGTTGGATATGTAGGCAGGTTTGTTCCGGAAGAACAGATCCTTGCATCCGGAGCGCTGCCGTATCTGCTTTGCAGGGGAGGCCAACCTGAACCCCCGGATGCGGTTATCCCTTACATGCTCCGTTTCATGAGCCCCTATTCCAGGTCCCAAATCGGGTATCACCTTTTGGGAGTGGACCCGGTGATCCCCATGCTTGACCTTATCGTGGTTCAGTGCAGCGATTGCCATGAATCGAGGCTGGCCGATCTATTCGAGTATTTCAAACTGCCGACAGCGAGGCTGGGCGTTCCAGCGGATTGGAAAAAGTCAATCTCCCGGGACTACTATTACAGGGGGCTGGTCCGGCTAAGACAAAAGCTCGAGACTCTCAGCGGCCATGATGTATCGGACGAAATGCTCAGAAAATCCATAGAATCCATCAATAAAATCAGAACCGGTCTGAGGAAGATTGATCTTTTAAGGAAAACGCAGCCGCCCCCCATCGGCGGAGATGACTTCATCCGTCTCAACCATCACACCTTTTATTGCGAACCCGAAATGCTGGCCGGGAAGCTCGCCGACATCCATGAAGAACTGCAAAAAGCCCCGGCTCCGTTCCCCGCCGAAACACCAAGGATACTTCTGGCGGGTCATGTGTTGGGCGTGGGCGATTACGTTGTGCCCAAACTGATTGAAGAGGCAGGGGGAGTCGTCGCGGCCGAGTTCCTGGACGAAGGAGTGAGACACTGCGCATGGAATCCACAAACAGACGGCGATTTGATGAGGAATCTGGCAGAGACCTATTATGCCCAAAGGACGCCCCCCTCGATATTTCAGCCGGCCTGGGAAGAAAGGATCGAATTCATCAAGAAGCTCATAAACGATTTCGGCATCGACGCGGTGATATGGTATGAATTGTCGTTCGAAGAGATCTATGACATGGAATGCTCCGTCCTGTCGAAAGCATTGAATCAGATCAATGTTCCTTTGTTGAAACTTGAATCCTCCTATGAATACTCGAGGGAAGCCGTAGGGCCGTTAACGACCAGGATCGAAAGCTTTATCGAGTCCGTCAAGCGGAGGAGAAGGAATTGATGAGGATGGCACAAAACATATACGAGGAATTTTTAAGGCTAACCGGTTTCGAAGAAAATGAGATGTCCCGATACCTGCCGGAATGGCGAAAGGCATCCGAAAAAATCGGCCTGACGGAAGACGACATACGGTTTGCTGTTCAGGAACGCCTTCCTGCGCACTTTGACCTGGAATTGGAGGGCATCCGGAAATTGCTGGGCTGCTTCGTAAAAGAAACCATCGACTTGACGAAGGCGGTTGAATACAAACAAACAGGGATCAAAATCGTGTACGGGATCCTTCCGGCCATTTTGCATTTCTATTACGCCCTCAAGCTAACGGCACCGGATAGAATTTTCGTTTCTTTCCCCGATATATTCGTTACATTCGTGATGAACAGTTTCTTCCACAAGCTCAATCCCTTCCTGGAGGAGGCCGAAAAATCCGGCATCCCCTATGGATGCCGCCATTGCGCCCTGAATAAGACGCGATATGCCATCCGCAAACGGGGCATTATCCCTTCCCCCGACATAAGCTGGATATGGGGCTTTGTCTGCGATGAAGGCCCCAAAACGGATGAGTTTATCCGCCTCTACCACGATCCCGAATGGAAAACCTATGTGACCCGCCTGCCCCATGACCAGCCGCTGGGTACGGTGGAGGATGAAGTCGTCGAGAGGGTGGAATATCTGGCCGGCCAGATGAAAGACGGGTTCGAATCCGTGCAAAAGGAAATTGGAATCAAAGTTTCAGAGGAGAAGATCAAGGAAGTCATTGAACTCTGGCAGAATTACGCGGCAAAGGTGTCGGAGCTGGGCCGGTTGATGAGTGCCGATCCGCAGCCCTTGGGCGCAGTAAGCGGGCGTTTGTTTTGGGAGGGTCTGTCCACTCCCTTTAACACCGGCATCGAATCCATGGAGAGGGCACTGGATATCACGATAAAGGAATTGAAGCAACGGGTGAACAAGAGGGAAGGGATACTGCCTCCGGGAGCGCCGAAATTGCTGATATACAGTTTGCATCCTTCCGTCCCGTGGGTTGCCAGAATGTTTGAAGAAAATGGCGTGGGCATACCCCTCAGCGAGTTTTTCATACTGACGGAGAAGCAGCTCCGGCCGCCTACTTTCGAAGATCCCTATATGGCAGCGGCCGAAAGCTGGCTCCGGACCTCGGGCATGGTGAATCCCGGCTACCAGGCCGACCAGATATGTGAAAAACTGACGGCCCATAACCTCGATGGAATGGTGTTTGGCCTGATGGATTACGACCGCTGGCTGGGAAGCAGCCACCGGCTATTGGCCAGGATAGTGGAGGAAAAGACAAAGTTGCCCGTATTCTACATCGAGGGGGACAACTGGGAGGACCGGGACTATAGTCCGGAAGCCTTGAGGACGCGTATTGAAAGCATATGTGAAATAATGAAGATGCGGAAAGCATGAGCCATCTATGTTCGCAGGTATTGATATAGGTTCCGTCGCTACAAAGGCCGCCCTAATCGATGGGCAGGACGAAATCCTGGCGTTTTCACTGATACCCACGCGCTATGACCGTAATGAGAGCGGAGTTGAAGCGCTCCAGACGGCTCTGTATCAGATCCGTAAGTCCGAGGGTGACATAAAATATGCAGTTTCCACCGGCTACGGGCGTAGAGCATTCAAATCCTCCAACAAAGTGCTTCCCGAGATAATCTGTCATGCCAAAGGGACGAAGCTTCTGTTCCCCGCAGTTCGGACCATTATCGACATCGGCGGGCAGGACAGCAAAGTAATGGAACTGGACCAGGATGGAAACGTTGTCAGGTTCGAGATGAACGACAAGTGCGCTGCGGGTACAGGACGATTTCTGGAAGTCCTGACAGAGAGAATCCTCAACCTCCGTATCGACGAAATGGGTCCCCTTGCATTGATGTCCAGGAATCCCTGTACCCTCAGCAGCGTCTGCACCGTCTTCGCCGAGTCGGAGATAATCTCTCTTTTGTCGGAGAATTGGGCAAAGGAAGACATCGCCTGCGGCCTGAGCAAAGCCATTGCCAAAAGGGTCATCGGCATGGGGGCGGGCGGACAAATCCGTTACGAGGAACCGATCGTCTTTTCCGGAGGCGTGGCAAAGAACATCGGGGTGGTCAAAGCCATTGAGGAAGAATTAGGCAAAAAGATAGTATCCCCCGAGAAGCCCCAGGCGACGGCCGCCCTCGGAGCGGCCATTTTCGCCAGAGAGTATGGAATCCGCGCAGAAGCAGGCTGATGCACAAAGCCGGCGTGGCATCGTCCAGGCGGCCCTATTTCCGGCACCGAAAATCCGAACGGGACTTCGGAGGAATCCGGAGTCATTTCACTTTTCGCGATATGCTGTTTTCCAGGCATTCGAAGCGCTATTTCCCGAAATAGCAGCCTGGATTTTAAAAAACAAAATGCAGGAACGGGACAACTTTATGGCAAATTTGGAATTGCCCATTCAGGATTACGGGTCTTTTCGCTTCAACCAGGGACGCCTTCGAGCATCACTGTATTTTATCGGCCGGCGGCTTCGAGAAATCGTATGCGCCCTTCATATCAACTCCCAGCGTAAACCATAAAATCGGTTTATCTATCCGCGCGAATCTCACCGGACAATGGGGAAGATTCGGCGGCATCCAGACCAGGCAGCTTTTGGTTAAAACGTATTTCTCTCCGCCAACCCAAAACTCGACCTCTCCCATCGGACCATATGGGTTTTCCTGTCCCGCATCTCCGATATAGCCAAAAACCTCACCCCAGTCATGGGCGTGTTCGGGGTGCGTGGGTTTTGCTTCTGAGCCGCTATACAACCAGGCAAATTGGATATAAGGAGCTCCCTCGATCGAGTTTAAATTCAGCAGTCCGCTTGCCTTTATCGTGGATCCGCTATCCTGGCGCGCTTCTTCCGTTTTGCTCTTCGCCTCCGCAGAATCAGCTTTTGGGGGAATCTTTTTGGGATTCACATAATAGGAGAAATATTTAGCGTAATTCCGCTCTGCGGCCTTGGCCTCTGTGAACTCGGTCGGCGTCCTCTTGTACTCGCCAAGTTGAAATGCCCCCGAGAAAAACAGAATCGGAGTGTCTATCCGGGTGAATCGTATAGGGCAATGCTTCAATCCCTTAGGCACATAAATTAGGCAACTCCTGGTCAGCATGTATTTTTCACCACCCAACCATAACTCGATCTCTCCGCCCAGGCTGTCAGGATCCTTCGGCCCTCTTGTGCCCAAGAATCCTATGAACTCGTCAAAATTGTGGACGTGTTCCGACTCGACGTATTCCTTCGAGGATCCTTTCCATAGCCAGACAAAATCCATGTAAGGAGCCCCTTCCAACCTCGTTGGGTTCATATTTATAAAGCGGGTTGCTTCCACGGTTGACGCCGATTTTTGCCGGGCTCTCTCCATTTTTTTCGCTACCTCCGGAGGAATCTCGGGAGCCTTGTAATCGTAGAAGAAATACTTGGCGTATTTCTGCCCGGGACTCTCGATATTTTGCGGCGCACCGCCCGCTATTTCCGGTTCGGAAGTACGGCCCAGCGGAATGGATGCCAATATCAGCAGGAACGCTACATACCCGGTAATTTGGCAGATTCTTCGCATGAATATCGCCCTCCTCCAGTCATGGATTCATTATAGGGCAGTTGAATGCTTTCAGTTGGAACGCATATAACCATTATATGCCATTGGTTCTAAGATCGTATGAAAAATTGCGGGCTGACGGCGGCATGATTTTCCGGCAGGATAGACCGCTTTGGAGTGCAGGCTGTTATGCAGGCATCCAAAGCTCGAGTTGCCGGCCTTACCGTTCCAAGGGATTCCTGCCCACAACCGTTGAACGATGGGAGGGAGCAAACATGATATGCCCCATCCATGATTGTGGCAGTCTTTCAACGAAGCGCAGCCGATGAGCGGCTGGCCGCCAAGAGAAATATGGGACGCTTCTTCTGAGGCGTCCCTTTGACCGGGTTCGGGGCTACGGCTTCAGCGGCTGACCCGATTGGATGAGAATTTCGATTTTGGCCTGATCTCTCAGCTGGTTGACCAGTTTGGTCAGTTCCTCCTGGGCTTTCTGATTTTTCAAAAAATCCGTCAGCTGCGGCTTGATTTCCTCCAGAGTGGACAAACCTTCCTTTTTCTTGTCGGTCACTTTGATTATGTGATATCCGGCCTGAGTTTTGACCACAGCGACGCCTCCAACGGGAAGCGAGAAAGCAGCATTCGCATACTCCGAAGTCAGGTTTTCCTTTGAGGCGAATCCCACATCCCCGCCCTGGGAAGCCGATGAATCCATCGAGTTCTCTTTGGCAAGCTTGGCGAAATCCTCGCCCTTTTTGGCACGGGACAACAGGGCTTCCGCGCGCTTTTTGGCCAGGGCGTCCTGTTCGGCCGTATCTCCCGCGGGCTGTATCAGGATATGGCTGGTTCGGACAATGTCCGGATGCTGAAACTCAGCAGGATTGCTCGAGTAATATTTTGCGAGCTCTTCCTGAGACACCGTAATCTTGCTGTTGATATTATCCTCGACGTATTTTGACAGCGCCACGCTTTCATAGAGGTCCTTCTCCAGGGTGGCGCGGTCCGTCAGCTCACTGGCAAGCGCGATATTCATTTCCGCGTCGCTCTTGAAGTTCTTGGTTATCTTCTGCAATTCGGCCTGAACCTCCAGGTCGGTAGCCTTTACCCCGCTGGCGACCACTTTTTCATAAAGGAGCTTCGAATTGATCAATAATCCCAGCCCTTCAGCAACGAGCTGACCGCGATAATCCTCTCGGAGATTCCCCCATTCCGGATTCCCCAGAGGCGCCAGCTGACGTCGCACAAGCCTCTCCAACTCCCTGCCGGAAATGGCCTTTCCGTTCACTCGCGCGACCACGGCAGGAAAAAGCGAACTGGGATCCGCCTCAGGGATTTTTTCATCTTCTGCCGCCCTGGCTTGAGGTTTTGGCGCAGATTCGGGTTCAGGTTGAGCAGCCTTGGGCGATGCCGGCTGAGTTTTGGACTGGGTCTGGGGGAGACACAATCCAACCGATGCGAATAAAAGAATCACAAAAACAGTTCTCATAGAGGATCTCACGGCTATGGGCCTCTCCTTTTTGCCACAAGTAATTAGGTTAACACGTAAGCCTGCCTGCGAAGAATACCAATTTACCATAGGAATACATAAACTTCCTTCTCCCTCCATACCGGCAGCGGCCGTGTCAACAGGCACAAAATGGCATCGAATCCATTTTGCGGCTTTGAGTCTTCGCGCCTTTGAGGTTACCATGGGGATCGCTCTTGTGGGAGTCTCCCGTGGGTTTCAATTGGCTGGATGGATGCGTCGTCATCTTTTACCTGATCGCGATCACTCTGTACGGAGCTCAATTCCGCCGGAAACAGCAGTCCATTCACACCTATTTCCTGGGCGGCAAGAACACGCCGGCCTGGGCGCTATCACTGTCCATCGTTGCCACAGAAACCAGCACTCTCACGATCATCAGCACGCCGGGAATCGCCTATGCGGGAAACCTCACCTTTCTTCAGTTGATCATCGGTTACATGGTGGGACGCGTCTTTATCTGCCTGGTTTTAATACCCGCCTACTTCAAGGGGGAAATGTATACGGCATATGAACTGATGCTGCGCCGGTTTGGCCCCACGACCAAGCATGCGACGGCCAGCATGTTTCTCATAACGCGAGCCCTGGCTGAGGGAGTCCGGGTGTTTGCCATCGCCATCGTGGTTGGAATCGTGCTGGGTTCCGGCGATATCTGGTCCATCCTGATCATCTCCGCCCTTACCCTGATTTACACCTTCGAGGGAGGGCTGACCGCCGTGATCTGGACGGATGTCGTTCAGCTCTTTATATATCTGGGGTGCACGATCGTGACTTTCTTCGTCATCCTGGGGCTGATCCCCGGCGGCTGGCAGGGAGTCATGGATGTGGCAGGCTCCAAATGGATGCTCTGGGATTTTTCCGTGAATTTCCACATTCCCTACACGTTCTGGGGCGGGGTGATCGGCGGAGCGTTCCTGAACACCGCCAGCCACGGCGTGGATCAGCTTATCGTTCAGCGCCTTCTGGCAGCAAGAAACGAGCGGGACGGCAAAATCGCTCTCCTGTCAAGCGGCGTGGTGATCTTCTTTCAATTCGCTCTTTTCCTGCTCATAGGAATCATGCTTTTCAGTTTCTACCAATACAATCCCGGCATGGTGCCGCCCGATTCCAACGACAAGATCTTTCCGGCGTTTATCGTCACATACCTGCCTCATGGGGTTCGCGGCATCATGATTGCCGCGATCCTTGCGGCAGCCATGTCTAATTTGAGCAGTTCCCTGAACGCCCTGGCATCTACGACCGTCGTGGATTTTTATCGTCCCTTCCTGAAGAAAAATGCCGGGGCTGAACAGCAATTGCGCATTTCCCGCTGGATCACCGTGTTCTGGGGGATAACGCTTACGGCCCTGGCAATTCTTTCGCGGGGCGTAAAATCAGTCCTGGAAGCCGGCTTGACCATCGCCTCCATTACCTATGGGAGCATGCTCGGAGTCTTTCTGCTGGGGGTGTTGACCCATAAGGCAAACGAAAGGGGATCCATTTTCGGAATGGCCGTGGGGCTTGTTTCCATGCTGTGTATCTGGTATTTCAGCGAAATCGCCTTTACGTGGTACGTGCTGATCGGCACCGCCATCACCTTCGCCACGGGCTATATCGCGAGCCTTTGTTTCAACCGGCAACCATCTGCCGGCGGCCCATCATAAAGCTTCTCCAAACGACACCATTACTCGGAGTAGGGGATGATCGTTCGGCGGTGCTGCCCTTCCCCGATGACGCGATCCCCTTCCGTGACACGCACCTCGAACAGCAGTCTGCGGCCATCCGCTTCCAGCACCTTGCACCACGATTTGATCTGCGCACCGACGGGGGCCGCAGCTTTGTGCCTCACATGCACCTCATAGCCGACCGTGATGTATCCGGGAGGAAGCAGTTCCTGGGCGAGGTCTTTGCAGACGCCCTCCATCAGGCTGATCATCATGGGCGTTGAAAGCACCGGCACTTTTGTGTGAGTTACGGAAAGCCCTAAATCCACAGTCACGGTTTGCTCCGACGTCAATCCGGGCTTGATGCTGTCGAAATCCGGCATAAATCCTCTCAATGAAAAACTGCATCCTGGTTTATGACACAAACCGCAAATCCGGCTATTAGAGTATCCGATACGAATTATTTCACAAGAGAATCTATCCGGCGAAAGCGGCACAGGAATACCATCTGCAACAACAATATGCTCCTAAAAGGATTTTTGTGGTATTTTGTCATCCATTCGAAGAGCAGCAGTTCGCCTTGAACTCCATATCGGAGAGTGTTCGGGATGCTTTACAGCGTGGGATCTCCATTATCGGAGTATCGTGCGAAGGCATCGATTGAGGCCGCCGACGCCGACAATCAGATCCGCAACGACGAGTATGCCAGGCGGTACGGATTTCACGCCGGGCTGGTTCCAGGGATCTCTGTTTTTGCGTACATGTCCCGTCCCCTGGTCGATATGATGGAGAGAGACTGGCTGCAACACGGTTCGGCAGAGGTACGCTTCGTCCGGCCCATCTGCGACGGCGAGGAAATTCGTGTCACCGGACTGATCTCTTCAATATCAAAGGACGGGACCGTATGCATAGATTACCAGGCTGTCAATAATCAGGGAGTGCCCTGCGGAATTGGCAGGGCGCAGTTGCCGGCCCATGCTCCTGAGCCCGAACCTTCACCGGAAAATTACCCGGCAGGGAAATCCAGGCTCCACCGCCCCATTTCGCTCGAATCGCTCCAGCCCGGTGAATTCCTGACGCCCATCTCTTCCGAATTTACGTGGAACGTTCATTGGCAATACTGCCGGAAATCGATACGCGACTATCATGCCCTGTACGAAAAAGCTCTGCATCCCGGATGGATTTTAGGTAGAGCCAGCCGGATATTGGCGACCAACTACTCGATTCCGGCCTGGATCGATGTTTCCTGCGAGGTGCAGAATTATCATCTCCAGGAAGAGGAGTGCATCGTCGAAACCCGCGGCCGGGTTCACGGCAAATTCGAACGGGGCGGAGATCATTTTATCGTACTGGACCTGGCGGTCTTTGCCCGTAACTATTGCCTGCAGACCATCCGCTACACCGCAATCTTCCGCATAGCCCTGAGTGCCGCGTAGCGGCGGTTAGTGGTTAGTGGTTAGTGGTTAGTGGTTAGTGGTTAGTGGTTAGTGGTT